>CAIQWT010000079.1 GCA_903875605.1 uncultured Geobacteraceae bacterium | reverse complement strand
GACCAGGGGTGACCTCCATACACAGCTCCAATCCTTTTTGTTCAGCCAGCGGAAAAAATGCGGCAAAAACCCGCCTGATCAACTGATCGGGTGCCATGATCGAAAATTTCCAGTCAACTTTTCCAGCCTCCAGCGTGGCACAATAAAGTACATCATTGATGAGATGAGTGAATCGTTCACTTTCGCTGACAACTATATCAAGGTTTTCGCAAATTTGTTGAATAGCACGACCCGTTTTTTCGTCTTCAGGAACCTTCGGGAAAACGGCAGACTCCAGTTTTTTCTTCACCTGCTTGGCGAAACCCACAACCGAAGTCATGGGTGTACGTAGTTCATGTGAAACAGTGGAGAGGATGTCAGACTTTATCTGGTCTAACTCCTTAAGCTCAATGTATGCTTTCTCGAGTGCAATGGTACGTTCCTCAACCTTACTGTCAAGGTGTTTAATATTCTCCTGTAAGCGTTCAACCATATCGTCAAGTACCATCGCCACGGTTCCGATCTCGTCTTCCCGCTTCAATTGACAACGGGCATCAAGATCACCTCCTATAACACGTAAAGCAGTATCGCGCATCTGCAGCAGAGGAGAAGTCAGTTTGTTAACAAACAGATAAATTAGTGTAACTGAAAGCAGAAGAGTAGCAACTAAAATCGCCAGAACCCTGTTACGCAGAGTACGGGCGCTCGCTCCCAGTTCATCAAGGTACGCTGAAGACCCGATGTACCAGTCAAACTCTTTGAAATAACGTACCCAGGAGATCTTTTTGTAAAGATAGTTCCCTGGATCAGACGGTTTATCCCACAGATAGCGCAAGTTTTGTTCTTTATCGGCCACTGCGGCAAGTGCGGAAAACAGAGGTTTCTTAGTCACCTGGTCAAGTATCAGGCTGACATTTGTATATTCGATATTGGCATTGGGATGAATGTGCATAACATACTGACCATCAAAGACGTAGACATACCCGGTTTTAGCAATCTTTGTCTGTCTCAGGCGCTCCCGCAAGGTATCAACTGCGATAGCTTTCTTTGTTTGCACCATCACCTCAACATCATCAAGGTAAACACCGGTGCCAATAACAATATCGAACTCAGGAATGTGTTTGAAATATGTAATTTTTTCAACCGGTTGCTCTTCGCCGAGACGTCGCCACCAGTAGGAGTAATAACCATCACCCACACCTTTGAGAGCCATCTCAACCATGGGAGGTACGATAAGGTTGCCGCGTGAATCTTTTGTTTTTGAGAAATCTACGTTATGTAGCTTGGGGTCGGGGTGTGAGATTAGTACGGAGTTGTAATTTGACGCCCAAATGTAATCGTTGCGCCCGTACTTGATCCGGCGCAATTCACCCAGTAATGTGAGACGGGCCTGCCCCCTGGTTGTCTTGCCTGCATGTACCTCAACCAGAAGCTCGTGGATACGGGCATCAGCTACGGACAGGATATTACGCAGTTGTTCTTTGCGTTCAAGAATAATGGATTGTCGGTAATTTTCCAGCTCAAGATGGCTTTGCTCAACCATATCGTACACATTATTCAATATGGTGCGGGCAGCATTCTCCTCAATTTTCTCAACAGTATTCTGAATATACGGAACCGTAAGCAGGTACATCACAGCGAACAAAATGACGATTGCCAGCGTTGAGGAAACAAATATTTTTATAAATAAATTTGATTTCAACAGAATTCGCCACCTGACTTGGATTAACGAACAATATATATCAAAGCCAGTGGCAACAAACCAGCATAATACTGTGAACGATATAATTCTGTTTGAAGAATAATTCCACCTATCTTCCAAGCCTCACACACATTTTTCATTAGTAGTTGAAATTTCGGCATTCAATGCTACTATCTCATAATAATACAGCGAGTTATATGCAACATGTAGTCGTACTCCTCAACATTCAACTATGTGAATACCTAAAAAGGTCCGGGTACCTATGACTCATCAAACACACAATCTGTTCGATGCTATTCCAGACACACTTCAGGAAGAGCTGTTTCAAACTCTCGCGGAATCGGGTTCAGTCAGAATTGAAAGAATTGTGTCCGAGGGGCATGTAACGCCACTAAATGAGTGGTATGATCAGGGATGGGATGAGTGGGTTCTACTGATTTCCGGTGAGGCCGTCCTGCTGATTGATGGAGATGTTGAAGCTCAGATCCTCAAACCTGGTGACCATGTTATGATTCCGGCCAACTGCCGCCATCGAGTGGAACATACAGACCTGACACAAAAAACGGTCTGGTTGGCGGTTCATTTTGGTGATAGTTCTGCTGCTTGACTTACGTGGCAATCACAAAACGATTCTTTCCACCCAGTTTGGCCTGACGGAGTGCCTGGTCCGCACGCGAAATACAGTCATGGATTGACTGACCGGCCTGATATTCGCACAATCCGATGCTGGCAGTAATACGTATCCCCGGATGGTTGGCTTTGAATTCAGTCATTGATATCGAGTCAAGGATCTTACGTGACAAGGTTAAAGCACCTTCTATGTGTGTTTCAGTGAGAAGAAAGAGAAACTCCTCCCCTCCCCAGCGAGCACAGACATCCTCATTCCTGACACAGCTCATCAGCACGCGCGCCACCTCAACCAGCACATCATCGCCATCGTTATAGCCATATTTTTCGTTAAGCTGTTTAAAGTTATCCAGATCAACCAGCATCATGGAAAATGATCTCGAGTGGCGCTCAGCACGACTCAGCTCCCGCTCCATCTTTTCCATGATATCACGCCGGTTTGCCAACCCGGTCATCGGATCTATCCGGGTAGCCAGATCAAGTGAGCGATCCATCTCACTCAACTGCGTTTTAAGGCTGTTTTTTTCCTTGTCAAGAAGCAGTGCCCGATGCTTCAAAGCAGCGTATTCCTCATACAGTCGCCGATACTCTGCCATGAGAGGATTACTGTTATGACTAAGATCTGAACAAATTTGTTCAAAATGGGCGCTATGCTCCCCTCCCGCAGAGCGGGAGGGGGTAGTTTGCTGTTGTGACATAAAACATGCTCCTTGAGAAACTTACTACGCGTGTTATCAGCTCGGCAGGGTCGGGAGTTCCAAGCCGGCCATTTGCTGGACCATGCGGACGACCTGGCAGCTGTAGCCAAACTCATTGTCATACCATACGTACAACACGCAGCGATTTCCCTCAGCGATTGTCGCTAAAGAATCAACAACACCGGCATGGCGTGAGCCGACAAAATCGCTCGACACTACTTCCGGAGAATTGGTGAAATCTATCTGGTTCTGCAGCGGTGAATCAAGCGACATATTGCGCAGATAACTGTTCATGGTTTCAACGTCAACCGCGCAGCCAAGCTCAAGATTCATGATCGCCAGAGATACGTTCGGGGTCGGCACGCGAATCGCGTTTCCAGTCAGTTTACCGGACAGCTCTGGAATTACCTTGGCAACCGCTTTGGCAGCGCCGGTCTCTGTGATAACCATATTCAGAGGAGCACTGCGTCCGCGACGCGAAGCTTTATGGTAGTTATCAATCAGGTTCTGGTCGTTAGTATATGAATGGCAGGTTTCCAGATGCCCGTGAGCAATTCCGAAACGATCATTTATGGCCTTCATAATAGGAACAACAGCATTCGTGGTGCAACTGGCTGCGGAGAATATCTGTTCCTGTTCGGTGATCAGATTATTGTTAATGCCGGCTACGATATTGGGAATATCTCCCTTACCGGGAGCAGTAAGAATAACCCTGGTAATTCCCGGGGCCAGTAAATGTTTTCCAAGCCCTTCGCGATCACGCCACTTGCCGGTATTATCAATCAGAATGGCATCGTGGATACCATACTGGGTGTAATCAACCTTTTCTGGTGCATCTGCGTAAATAATACGAATCATATTACCATTAGCAATGATGGCATTCTCTTCTTCATCAACGGTGATAATGCCGTTAAACTGACCATGAACAGAGTCCCGGCGAAGGAGACTGGCCCGCTTCAGAAGGTCATCAGCGCCCCCTTTGCGGACAACAGCCGCCCTGATCCTTAGTTTTTCACCACTGCCAGATTTTTCAATCAGAATACGAGCCAGCAGTCGACCGATACGACCGAAACCATAAAGAACAATATCCTGCGGTTCCGCACGCACTGCACCATGACCGGTGTTAATACTGGACAGTACCTGCTTTATAAACGCATCTGCTGAAAGTGTTCCGGCAACTTTCTGGTATTGAATAGTCAATTTACCCAGATCAACCCTGCCAGGCGCGAGATCAAGCTTGTCCATAGCCGCCAGCAGCGGAAAAGTTTCCATAACGCTAAGCTCGGTATCAAGAATCAAGCGGGCAAAACGATGAGCTTTTAAAATATCTATTACAGTGCTATGCACCAGCGTACGACCATACAGGGAAAGAATAATGTTATGATCTCGATACAGACGGCCGATTATCGGCAGCATCTGTTCGGCACAAGCCTCATGATCTTTCCACTCTTGCAGATAGTTTTCCTGTTTTTGCTGTGTCATGCATAATCTCCTTAGTAATAAGTAGTTTACTTCATTTTTTTGATTCGGGCGTTTACTCCGTAACTCTCCCTACCAGGCGTAGCAGTCCGTCCAAAATTGTCAGCGGGCTTGGAGGGCAGCCTGGAATGTAAAGATCGACAGGTACAAGACCATCAGCGCCATTATGTACTTCGGCGTGATCCTTAAATGGACCACCGTTGATCGCACAAGCGCCGGCAACGATAACCAGCTTTGGTTCCGGAATTGCTGCGTATGTTTCAAGCAGAGCCAGTCGCATATTTTCAGATACCGGACCGGTAACAAACATACCGTCGGCGTGGCGGGGACTGGCAACGAACTGAATGCCAAAGCGTCCCAGATCCCAACCGATCGTTGAAAGCACATTTGTATCCGCCTCGCAGGCATTACAGCCGCCGGCGCTCACCTCACGCAACTTGAGTGATCGGCCGAACAGATTCAGCAGCTCTCCATCCAACCCTTTCGCCGGATGATACTGTTCACCCGCAGCCACTGTCAAGCCCTCCCTGCTGCGGCTTGACAGTCTGGCATCTGTTAAAAATACAATCGCATTATCTGGACAGGCGGCAGCGCAGTCAGCACAAAAAAGACATTTCCCCATATCCAGCCTCAATTGGCTGGTGACAGAAATGGCTCCATACGGGCAGGCATCGGCACAGGCGCGGCAGCCGTCACCACATCGGGACGCATCAAACTGCGGCAAACCACGAAAGCGTGGTGGCAACGGTAATGGTGCATCAGGATAGGCAAAAGTGCGATGCCCCTGACGGAAGCGTGTAAGAATGGCTTTTAGCATACAGGCTCCAGACTAAACTTGATCAAGCACAGAGTTTTTCATTGAAGATTACAATCCTCAATTTACAAATCAAACCCGCAGTACGACAAATTGAAACTCTTATTACAAAGCGGAAAATCAGAAATCTGCTGATTGCGCAGCGCTAAACCGAGTCCGTTCCAGTTATGAAACGATGGATCAACTATTTTGTACCGTTCAAAATGCCCCTGGCTGTCAGTCAGGGCAACATGACAGATTTCACCACGCCACCCCTCAGTAAGAGCCACTGCACAACGGTCGGCAGCAATCTCTTTCATCGGGTTGCGATAACCGCCACGCGGTAGATGTCGAATCTGTTCATCAATAAAATCCAGTGAGCGTTCCGCCTCCAGCCAACGCAAATGGGTTCTGGCGGCAACATCACAGGTAGAAGCTGTGACAACCGGAATCTGACTCATGCGGAAAATGCCATACGGATGATCACGTCGTACATCCCGGTTCAGTCCGCACGCCCGGGCAGCTAATCCTACAAGTCCGATCTCCCTGGCGTCCGTCTCAGTTACAATTCCAATATCTTCCAGTCGTGCCATTACCGAGGGAGTATTCCAAAGCAGCGCAACCGCTCCTGAAAGATCTTCCCGTGCCGCCTGCAGCCTTGCGTATAGATCATCAGCAATTGCAGCATCGCAATCAAAGCCGATCCCACCCGGCCTTAGCAAACCACGGCTGAAACGACTTCCGCATAACAGTGCTGTCATATTGAGAAAGTCACCACGTATGCGACCGCAGAATGAGGCGGTCGGCAGGTAACCGACATCTCCGGCAATTGCACCCAAATCCCCGGTATGATTGGCCAGCCGTTCCAACTCCAGAGCTATTCCGCGCACTGTTTCGGCCCGGGGTGAAGCAAAAACTCCAGCCAGCGACTCCAAATTCATACAGTAGGCCTGACCATGTCCAACAGTCGTATCACCGGCAATTGTTTCCATCTGGTGCATGGTACGGGGCATCGGGCCACCGATCAGCGCCCGTTCGATGCCACGATGCTGAAACCCGAGTGCTATTTCGAGATTGAAGACCTCTTCACCGTGACACTGGAAGCGAAAGTGCCCCGGTTCAATGATGCCGGCGTGTACCGGACCAACAGCAACCTCATGGACTTCATCCCCCTCAACACGATAGAACTCCATAACGGCTGGAAGAAGACCAGCTCCATCGCTCTCACTCCAGAGTCCAGTCCCCTCACAAAGTGGCTTTTGAAAACGCACCGGCTTAAACCAGGGATGCCCTTCAGGACGTGTTAGACACTGTTCAGCAATCTCCCTCTCAAACAGGTGCAACTGCGGACAGGAAGCTGCCAGAGATGGAAATGAACGGCCGACGGATGTAGCTGAAATACCAAGAGCACCATTCCCACCCCGGGCCGACATGACACAGTAGAGTGTCACTCCATGGGAATTTGGAACGCCGAAATAAGAGCAGACCCGCCAACCGGAGGCGATAGCATCCAGAATAGACTGAAAAAAAGTATCGTTATCCGGCACCGGTATTTCATCCCGCCGGAACGAAGTACCATTATAGAAGGTTTTCATACCGTAGCTCATTAATGCACCTCCAGAAGAGCAGAAGCATCACGCAGTAGAGCCATCAGCGGGGCCGGAATCCAAACTCCAAGTATAAAAACCAGCAGCAATAGAAACAATGGAGGGCCTACCGTCCAGACAGTATCACTATAGGAAGTTGCCTCACTTTCAGGCGGCACCTCACCCATAACCATTGGCAGAACAGTCAATGCCATCCCGATAAAAATTATCATCAGTGAAATCAGAAAGATTGCTCCGATCAGCATACGCCCTTGAATGAAGGCACTGCTGATTATGGTAAATTCGCTGATAAAAGGGGCAAACGGTGGTGATCCGGTGATTGCAATGAACCCGGCCAGAAAAAGGCCTCCAGACCAAGGAAGTCGACGCAGGGCACCACGGACATGATCAGTATTTTTGCTGTTGTAAGAACGATGAATGTTACCGGAAGCGAGAAACAATACCCCCTTGGTAAGGCTGTTGGCGAGAAGATGAAAAAGTGCACCCAAAATTGCCCGACCGCCAATTCCAATCGCTACAGCCATGATTCCTACATGTTCCACGCTGGAATAGGCCAGCATGCGTTTAAAATCAGCCTGTTTCGCCATAAAGATCGCAGCTACAACCATCGAAAACAATCCCATTACAATCAGGGCATTTTGAAAGAATATAATTTCTTTGGTTGCGAGACTAAGCTGATATATCCGCATCAGGGCAAGAAAAGCCAGGTTAACCAGGCCGCCTGATAGTAACGCGCCGACCAGACCGGGAGCTTCACCATAAGCATCCGGTTTCCAGGTATGAAGAGGAGCAAGCCCCATTTTTGTGCCAAAACCGACTAGAAGAAAGACAAATGCGGCATGAACCCAACCGGAGGATAGCTTGCCGGCATCCCGCATCAAATCGTCAAGAAGCAGTGATGGCTCAACCTTGGCCACAATAGTGGCGTAGGCAAGAAAGTAGATGCCGATCAGTGCCAAAGCCACACCTACCGAGCAGATCAGCAGATATTTCCAGGTTGCCTCAATAGAACGGGCATTACGGTTGAAATAGATCAACGGAGCCATGGATATGGTTGTGGTTTCGAGTGCGACCCACATGAGTCCCAGGTGATGAGTGATAGTAACCATTGAGGCCGCTGCAAGACAGACAAGTACCCCCACGCAAAGCAAACGATTGGAACGTTCACGGCGATAGAAAAGATAGCCAATTGAGTAAAAGGCACAGGTCATAAAAAGAATGCTGGTGCTTAAAAGCACTATTTTACCAAGCGCGTCCAAATGAAACCAGCCACCAGGTGATTCAGACGGGGTATAGATCAGCATCCGGAGGGTAATGCCAAAATGTACGCAGGCAAAGAACGCCAAAACTTTTGGCCGAAGTCGATCATACGGAATCAGCCAGGTCACAGCAGATCCAATGAGCGGAAGTATTATCAGGGCAGCGAACATTGAGCTATTCCTCTTTCAGGGAGGTCAGAAGTGATGTATCCAGCGATGAGAACTCGCGGCTGATCTGGTTGATAACAATTCCCATAACAAAGGTACCCACAAGCAGGTCGAGCAGAGCTCCGGCCTCAACCATTACAGGCATTGCCTCTGCCAACAGCAGGCCAAAAATAAAAATACCATTTTCAAGAACAAGATATCCGATTACTTGTGAAATTGCTTTACGGCGAGTCGTTAAAATCAGAAATCCTGACATCAGTGTGGCAATCGATGCCGGGACAAACATATAATTCTGGTGTTCGGGCAGCATCGGCAGACGGCCGGCAAAACCAAAAGAAAGAGCAGTGAAGAGAGCGCCCAGCAGAAGTGTAGGAACGTAACCTAAAAACGGCTCCGCCTCGCGTTTGATTTCAGCAGAACGCACGGCACGTCCTAACAACTGGGGGATGACAAAACCCTTGACCGTGACAATTACAAGCGTGATTGCGACCAGATGCCACGAAAAAGGATGAATCAAACCGGGCAGAATACCCAGAATGACCCCTTGAACAGCTACCGCACGGATGGAAAATATCAGGCGACTGGTACCAAGTGAAATAAAATTGATAAGTAGTACCAGAACCAGAAATTGATCGGCCAATGAAATCATTGTATCACCTGATTACGAGTAAAGTAGAGAATGCCGCCAGTATTGTGGCGGCAACCAGTAACTGCGGCACACGAACCAGTCTCAGCCTTGCCATAACTGATTCCACTACCCCTATGATGACCGCCAGAAGCAGCATGGAAACAATAAAAATACCCCAATCCGGAAAGGGGCTGCCAGTAGCGAACGGCAATGCCAACTGAACAAAAAAAGCTCCGAGGACAAACAGTTTCAAGCTTGCTGCATACTGGATTATCGCAAAAGCAGGTCCGCTGTGATCGAGAACCATAACCTCGTGGATCATGGTCAATTCCAGGTGGGTGTTGGGATCATCAAAAGGGATGCGGCAGTTTTCAACCAGCAGCACTATAAACATCCCGCCGATCAATAGCAATAGAGAGGCACCGGCGTACAACCAGGCACCACTGCTGACATTGGAGAGCATTCCGGTTAGAGAATATGAACCGGAGAGCCGCGAAAGGGTGATAAGTGCAAAGAAAAGTGTAGGTTCGGCGAGACAGGAATAGGTTGCCTCACGAGCTGATCCCATACCTTCAAAACTCGAACCGGTATCAAGGGCGGCAGCCATAGTAAAAAAACGTCCGAGAGCAAAGAGATACGCGTACAGGATCATATCGCCATCAAAAGATATCGGTGAAGGGTGTGCGCCAAAGGGAATCAGCAATGAAGCCACGGCAGTGGTAGCCAATGCAACGATTGGACCTGCACGAAAAACCCAGCTGGTGGTCGTACTGAACACAGTCCCTTTGTGAAGTAAGCGAAGAATGTCATAATAGGGCTGTAAAAAAGGGGCCCCGACCCGCCCGGCAAAAGCCGCTTTCGTTTTGCCGATTACTCCGAGGAGCAGTGGCGGCATAATCAGCGCCAGAAAAATATGGATTGTACTATTTATAATTGTACTGTTCGTCATAGCTGCTCCGAAGAGAGGTCAGTTAGCCCAAAGCATCAGAATAAACAGGGTGGCAAAAATATACATCATATACACGTGCACTAGACCATGTTGCAAACGCCTCAGAAAGGCGAATGAAATCCCTATCATAGTGAATAAAGGTTCAATGATACGTTCAAGAATAGTTTCGCTTGGATGATCGCTGCAGCGGGCAGTCCCGGGGAAAAGACCATTCACCACAGGACGATCAATCCGCTGGCGTATAATACCAGTGAACACCGAAACAGCAAGCTCCGAAAATGATGAGGCTCCATACTGCATGCGCGCCGTCCCGCGTTGATAACCACATCCCCAGGTTGTTGCCGAGGTTACTGGGGCTCTCCCCAATCGCCATCTCCAGAACAGCGACACAATAACTACAGCCGACAGCAGTAAAACTCCGGATAGTGATATTTTCCCCAAAATAACGCCGTACTCTGCAGGGAGCTCTGTTAACTGGAGTAGCGGATAACAGACTGCAATAGCGGGTGAAACAAGGTGAAGGGCCAGCTGCGGTGCTATCCCGATGAACAGACAGAGCACTGCAAAAAAGATCATCGGCATCTGCATTGTCATCCCAGCTTCATGATGTGTGACTGCATCGGGACAACGTGGAGTGCCCAGAAAGACAGAACCGTACAATTTGGTAAAGGCAATTACGGCCAGGCCACCGACAAGTGCTAAAACAGGTGCTAAAAAAACCAGATAAATCAGACTGTCTGCCTTGAGTTGCAGGAAAAGGCCAAGGTAGAGAATAAATTCACTGATAAAACCGTTAAGTGGTGGAATGCCGCAGATAGCAACAGCTCCGACTAAAAAAAGCAGTGCCACGCGCGGCATGCTTTTTCCAAGCCCTCCCATCAAATTCATCTCACGCGTTCCGGCAGCATGAATAACAGCGCCGGAGCCGAGAAACAGCAGCGTCTTGAAGAAGCTGTGGTTAAGAACATGAAGCAGAGCACCTGCCATACCGAGATATATCAGAGTATTGTTATGACTTGACACCCCCAGCAGAGCAACGCCAAGGCATGTAGTGATAATTCCGATGTTCTCAATGCTGCTGCAGGCAAGCAGCCGCTTTAGGTCACGCTGGGCAACGGCGAATGCTATCCCCAGCAGTGCTGAGGTTATACCGCACAGAGTCAGGATACCGCCCCATAACAGCGGCGGATCATGAAAATAAGTCAGCGTACGAAAAATGCCATACAGCCCCATCTTCAGCATAACACCGGACATCACGGCCGAAACGTGACTGGGGGCATTGGCGTGAGCCGATGGGAGCCACACATGAAGCGGCATTATGCCGGCCTTTGCGCCAAATCCGATAATCGCAGCCAGCGCAACAATTGTGGCAGATGGGGAAATAGCTGAGAGTGAGCCTGCGACCGGAAGCTGAAATGATCCGGTTTGAGCCGCCAACAGGGAAAAATAAACAAGAAGAGCCGCTGTGCCAAAGTGAGTAGCAATGAGATAGACTATTCCAGCACGCCGGACTTCGGCTTTTTCATGCTCCGTCACCAGCAGAAAGTAAGAGGAAAGCGCCATAACTTCCCATACCATGATAAAGAAAACTCCGTTTCTGGCCATCAACAGAATCGCCATTGATGAAGCAAGCAGACCATAAAAGAAGGTTAAGCCGCGCTCGTTGGTGCTATGTTCGGCAGCAGGCCAGTAGCCGATCGCAAAAATTGAGCCTGCAGCGGTGACCAGAAAAACGGGTATCAGAAAGAAGGCAGAAAGAGGATCAATGACAAGTTCACATAGACCGAAAGGCAGCCCCCACTGGAGCATGTAGGTCGTGGAGGTTTTACTGAAGAGAAGCTGCAGTACAGCCGGCACGCCTGCAGTCGCAGACAGAACCGTTACTACTGCTGAAAGGATCTGGCCCGGTCCCGGCTGCCTAATAAACAGCCCTGGAATACCGGCAAGGCCGATAACAAGCGCGGCTCCTATCGCCACGAGCGCAGGGTCAAACGCGCCCTGCAGTACGAAATGCATACTAAACACTCCTTGAGATAGTTCTAAAAAGAGGCGACAACTGCATTTCTGACGGGGAAGGATAGTGAACCCCGATACGTATACGTGTCAATCAAAAAGTGTTGCAATAACAGCGCATTCCTGTTTTTTTAGTCTGGCTCTGACAGCGCTTCAATCCTGCGTGAGTTCCAATCAAGTACCGCCGTATGACGAATCATCTTCCCTGCCAGGGTTGGAAATTCACGTTCTATTACTTCGGCAGCGAATTTAGAAAGAAAATGTGATTTCATAACGGCGCGAGCCCGGTCAACTCCAATTTCATCGTACGGCACTGAGGCAAGCAGTAGAAATCCGTCATCAGGAACCCTCCCCTCTGCCATATTACTTTCAATAATTGCCGCCGCTTTACGGATTGGATCAGATAGATTAGGGCTGTAAGGTCCGATAATCAAAGCAAGATTGGGGGTATGGAGAAAGTCGAATCCTCGCCCAAGACAGATCATCCATTCACGGTGTTCGACTGTCAGAGCACGCCGTTCCTGACGTAATCCACTGATATGAGAAAGATTACCAGCCAACAGCGGCAGCAGGTCACTACGCATTTCGCGAGGCATATCGTTAAAACGCAGCGCCAGTTCTGCGCTTAGCTCATTAACTGAAATATCGCCGGAAAGATCCAGAATCCTGCCATCAGGGCTGTGCAGCAGCAGTGCATCCTCATCGGTTTCAAATCCGCAGATAAGTGGATATACGCTGTCATGAGCGATTCCGAAGATGGCTTCCATCTGACTCTGAATCTGACGAGTGTGGGCTATTGCCGCTGAAGTATCACAGCCGAAACCGGAACAACCCCGATGAATATCGCCACGTGAAAAGTGATATGTGATCAGAATAAGTATGCGTCTGCCGTTTTTTACCATGCGCTGGACGTACTGGGCCAGCACCTCACCAAGATGAGGCCAACCCATATCAAACATCCCGCCGAGGTTACGAAACGGCTGGATAATACCTGGCGGCGTGTTGGTTGCAACTGGGATATTGATCCTGCCATCCATGCATTTCATAACGGCAATCGCTGTCGGATGCAGCGCAAGATAACGTTCTCTTGCTAGAAACGCTTCCGGAGAGCAGAACTCCACCGAGTATCTTTGAGCCAGATCAAAGACCCAGTTTATACGGTTGGCAATTGGTTGCTCGTGAATAGTGCCGATCGGGTTCAAGGTCATCCTCCGTTGGATATTACAGCCTCTGTTTTGCAATTAAAGTCTGATCAAATAAAACTGCCGACCAGCAGCACAACTAAAGTAATCAAAGTATAGAGAACATACTGCTGTAAGATACCGCTTTGGAGCCTGCGAATACCGGAAAAGCGTTGATACAGAAGCTTTAACAGCGGAATATACACCAACTCCAGTACCGCTTCCGGCACGTGTGAGGAAAAGCGTGTTCGACCGGGAAAGATGCCAGCTATTTTACCTGACAGATGGCTGTGCGGTTTGAGAACAAATGACAGTAAGGTGATCAGCATTTCGGCAAAAGAGGAGGCACTATACTGCATCCGTGGTGCCGGCCGTTGGTAGCCGCATCCCCAGGTAACAGTTTGACTGCAGACTGAATCCAGCAACCTGCGCCGATACCAGAATGTAATGAGTAAGATCAGAGTGAGCAGAAAAACACCTGCCAGTGTAATCATTGTGGTCGGAACCAGGGCCGGCAGCGAGTGTCCTTCTACACCGACTAACGGAGGCAGAATGGCAAGAGTGACTCGCTGCAATGGACTGATCAAAACTCCGGGAGCCAGACCGATGACAATGCAGAGCATCCCTAGTATCGACATCGGCAGAAGCATCGCCCAACCTGCCTCATGCCTCGCCGAATGCGCTTCGGAACGGGGTACTCCCAAAAACACTATACCGTACACCTTGACAAAACAGGCCACGGCCAATCCTCCAAGCAGTGCCAGCGCTGGGGTCGCCAGGGTTACGACTACTGCCGCCCCGCCCTCCCCTTGGATCCCCTGAAAGAGACCGAGAAATATAAGCAATTCACTGACAAAACCATTAAGAGGCGGCAGACCACAGATTGCCACTGAACCGACACCAAACAACAGTGCCGTATATGGGAGGCGCCTGGCAACACCTCCCATCAGATCAATTTCACGAGTGCCGGTTGTATGAATAACCGACCCTGCTCCAAGAAAAAGCAGCGCTTTAAACAGTGCATGGTTAAGAACATGGAGCAGTGCGCCGCTCATACCGAGCAGCATCATAGCCGGTGAGCCAACCTTCTGTCCTATCAGTGCTACTCCTGTACCCATAAATATGATACCGATATTCTCTATGCTATGGTAAGCCAACAGCCGTTTCAAGTCATGCTGGCCGATTGCAAAAGATACACCGACCACTCCGGAAACTACACCCAGAACAAGAACACAACATCCCCACCATAGCGGTACACCATGAAAAAAAGAAAGTATTCTTATTAAACCATAGATTCCAACCTTAAGGATCACTCCTGACATAGCGGCAGAAACATGACTGGGGGCGTTTGCATGGGCCGAAGGAAGCCAGATGTGAAGCGGCATGATGCCGGCTTTCATACCGAAAGCAAACAGGGCAAGCAGAAAAATCGCAGTAGACAGCCATGAGGAGGCGGACAGCGATGCCGATGCGGGAAAAAGCCATGAACCACTTAATAGATTGAGGAGAGGAAATAGCGCAAACAGCCCAAGTGTCCCGGTGTGGGTGGTGATCATGTACAGAGTACCGGCTTCACTGACCTCTGACTTTTCATCTTCAGTAGATACAAGAAAATAGGCAGACAGCGCCATGATTTCCCAGACGAACAGGAAACTGATACCATCGCGGGCCAGAACAACTCCGCTCATGCTGGCGGTCATCAAACCGAAAAAAAAGGTCATCTTACTAATATTTGCAAGATGTTGGTCGGCGTTCCAATAAGAGCGTGCATACAGTGAAGCACAACCTGGAATTAGAAATATGGGTAGCAGAAACCAGGCCGTGAGAGCGTCTATACCAAATTCAGCCTGACCAAAGGGGAGTGTCCAGAGAAGTTCATACGAAGCAGATCGTCCTGAAAAAAGGGTAACTATTGAGCCGGATAGACCGGCGAACGAGGCGGAAAGCATCAGAAAAATCGATAGCAACTGAGCTCGTGAGACACTAAAGAAACAGGGGAACAATAACGGAACACCGGAAACGGCAGCCAGGATCGTGGCAAAAAGAATCAGGTTACCCGGGACCAACAAATCCTGTGCCATGATGCGGCTACCTCCTGACTATAGTTTCCTCCAACAGGAGAATCGCAGCCATAATCTCGGTTTCACTACCGGGACGATGGAGCAGCTCTTGAAAAGGTTGATCATGCAGTAAAAATGCTAGCTTTGCCAGTAGGTGCAAGTGTGCTTTGACGTTGGGGGTAACCAGTGTAAAAAGAATTGTTACCGGTTTTCCGTCAACGGCTTCAAAATCAATAGGATTTTTGAGAAAGCAGAGACTGATGGCCGACTCTCCAGTCTGCCCGAGAATCGGATTGCGCACATGAGGAATAGCGATTCCGTTGCCAAGGGCAGTAGAACCGAGGGCTTCCCGGGCCAAAAGGGTCTGCAGTAAAAAATCCGGATCGAGACCCGGTGGCAGAGCCAACCTGGAAACCACTTCTCTAAGCGCCGACTCAGGAGTGTCTCCTGGCAGGTCATAAAACAAACCGCCATTCATAAGTGCTTCAGAAACGGAAGAAAGACAGTTCACTTCGTTGCTATCTGCAAAAATATCAGGCGGGATTGTAACACCTTGATTGGTGGCCCATTCAAGTAGATCAACCCTATTGATGCGATAGCGGTCATCCTGCTTATGTGCTGGAAGACCTTTGTTTTTGATCCAGTTTAATACTGTTTTTTCATCAACGCCGATAGTAGTGGCAAGATCGGTAACCCTTAAAAACATTGCAAGTTTCTCCGGTGGGCATCAAGTATTCCACGCAACCAACCGGTAATTCTGGCTGACGCGCATGAAACAATATGTTATTACAAATAAAACGTCAATCGCCTTTTCTAATATTACAAGAGACATACCGGATAAATGCCTGCACCAGGCAATTACCGTTCAGCTAAATAATTACTGATAATTCCAACTTATATAAGAGGTCTGCGAGGCAGCACAATGGACAAGGAACTGACACATCAACTGAAGCAGGTACTCACTTCACTGCAGTTACTGCTGCCAAAACCGTTTGCGGAAATTGACTGGACTGTCTGTCATGCCGCCAACTGGCGGCGTCATTCCTTCAGCGGTTATATGGAACCGCTCGAAAGCATTGAGCAGATCGCACTTGATGATCTGCTGGGAATTGAAGAGCAGAAGCGTATTATTGAAGAGAACACTTGTCAGTTTCTGGCTGGTTATCCTGCCAACAACGCTCTCCTCTGGGGCACGCGCGGCACCGGTAAATCCTCTCTGATCAGGGCGATACTCAACAATTATGCTTCGCAGGGTCTCCGAATTGTCCAGGTAGATAAACACGACTTGATCCATCTCCCGGACATTGTCGACAGCATTAAAAGACTGCCGTACCGCTTTATCATATTCTCTGACGACATTTCCTTTGAAGTAGGCGAATCAAGCTATAAAATGCTTAAAAGTGCTCTAGACGGTGGCGTCTATGCGCCACCAGATAATGTCCTGATCTATGTCACTTCAAACCGCCGTCACCTTCTACCGGAATTTGAAACCGATAACCGTGGCGCCATGCTGATAAACAACGAAATGCATCATGGTGAGGCTATTGAGGAAAAAATTTCCCTCTCTGGTCGCTTTGGTCTATGGATTGGATTTCATCCTTTCAGTCAGGAACAATACATCAGCGTCACCCGGCAATGGGTCGATAAACTCTTTGCAAAGCTGGGTTCGCAACTTGTGTGGACTGAAGAGACTAGGCTTGCAGCGATTCAATGGGGATATGACAAAGGTGACAACAGCGGCCGAATCGCCTATCAGTTCGCACTGCACTGGGTCGGTATGCAGTTGCTTGAGCGTCATCGTAAAGGCACGAAATGAAACGTCATTTCCACGTGGCCTGCGCCATTATAGAACAAGAGGGTAAAGTCCTGACAGCCCAACGCAGTGCTACAATGATACTGCCTCTTAAATGGGAATTTCCTGGTGGTAAAATCGAATCCGGCGAATCTCCGGAGCAATGTCTGCTCCGTGAACTGCAGGAGGAACTCGGCGTCAGTGTTTCTATCAGTAACGCTCTATCTCTGGCAACCCATAACTATCCTGATTTCACCGTTACTCTTTATCCTTTTATCTGCCAACTGGCAGGCGGCACCGTTACCATGTATGAGCACCACGCTCTTCAATGGATTGAGCCGCAATACATGAAGGACCTCGATTGGGCCGCTGCCGATTTGCCGGTTGTCAGCGAATATATGGCAGCAGCCACATTGGAGATCATCTCCCGATGACAATTCAGGCATCACCTACAATGAAACGGGTGTATTTTTATCTGGTTCTCACTACGTTTTTCTGGGGAGGCAGTTTTCTATTCACCAAGATAGGTGTCAGTACAATCCCGCCACAACTATTCGTATTAACAAGATTTGTTCTGGCAACGACCATCATGCTGCTGGTTTGCTCCAGACGTCTTAAAAAGTTAGATTCCGGCACCATTTTCCGTGGTACGGCGGTAGGATTGGCCCTCGGCTTAACAAATCTCAGTTTTGTTTTTGGCATCCAGGGGACAAGCATTTCGCGGGCCGGCATCCTTAACAACCTGTTTGTACTCTTTATCCCTTTAATTACAAAAATCATATGGCGGGACCGGATCGGCCGGGTCAACATTGCCGGCATTACCATGGCTGTCGCCGGTATCGTACTACTGGCAACGAGCGGCGGAAATGGGTTTAATCGCGGAGATCTTCTGTCTACGTTCTGTGCTTTTATGATCGCCTGCCACATCATCTCGGTTTCGAAAGTTTTAAAAGATGATGACGTTTACCTGATAACACTCGTTCAGTTCGCCACCGTATCACTGATCGCCGGGACTGCTACACTCATACTCCCACTCCCAGACTTCAAATTCAGCACTTCTGCCGTTTTATCGATAGCATATTGCGCCGTATTCCCGACAGTATTCTGTTTCACCCTCCAGAATATATATCAACGCTACGTCACCCCAACCAGAGCCGGACTGATCTACACCCTTGATCCGGTCTGGAGCCTGATAGCTGGTTTTTTTGTACTGGGAGAACGACTTAATAGCGGCGAATCGATTGGTTGCGGCATTATTTTTCTAGCCGCTGTTCTGCCCTTGCTGTTCCGCTTGAGTGTTGAGAGCCGGTTGATCAGCTCCTATATTAATCGGAACAACTGACTTAAAGACCGGTTTTTTTTACTGCGTCATAATATTATTCTGATATGATCGGTCAAATTTCAAACATAAGGAGATTCTATGATACGCACAAAACGTAACTTTTCACTCATGTCAATTTGCTGCGCCATGCTACTGGCATTTCAATGTTCATACGTAATGGCAGAAACGACAGCACCAGATGGCCCTGCAGGAGGACGCGGACCAGCCGTCATGAAGCGTGGTAAAGGGGTTCAAAATGGCCCAGATTATCGTTTGAATATGATGACCAGCAGACTTGGACTTTCAGAGGAACAGAGAATAAAAATCAAACCTGTTCTTGATGAGGAGTTAATCCAAATTGAAGCCTTACGAGGCAACGACACCTTAAACCGTGACCAACGTCGCGCAAAATTACAGCAACTCAACAAGGTTACTGCGGAAAAGATCCGACCAATGCTGACGCCTGAGCAACAAACACGTCAAGATGAAGCAAAGCAAAAAATTTCTACAAACCGCTCAAAACAGCGCAACACACGTCCAGGCCCAAATCCGGGTGAAAACGATCCCGAAAGCCGTCTGCTCCGATTGACTAAGGACCTTTCCCTGACACCGGTGCAGCAGACCGTTATAAAACCGCTTCTTCAGGAAGAATTTAAACAACTGGAAGCGATGCGCGGCAACGATACTTTTAATCGAGAACAACGGCGGGCAAAACTTATCGAGCTCAACAAAACTACATCCATAAAAATCAAGGCGCAGATTACTCCGGAACAGCAAAAAGCGTATGAAGCAATCCACCAGAAAATTGAGGATCGTCGTTCACAAAGTAAAATACCGGATTCAGGAAAACCGTAATTTTTTGAATTCACAATTTCTCTACCAAACATAGCCCGATGCCTCGCACCATACGGAGTGTATTTTTCCAATACCGCATCAGTGAGGTTTCATGGAACAGCAGCCAATAATTGAAAAAATAAAAAAATTGCTGGCACTGGCAAATTCCAGTAACGAACATGAAGCTGCACTGGCTGCCAGCCATGCACAGCGTTTATTATCAGAGCACAACCTTGCCATGGCCGACATTGAGGCGACCCACAAACCGGATAAGGCCGACAAGGTTGAAACATCCGTTTCCAAGACCCTGCCAAAATGGATTCGGCATCTTAGTTGCGGTGTCAGCACAGCATTCGACTGTCAGGCTATCCATCATCCTGCCACCGGCAAAATGACATTTATTGGAGTTGGTGCAGATGTGCAGATAGCTGCCTACACTTTTACCTATCTTGATCTAACGGTCAGAAAACTCTGCAGTACTTATATGAAACAGCATGTTGACCCCACAATTGCCAATCGCCACCGTGAACTGATGCGCCATTCCTATTATCTTGGAGCGGTTACAACAATCACCGGTCGTTTGCGAGAACAGAAAATAGTGACTCCGGTTACAACAGGCGCGCTGGTGCTTGTGAAAGAAGGGCTGATCAGGCAGGCTATGAGTGAAATAGGAAAGTTGAGGACAATGCGCAGTCGGAGAAGTTACATTAGCAGTGATGCCTACGCCAAGGGACAGTCGGATGGAGGACAGGTTGGAATACACCTCGGAATTACTGGTGTTTCGTCTCAAAAGAACATTGGAAGTTGACACCGTATAACTTGAAATAAAAACCGATCTTGAAATAGTGGGAAAAATAGGATATACAGTCCGTCCACGGAGAGGTGTCCGAGTGGTCGATGGTGCCTGACTCGAAATCAGGTGTACGGCAACGTACCTAGGGTTCGAATCCCTACCTCTCCGCCAGTTAACAATCCGGTATAGTCCGGCGAAGTCTTAAAGGCCCTGAAAAATCAGGGCCTTTTCTCGTTTATGCGTCCGATAATATCCGCCAGCAACCCTTGACATCCGGGGGTATCGGGGGTATATTAGAGACATAAAT
>CAIQWT010000078.1 GCA_903875605.1 uncultured Geobacteraceae bacterium | reverse complement strand
GCAATGATTATCGGCTCCTCAATCATCATGTCGACCGATAATGGTCCAAAAGTTATGGACGTACCGGTCCTTGCCTTTAAGGGTATGTCGTGGCGGGGATTGTCGGACGCTGGTTGGTTTGTGAGATTATTCGTTCAGGGAGAATGTAAGCATCGCTCTCAGGCATATGGCAGCCGCTATGCTACGATTATCATGTTAACTGTTATGCCGAAATATTAAATTTTACTCTCTAGAAAAACTCCATAAATTCAGCCCGTTTTCTCCCGTAATACCCGCTTTTATTTATCCCGACATAATTTTGTAACACATCCCGGTTATTGGTCTCGTGCATAACAATCTATATTTATGAGCTATTTTAATAAATAAAAACTGGCATGAAGTTTGGATAGTACTCCTCTGTTGGCACTAAACGTCAAGGAGGATACCATTATGACAAGCTGGGATATGTTACGAGAGCTGGGTAATTTAAGGAGAGAGGTCGATGAAGCCTTTCAAGGAGCCGGACTCAATCGCCCCTTTAGATCAACATTTCTTGCCCCGACAACTACCCGCCGATTTCCACTCGTTAATTTCAGTGAGGATGACGGAAGTCTGTTTGTCGCTGCTCTTATTCCGGGTGTAGATCCTAAAAACATCGAACTGACTGTCGTGAGAAACAGCCTCACAATAAGTGGGGAACGGAAAACGTCTGTGGAAAATAAAGGGCAAATACTGCATCGCTCTGAACTCGGTACCGGTAAATTTTTCCGAACTCTGGAACTGCCGGTCGACATCAACGCTGACAAGATCAGCGCCGACTGTAAAGATGGCATTATGCAGATAACTCTTGCCAAGGCTGAACACGCCATTCCAAGGAAAATTGAAATCAAGCCTACGTAAATAAACTCTTGATAAATTTAACCTATTGAACGAGTAAAGGAGATTATTATGGCTGACATCGGTATAGCGAAACGAAACGATGAGCAAAGTATTCAGGCACGGGAAGAGACGAGAGCAAATGAAAGATACGTTAAGCCAGCGGTAGATATAGTTGAAACAGATGATGGGTTGACCCTGGTTGCTGATATCCCTGGCGCTGCAAAGGATACTCTGGATATCAATGTGGACAAGGGCATTCTGACCCTTAATGCCCCAGCATCACGTACCATGCCTGGGCGATCTGTATACACGGAGTTCGAGTTTGCGCATTACTATCGACAGTTCGCGATTCCCGAGACGCTGGACCATGAGAAGGCAAAGGCTGAGTTTATCAATGGCGTACTTACCTTGAAGGTTCCAATGGCGGAAGCGGCAAAGCCTCGTAAAATAGAGGTCAAGATCGAGTAGTAAATGGAGTCGCCGGCGTTGGTAAAATATATGAAGTGGTAGAGGCACTATACGGGAGATAATTTATTTTGTTTTTTATAAATCAGATCAGCGCAAGCCTAACTGTACTATTCTGACCAGGAATGCCGGAATGCTGATAGAAAAACTCAAAGGAAATATTCTGATAGAGGTGCATTGTGATGAACGTGGCTCCTGCGAATACAATCTGGCGCTGGGTGAACGGAGAGCCAACAGCGATATGAAACACTTGATCACACTTGGTACCCTTGACTAAAGGCTCTCAATAATCCACAGTTAAGATAAAGAAAATCCGCTGATCCGGGACGTTATGAGTAAGTGTGGTCTAAAAGCAGGCGTGTCCGATTTGTGAACAAAACAGGACTAGTCCTGTTTTAGAAGGTGTGCTCTAATATTTTAAATCCTACCCCAGCCGGACTTACACGTGTAATACGGATTTTATATCGGCAAAATGACGAGGATAATTCATTGCTTAGAATGAAGCTGCATGTATCACCTGGTGTAATTTTACTGCGCACGGAGTCGTTAAGGGCTACCAACGCTCCGGAAATCGATATATTCATAATTGCGCCGCAATATTTCGAGTCTTCATGATACAGAAGACATTTTTCGGCGCAATTAATCCGCTGATGATCTCGTTTTTCAGCCATACTTGCCTCTCGCACTCCATACTTTTTAAGTTGCCCTGAAATAAAGCTAGTGCACTTCAGGGTTTGGCCGTAGTGCCTTAACGCATATTTAAGTATTATGCATGCAATTACCAAACCATCATTTAACAGTATAGAATAAATAGTATATGCATTCAGTCTCTTAAAATAAGCAGTACATTGTGTAAATTTTAACGACAATAGTGTTGTTAACACCGACAACATATTTCCTCTTAGATTAGTAACGTATGTGAGGCGAAGGCATATGGAAATCACAACTCATTTATATAACGAAGACGGTACGGAATGGGATGTGTTTGTTAACTCTCATCATGAAGCCACGAATTACCACCAACATAGCTGGCGTAAAGTTATCGAAAAGAGTTTCGGTCACAGAACCTTGTATCTAGCAGCTACCAACAGCAATAACGAAATATGTGGAGTACTGCCGTATGTTCACATGAAGAGCAGGATGTTTGGTAATTCTGTGATTTCGTTGCCGTTTTTTAATTATGGAGGCATGCTGAGTGCAGAAGATTCGGTTACTGATTCACTGCTGAACACATCCCGAAAGCTACTTAATGAGACAGGAGTAGATTATATCGAGCTCCGCCATCTCAAAATGTTCGATGACATTGTGGCAACCAAGCAGCACAAGGTCACCATGATCCTAACTTTGGAAAATAATGTGGATAAACAGTGGATTGCACTTGACGCCAAAGTGCGTAATCAGGTGCGCAAGGCGGAGAAGAGTGGCTTGAAGGCTGTCGTGGGGTGCGCTGAGTTGCTGGATGGATTTTATGAAGTGTTTTGCAGAAATATGCGTGATCTTGGTACGCCAGTATACAGCCGGAACTTTTTCGGCAACGTTCTGGCTGAATTTCCTGATTCAACCCGGATCCTATCGATTATAAAGGATGGCAGGACTATAGCTTCGGGACTTATGACATGGTACAAAGATACGATGGAAGTCCCGTGGGCCTCGTCTAATAGAGATTTTCGCGAACTATGTCCGAATAATATTCTCTATTGGGAGGCAATCCGCTTTGCCATAGGTATTGGTGCCCATAAGTTTGACTTTGGCCGCTCAACACCGGGTGAAGGAACGTACAATTTCAAGAAACAGTGGGGTGCAATGCCGGTTCAACTCTACTGGCAGTATCTTCTGCATAATGGTGTCACTCTACCTGAAATAAATCCAAAGAACCCCAGATTTCATTTTGCAATTCAAGCATGGCAACGACTGCCATTGGCAATTGCGAATTTATTTGGGCCTCATATTGTGCGCTACATACCGTAGAACGGCTTATAGGCCAAATTGATATCTAATTCCATTTAGTGATGAGTGTGACCTTACCCCTTCAGTAGTACCAGTTTTAACTTAGGTTTTTCGGTCTTTTGTTCTTTTTCAAATATTCTTGCAAACTCAGTTGGTGCCAGTCCATTAAGTGAACTGTGCGGCCTTTCGGAATTGTAATCTTGCCGCCACGTTTCAATGATTTTCTGGGCGCTGTGCAAATTTACGAAAACGTTGTCGTTCAGGCATTCATCACGGAATTTGCCGTTAAAGCTTTCGATGAATGCGTTCTGTGTCGGCTTTCCCGGCTGAATGAATCTGAGCTTGACGCTATTCTCAAAGGCCCAAAGATCAAGCGCCTTGCTGATGAACTCCGGCCCGTTGTCGACTGTGATTGCTTCTGGCAGACCACGTGTCAGTGCGATTCGCTCAAGTACCCTGGTTACTCGTTTTCCTGTCAGTGAATGATCAACTTCAAGTACCGGGCATTCACGGCTAAAATCATCGACAACAGTCAATACTCGGAAGCGCCTGTTGCTGAAAAGACTGTCGGAGACGAAATCCATGGACCAGTGCTGATTGACTCGCTCCGGCCTGTCCATGACCACCCTGAGGTGGCTGATGCGCTTCTTGCGTTTTTTCAGGCGCAGTGAGAGACCTTCTTCACGGTAAAGGCGTTCGGTGCGCTTGTGGTTAATCAGGTGGCCTTCCCGACGTAGTAGAGTATGCAGGCGGGGTACCCCAAACTTGCGGCGTTGTTCAGCCAACTCACGCAACCGGGATCTGATCTCAGCATCGTTTTTAGGTTTCGCCTGGTACCGACAACTGCTCCGGCACAGCCCGACAATTACGCAGGCCTGTCTCTCGCTGAACTGGAACCCCTCTTTGAGCAGGCTCACGATGTTCCGGCGGGCAGCAGGCGTTACCACTTTTTTGAAAGAACGTCCTTGATAGCTCTGTTTTCAAGCATTGTGTCGGCTAGCATCTGCTTCAGCTTCTTGTTCTCGTCCTCAAGCACCTTCAGACGTTTGGCGTCGGAAACTTCCATGCCGCCGTACTTGGTGCGCCAGTTATAGAAGGTGGCATCGCTGATGCCGTGGGTACGACATAGGTCTACGATCTTCATTCCGGCCTGGGCTTGTTTCAAGATGCCAATGATCTGCTCTTCAGTGAATCGCCTTGGTTTCATGTCTAGCCTCCTTTGGGAGTTTCTAGACCGAAATCACTAAGTTTGCAATGGTTCAGATTTTGTGGGGAAGGTCACATTCGTTACGTGAGAAAAGAAACTAATGCAACGCGAATATTCGGAGGCGAGTGTATGGAAAATCTCTAAATAAACGTGGCCCCTGGCGGAATTCAGGATCCTCACATATGAACCACGCTTTTGATACATCATATTTTAAGAAGTTGGGCTTCTGTCACTACTCAACCTGTTCCACCGTTTTCAACAACTAACGTGAACCGCCGTGTACGGAACCTTATGTTCTGAGGCGTTACAGGACAACAGAAGTAATTACGCCTCCTACCCGATGACCGGTGTGCGACTATTAGATTGTTAATTAGAAAATATTAGAGTATAAAATGATTTCAAGTTTCCTTTTAAGCCAATTGGAGTGCGCACTGTGAAATGCCTTATTGTAGATGACGATATGATTTATCGGATACTCCTTCAAGAGATGCTTTGCACTTCATTTGAATGCGACCTTGCTGAGGACGGAAACGAGGCAATTTCATTGTTTCGCACAAATTTGAGTAATGGGCAAAAATATGACCTAATCTGCATGGATGTAACAATGAGAGGATGTAATGGCCACGAAGCACTAGTGGGCATCAGAAATATTGAAAAAGAATATGGAGTTCCCGCTAGTAAGCAATCCAAAATAATAATGGTATCAGGTTTGGACGATCCAAAAACAGTATTAGATTCATATTGCAAGGGTGTGACATCTTACATCGTCAAGCCCGTTCAAAAAGCGAAATTAATTCAAGTGTTGAAAAACATCAATCTAGCAATATAATTAATCACGATTTAGGCACTAAAAGAATTTAGCCGCGCCCGGTTGGGAATGGCTTTATTTATTGTTTTTCAAGCTCCAACAGTTCCCTCTTAAGCTCCAGTCCACCACGGTATCCTACCAGTTTTCCGTCTGAGCCGATGATCCTATGACAGGGAATAAAAATTGGTATCGGGTTCCTGTTGTTCGCCATTCCTACTGCGCGCATTGCTTTCGGATTTCCTACAGCGCTGGCGATTTCTTTATAGCTGGCGGTTTTGCCATAGGGGATATCACGGAGAATTATCCATACTGAACGCATGAAATCTGTACCGTACGGGGCAAGCGGGATGGTGAATATTTTCAGGTCACCGGCAAGATACGACTCAAGTTGTCGGAAGGCTTCCTTAATAACACTTGTCTCCTGTAATTCCACGTTCAGCAGGGTGGCGTCAGTTGCAAAATAAAGATTTGAAATACAATCAGCGTTTTCAGCTATGCCGATCCGACCGATGGTCGTATCATGATAAAACAGCTTCATATGCGTTATTCTCCCGCAAAAATTATACGTCTTGTCAGCGAATGCACCAAAATACCACGTTACACCAGGGGCATGATCCGCATAGATCATTTCTAACATGATAATTCTGCTGGAAGTCATCGGTCTGTAAATAGTCGCACGGGGCCAGACCGCAACTTGCGCATGACGGGTAATCATAAACAAGTTACAAAACTAGTCAATAAAGTGAGTTTGATGCTGCCGAGTCCATCTTTAAAATAAACAGAATTACTTTCCCAGTGATTCGGGCTTTTTTCCGGCATCAGGAAAAAAGAGCGGAGTGCCAAACTTTTCAATCCCGAAGCGTCTGATAATATCCTGGGCATTTTTTGCTACCATAAAATCAGCAAAGGCCTTCCCCCCTTGTGCATTTACTTTAGGCCATTTTGCAGTATTTAGTTCAATAACGTGATAGATATTGAGTAGTTTACCATCACCTTCAACTAGAATCTCAAGTCCGAGTCCCTTTTTTAAAGACAGATACGTTGCACGGTCAGTAAGGGTATAACCCTTCTTTTCTGCTGCAACATTAAGTGTCTGACCCATTCCGAGGCCTGTTTGCTGATACCACTTCTGCCCGTCTGGGTTCAAACCAGAGCCTTTCCAGAGGCCTTTTTCTTTGGCATGAGTACCGGAATTGTCGCCGCGAGAAACAAAAACAGCACCGCTCTGTGCGATACGTTTCAGGGCTTCCGATGCGTTGCTTCCTTTGGTTTTAGACGGGTCAGCGGAAGGACCGACGATAATATAGTCGTTATGCATCACCAGGCGATGACTGGTGCCAAAGCCTTCATTCATAAATTTTTTCTCGGCATCCGGTGAATGAACCAGCAACACGTCTGCTTCTCCCTTTTCACCCATTTTCATGGCCTGACCTGAGCCTACCGAAATTGTCTTGACCTGAAGGTTATGTTCTTTTTCGAACAGCGGTACCAAAATATCCAGCAGTCCTGAATCCTGCGTGCTGGTTGTGGTTGCCAGAATAACAATTTTAGGTGCCGCCAGGGCAATTGTTCCCCATATTAGGATTGTCAGTGTTACTGCAAGTGTAGTGATGCGGATCAAAGTCGGTTTTGTAATCATGAAGCTCTCCTTTGAAATTAGCGCTTTGATTCCTTGAAGGTATGCCGAATGAACTGCTTTTTAGTAAGAAGTCATTATTGAGTTCGAACCAACTGTTGGCGATAGGCAATGATTGGGATAAGCTTCTCAATCTGAATAAGCTCAAAGATCTTGCTCAGTTGTTTCTCCCGATCTGTAGGCGGTGTGTGGAAGCAACTATCAAAATAGTAAAACAGGCATTACTGTACTGTTCACATCAACCATGATATTTTGTCATTGAGTTTCATTGGCATCCATCTGGTACAGATTATCTACTCAAATAAATAATACCATAATATAGTTAAGCTAAGCTATTAGAGCACTTTACAAACTTTATGCTATTGTTCATCTCCTTGCATATACTTTTGCTAGAACTTCAAATGTTTATATAATTATGTACTCTGATTCGAATATACAGCATGAGTCAACCCATGTAAACCGCTGCTTGGCTAAGGAACTACGCTGCGCAGGCGGCAGTTGATTATAGATCTGTTTTCAATGAAAATGAACGTAATCGATCTTATTGATGAAGAAACGAGACTCTGATGGAACTTTTTATTGAAGGAATCAGCAAGGCCTTGAGTCTTCTCATAAACCTTGACGGTGAGGTGTTTGCCGTAACGTTTCTTTCTCTGGAAATATCCTGCTGCGCCACGCTTGTGAGTCTTTTTATCGGTATTCCAGTCGGCATTATTCTAGCCTTATCTGATTTTTTCGGGAGACGGTTAGTTATATCCGTTGTCAATACAGGCATGGGATTACCACCCGTTGTAGTTGGTCTTTTTGTAACGTTATTTCTCTGGCGTAATGGTCCACTCGGTTTTTTAGAGATTCTGTATACTCCCTACGCTATGATTCTGGCTCAGGCTGTCATCGCTACTCCGATTGTAACAGGCATTACTGTAGCATCAATTCAAAACCTCCCCGGAAACCTCAAGCTGCAGGTTCAGGCTCTCGGAGCGACCAGGATACAAACTGTCTGGATACTTGTACGTGAAGCTCGTCTGCCGCTTCTTGCCGCAGTAATGGCGGGGTTCGGGGGTGTGATTTCAGAAGTCGGTGCATCTATTATGGTGGGTGGTAATATTAAAGGACAGACCAGAGTATTAACTACTGCCACTGTAATGGAAACCGGTAAAGGGGATTTTGAGGTGGCAATTGCCCTTTCCCTGATCCTGCTTATGCTTGCCTTTAGTGTAAACTATCTGCTTACTGTCATTCAGCAGCGAGAAAGACCTCGATAGACGTTATTCCTCACTGCTTGGTCAAATAGTCATTTGTTCATATCGTTGTGCCGAAGTAGCAGTGAAACCACGCGCCGTTCTTGACTTTTCAACCCGCCTTTGGCAATATGTCGCTCCATGAAAAAACATACCAGGCAAATACATATCGGTTCAATAGCAATCGGAGGCGGTTCCCCCTGTTCCGTTCAGTCGATGTGCAGCACTGATACGCGCGATATAGCAGCAACAATGGCACAGATTAATGAACTTTCCGAAGTCGGCTGCGAAATAGTCCGATGTGCTGTCCCTGATCTGGATGCTGCTATTGCCTTGGCGCAAATTAAGATGATGAGCCCCATTCCAGTTGTCGCGGACATTCATTTTGACTATAAATTAGCGTTACAGGTTCTTGAAGGCGGAATCGACGGACTTCGTCTCAATCCTGGCAATATCGGTGATAAGTGGAAAGTTGCCGAGATCGTTGCATCTGCTGCTGAGCGTAAAGTTCCTATCAGAATAGGTGTTAATGCCGGTTCGCTCGAAAAAGAGCTGCTGCAGCGGTATGGACACCCGTCTGCCGAGGCTATGGTTGAGTCGGCTATAGGGCATATTCGGATTCTAGAGGATCTGAACTACCAGGAAATTAAAATATCACTTAAAGCCTCTGATGTTATGAAGACAGTGGCAGCATACCGCCTGTTTTCTGAACAGTCCGATTACCCTCTGCACATTGGTATAACCGAAGCTGGCACCCTTTTTTCCGGAACAATCAAGTCATCTGTAGGCCTTGGAATTCTGCTTGCGGATGGAATCGGCGATACTATGCGGGTTTCATTGACCGGTGCCCCGAAAGATGAGGTAAGGGTAGGCTATGATATTCTTAAGGCACTTGGTTTACGCCAGCGTGGAGTGAACTTTGTCTCTTGTCCCACTTGTGGCCGGTGTCAAATTAATCTTATCCAGGTTGCGGAAGATGTTGAAAGGCGACTGCAGGGGATAGATAAACATATCACGGTTGCTGTGATGGGCTGCGCAGTTAACGGTCCAGGAGAAGCGCGCGAGGCTGATGTCGGCATTGCTGGTGGAAAAGGTGAGGGACTTGTATTTCGCCATGGCGAAATAGTTCGCAAAGTTCCGGAAGACAAGTTGGCCGAAGCGCTAATGGAAGAAATTTGTAAACTGTGACGAGGAGTTTTCTCTTGAAAAAATTTCTCATTGTCGAAGACGATAAATTGAGTTGTACAATTCTGGAAGATTTTTTGTCGGATTTTGCTGATTGTGACACAGCAGCAAACGGAAAAATCGGCTATGAACTTTTTGAGAAAGCAATTCTTGATGGACATCCATATGATCTTATCTGCTCAGATGTGGTCATGCCTGAAATGGATGGTCACGAGTTGGTTTGCCAAATCAGGACACGAGAAGAATCGCTCCCTATTGCCGGATATGTCTGTACGACAATCTTTATGATCACCGCTAGTGATTCTCCAAAGGATATGGCACAGGCGATCATAGATAACAATTGTGATGACTATATCGTTAAGCCGTTCCAGCGAGAACTGCTTAAGTCCATGCTGCTGAAATATGATCTGATTGAGCACAACAATGTACCTTAATTCCCTATTATAATTAGATAAGAAAGAGATTACGATGCTTTATTCACGCTATTTTATACCGACTATCAAGGAAACACCATCGGATGCCGAGGTGATCTCACACCAGTTAATGCTGAGAGCCGGTATGATCCGCAAACTTGCTTCCGGAATTTATAATTATCTGCCGCTCGGTCTTCGCTCTATTCGCAAGTTTGAAAACATCGTGCGTGAAGAGATGAATAAAGCCGATGCGATTGAAATGTTAATGCCAAGTGTTCAACCTGCCGAACTATGGCAGGAATCAGGACGTTGGGCCTTTTACGGCAAAGAGCTGCTGCGTTTTAAAGATCGTAAAGAGGCTGAATTCTGCATGGGTCCAACTCATGAAGAGGTCATTACCGACATGGTGCGTCGCGAGATTAAAAGCTATCGCCAAATGCCGATTAATTTTTATCAGATTCAGACTAAATTTCGTGATGAGATTCGACCACGCTTTGGCTTGATGCGCGGCCGTGAATTTATTATGAAAGATGCTTATTCGTTTGATGTAGACAGCAGTGCTGCAGATCTTTCATACAACAAGATGTATAATGCTTATATGCGTATCTTTGAGCGATGTGGACTCAACTTCCGTGCTGTAGAAGCCGACACTGGAAGCATTGGCGGTTCTTCTTCCCATGAGTTTATGGTGCTGGCAGATTCTGGAGAGGATGCCATTGTCTCTTGCGATGCATGCAGGTATGCCGCAAATATAGAAAAAGCAGAATCACCTTTATTTACAGATATTTGTGATGTCGTCTCTAAACCATTACAAAAAGTATTAACGCCGGAAATGAAAACCATTGCCGATGTTGCCGCTTTTTTGAATGTTGAGTCAGTTAACACAATAAAAACCCTTGTCTACGCTTCAGATCAGGGTGATTTAGTAATGGCGCTGCTGCGTGGTGATCACGAGCTTAACGAACTCAAGCTCAAAAATCATTTAGGATGGGACGAAATCCTGATGGCAACAGAGGAACAGATTCTTTTCTGCACCGGTTCCCCTGTCGGTTTTCTTGGTCCTATCGGTCTAAAGCAGGACATCCAGGTTATTGCAGACAGGGTAGTTCAGGGAATGGTGAATGTTGTAATCGGTGCCAATGAAAAAGATCAACATTTCATAAATACCACAATTGGTCGCGATTTTGATGCTAGTGCCTTTATTGATATCAGAACAGTTTCAGCAGGTGATTCCTGTCCACGCTGCGATGCCGGCAAACTGGAAATGTGGCGCGGTATTGAAGTTGGGCATGTCTTTAAGCTGGGAACAAAATATTCCAAAGCTCTGAACGCTTCTTATCTCGATTCTCACGGTAGAGAACAGACCATTTTCATGGGTTGTTATGGCATAGGCATTGGCCGAACTGTTGCTGCTGCTATTGAACAGAATCATGACGAAAACGGCATCATATTTCCAATTCCGATTGCTCCATTTCACTGCTCAGTAGTTGCAATTAATACCAAGGATTCCGGGGTGATGGCTGCTGCCGAAGAAATTTATTTCTGTCTAGAAAAACTCGGTATTGAGGTGCTTTTTGACGATAGAGACGAACGACCTGGGATAAAGTTCAAAGATAATGATTTGATAGGAATTCCAATTCGAATTGTTGTCGGCAGTAAAGGGTTGGCTGAAGGAAAAGTTGAGATGAAGATACGTTCAACTGGAGAAGTCTTGTCGCTTTCGCTTGAGGAAGTGGCAGAAAACGTAAAGCAGTTGTTAGATGCCGCATTAGTACACGCAGAATAACCCCGGCGCGAGGTTTTTTTACATGCAGTCAAACCAGATTTGGGATTCTAATCACGAATGTATGCCCCGCGAAGAGCTTGAACAGCTTCAGTTGGAGCGTCTTCAGGCAACATTGAATCGCGTCTACAAAAATGTGCCATGTTATCGCACTAAATTTAATGAACTCGGCGTTTTTCCTGAGGATGTTGCTTCATTATCAGATTTATCTAAGTTTCCATTTACCACCAAGGAAGATCTTCGACTCAATTACCCATACGGGATGTTTGCTGTTCCGCTGCGTGAAGTCGTCCGGATCCACTCCTCATCCGGTACTACCGGAAAACCTACAGTCGTCGGTTATACAAAAAATGATCTCAGGATGTGGTCTAACCTGGTCGCACGAATCATGACATCTGCCGGAGTTACGCATGACGATGTCGTACAGATTGCTTTCGGATATGGTATGTTCACCGGAGCATTCGGCTTACATTACGGATCAGAGGCGATAGGAGCCGCTGTTATCCCGATGAGCGGAGGGAATAGCGACAAGCAGATCATGATAATGCAGGATTACAGGTCTACTGCTCTTGTCTGTACTCCCAGTTACGCGATCACACTTGCTGATCTGATTGAAAAACAGGGCATCGATCCACAAGCTCTTTCACTCAGGGTAGGACTTTTTGGTGGTGAACCATGGTCTGAAGGACTGCGGGCTGAAATTGAAGCACGGCTGATGATCAGTGCCACTGATAATTACGGTCTTTCTGAAATTATCGGTCCTGGTGTAGCGGGAGAGTGCCAGTACAAAAACGGCATGCATATCGCTGAAGACGCCTTTATTGCTGAAATTATAGACCCTGAGACCTGTCAGGTACTGCCTCCAGGAAGTGTTGGTGAGTTGGTGCTGACTACAATTAACAAAGAAGCTTTCCCGATGGTTCGCTATCGTACACGGGATATCACCAGCCTCGATCATGCAGTCTGTCAATGCGGTCGTACTATGGTCAGGATGAAAAAAACAATGGGCCGATCTGATGATATGCTTATTATCAAGGGTGTTAATGTTTTCCCTTCGCAAATAGAGGAGGTTCTTATAGCGATTGAAGGGTGCGAACCTCACTACCAGCTGGTCGTGGATCGTAAAGGTGCGTTGGATGTGCTGGAAGTTTGTATCGAAGTACGGGAGAATATTTTCTTCGACGAAATGAAAAAACAACGTGCCTTCCTTGATATGGTCGGAAAAAGGATTGACTCTGTCCTCGGTGTCGGCGTAACTGTAAAGCTCGTTGAGCCAAACAGCATACCGCGCCACGAAGGTAAGGCTCAAAGAGTAATCGATAAAAGGGTGGTTTAATGTCCTTTGTATCACTCAATTAAACGTAAAGCCACTCACAAGCAGTGATGCTGAAGAGTGGTTTTTTTTCTGAAAATTTTATTTACGTTTTACACCAATCGTTTATACCTAACGAAATAACCCGCAAAAAAAGACAGGAATCCAATGACTACTAGAAAACTATCGGCCGGCGACATTATTGAAGCTCGTTGCACCAAATGTCGTGAAGTACTGAACCACAGAATCGTAGCCATGGTAGAGGAAAAGGTAGTACGGGTCGAGTGCAACACATGCCTTGGTGTACACAACTATCATGCGCCTCCAACAGCAAAAGAGGCAAAGGCCCCACGAAAGGCCGCTGCCAGTAAACCTCGTACAACCACCGCTGTTCCGCGTGCTTCCAAAAAGGATCCAACAGAATTAGAACGTGAAGAGTGGGCATCACTCCAACCGACTTTTGATCTTGATAAAGCGCTTCCATACGATATGAATAACAGATACCAGACTAAGCGGCTGATTCTTCATCCCGTATTTGGGATCGGGCTGGTGAAAGCTGTTATTGTCCCTAATAAGATGCAGATTCTTTTTAAAGACGGTATTAAACTACTTCGTTGCCATTGTCTGTAACTGTCCAAATTATGCCTTGATTTATAGTGGTAATTGCATTAATAAGTTACTTTCAATGTTGTATACACAACTGAAAACTGCGTCACATATCGCCACCATCTGAAAGGAGAGTACCGATGTCTGTCAAACCGTTTGTTTATCAGGACCCGTTCCCGCTTACAAAAGATGAAACAATTTACCGCAAAATTGAAGGTTCTGAAAAATATATCATGGTAGAAAAATTTGCTGGCTCAGATGTTGTGAGAGTCTGCCCCGAAGCACTTTCTATTCTAGCAAATGAAGCCATGCGTGATGTCTCCTTTTTGCTCCGGCCAGCTCATAATGAGCAGGTAGCCAAGATATTGAGCGATCCTGAGGCATCTACAAACGATAAAGGTGTTGCTCTGGCATTTCTACGTAATTCTGAGATAGCCGCCCAGTTTGACCTACCTGTCTGCCAGGATACCGGCACTGCAACAGTTGCCGCCAAGAAAGGGCAGCAGATCTGGACAGGAGTGAAGGACGAAGAGTGGCTCTCAAAAGGTATATACAAAACTTATACGGAAGAAAATCTGCGTTATTCTCAGACCGTAGCGCTTGATATGTATGAAGAAATAAACACCGGTACGAACCTTCCGGCCCAAATTGATATTCTTGCAACAGATGGTGATTATTATAAATTTGTATTTATGGCTAAAGGCGGTGGTTCGGCCAACAAAACCATGCTTTATCAGGAAACAAAAGCACTACTGACACCAGACAAACTATTTAAGTACCTTGTTGAAAAAATGAAATATCTCGGTACGGCCGCCTGTCCGCCGTATCACATCGCCTTTGTAATTGGCGGAACTTCGGCAGATGCCTGTATGAAAACGGTCAAGCTGGCCACAGCTAAAGAACTGGATGGTTTACCTGCGAGCGGTAATGAACATGGTCAGGCTTTCCGCGATATCGAGCTGGAGAACAAATTGTTGGAAGCCGCACAGAAGCTTGGTATTGGTGCACAGTTCGGTGGTAAATATTTTGCTCACGATGTACGCGTTATTCGGTTGCCTCGTCATGGTGCGTCCTGCCCGGTCGGTATGGCTGTTTCCTGTTCGGCAGATCGAAACATTAAGGCCAAGATCACTAAAGATGGTCTATTTGTAGAGGAGATGGACCGCAATCCTGGTCGCCTGATTCCTGACAAGTATCGTGGCAAACATGAGCATGGTGTTAAAATAGACTTGAATATGCCAATGAAGGACATGTTGGCAGAGTTATCCAAACACCCCGTCTCAACTCCGTTGCTGCTCTCTGGCACAATTGTAGTTGGACGAGACATCGCTCATGCCAAGTTCAAGGAAATCATGGATAGCGGTAAGCCTCTTCCTGAATACCTGCTGAATCATCCGATCTACTACGCCGGCCCGGCCAAAACTCCCAAGGGCAAGGCCTCTGGTTCATTTGGCCCCACGACTGCCGGTCGGATGGATTCCTATGTTGATGAACTCCAGTCAAAAGGAGGTTCCTTAATTATGATAGCCAAGGGAAACCGCAGCCAGCAGGTGACAGATGCCTGCAAGAAATATGGCGGTTTTTATCTTGGTTCAATAGGTGGTCCGGCTGCTGTTCTGGCTGAAGAGAATATCAAAAAAGTGGAGTGTATTGACTTCCCTGAGCTGGGTATGGAGGCTGTCTGGAAAATTGAGGTCGAAAATTTCCCAGCGTTTATTCTGGTTGATGACAAAGGAACGGACTTCTTTAAGCAACTCGGATTATAAAACTTTATAATGATACAAACTAAAGCCCCGTATTTTATTTATGCGGGGCTTTAGTTTGTTGTAAAAACAGAAATAAACGGCCCGTAAATCCGTTCTGCCAACTCACGAAACTCTTCACCTAAAGGATCCTCTTCGCCAAAGCAGAGCGCTACGGCCTGATTGTCGCGTTCTCCGGGGAAACCTAGCCGCTGATCTCCTCGCCATGCCTTTTCTGTTTTTTGCTCCCCATCTTTTAAAAAAGCCCATGATGTTTCCGGAAAAAACCTGAGCGGCCGAGTCATTCCTTCATGGTACAGCCTGAGCAGATCCGTGAGTATTTCAGACGCATTGTCAAGTGGAGGCAGCTTCAAAGTCATATCATTTGCCATCAAAATGCTCTGCAGAGGGTAGCCGTCTGCTTTGGCAATGTTTAGAAGCAGATGGTCAAGCCAGATGTTAAGTCGATCTTTTCCCTTTATGCCTGCAGCACGCCAACGGGTGTGCATTCCACTCCGACAATTTTCAAGAACTGCATGCAACTCCACCTTGTCACCACAAAATGTTATAGTTAGCTCACCCAGAGGTGTACCGAGTAGCGGCTTAAGCTCTGTGGTGAACTGGCGACTTTTCTCCCATACAGCGTTAAATGCCGCCTTACCGGCAGCTAAAGGCGGCAGAGATCCTTGCGACCGAGCCGTTAGCAGGCATTCAGTGTACGGCACTTCCTTTAACAACAGGCTGACAAGTTGCTGAGACAGATTGTATCGAGATAACGAATCTATTGAAAAAGGCTCAGATTCATCAGGAATTTCGCTCGGATCTAATGGTCTGACCCTCAGGCGTTGTTCAAGAAAAGCTGCGGCCGGATTAGCCAGAAAGCGAGTTAATTGCTGTAGATTTATCTGCATGATCGACTTGTCGTCAAACGGCAGAGGTTCCTGAATTAACATTCTCATGGAACGCCCGAATACGCGTCTAGCTTCAATTGCCTGACAACTCTCCCGGTCATAACTGAATAAATGTTCTCGGTCATGGCCATCAAAATAGAGTGGGCTGAAACCTTGAAGTGGGTGACGTACTAAAATTGACGTCGGCGTTAAGCCATCAGGGTCAACAAAACATTTCGTAACGTAGTCGAGAAGTTCAGTAACCAGAACTGATGGAGGAAGTATGCTGTTATCGCGGTTATTCTGGCCGTTATAACTGATGCATAAACAATCTTCAGCGGCCATCAATGCCTCAAGGAACATATAGCGGTCTTCGTCCCGTAACGAACGATCTCCCCTGCGTCTGGCACCGTTCAACAAACTGAACCCTGGTGGTCTGTCCGTGCGGGGAAACTGCCCGTCATTCATGCCGGCCATCCAGACAACACGCATCGGGATGCTCCTCATAGGCAGCATGGCACAAAATGTAATAGAGCCACCGATAAATCCGTAACCGCCACCGCACTTGGATATTGATTTTGTAAGTTCATCTCGCACGGCATCAATTGTTATTGACTGATTGAAGCCGTGGAGTGTGCTGGCATCTCTGAGCGAATGGAGTGCTTTATCAATCATCAGAAGTCCGGTAGAATCATTTTCGTCCGGTAGCAACATCTTAGCAATGATAGCAGAAATAATGTCAGCCCACTGAGGAAGAGTGTGATTTCCTCTCAGCCTGGCACTGGTATCCCGTGCTATGGTTATGAATTCTACCAGTTTACCAAGAGCCTCAGCCTGATGTCCTGAGCAGGCAGGGTAGGGGAGGATGCTGCTGAATGTTGCTGAATTAACAGGAGACATAGCGTAGCCGAGAAATAGCTTATCAAGGCCTGATTGCCAGCTGAAATCATCATAGCAAGGAAAACCAAGGTTTACTCGATGGTCTGCATCTAATCCCCAGCGAACTGAACAGTCTGTCAGCCAGTTTCTTATATCAATAAGCTCTTCTTCATTTAGATTAAAGCGCCCCATGACGGCTGGACATTCCAATAAATCCATAATTTCATGTAGTGCGAAGCGACTGGATGCCATGTCAAGTATTTTAAGGAAAGCTTCAACTAAAAGACTCTCCCTGCGGATACTGCGGTCTGCAATAGTATATGGTAGGAGTGGTCGACCAGTTGAGCGATTGCCGAAAACAGAGTTAATATAGGGGGCGTATGATTCAATGTCCGGGATCATTACTATTATGTGGCGAGGTTCCAGATCTTCAAGTTTATCAAATAAACCCAGAAGGTTATCGTATAGGATTTCCATCTCGCGTAGTGTACCATGACACGAATGAATCTGTAGTGAACGGTCTTCTTTAGAAACGGCACTTTTTGTGCTCTCTACAGGTCGGTCGATCAGGTTCAGGATGTCGTTTTGAATAGTGGATAATATACTTTCGGAACTGAGTTTAGTATTCGTACACATTTTTTTCGGTACATTTTCCAGTTCTTCAACGTCGAAGCCAAATTCCAGAAGTGATTCAAAAAAATCCTGGCCTAGTGTACCGAGTGAAGAAAGGAGTGGATTACCCGTTTCGTAATATGCTTTGGCGTTAGCAGGCAGTTCCGTGCGTAGCGCAATACGAGACAGGTTTTTTTCGGAAAGAATGGTACCCCAATACTGTCCACATGGATTTAGTAAGTAGCAGGTCACATCACAATAAGAGGATAGTAGCTGAAGCGTTTCAAGATGGAACGGAGGGAGGTAGGATATTCCAAAGATACTAACACGACTGGGTAGTGTTCCAGAGGGTGAAGCGCCACTTGCTACGTGACGGGCTAAAGTTCTCAATAGTGCAGCCCTGTGGAGACCTTGGCAGTCACTGCTGATTGTGCGCCAAAGTTGTGCCTGCCAGTCGTCACCTTCGCCGTTATCCCATGCACATACCATTTCCGGACGGAATATGGTGTATTGATCAAAACAGTCGGCCACTGATGATGAGATCTGCAACAGGCGTCGATCGTCACGACTGTTACCAAGATAGTTTTTAATTTGTTCGAAACCTTTAAATTGGGACAGAACCGGAAGTTGTGAGGCAATTCGCCAGGTCAAAGAGATACGGGTGAACTGAAAGGATGAATAAGAATCAGGAAGTACCGTTGTAAAGCTCCGGTCGAGAAGATCGTTTGGAAAACTGAATTCAAAGCCTGCAGTTACCCCGAGTCGGGCAGCGAGCTCCATGGATATCCAGCGAGCCATACCATTGCTAAGTACAACAATATTCTCCTTTTCCAACGGAGGGAGAGGAGAGGAGCAAATGCTGTCGGCAAGCGTTTCGAGCAGGCGTCTCTGTGAACAGCTGGTAATAAGTCTAAGTGTCGTCATAGCAGGAACTATACCGGAATTGGCTGGACAAACAAGCAGGAATCGATGTATGTGAACGTAAATTTTTAAGGAGGTATCAATCTGTGCTAAAAAGTATGACTGGATATGGCAAAGGGGAAATATTAACACCAGTTGGCAGTTTCACCGTTGAGATTCGGGCTGTTAACCATCGTTATGGAGAGATATCCGTACGGATGCCGCGAACTTTTTATGCTGTTGAAAATGAAGTGAAACGGCTTGCTGCTTCAGTTCTGAAGCGTGGTAAGATCGATGTTTCTGTACAGTGGGAGGAGTCTGTGGCAGCAAATCCTGTCCCACAGATTGATATTGCAGTTGCTCGCGGATATTTTGATGCCTACACTCGTTTGGCGAAAGAGCTGAATCTGCCTCAAGATGCCCCCTTAGCTCTCATTATGTCACAAAAAGGCGTGATGAAGGAGGTATCCGGTTCAATTGATGAATCCGGACTGGAGCCTCAGCTTCTTGCTGCCGTGAAAGCCGCTGTTTTGGCTTTGGAATGTATGCGGATAAAGGAGGGTGAGGCTCTTGCCGTGGATCTGAAAGCCAGGAGGATTCAGATTGCCGAGTGGGCAGATATGATAGGCGTGCGGATACCTTTAGTTGTAATGGAATACCGCCAAAAGCTGAAGACAAGACTAGAGCAGCTTCTTGAAGGAATAGATATGGACGAAAGCCGCTTAGCGCAGGAAGTTGCACTTTTGGCTGATCGCTCTGATATAACTGAGGAACTGGTAAGGCTTTCTAGCCATTTTATTCAGTTTGACGACGCACTGAGCAGTTTAGAGCCGGTTGGTCGAAAGCTTGATTTCCTGATGCAGGAAATGAATCGGGAAGTTAATACAATAGGATCGAAATCAAATGATGCTGGGATAACGAATCTGGTCATTCAAATTAAAGCCGAAATGGAAAAAATGCGGGAACAAGTTCAGAATCTGGAGTGATGTGCCTGGTCCAAGGTTTTGATTGCAAAGAATATATAATTCGAGAGGCTGATTTATGAAACGAGAAGGCTTAACCATAATCCTGTCCGCTCCGTCCGGTGCAGGCAAAACTTCACTTTGTAGAGAGCTGTTTAAAATATTTCCAGACATAAAGGAATCAGTAAGTTTTACGACGCGCCATCCTAGAGTGGGTGAAATTGAAGGTGAAGCATATCATTTCGTTACCAACGAAGAGTTTATAAGTATGGTGGATGAGGATGCGTTTGCCGAATGGGCAGTTGTACATGGCAATATGTACGGCACTGCACTTAAAACGCTTGAAGAAGCGCGTAAAAGTGGTGTTGACCTGGTGTTGGATATAGATTGTCAAGGTGCGCTTAAACTGAAAGAACAGTTTGACAGTGGTATATATGTATTTATTCTGCCACCGAGTATGGAGGAGTTACGGCGTAGGCTTGAAAGTCGTTCTTCAGATTCTCAAGAGGTGATTGAACAACGTATTTTAAGGGCCTCAGATGAAATTAAGGAATCACGCTGGTATGATTTCATTGTTATCAATGATAGTTTTGAAGTAGCTATTCAGGAACTCGCGTCAATTGTCACGGCTCATCGTCGTAAAACCTTTAGAATGATGGAGCAAGTCGGGAAATTGTTTGATATATGAGCTGAATTAGAGTACAAAGTTAGTTCATCTAAAGTTATAGGAAGGAGTTAATTCATGGCTCGTGTCACCGTTGAAGATTGTCTGGAAAAAGTTGAGAACAGATTCCAGCTTGTAATACTGGCCGCAAAGCGGGTAAAGCAGCTCTATAAAGGAGCACAACCGTTAACTGAATCCAAAAATAACCGTCAGGTTGTCACAGCACTCCGCGAGATTGCTGCTGGTAAAATCAGTTTCGAAGTTTCAAAAAAACAGCGCGTCTAACCTGCCATCCCGGGTGAAGTTGGATCTATCCGGCTTCACCCTTTTTTTATTTACTCTCCGTATTCCCTCATTTTTATCTAAGGCAGGCGATGAATAACGTATGATCCGACTCAACGACATCCTTGATAAGGTTTCAGCGTATAATCCAACTGCAGATCATAATCTGATTCGCAAGGCATACGTTTACTGTGCCAAGGTACATCAGGGGCAGACTAGACTGTCTGGAGAGCCGTACATTATCCATCCGATGGAGGTGGCCGGACTTCTGGCAGAGCTGAAGCTTGATGTCCCCAGCATTGTTACCGGTTTCCTGCACGACACTATCGAAGATACCCTGGCAACGTCTGAAGATCTGACAAAGATGTTTGGCAGTGAAGTAGCTGCTTTGGTTGAAGGCGTCACCAAGATCAGCAAGATAAACTTCAAAACAAAAGAGGAGAGTCAGGCTGAAAATTTTCGTAAAATGTTGTTGGCAATGGCCATCGATATTCGCGTTATTCTTGTTAAGCTGGCAGACAGACTTCACAATATGCGTACCCTGGAATTTCAGGATGAGTCAAAACAGCGGCGAATCGCTCGCGAGACGATGGATATTTACGCTCCTATTGCTAATAGACTCGGAATATCATGGGTAAAGGTTGAGCTGGAAGATCTTTCATTTCGCTATTTGCATCCGGAAATATATTTTGATCTGGTAAAGAAAATATCTCAAAAGAAACATGAACGTGAAGCTTTTGTTGAAGAAGCCAAGGCCATCATATCTGAAAAGCTTAACTTTTATGGTATTATTGGTGAGGTTTCCGGTCGGAGCAAGCACCTTTTTTCGATCTATCGAAAGATGGAAAAACGTAATGTTGAGTTCGAAGAGATTTATGATCTGATAGCAGTTAGGATCCTGGTTAATGATGTTCGTGAATGTTATGAGGTGCTGGGTGTAATTCATTCGGCATGGAAGCCCATTCCGGGTCGTTTCAAAGACTATATTGCAATGCCTAAAGGCAATATGTATCAATCCCTGCATACGACTGTTATTGGTCCACAGGGTGACCGGATGGAAGTTCAGATCCGGACTAATGAGATGCACAGTGTCGCCGATGCTGGAATTGCCGCGCACTGGAAATACAAAGAGGGCAAGGGATATGACGAGAAGGAGGTAAAACGCTTCGCTTGGTTGCGGCAACTCCTCGAATGGCAGCAGGATCTGCAGGACTCCAAAGAGTTCATGGATTCAGTCAGGGTTGAGCTGTTTTCTGAAGAGGTCTACGTCTTTACTCCAAAAGGAGATGTAAAGGGGTACCCTAAAGGTTCAACACCAATAGATTTTGCCTACAGTGTACATACTGATATCGGACATCGCTGTGTAGGTGCAAAAGTCAACGGTAAGCTGGTGCCGCTCAAATATGAGCTCAAAAACGGAGACATTGTCGAGGTTATAACCTCGCCGCATCACACACCGAGCAAAGATTGGCTCAAGATTGTAAAAAGTTCCAGGGCACGTAATAAAATAAGAGCTTGGATCAAAATTGAAGAACGCAAACGCAGCATCCTGCTAGGACGTGAGATCTGTGAAAAAGATTTCCGAAGATATTCAATTAATCTTCAGAAAATACAGAAAAACGGTGAATTTAAGAAAATTGCTGCTGAATTCGGCTATGCTGCTGACGATGATCTGCTAGCGGCAGTCGGCTATGGGAAAATTTCCAGTGGTCAGATTGTTGGTAAACTTCTACCTGGAGAAAAGCTTAAGGAACGGTCCGAGCACAAGGAGTCGAGACTCGAGTCTGTCATTAACAAGCTGAAGGGTAAATCCAACAGTGCTGTCGAAATAAGTGGGTTGGACGATGTGCTGGTACGTTTTGGCAAGTGTTGTAATCCGGTGCCTGGAGATGAAATCATCGGTTTTATTACACGCGGGAAAGGCGTCACTGTACACACTTCTGATTGCCAGTTTGCCTTGGAAAGCGATCCTGAACGTCGTGTTGATGTAGCCTGGAACAAGGTTAAAACGGCTGCACTGCCGGTTAAAATTAGAGTGCTATGTCACGACGTAAAGGGAATATTGGCGACAATTACACTGGCGATCACGAATTGTGAAGCCAATATTGCCAGTGCTCAGATTCAGAGTACAATTGATCAGCGCGGTGAAAACATCTTTGAGGTTAATGTTACGGATCTGTCTCATCTTCAGAAAGTAATGAATTCACTTATGAAAATAAAAGGCGTTATTAAAGTGGAAAGGATCAAGCAATGACATGCGTTCAAGCAGTTCAACTGGAAATTGTTTCAACTGACAAGGCACCTGCAGCTATCGGACCATATTCACAGGCTGTGAAATGCGGTAATTTGTTGTTTTGTTCAGGGCAAATACCACTGGATCCTGCTACAGGGGAGTTGGTGGAGAGTAACATAACTCTGCAGGCAGAGCGGGTAATGGAAAATATATCAGCAGTATTATCTGCCGCTGGAGTCGGATTTAATGATGTTATTAAAACAACTATATATCTGGTAGATATGGCTGATTTTACAGCAGTAAATGCCGTTTATGGCAATTGTTTTCCACACAATAAGCCGGCACGTTCTACCGTTGCTGTTACCTCACTGCCACGCGGTTCGCTTCTTGAAATAGAAGTAATTGCCAATATTTAAATTGTGGGACGAAAAAAAGCCGCATCCCTGGAGGGTGCGGCTACTTGATCGCAATTGATCTGATGCTGCCTAAAGAGATTTAGTTACGAATCCTGAACGGATACACCGAGTACAAACTTTTACGGTAGCAATGCTGCCGTTGTTTTTGACAGCCTTGATTTTCTGAAGATTCGGATACCACACAGTACGGGTTTTGTTGTTTGCATGACTGACATTGTTTCCGAAGCTTGGGCCTTTTCCACAAATTTCACATTTTCTTGACATATTGTTGTCCTCCGTTGATTGCTGAAAAAAATTTTATAGCAGACTGACGTCGTTGTTGCAAGAAAAATATGGGATACGGTATGAATATTATCAAGGCATTTCTCACACTATGTATCTTTGGCCTGGTTGTTATAGCGGCACTCTTTATTGATTTTACCTATAAAACCTTCTCGTATCGCCAAAATACTCAAAAAGCAGATGCAATAGTCGTTCTCGCTGGTGGTAAAGGACGTGTGGAGGAGGGGGTTCGCCTTTTTCGCCAGTCACGCGCTGATTTCCTTTTTTTTGTAGGAGTGGATCCATCCGTAAGAAAAAGTGATCTGTATCGCCAAAGGCTAGGCGATCCTTCTGCAAATAATGTCATACTTGAAAAATCCTCCCGCAACACACTTGAAAACTCTATCTTCGGTCGTGACGTAATAGTTAACTGCGGTGTCCACTCAGTACTTCTAATTACTTCTCGCTACCATCTTAAGCGCGCATCCATACTTTTTAGAAATTCGCTCCCCAAGGATATAACCATAATTCCTTATCCTGTTGATTCAGTGAACCTAAAGGAGTCATGGTGGAGTCATGGAGGCAGTTTTCAACTGTTGTTTCGCGAGTTTTATAAATATTGTATGTTACGTATGTTTTTTCTGTTCGCGCCTGGAGAACTTCGGGAGAGTGTTATGCCGACAGCTACTGGCGGTTGACACCTCTTTCAAATTCAAGCGCTATCTGCTATAGTCCCCACTAAATTTTACGATTGAAAGGTTTTTTATGCGCTATATCAGTACTCGAGGCGGCATCACCCCCATTACATTCAAAGATGCTGTCATGATGGGCTTGGCCTCTGACGGTGGTTTAATACTGCCGCAAACATATCCTACTGTATCCAGAGATCAGCTTGAATCCTGGCGTCGGCTCAGCTATCCGGAACTGGCCTATGAAATTATATCACTTTATGTAGATGATATTCCTGCATCTGATCTAAAAAATCTGATCGACAATTCTTATGCCACCTTTTCACACCCTGAAGTCACGCCTCTTGTAGCAAAAAACGGAGTTTATATTCTCGAACTCTTTCATGGTGTTACTCTGGCGTTTAAAGACGTTGCTTTGCAGTTTCTGGGAAATATATTTGAATACATACTGGCAGAACGTAATCAAATTATGAACATCATAGGAGCAACTTCGGGTGATACAGGAAGTGCCGCTATTCATGGCGTTCGAGGCAAAAAGGGCATTTCTATCTTCATACTGCATCCATATGGTAAAACCTCCGCAGTTCAAGCACTGCAAATGACTTCTGTCACCGATGTAAATGTTCACAATATTGCTGTGAGAGGCACTTTTGACGACTGTCAGGATATGGTAAAGGAGCTCTTCGGAGATCTGGATTTTAAAGAAAAATATTCCCTTGGAGCTGTTAATTCAATCAATTGGGCGCGTGTATTGGCACAAGTAGTATATTATTTTTATGCATGGCTTCGTGTTACTGATGAAGCGGATGCTCCCGTTCATTTTTCAGTCCCAACAGGAAATTTTGGTGATATTTTTGCCGGTTATGTTTCAAAATGCATGGGTTTACCCATCGATAAGCTTTTGTTGGCAACCAATGAAAACAATATCTTAACTCGTTTTATTAATGCTTCAGATTATTCTCTCGGTGAGGTTGTCTCCACTGTTTCACCTTCTATGGATATTCAGATAGCTTCAAATTTCGAACGCTATCTATTTCATCTTTTTGCTGAGAGACCTGATCGGGTTATAGAAGCTTTTGCTGAGTTGAAAGAGTATGGACGTATTTTATGTACACCAGACGAAATGGCAATTGTCAGAAAAGATTTTTGCTCTGTGTCCATTAATCAGACAGATACGCTACAGGCTATACGTGATTTTTATAGTGAGACCGGCTACATCCTAGACCCTCATACTGCTGTCGGCGTCAAGGCGGCTCTTGAACTATTACCTTCTAATTCATCAAGAATTTGCCTTGCGACTGCACATCCTGCAAAATTTAGCGAAACAGTGGAGCAGTCTCTCGGATTTCAGGCGCCGGTTCCTGAGTCAGTCAAAGCATTATATGGAAAACCAACCAGATGTGAGATCCTGCCTGCAGATCTTGATAAGGTTCGTAACTTTCTTGTTGCTCATATAGGTTAATAAACAACCTATGTCAGAAAAAAGGAATATAGTCCGGGCCGCAGGAATTCTTGGCAGTGCCACAATGCTATCCCGAATTATGGGCATGGTACGGGATATGGTTGTATCGCGTCTGTTTGGAGCAGGTCTGGCAACCGATGCTTTTTTCGCAGCTTTTCAAATTCCAAACATGCTTCGCCGTTTTTTCGCAGAGGGTGCCCTGACGGCTGCTTTTGTCCCTACTTTTTCATCAACTCTTACCCGACATGGCGACGAAAAAGCTCGTGAGCTTGCCAATACCTGCTTCACCCTTCTTACTATTGTCATGGCGGCAATTACTCTTGCCGGAATTTTATTCTCTCCACTTATTGTCGGTCTTATGTTCCCAGGTTTTAAAGCTGAACCTGGAAAATTCGAACTGGCTATTCTTCTTAATCGCCTGATGTTTCCCTACATATTTTTTATCAGCCTGGTTGCCCTCTGTATGGGCGTTTTGAATACGCTGCGCCACTTTTTTACACCTGCTATTTCAACTGTTTTTCTTAATATTGCGATGATACTATCAGCCCTTTGTCTGCGCGGTTTTTTTGAAGTTCCCATTACTGCTCTTGCCGTAGGAGTTCTGATTGGTGGCTGTGTCCAGTTGATCATGCAATTGCCGGTGCTCTGGAGCAAAGGGTTTCCTTTAAAACCGGATTTTCACTTTAATTCTCCAGATATCCGCAGCATCGCATTACTGATGCTGCCTTCTGTTTTCGGAGTTGGTGTCTACTATCTTAATATAACCGTAAGCGCGATCCTTGCATCTCTTCTGCCTCAGGGGAGCGTTTCATATCTTTATTATGCCCAACGATTGTTCGAATTTCCTCAGGGCATTTTTACGGTTTCAGTGGCGCAAGCTGTTTTGCCATCGATGAGCAGGCAGGCTGCAGATGGTGATATTGCCGGCATGAAAGTCTCACTCTCTTTTGGAGTGCGCCTGATGCTTTTTATTACCATACCTGCAATGGCAGGTCTTATGATCTGCTCTACACCAATTTTTAGTTTGATTTTTATGGGTGGTGCTTTCGATTATAATACGGTCGTTAACTCCGCTTCTGCATTATTTTATTACTCCGTCGGTCTCTCCTTTGTCGCATTGACACGGGTGTTGGCTCCGGTGTTTTATGCGCTAAAGGATACTAAAACCCCAGTATATACGGCGCTTATAGCATTCATAGTTAACTTATGCCTGAGTCTTGCTTTGATGGGACCTCTAAAACATGGGGGATTGGCTCTTGCAACTACACTCTCGGCTTTTTGCAATATGCTTATGCTGTTCTGGTTACTCAGGCGCAAGATCGGCTCGTTTAACGGAATCAGTATATTGCTGACGGCTATTAGATCCATTATAGCATCTGTTCCTATGTCGATATTCGTCTGGTATTGTTGCTCGCTAGTTGATTGGTCTCAGGGTGGGCACAAGGCTCTTAAAGCGGCTGTTCTCGGAGGTGCAATTATGATTGGAAGCACAATATATCTGCTGACGGTGAAGTTATTACGTTCGGAAGAAGCGCTTGAAGCGGTATCACTGATACGCGGAAGGTTTCGGAAATAGCTGAGGATAATGTGAAAAAATCAAACGGTCGTATATATTCATAAAATCAGTATGTTATACACAGTGATCATGGTGCGACAAAATGTATTCTAATTTATAAAAAATATGACAGAGCAACTCCTTGTTATTAAAACACTTATCCGTAACTAGCTAATATGTATCATGATTTACTATGTATAAAAAAACGGCATTTTGAATAAAACACTTGCATAAATATCACTTTTGAAGGTCGCCAACATAATTATCAACAAGTTATCAACAGTTTTTGTGGATAATGATAACAACCCTGAAAAATCAGTTACATCGCAAGATTTTTCTGATTTACCCGTTGCGTTCAATATTTTTTGCCCTTTCCCACAATTCATCCATAACTTCAAGTGAAGCATTTTGCATCGGCACCCCTTGGCGAAGTAACTCCTCTTCAACAAAGCTGAAGCGCTTTTGAAAGCGTTTTATAGTTTTTCTGAGTGCCTCCTCCGGATTTAGTGACAAAAATCTTCCCATATTTACAATAGCAAACAGCAAATCACCCAACTCGTCTTCCATTCTTACAGGATTCCCACCGGCCCACGCTTCTTCAAACTCATGCAGTTCTTCCATAACCTTTGCGAATACCTGATCGGCGTGCTCCCAGTCAAAACCGACCCGAGACGCCTTTTCGCTAATCTTATGAGCCTTCAACAGCGCCGGAAGGTGCTCTGGAACGCCTGAAAGAGCTGACGGCCGTTCATTACCCTTCTCAATCTTTTTAATCTTTTCCCAGTTTTCAATCTGCTGATTGCTGTCTTTGATCTCATCATCGCCAAATACGTGTGGATGGCGCCTAATCAGTTTGTCGCAAAGCGTGCTTATTACATCGCCGATGGTAAAATCACCGGCTTCCTCAGCAATGGCTGCATGAAAAACAGGCTGTAAGAGCAAGTCTCCAAGTTCTTCTTTTAGGTGCTGTGGTGATTTTTCGTCAATGGCTTCAATGACTTCATATGTTTCCTCAAGCAGGTAGCGGGTAAGGCTTTCGTGCGTTTGTTCAGCATCCCAGGGGCAGCCGCCAGGTGCACGTAATTTATGCATAATGGCCAGAAGTTGTTCAAAAGTGTACTGTGATTTCATAATATGCTCCTTAACAGTGAAAATCGATTTGTCAGATATGCCTGCTGATCTAATTCTTGTCAATCACAGGGTGAAATTAGTAGACATACTGTAGTAAAGAATATTATGTTCACCCGCAGAATCCCACTTTGTTCAGGTGCAGGAAAGTGAATGCCCATAGTTATACTTACCGAAAATAACTCAATTACAATTCCACCAGATATTCTTAAAAAACTTGGCGTTACTGCTGGTGATCAGCTTGAAATTGAGGCTGTTAACGGCGAATTTTTAGTGCGCCCCGCTCAAGTAGACCAGCCGTCTCCAGTAATACCGCCTACTCCAGAAAAAAATAACTTGAAAAATGCAATTACCCGTAAAAATCTGGATATCGGTATTCAGTATATTAAAGGCATTGGCCCAAAGTTGGCTGCCATTCTTGAAAAAAAGGACATTCGCACGGTTGAGGATGCTCTTTATCTGTTACCGTTACGCTATGAAGATCGTCGTCAGTTAATGCCGATCTCCTCGCTCTGTCCCGGCCAAAGCTCTGTTTTTACCGGTATGGTTATCTCTGCAGATGTCACCACAACTAAGGGTGGTAGACGAGTTTTTGAAGCCCTAGTACGTGATGAAACAGGAACAATTTCCTGCAAGTGGTTCAATGCCAATGTCGTATGGATGAAGCGCACCTGGAAGGTTGGCCGTGTAGGTGTTTACACCGGAGAAGTCAATCAATTCGGTTTTCAATGCGAAGTACACCATCCTGACGTAGAGTGGCTTACTGATGGTGTTAATATTAATTCTATGCTAGCAGCAGATCCTGCTAATTTTGGACGTATAGTGCCTGTCTATCCGCTCTCGGAGGGAATTCACCAGAAAACAATGCGCCGGGTTATGCGTGAAGTTGTAGACAGCTTTGTGACAAATATAGAAAGCATAGTACCCACCGAACTCGTACCTGCTGAATTCCCCCATCTTCGCGAAGCCCTTATGCAGGTACATTCACCCCACTCTGATGCGGATCTTGACTCACTTAATAGTGGTGCTACTCAGGCACACCGTGCTTTGGCGTTTGATGAGTTTTTCTTTTGGGAATTAGGGCTTGCTCTCAAGAAACATGGTGTGGCTATGGAAGAGGGTGTCGCTTTTCTGGTGACTCACCGCTATACTAAAGAACTGGTTAGATTGCTACCCTTTGAACTGACAACTGCGCAGCGACGTGTATTGGCAGAAATTAAAGCTGATATGATGTCTCCGCATCCGATGCATCGCCTGGTACAGGGCGATGTTGGCAGTGGTAAAACTCTTGTAGCTCTTATGGCTGCTTTGATTGCGGTTGAAAATGATTATCAGGTTGCTATTATGGCACCGACCGAGATATTGGCTGAACAGCACTGGCATACTATTCATCGCTGGTGTGCTCAAATGGGACTGGAAGTGACTCTCATAACGGCCGGACTTAAGGGCAAGGCTAAAAAAGAGGCACTCGAGCGAATAGCCAGCGGAGTCTCTCAGATCGTCATCGGTACCCATGCCGTTATTCAGGAAAAAGTTGAATTTGCAAAACTTGGTCTGGGTGTAATTGACGAACAACATCGTTTTGGAGTCCTGCAACGTGGTGTTTTAAAGAAGAAAGGATTTAATCCTGACATTCTTGTCATGACAGCTACACCGATTCCACGAACTCTTGCCATGACTTTATTTGGTGATCTTGACTTGTCAGTGATCAATGAGATGCCTCCGGGAAGGATTCCTGTTGAGACCCGGATTTTTTTTGAGCCACGCCGTGCGCATCTCTATGGTATGATAAAAGATCAAGTTTGTTTAGGTCGTCAGGTCTTTATCGTATATCCGCTTGTAGAAGAGTCTGAAAAAACGGATTTAAAGGCTGCCTGTCAAATGGCTGAACATCTGCAAACTGACGTATTTCCAAGTCTGCGTGTTGGATTGTTGCATGGTCGATTGAGCCCGGAGGAAAAAGAAGCGGTAATGTCTTCATTTACTTCACGCGAATTTGATATACTGGTCTCCACTACTGTTATTGAAGTTGGTATCGATGTTCCGAATGCAACGCTCATGGTGATCGAGCATGCCGAGCGTTTTGGACTTTCTCAACTGCATCAACTTCGTGGCAGAGTAGGGCGCGGAAAGGAAAAATCATACTGTATTCTGATGACAGCCGGTAAATTGTCAGAAGATGGTGAAAAACGCCTGCGCGTAATGGAATCGACCAGTGATGGTTTTAGAATTGCCGAGGCCGACCTCGAAATTAGAGGTCCAGGTGATTTTCTCGGTACTCGTCAGGCTGGGATGCCCGATTTTAGAGTTGCCAACATTCTGCGTGATGGTTCTTTGTTGGAAAGAGCCCGTAAGGCGGCATTTGATTTACTTGAACTTGACCCGGAGCTGAACCATCAGGCGCATGTACCTTTATATAATGAATTGCTGCGGCGCTGGGGTAAGCGTTTGGAACTTGCCACAATAGGATAGGGTCAGTGATGCAGATTGTAACAGGCATGAATATTTATAATAGGATTCTTGATGCATCCATAGTTACCATTGGAAATTTTGATGGTGTTCATCGTGGCCATTCGGAAATTTTCGCTCATCTGAAGCTGCAAAGTATTGATCGCGCTCTCCCATCAGTTGTGGTCACATTTGAGCCACACCCTTTAAAAATACTGGCACCTGAATCAGCTCCAGATCTGATAACTACTTTTGAGCAGAAGATTGCACTAATTGAGGAATCCGGCATTGACTACTTAATAGTCGTCCCATTCTCTGCTGAATTTTCTCAAGTATCGGCACAAGATTTTGTTCTTGATATTCTATGTAGCTCACTCGGTATGCGGCATATCATTATCGGACATGATTACGCCTTTGGCAGAGGGCGTGCTGGCAATTTCCAAACATTACTGAGCCTCAGTACTTATAATGGTTTTACCCTTGAAGACCTCCCTCCGATCGGCGAGAAGGGGGTAGTATTCAGCAGCAGCCTGGTCAGATCAGCCATTTTTGAAGGCGACATGGGGGCTGCGTCAAGTATCCTAGGGCGCTATTACCAGATTTCTGGAACAGTAGTTCATGGCCGTGAAATCGGTCAGTTACTCGGCTTTCCCACAGCTAATATATGCACGCCTAACGAATTAATTCCCTCTGATGGCGTATATGCAGTTATGGTTGAGGTTGATGGCCAGATTGTAAAAGGTGCATGTAATGTTGGCCGTAACCTGACTTTTGGGGTGACTTCCAGGACAATTGAGGTTTTCCTGCTTGATTTTATCGGCAACATTTATGGTCATGAAATTACGGTTCAATTCGTGCAAAGACTGCGATCTGTACAGAAATTTTCTGACGTTACAGCATTGAAGACTGCCATCGAAATTGATGTAACAAAAACTCGTATAATTTTAGAAAATATGAATACAGACTATCCTAAACTAATCAGTAGATCGGGGCCCTGTGCGTACTGACATTAATCTGAAATTTTGGTTTGGAATCGTTGTCAGTGCTTTTTTTATGGTTCTGCTGCTCAATAAAATAGATTTCAAATTACTGGGATCTGCTCTCCGTTCTGCTGATTATAGGTATATATTTTTG
>CAIQWT010000077.1 GCA_903875605.1 uncultured Geobacteraceae bacterium | reverse complement strand
TGCAATATGGATCATAAAGATGATTTCGCGAGGCTGATTTGATGCAACCTTGATGTCATGAATCTGACCCAGCAGATCTACTGAACCGGACCCCTCATCGGCAAGCCGGAGAGTATACAGTTGAGTAGTTTCAGTGCGATTACCGATAATTGCCCGCCAGGGATGCGCAGTTGAGCCATCAGACAGGGTCCTCACATTAGCGGTAGCAACGCGCTGTACCGCAAGTGCGCTTTGGTTCCTGCCTGCTACCCCCCAGATAATTCCTGCTGCAAGCAGTAGTGATACAATCAGTAATGCAATGGTAGTGTTCCCCAACTTGAACCGGGTCCCTTTAATTACCCCAAAACGGTAATCTATCAACCCGGTTCCACACAGTTTTTTCTCCATAACAGCACGACATGCGTCAATACAGCGACCACAACCGATACATTCAACCTGAAAACCATTACGAATATCAATTCCCATCGGGCAGGTAATAACGCAGGCGTTGCAACGCATACACAGACCGCTGCCCTCCTCCAGAAAGGACAGATTTAGAGTGCCGTCATCCATCAGCGCAGTTTGAAATCGGCCATAAGGACAGTAACTGCGGCAGAAACTCCGCTTTACCAATATCAGATTCAGATAACCGAACATGGTAAAAAGTAGAAAGAATGCAAATATGAACAGGTGATCAGGAAAGTGCTGTAAATATGTGACTACTTGTGCGGGGGGAAGAAACCAGCAGAAGAGGTTAAATGCAATAAAACTGGCTATTAAAAAAGCGGTGATATTCTCAATCAGGCTTGCCGTAAAAGGTGGAACCTTCGCTTTGAATCTTCTTGCCAGCAGCTCAGCCAGATCATTGAAGACCGTTTGCGGACAAAACCATCCGCACCATACTCTTCCTAACAGAGCCGTTGTCAGTAAAAACAGGGCCACTAACAGAAGCAGTACCAGCAGCACCAGATAAAACTGGTCAATCCTGAGCGGAATACCCGCCATAAAGAGCGTCATGTCAGCTATGTCCATGCGTAAAAACGGCCTGCCTGAGATTGAGACAAAGGGAAGCAGCAACGCAGCAGTAATCAACAGAGCCTGAACAAGCTGTCTTTTATAGGTAATTCGTGGGAGCGGCATTCTAAATCCTTACTGCATAGAGTGTTTAAATGTCGATGCAGGTAAGACGACTTGTTATTATTCCGACATTTTGTAGCGGAATATAACGACCGCGGCAACAAATGTAATCAATGCCGACAGTGAAACCTGCAACACAGACATCGACATCATTTCCCCGGCCACCAGGGCACGGCGAGCCCCTTCAAAAAGGGCAGTGGTCGGTAATGCACGCACCCATGGGATGACTGCTGACGGATAGGATGACAGTGGAAAGAACAGACCGGACATGAAGATTAGCGGCATAACCAGCACCGCCTCAACCTTACCGATGGTTTCTGGTTTATCCATAATTGTACCGCTTATTATCCCTGCACAAGAGAATAGCGCTGAACCGGGTATCAAAAAAAGAAGATATTGCAGAAGGTGTTCAATTGGAAATCGAAACGGGGTAATAGCAAAGAGCACGAGGCCGACTGCACACCCCTTGATGATGCCATGGGTAAAGCCGGTGAATATTTTGGCAATTACAATTTCGGATACGGAAATCGGCGTTACACGATATGATTCGATCGTAAACTGAACCCGTCTATGAAACCAGAGGCTCCAGACGCTTTCATTATAGGCAGCGTTTACTGCTGTCATAGTTATCAGGCCAGGAGCAATAAAAAGGCTGTACGGAGCACCATCCACCAGACCGATATACCCTTGCATGCCGATCCCGAATGCAAGATATATGGTCAACGGATAGGCGACAACTGCCATCAACTCTGAGACTATACTGCGGCGCAGGATTAACATGTCACGTTGCCAGATTGCCAGAGATCCTCGTAACATTATTCCCTCACCTTCTCACCGGTCAAAGAGATAAAGACATCTTCGAGGGTTCTTTCCAGAAGAGAAATACGGCGGACCGGCGCGCCGTTTAACGAAGTGACAATCTCCGAGAGGCATTCCCAGCATTCAAGTGTCAGTGTAACTTTACTGCCTGCCTGCTTAATGTCAATAACACACGGCATAGAGCCGAGCAGCACCACGTAACGGTCAATATCCTGACCTGAAAACTCAATTTCATAGACGGTCGCCCCGCTTAAACGCTCTTTCAACTCCTGTGTGCTCCCCAGCGCAATCAATCTGCCGTGATCCATAATGGCAATGCGATCACAAAGCTGTTCAGCCTCTTCCAGATAATGTGTTGTCAAAAATATTGTCATGCTGCCGGCCAGTGAACGGACATATTCCCACACGGCCCGGCGGGATTGCGGATCGAGTCCAGTGGTCGGTTCATCGAGAAAAAGCACCTGTGGCTGATGCACCAGAGCCCGGGCAATGACTAACCGTCGCTGCATTCCTCCGGAAAAAGTATCTGGAAAATCCAACTGACGACCGGCCAGGCCCATTAGCTCCAACAGATTGTCTATACGGCTCTTGTACAGCTGTTTTTCCATGCCGTGCAGACGGGCATGTAACTCCAGGTTTTCACGGGCTGTCAGGTAGCGATCAAGACTGTTTTCCTGTGAGACAACACCGATCATGCGACGGATATCACGCCCCGAACGCAGGATATCCAAGCCTTCGATGGAAGCATCACCGGCACTCTGGCGCATTAGCGTGGTCAGTATACGAATAAGGGTTGTTTTACCGGCACCGTTGGGACCAAGCAGGCCAAAAATAGCCCCCTGCTCTACTTCCAGACTGAATGAGTCAAGAGCTGTAAGTCCTCCGTAGGATTTGGTGAGCGAATTAATGATAATAGAAGGAACTGGCATATCAGAACAACCCATGAAGTGGCCCACCGGGTGCTGCAAGCGCGTCAAGTTTTCGTTCAACTGCAGGATCATCTACAAGTGGTGGTGCGTGAAAAGGCTTAATTCTGGAATCTATAACCAGAGGGCCACTGCACCCCCAATGCCTGCCACGGGTTTCAGGTCTAATGCCGTAAATATCAACCGCCGGGTTGGAACGGGTAAAGGTCACCCAGAGAAAGTTATTGAGGGACCCCGCCGTGAAACGGCTGTCATCGCAGATAATAATCAAAGGAAATCCGTTAAAAACACCCCGTTCAAAGTAGAAACTGCAGAAATGATCAAGAAGCGAATCGCTCTCACCTCTTTCCTGTTTTGAAGAGGGGCCTTGAATAGCCAAGATGCCAGGTAGGCAGACGCATGCGGGTCCAAAACCTGGTGGCAGTTCAAGACCAGCCGGTTGTTCAGTTGCAAGCCGCTGCCTGACTGGACCGGCGGCGGCTATTACAACCTTAGAGCCCTCATTAAGCCCTGAACCACTGTAATCAAGCGTGTCTATAGTTGTGGCCGTTTGAAAATGGAGACAGCTGCGCCAATCGGCACGTTCCAGTATATGCCCTATAAAAGCGGCTATGTCGTGAGTATGCAGTGAAGGCGAGTCCTCATCTGCAGCAATCATAAGATATTTAGCCAGAGAGAGTTGCCCCTGTCCGAGGATGGCATTGGCTGCGGTTAGCAGTTCCTGCGGTTGGCGGACGGTAGAATAAGGAACATAGCGCTCACTGGCAATCGCTAGCAGTAGCGGGTGGACACCGGCGGCATCAACTGCGTGCACCTCCTTAACCCCCGCCACAACGGTAGGGATTAGCGGTCCGGTCAGTTCATGAATGAAAGCGCCAAAACTGGTATCTTCCTGAGGTGGGCGCCCTACACTGGTAAAGGGAAGAATAGCATCCCGACGGTGGTATACTGCTTCAACTTCAATGTACGGGAATTCATGTGTCAAGCTGTAGTAACCGAGATGATCACCGAAAGGGCCTTCCGGTAAAGTTTTTGCCGGATGGACAACTCCGCTGATGCAAAAATCTGCTTCAGAGGATACCGGCAGATGCCCCTGGATTATTGTCATGGGTATACGGTGCCCGCCAAGCAGACCGGCAAACGATATTTCCGGCATTCCTTCCGGCAGCGGCATAACCGCAGCTACGGTCATAGCGGGTGCACCACCTAGGAAGATGTTGACTCTGAGAAGATCGCCACGAGCAATTGCCTCAGCGTGATGGGCGCCTATACCGCGATGAATCTGATAATGCAATCCGGCTTGTTTATCCACCTCATAGCTATTACCGGAAAGCTGTATGCGGTACATTCCCAGGTTGGACTTGCCAAGACCGGGCTGGCTGGGACTTTCGCTATACACCTGCGGCAGTGTCAGAAAAGCACCACCATCTCCTGACCATGAAACAATCTGCGGCAGTGCGGAAAGATTTGTTACACATTCCAGAACCGGTGCTTTCGATGTGACGACCGGCAGGAGATGATACGCGGCCATGGGAGCTTTTACAATATCAAGCGGATGCTTGAGCAGCGAAAGCGGATTAATCTTGAGATCGACAAGGCGACGGATGTCAGAAAGAGTATCGCGAAAGATGAAACGAGTCCGCTCAAGTGTCCCGAACAGATTACCAAGTAAAGGGAAACCACAGCCTACGGCCTTGGTAAAAAGGAGTGCCGGCCCGCCTGCTTGATAAACACGCCGTTGCAGTGCACTTATTTCCAGATAAGGATCAAGCGGTAGGTCAATTTGGATCAACTGACCATGCTTCTTAAGATCAGTTACACATTCCTGAAGATTTTTGTAGCCCATGGTATTAAACCAGCCTCGAAAAGATATCTTGACCCTGCGCAAGGTATCATTGTACTCAAGCAAATACAATCAGGATTGCACCATTTGGAGTCGCAATGCCACGCCTTACTCTCTTTAAAAAGATCCTAATCACAACCCTACTGCTGTCACTGCTTCCACTGATAGCGTCTTCGATGATTCTGTTTTTCAATCTGGAAGCAACCAGCGCCAGACTTACCACTGAAATCGGCGATACAGCGGATATTCAGGCATCGGAATCACTTCAGATGCGGGCAACCCAAGTGGCGGAGAGCATGGCAGATTTCCTGCGCAACTGCGAGAATGATCTGATTTTCCTTTCCCGGTCACAACTTGATCAGGCAACGCTGCTTAATTTTTATGCCAGCAGACGTGGTGAAATATGGTACCGGGCCGGAAGTACATCAACTCCACACGAAATTCGTGAGCAGGTGCCGTTATACCGCACTATCGCTCTGATAGACAAAAATGGCAGTGAAAAGCTGGTCATCAAAGACGGTTCGGTTGTTCCGGAAGCCAACCTGAAAAACGTATCAAATCCCGCTCAGACAGAGTTCCTGACAGAAGATTATTTCAACAGAGTCCGCACTCAACCGGGCAAAATATACGTTTCTCACCTTACCGGTTTCCACATCTCCAAGCAGGATCAGTTGAACGGTGCAGATGAACCGGAGCAAGTCCTTGATGGCAAATCATATCAAGGTGTTATCAGGTTTGCTGCCGCTCTTTTTGATTCCAGAGGCTCTTTTAACGGCATAGTTGTTGTCTCACTAGACCATCGCCATTTAATGGAGTTTACCCAGCACATAGATCCTGGTCACAACTTTTTAACCGTATTCCCCTCCTATAAAAGCGGCAATTATTCTTTTATGTTTGATGATGAAGGGTGGATCATCACCCATCCCAAATATTGGGACATAAGGGGATTTGATGCACACGGCCAACTGATCCCACCATACTCAAAATCATCTACAGAATCAGACATTAACAGCGGGAGGATACCATTTAATCTTGATCACGCCGGATTCATTCACCCTAACTACCCACGCGTTGCCGAACAGGTTAGAAAGCAAAGGGGAGGATTCGTAGATGCGACAAATGTCGGCGGAGCCAAGAAGATTATGGCATATGCACCGATAATGTTTGATAGCGGTGACTACTACCGTCATGGCGTTTTCGGGGGTATTACCATAGGGTTTCAACTCGCTCAGTTTCAGGATGGTGCCCGCAAAGGCAGTCGCCTGATCAATCAGCAGCTTGGCGAACATCGGACTCGAAGTGCCGTTATCCTTCTCATCACCTCATTTCTGGCCGGTTTTTCAGCCTGGGGATTATCGAGAGGTATAACCCGTCCGCTCCTGCAGTTGACAGAACGTGCTCATAAGCTCGCCGAAGGAGACATAAGCAGTCGGGTTAACGTCACCTCCACTGACGAAATAGGCGAACTCGGGCGAACATTCAATGATATGGCTGATGAATTGGAGATCGGAAAGAACAGCCTGCTGGCAACGCTTGATGAGTTGCAGCGGTCACGAGTTGACATCCTGGATGAGCGCAATTTCAAGACCAGTGTATTGGAAAGTATTTCAAGTGCGATTATTACTATTTCTTCTGCAGGAGTTCTGAACTCTATCAACAGAGTTGGAATGGAACTCCTTTTAGACACCGGCTGTATTGGAAGAGAGTTTCACGATGTTTTTGCATCCTGGCCAGAAGTACGGAGCAGGATTGAGTCTGTTTTAAAAACCAGGCAGGGGTATGGACGGGAACTGCTGAGTCGGCAGATAGGCAGTGTGGTGACATTTTATGATTTCGGCATGTTTCCGATCGGGATTGATGCAGAAATGGGATTGACTGTGACACTGCGCAACGAAACCGAGCGTGAACGCTTGCGCGAAGAGACCATACGTCTCGATCGACTTGCGTCTCTAGGCAAATTATCCGCCGGTATCGCTCACGAAGTTCGAAACCCTTTAACCGGTATTTCACTCCTGCTTGATGATTTACACGACAAGCCTGGATTCAGCTTTGAAGAGAAAGACATGCTTTCCAGGGCACTTGCAGAAATCGAACGAGTCGAGCGGCTTATCAATTCCCTGCTTAATTACTCCACACCGGTACGTACCGCTTTCAGGGAGGGTGATTTAACGCAGATATTGAAAGACATGTTGATGTTGATGCGTAGGCAGGCAGAGAAACAGGGTGTTACGCTTAATGTCTCGTATGAACAGCTGCCACTGTTCAAATTTGACCCTGAAAAGATTCGCCAGGCTCTGATCAATATCCTGAAAAACGCATTGGAGGTACTTGAGTCCGGCGGTATTATTTTGATCGCAACCAAGTGTTACGAAACTACTGTCACTATTACCATCCATGATAATGGCCCCGGAATACGTCAGCAGGATCTACCGCTCATCTTCGAGCCTTTCTTTACCCGCAAAGGCGCAGGTACCGGCCTTGGACTCTCCATAACTCAGCGAATCATAGAAGAGCATCACGGGAGCCTGACCGCCGAAAGCGACGGTTCAACCGGTACTTTATTCCGCATAACGCTCCCACTTGGCAACCAGATACTGGATATCAGTTGACCACAACAGCGGCATAACCAACCACCTGACTGTTGTCTCCGGTTATGTCGCCGCTCGTACCGTAAGCTACAAGCTCGCTCTGCTGCGCCCCTAGCTGAAGAACCGCTTCAATCATGACGGTCGCCGGCACAACTCCGCACATTGTAATTCTACCCCTGTGACAAACATCCAGCAAACCTTTACCATCCAGAGCCAGTGCACGCTCAAGCGCAACCTTGTCTTTCTTAAGGACCACTTCGGCAGATTCATAATGAGTCATATCAGAGCTTGCCACAATCAGCACATTCTCACCGTATTCCTTTATGGCTGCGGCGATGCCATGACCAATATCACGCAAAATTTCATAGTCACCATGTCCGATACAAATTGCAGATACGGAGACATCATGATGAAGATACTGGAGAAAAGGAAGTTGTACTTCAATGGAATGCTCTGAATTATGGGCTATGCTGTCTGACTGGAGGTAGCGCCCATGGCGAAGCAAAAGCGAGTTCAGGCGGGAGTTTATAGATACGGTCCCAAGCGGGGTCAACCACTCACCATCCGGATAAAGAGCGGCTGCCGCCCCGACACCGCGGTGATTAGGGCCGATGATAAGCACCGAATCCGGGATTTCAACCTGTGAATAGAGCTTACCGGCAATTGCACCGGAATAGACATAACCGGCGTGTGGAGAAATAATACCTTTTACCTGCTTCGGAGAAGTATTTTTAGCTATCAGAAGCGACAGTGAGTCGCGAAGGCTATCCTCACTTCCTGGATAAAATTGGCCTGCTACGACTGCCTGACGCTGCATAATCAACCTCCCTTGCGGCTATTCAAACGGCAATTGGCTCTCTACCGGAAAAGGCCTTTCCGGCTCAAGCTGCAATTCCTCCTGACGTTCGTACTGCGGCACCGCATCTAATGCCTGAATTTCGCGGAGCGTGGGTAAACTTTTCAAATCTTTCAGTCCGAATATCTCCAGGAATTCTTTAGATGTTCCATATATAAGTGGTCGTCCTGGAATGTCTTTTTTGCCAAGTATTTTTACCAGATATTTTTCCAGCAGGGTTTTAAGTACCCCACCGCAATCGACTCCGCGCAGGTGTTCCACCTCAGCACGGGTGATCGGCTGGCGATATGCAATAATAGCAAGAGTTTCAAGGGCTGATTGTGAGAATTTTGACGTTCTGGTTTTGATATGACGGGTAATGTAACTATGAAATGCAGGTCTGGTCCTGAATTGCCAACCACCGGCAACCTCCACCAGATCAAAACTCCCTCCGCGCCCCTGATGATATCCGATCAGATCAGACAGTGCTGACTTGATATCGGAGCGCTCAAATTCAATCAGCAATTCGCAAATACGATCAGTTGAAAGCGACGTCTCGGCAGTAAAAATCAGGCTTTCAATAATAAATATCAGTTCCGAATTCATTGGGGGTCAAACCTCTGAGGATGCTTCATCATCTGCAGCAACTGCAGGAATAAACCATATAGAACCATGATCGCTTCCCTGAAAAATACGGATCATCTTGAGGCGGCATAATTCCAATAGTGCTAGAAAATTAACAATCACCCGCTCCCTTGTAAATTCATCACGCACCAGTTCATCAAACTGAACAGTGCCTTGCTCCTGGAGAAGTGAAAGTATTTCGTTGATACAGTCCGCTATACTGAGCGAATCTCCAGGGGCAACATCGTGAAAACTTTCAGCTGGTATTCTTTGTAAGAGAGCACGAAAAGCGTCCACTAGCTCAAATAGGCTTACGACCAAAGGCCCTTCGGTATTCTGTGCCGCAGCAAGGGCAGGTTCAGAGACTGCCCGTAGAAAAACCTCTCGTCCCAACAGAGCCCTGGCACCAATCACCATGCCGGCCTCCTTGTACTGCTGGTACTCGAGCAGGCGCCGTACTAACTCGACGCGCGGGTCTGATTCATCAATTTCAGGCTCTTCCTGATCATTTACCGGAAGTAGTTGACGGGATTTTATCTGCAGCAGAGTCGCTGCCATAACCAGGAAATCTCCCGCCACTTCGAGGTTAAGCTCTTTCATCAGTTTGATGTATTCGAGGTACTGGCGCGTTATGACAGCTATCGAAATATCACAGATATCCAGCTCGTTTTTTTTAATCAGGTGCAGAAGCAGATCCATAGGCCCATCAAATTTATCTAGATGAACACTGTACTGCTCGTGTAAACCGTCGAGTAAAGGCAGATGTTCATCGCGATGGCCGTGCGCTTCAACAGCCATATCAGAATTTTAGCGACGTACGAACCTCGGCCATAACTGCAGCCGATATCAGTGTTGCTTTCCGGCTTCCCTCTTGTAACAACTCATCTACAAACCCGGGGTTTGCAGCAAGCTCTTCACGACGGGCGCGGAAAGGCGCCAAACGGTCATTTATGCATCCGGCAAGAAGCTTTTTGCATTCCACGCAGCCAATCTGAGCAGCACGACAAGTCGGCACGATCTCATCCAGTTTTTCTTGCGGCACATAAATTCGGTGCAGGTTAAAAGCGACGCAGACATCGGGATCACCCGGATCTGTCCGGCGGACACGGTTGGTATCTGTAACCATTGACATAACCATTTTAGCTGTTGTTTCGGCATTATCAGAAAGATATATCGAGTTGTTATATGATTTGCTCATTTTACGCCCATCAAGTCCGGGCAACTTGGGTGTTTCAGTCAGTAGCGCTTCCGGTTCTGGAAATACCGCGCCATACAGATGGTTAAAGCGTCGGGCAATTTCACGGGTGATTTCCAGATGCGGTAACTGGTCATGTCCGACAGGCACGCGTGTGGCTTTATATAGAATGATATCTGCTGCCATTAATACCGGGTACCCCAAAAAACCGAAAGTCGTCAAGTCCCGTTGCTCAATATTGTCGAGCATTTCCTTGTAGGTCGGATTGCGCTCTAGCCATGACACCGGAGTAATCATCGACAATATGAGATTCAGTTCGGAGTGATGTGGGACAAGGCTCTGGCGGAAAACAACACACTTTTCCGGATCAAGTCCGAAGGCGACCCAGTCCAGTACCATATCGCGTATACTTTGAGCTATTCCTGCTGTATCTGCATATTCAGTCGTCAGTGAATGCCAATCTGCCACAAAAAAGAAACAGTCATATGTATCCTGCATCTTAACCCAATTTTCAAGGACTCCGTGATAATGACCGATATGCAGCCTGCCGCTCGGCCTCATGCCGCTGACAACGCGTTGTTTCATGTAAACGCTCCTTGTTCCTCTAAGTCTATTCTGCTAAAGTGCTTCAAAAAAATCCACCGCAAAGGCAGAGAAATTTACATGAAGCGACCTAAAATTGAAACCAAAATCATGAATTCACTTATTGGTACGGCAATTCCGCTACCGACTTATGCAACGAACGGTGCTGCGGCAATGGACTTGCGAGCCTGCCTAGAAAAGCAAAAGACCGTGCAACCCGGTGAGACTGTTCTTATTCCAAGCGGTATTGCCATCAGCATACACGACTCAGGACTGGTAGCACTGTTAGTACCTAGATCAGGCCTCGGCATCAAACATGGTATCGTATTGGCAAACACTATAGGAGTTATTGATTCGGATTATCAGGGCGAAATAGGGATCGGCATTGTCAATCGCGGAGAGATCCCCTACACAATAGAACCTGGTGAGAGGATCTGCCAGATGATGTTTGTGCCGGTGCTGCAGGCGGACTTGAGTGTGGTGACGGAATTTAGTATGGAGAGCGAGCGGGGAACTGACGGGTTTGGTTCAACCGGCAGTCTTTGATCACAGATCCAAAGGACTTTTGGGTTCTTGCACCGTCCTGCAATTCACCCACCACCGTAATTTTTGCTTTCAATATTGAAATAATGAGCGTGTTTTACCAGCCAATCTTTGTCGGAGTGAAATCACCCAAATGACTCAAGAAAAAAATTTCATCTATCACCCCATTGGCATCCTGCGATCACCCTATTCACGCCGCATCGATGCACCCCATCAAAGCACAGTGGTGGAAGGCACTGAAACCGGGGAATTCGCGATAGCCACATTGGAACTTCAGGATTGGCTGGATGAAAAGGTCATTCAAGATCTGAGCGGCTTCGACAGGCTTTGGCTAATTTTTTCCTTTCATCTGAGTGAAGGCTGGAAAAGTTGTGTCAAACCGCCTCGAGGTGGCCCAAAGAGGGGCGTTTTAGCCACCAGATCCCCTCATCGGCCCAACTCAATTGGCCTATCAGCCGTTGAATTGGTAAAGATCGAAGGCAGGATACTACACCTTAAAGGTGTTGACCTCCTGGATGGCACACCAGTTCTAGATATCAAACCCTACGTGCCCTACGCAGATGCCTTTCCAGACTCCAAAGCCGGCTGGATCGATGAATTGGATACGAAGTTGGGGCGTTATTTTGCGCCAGGGCCCAAAAAACCCAGGTAATTCCGGTGTAGGTCAACAGGCCGTTGTTTTCCGGGTGAATTATCGTGATTACTGGCACCGTTGATTTTCCTGAAGAATATGACCAATAAATTCTGATATAGCACGTGATGACTTCAATGCCTCTTCCGGTATTGGAGTGGTATGCTGTTTGCTCAAGCTCTGCGCGTACTTAAGTTGGGCTTCACTAGGAGGATTTATACCACTAGTGCCGGCAGCGGCACGCTGAGTCGGCTTTACAAACTTCATCTTGCTGTGTACGCCTTTAGCAAAAGTAGTCCACGAAGCAGTTCCAGCCTCAACCTTATCAAGATACTCCTCCATCTTCTTTGTCAGTTCCAGGTCGATGACCCACGAATGTTCTTTAACAAGGAAGTCAAAAAGCTTTTCGGCAACACTCGAGGCGTGAACTTTTCCTTTAAGAATACTGATGTATCCCCTCGCCTTAATCGTTCCCATTATCGATGCGTAAGTTGAAGGGCGCCCAATACCGTGCTTTTCAAGTGCCTTGACAAGAGTGGCTTCGCTGTATCTGCCAGGTGGTTTTGTTTGTTTTTCGTCCAGTTTTTGGCCGATCTTTGGGATTGACTCACCATTTATAAGATCAGGTAATTTCTGGTTATCATCTTCCTCATCGGTTTCTTTGACTTCATTGTATATTGCAAGAAAACCATCGAATTTCATTATCCGACCGGATGCCTTGAATGGTTCGCCGGCACAATTTATTTCAACAGCCGTTGAATCATATACTGCGGAGGCCATTTGGGACGCAACAATCCGCCGATAGATAAGTGTGTAAAGCCTTTCGTGATCAGCTCCCAGCTTTTCTTTAGAGATAATTCCCGGTATATCAGTCAGATCGTGCATCCGGCTATTACGTATGGCTTCGTGCGCCTCAGCCTGGGAATTCTTTGATTTATATGTATTGGGAAGCTTGGGCAGGTAGTTGGTTCCGAGGGCTATTCCTATATGGTCACGAATTTCGGCAATAAAATCGTCTGCGATGCGGACGCTGTCCGTTCGGTGATAACTAATCAAACCTGCTTCAAAAAGCTGTTGAGCTAGCTTCATACTATTTTCAGGCGACAACTTTAACTGAGAACTGGCAGCAGCCTGCATATCTACAGTAGTAAATGGTGCCTTTGGTTTCTGTCTGGTCTCTTTTATAGCAACACTTGCAATGTCAGCTGATTGAGTGGATGTAATAGATTGCAAGATAGCTTCAGCTTTTGCCTTTTCTGTTGTATTTCCACCTTTATGGCTGGCAGTAAATTGAGTTTCCGACTTTTCCAATGTAATAGTGACAACGTAAAACGGAGAAGGCACGAAAACTCGGATTTCCCGCTCCCTCTCGACACATAAACGGACAGCAGGTGCTTGCACTCTGCCCACGGAGAATTTCCCGCCAAGCTTTCTGCTGGCAATTGGTGAGAGAATATAACCCACCAAGCGGTCGCCAACCCGGCGGCCAAGAAAAGCATGATACAAACCGCTGTTGGTATCGCTCCACAGGGTGGATTTCTTCATCGCATCATCGATACCTTTTTTGGTTATTTCGTGTATTTCCAGACGATGGCAACTCCTGGCTATTTGGCTGACCTCCTCAAATACCATGGTACCAATTGCGTAACCTTCCCGATCCGGATCAGTTGCAATATAGACATCCTGGCCTTTTGCCGCTCCCTTAATTTGCTGAATCCGATCTTTTTTCCCATTATCCATAACAAAAGTAGGCTTATACGTGTCAAGGTCCACGCCCATTGAATCGCCAGGTAGATCCTTAAAGTGACCAACTGTAGCTAGCACCTGCGCGCTAAGGTACTCCTTGATTTTCTTTATTTTATTTGGAGATTCAATAACAAGAAGCATAGGTGGTCGTTACTCCTAAATTAACAAAAAACAGAAAAAACTAAAACAAACTACGAACAGAACTGTTGGCATTCTGATACGGTTCTATATTAGTAAACAGCTGGGTCTGGAGATTCAATCATAGGATTTAGACGGACAGCCAGGGAAAAAAGATACGGATAATCATGTTTTAAGTGTTTCATATACATCACCCATTCACCGGAAAGGTGGCCAAAAACACGCTTGATATCACCATTAATATGATCAATATCACTTTGCGGCATATTATCAAAAGTATCGCGCGCTTCCAGTTCCTCTACCAGATGAAAAACAGCCCAGAGCAGATCGGTAAAATCATCATGTTCCAGAAGATTCTGGTTTTCCAGTAGGCTGACAAGAAAACTTCTTTTGGCAACCAGAAAGTTTTTAAGCCCCTGCTTTTCGTAACGGCCTGACTCGATTTTTATATCGCTTTTACGGAGAAACTCAAGTGCTGATGAAAAGTCCTGTTCTTTCCATGTTCCGTTAATCAGTAAATTTCTTTTCAGATCAGTACAGGAAACTACAGATGTAGATAATTCCTTGAGAAGACGATTGCCAACTTCGCTAAAAAAAACGCCGATAACCATATTCAGCTTTCGCATTACGGCATGACGCTCTCTTTCCTTAATCACACGTTCAATCATTAATGTAACTATAATGACATAAATGGGTAAAAAAGCTAGATTACCAAGAAACCATATGGCCAGATCCTTAGCACTTCCCAGCAGCACATAGTCCATTCCGTAAAGAATTATTGAGAATGAAAACAGGGCACTTACCATCAGTTTCTTATTTATTATCAGCTTGCGGAACATTTTGTTTGAACCTCACTCATTTCAAGATATGTATCAACGTTCCCGGAGAGCATCGACAATTTTAAGCCTACTGGCCCTGATAGCCGGGAAGACGCCACCAATAAAACCCATTAAAACTGAGAACAGTAATGACTTCCAAGTAATATCAGCAGTCAGCGAAAAAGAGAATGCCAATTCAGAAAAAGTCTGCCAGTTCATAGTAGAAATGGTAATCAACTGCATAAATGACGCACATAAAAGGCCGGTAATACCTCCTGTAAATCCGAGCAACAAAGATTCCAATAAAAATGCAGCCAGTACACTAGATCTATGAAAACCAAGTGCCCGAAGCGTTCCAATCTCACTAACTCTGTTAGCCACGGCAGCGTACATGGTAATCATGGCGCCGATTATTGCACCAATGGAAAATATAATTGTTAGTGACAATCCGAGAATCCGGAGAAACTTTGCCATTGCTTCCGACTGGTCGCGGTAATATCGGGTTTCACGACGCACATCAACGGTCAGCCGTGGATCGGCATCCAGCTTGGATTTGACTTCGGTGAACCTAGCACTTTCGCGCAGTCGAAAAGTGACCGAAGAGTAAGAAGGGCGGCGAAATGCCTGCATCAACTGAGTTGCATCGCCCCATATTTCGGAACTGAAGCCGGTCGCACCGGCATCAAACACCCCGACAACCGTCCAGTCACGCATGGCGAATCGCAAGGTCTCACCTATTCCTCCCCCCTTGAAGCGTTTAGCAATACTGCTACCGGCCATAATTTCAGAAGAACCGGGCCGTGGCATTCTCCCTTCGCTCAGAATTACCTGAGGTCGGAGTATTAATGATGCAGGTTGAATACCACGTATAACAACATTTGCCGGTTTATCACTTCCTCTTTTTGGCAGACTGATCAACACCACCAACTCCTTGGCAAGTAGCGCTTCACCATGGCTATCAGTTGCTATATCAGACAGGCTTTCTATAATTGCAGCCTGATTACGTTCGACACCGCTTTGTACTTCTGAATTCGCAGATTTACGGGTAATTATGACATTCTCGTCGCTACCTGTTTCAATAAGCGTTTTTTCTAATCCCGCTGATAACATTAAAATTGAGGCGAATACAAATACAACCAGAGCCATTCCTGAAGCGGTCAGAAAAGTTGTTAATTTGCGTGTAGAGAGATTTCGAAGACTGTAATAAAGCGGAATAGCCATAATTTAAAGCGAAGGTAGAGTAATAATGAACCGGCAGCCTCCGGCAGGAGGTGATTCAACAGAAAGAGTCCCACCATGCGCCTCAATAATGCGATAGCAAATTGCCAACCCAAGCCCTGTCCCAGAAGATTTGGTTGTCCAGAAGGGCTCAAAAAGATGCTGAGCGGCATCTTTAGGTATTCCTGAGCCATTATCAGTGATGCTGATGTTAACAGCAGCACTGGTTACGCTGCATTCAATCTGAATCCTTCCACCTTCAGGCACGGAGTCGGCAGCATTTTGCAGTAAATTAATTATAACCTGATGTAGTTGATTGGGATCAACCGTGACTTCAACGGCTTCCGGCACAAGATTTTGCAGGGTTACGTCAACAAAACGAGGGTCATTGGCAAGAAAAAGAAGTTCCTCTTCCAGAAAGGAATACAGAGTGATCCGTTCAAGAGTTGGTGTCGCAGGACGGGCATACATTAAAAATTCTGAGATCAGCACATTAAGACGTTCAGCTTCTCTAGTAACTATTGCCAATAGTCGCGCATCGTTTTCCTCAACCTCTACAGCACAGGAAAGTAGTTGAACAGACCCGCAGAGTGCTGCGAGCGGGTTTCTAATTTCATGCGCCATCCTTGCAGAGAGTTCTCCTAACGCAGCAAGTCGATCCGCTTTTTTTAATGCCGATTCCATACTACGGATATTCGTAATGTCTTTTATATTGATTATGTAGCCGGCTAGAATGTCTTTGCTGTCATTAAAAGGTGCGATATGTGATTCTAAGATCATTATCGTACCGTGAGATGTTTGATATTCAAACTCAATATCTGTTGACTGATTTAAAAAACCGGCTAACTGAGGAAAGATTGTTTCAAGTTGTTGATCGTAGACGTCAGACTGACTGAGTCCAACTATGGTTTCGGCATAAGGATTAAAAACCCTGATTCGACCTGTTACAGTCGTTGTAAGCAGAGCGCTCTTGCTATGAGCAACAATTGCAGAGTTCAGTTGAGCAAGTTCAAAATAATCGATTGATGAACGATGAAGCGCCTCCTCGCTCAATCGGGCTCTTTCAGCCAATAATCCTGTAATAAAAGCAGTTAATCCGAAAACGATAAGATTAAAAGATATCGTGTAAAACAGACGTAAGGCGCCTACCTGATGCGCATCTGACTGACTCAACCCAATAAATGAAAGATAACCGAAATATTGAAAATCGAGAATGGTACCGTATATTATGCCGCAGAGAGAAGCGGTATATAGTGCTTGACGTTTCCCAAGCAACATGCCCGCAGTCAATATCGAAAGAAGGTAGAGAAATGAATACGGGCTAAGGATTCCACCAGTAAAAAGGACTAGAACTGAAACAAATAATAAATCCCAGATAACCTGAAGATTAGTAAGAAACTGAGTGTATTTTTGTTTTCTGAGAGTAAATAGCGATATAATGGAGAATATAAAAGAAAACGCCATTAGCCTGATAACACCGGGCTGAAAGCGTTCAATTGATACGTCGGCATCTCTATATTCAAAAATCAGAGTAGCAGCCAGGAAGAGAAAGGAAACGATTATCCTGGCATAGATGAAGAGCCTGAGCCTTCGTTCAGAGCCCATGATCAACCGCCAACGGCCCCCGCCAATTTGAAGATTGGCAGATACATGGCAACAACCAGTCCTCCGACAGTTGTCCCAAGAAACACCATTAATAAAGGTTCCATCATTGCAGTCATGGCGCCGACGGCGTCATCAACTTCGTCATCATAAAAATCGGCAATTTTATTTAACATTGCGTCCATGGCACCAGTCGCTTCTCCAACGGAGATCATCTGTACAACCATCGGTGGGAAAACGCCGCAAGCTGCCAGCGGTTCTGCCATTGTTTTACCTTCTGATATTGCTTGACGGACAGAATAGATAGCTTCTTCAACAATTTTATTACCTGCCGTTTTAGCAACTATTTCAAGACCATCCATAATCGGCACACCGGAACTGACCATAGTACCAAGTGTTCTGGTAAACTTTGCAACAGCAACTTTCCTGATGAGCGGACCGGCAATAGGAGCTTTAAGCGCCATCCGGTCAATTATTTTTTGACCTTTAGGCGTGGCGTAATATTTTTTTATCGCCCATACAGTTGCATAAAAACCACCTATGAGTACGACAATATATTTAATCAGAAAATTACTAAGGGCTATAACAAACTTAGTAGGAGCAGGTAATTCACCACCAAACTCAACAAACATTTTGGCAAATGTAGGAATAACAAAAACAAGAATGACACCGACAACCACGACCGCAATAGACATGATTGTAATGGGATAGACCATTGCACCTTTGATCTGTTTTTTTAACTTCATTGATTTTTCAATATAGGCGGCAAGACGCGTTAAAATGGTGTCCAGAATACCGCCGATTTCACCTGCCGCCACAAGGTTCACAAACAGCTGATCAAAAGCCCGCGGATGTTTACCCAATGCATCCGCAAAGGTAGACCCACTCTCGACACTCTCTTTAACTTTATACAATATATCCTGAAAAGATTTGTTTTCCTGCTGGCTTGCCAGAATTTCCAGGCATTGAACAAGTGGCAAACCGGAGTCGATCATGGTTGAAAACTGGCGAGTGAAAATGACAAGATCTTTTTCGTCTATTTTGCCACCGCCACCAAATTTTGGTAACTTGAAACCAAGTCCTTTGGACTCTGATTTGATTGTTATATTGCTAAAACCATACTTTTTAAGCTGTGCTTCAACAACGTCAACTGTTGCCGCTTCGATAACACCTTTTTGAGTGCCACCGGTTCTTGTGCGAGCTTCCCAGTTAAATTTAGGCATTACTGATCTCCTCCATTAATTCAGCGCATCTGCGGACTGCGCTGCATCCCGGATACGGGGTTACTGATCATCTTTTTTAGTTCTTCCGGATCCTGTGAACGGCCTAGCGCCTCTTCCAGTGAAATTGTCCGCCTATTAAAAAGTGAATAAAGTGACTGATTCATTGTCTGCATGCCGAATTTTTCCTGCCCAATCTGCATCTGTGAATATATTTGATGTACCTTGTCCTCGCGAATCAGATTGCGGATTGCGGCATTTGGCACCATTATTTCGAGTGCCAGGGCCCTACCCTTAGTTCCCATTTTTGGAATCAATGTTTGTGATAGCACTCCCTCAAGAACAAAAGAAAGCTGTGCCCTGATTTGGGTTTGCTGATAAGGAGGAAATACATCAACAACACGATTTATGGTTTGTGCACATGAGTTGGTATGAAGTGTTGCAAGGCAGAGGTGGCCTGTTTCAGCCAAAGTAAGTGCTGCCTCAATAGTTTCAAGATCACGTAATTCGCCGACCAGAACCACATCCGGATCTTGCCGCAAAACATATTTCAACGCATTTTTAAAACCTTTGGTATCGGCACCTACCTCACGTTGATTTACCAGGCACCCTTTGTGTGGATGAAGATATTCAATCGGATCCTCAATAGTGACTATATGCTCGCGACGATTGATGTTGATATAGTCAACAATCGAGGCGAGAGTGGTTGATTTACCACTCCCTGTCGGACCGGTAACCAGAATTAGTCCGCGTGGACGGGCAGCCAATTCGGGTACAATCGGTGGCAAGTTCAATTCTTCAAAGGTCATAATTTTGTATGGTATAACCCTGAAAACACCCGCCACGGCACCACGCTGTATAAACATATTTCCCCTGAAGCGGGAAAGTCCTTTTACACCGAAAGAAAGATCAAGTTCATTTTCTTCCTCGAACGTATGTTTTTGTGCGTCAGTCAAGACACTGTAACAGAGTTGCTTAGTTTCTACCTGGTTCAAAGGAGGGAATTCCATTGGCAACAGGTGACCATCAACACGCATTTGCGGAGGTGAATTAGTTGTAATGTGGAGATCTGAACCATTTGCTTCCACAAGTATCTTCAGTAGTTGATGAAGGTTGAGCATAGCAGGCTCCCGATTAGTCGTCTGAAACGGTTATTCTCAGCACTTCTTCGAAGGAGGTTACCCCCTCTTTAAGTTTTGTCAAGCCAGACTGGCGCATTGTTTTAATGCCGATTCGCATGGATTCACGCTTTATTTCAGCGGTATTGGCACCATTCAATATCAGCTCCTTAATTTCTTCACGCATAGGCATAACCTGATAAAAACCGACGCGCCCTTTATACCCGGTATTATTGCAAGTTGGACATCCTTTACCACGCATGCAGACAAATGAAGGGGCTTCTTCTGGTGATACACCGGCATCAATTAAAGCTTGCACCGGAATTTCTTCCGGTTGTTTGCACTCTGCACAAACTCGACGGGCTAAACGTTGAGCAGTTATCAGATTTACTGCTGAGGCAACCAGAAACGGTTCAATGCCCATATTGAGGAGACGGTTAATTGTAGCAGGAGCATCATTTGTATGCAGCGTTGAAAGGACCATGTGACCGGTTAAAGCCGCTTTGATCGCTATTTCGGCAGTTTCGAAATCGCGAATTTCGCCGATCATTATTATGTCTGGATCCTGACGAAGAAATGAGCGCAATGCTGCAGAAAAATTGAGACCTATATCTTCATGCATCTGAACCTGATTAATTCCGGCAAAGTTGAATTCGACCGGATCTTCGGCAGTAGATATATTTTCTGATACTTTATTCAGCTCTGAGATGGCCGAATAGAGTGATACCGTTTTGCCGCTACCTGTCGGTCCGGTCACCAGAACCATACCGAAAGGCTTATGAATCTCGTGCATGAAATGTGCTAATGCCTCTGGTTCATACCCCAGCTTTGTCAAATCTGTTTGCAGGTTTCCCTTATCAAGAAGTCGCATGACGATCTTCTCACCAAACAAAGTCGGCAGACAGGAAACGCGGAAGTCCATATCCTTGCCGCCACCAAGCTTGATTTTAATACGTCCATCCTGCGGAAGACGACGTTCGGCAATATCAAGTTCAGCCATGATCTTGATACGCGACGTAATAGCATTCTTCAGCTTAAGTGGCGGCTTCATGACTTCATAAAGAACACCATCTATCCGGTAACGGACCCTAAAAAGTTTTTCGTATGGTTCTACATGGATATCACTGGCCTTTTTACGGATGGCATCCTGCAGAATTGCGTTTACCATCTTTACAACCGGAGCATCCTCTGTAGCTCGCTCCAGAGAACCAAGATCTACTTGTTCCTCATCACCGACAATTTCCATATCCTCAACATCAAGATCGCTCATGACATCTGCTAGAGATGCTGACTGATCATAGTACTTATCTATCGAGGCTTTTATGTCACGCTCTGATGCTACAACCATTTCAATGTTGTAGCCGGTCATGAACTTTATGTCTTCCATCGCAAACAGATTTGATGGATCGCTAACTGCAATAATCAGTGTAGAACCGGCTCTGTTGACCGGTAGTAACTGATATTTCTGTACGACTTCTGGTGGAATTATTTTTATTACTGAGGGATCAATTTCGTAATCAGCTAGATTAACACTGGGCACACCGTACTGTTTGGATAAGAATGAAGTGAGTTGCTCCTCCGTAAGAAGCTTCTGACTAATCAAAATGGAGCCAAGCCGGACCTGATTGCCCGCAAGTTTTTGCTCTTCTAAAGCTTTACCCAACTGATCGCGGGAAATCAGATTATTTTTTACAAGGATTTCTCCAAGTCTGTTTGACTGCATGGTTTCTCCGTTAACAAGTCTAAATCGGCATAGTATGGAGAATGCCCGATATTGTCAAGCGGTAGTTAATAACGTCAAATACAGGCCAAAGCCAACTGTTTAATGACTTTACGCGGGTTAAATTAGCCAATTCATAAGAGTGTAAGCCCAATATTTAACAACATGCCTTTAGCATTTATGACTTTTAAAACCGATATAGTAGCTTGCTAAACAAGCTGTAAAACCGTAATCAGCGCCCAAGACCGTAACGCATCCGGATTTGGTCAGCAGATACTTTCATCTCCGGCGAAACATGTTCAGCTTTTTGCAGCATCATAACTGCATCCTGGTGTCGGTTTATTCCAGCAAAAAACTCTCCAACTTCAAGAAAACTGTTCGCATAAATCATGATTGCTTTCCCAGTATCAAGATCGAGAAAAGATTGTTTTTCCATTATCCCACGATTGTTATAATTATCCCACATTGAAACATCAGGTATACCGGAAGGCTCATTAATTTTACGGACACAGTACACAATCCCCCTCTGAATCGGTTGGTAATCTTTGAATTCAACAGAATATCGAGTTGAAAAATCAATATACACCGGTCTGAGACCGAGGTTTTCAGTTATCGCGATTCGTAAAGCAGATTCGGGTCCAAAAGATGTAATGTCGAACTTTCTCAGGTTACTGTCTTTAAAGATGCGAGGAAGTGAATCAAGATACCAATCAAAGACAAGATGAGGAGTATGGGGAAGGTCCAAATCTTCGCGCATCCGCTCAACTCCCTGCAGATACCAAAGCGGAAAAGCCCCGCTGTCACCCCACGTAAACATAACTGAATTCTGAGGCAACGATCTAAGAGAATTAGAAGCATAATCGAAGGCAATATAATTATCATGCTGGTCGTTTTCATAATAGTTTACAGCACATAAAGCGGTAGGAAGGGTAAAAAACAGCATGGCGACAATTACATAGACTTTTAATCCGATTTGCTCAGGCAAACGCGCGGTACGTATCGCATAGCCAAGCAGACTAAAGAGACCAACACCGATCGCAACGGCAGTCAGCAAGTAGAGTGGTGTGAAAAATTCTTCTGTAAGAAATATTACCTCCAGCGGTGTATTAAAATAGCCGACTATCACAAGCAGAAATACCGTGACTGAAGCAAGATAAGCAATAAATACAGTGCGGTTTTTTGCCCATAGATAATATAGACCAAGTAGCATCAGCAAAACACCGAGCCAGGTAAATTCTCGTGAAATGTTAAATGCCTTAATCTGCGCCCATAATAACGCGACATTACGAGCAGGAGGTTCAGTCGGGTATCCCTTTCTCAGAAAATGCCATAAAAACTGACTAACAGTTTTAGAATCACCCCAGTTAAGAAGTGGATTGCTGAGCGCTCTAAGCGGTAGATACAGATGTACTGAAAAGCCAAGGAGAGCGAATGATGTTGTAAGAAGCAGTTCTTTGAAGCGGGTTATCATGCGCCAATCGGTAAGTACTATCATTATAAACCAGGCCGGAATCATAAGAACTATAGTCTGATGCACTCCCATCGACAAACCTGCCAAAAAAGTGCACACGTAAATATATGAGGGGCACTCATTCCCATCCCGATACTGTTCCTGCCATCTAAGCAGGAGATAAAATATAATTGCAGAAATAAATGCAAGTAAAGGATATGGCTTGTCATGATTTGATTGCAGCCATAAGCGTGGTGTAACACCAAATGAGATGGCTGCCGCAAGTCCGGCCAGTTTAATTGCAATTTTATTAAAACGTTCATCCTGAAGTAACTCTTCCTTTTTCAACAGAAAGATGGTCAGCACATATACCACCAGACATGCCAAAGAAGATGAAACTGCTGTGGCAACATTAATTCTAAAAGCAACATTCCCAAAAGGCAGCCAGGTAAAAGGCTTGGCATACATTAAAAAGAGCGGATAACCTGGAGAGTGTGCAGAACCAAGTGAAGCTGTCGCAGTCAGAAATTCACCACTGTCAAAGAAGGTGACAGATGGCGCCAGAGTAATCATATAGAGAGCGAATGGGAGAAGAAAAGAAAGAATAAGAAAAATATCAGTTTTTATTTTAGTGAATCCGGGTAATTTCATCTGGCTTTTTCCACCCCTTGAAGTTCGTTAAGTGAAATCTTGTTTTTCCAGAGATAATACATGCCGACTATAATTACCGGAAAAAAACCGGTAGCATGCATAACTAGCGCTATACTTACAGATGTAGCTTCCGGTACGCCAAAGACAGAAAGCCCCTTATAACAAGCGTAATGGTACGTACCGATAAATCCGGGAGAAGCGGGTACCATAACCGCAAAAACAAGCATAATTAATATGAATATTGAAGCCGTCACTGGTAAATGGACATTAAATGAACGCAGTGTCATATCTACCGGAATAACACAAAACAGCCAGATTCCGATGGACGTAAACAGCATTGCAGCAATATTTCCCCAGCGCGCAGACAATCTTATCCCGCCAATAAAAGATCCAAGAAGTGGGATAATAGAATCAGAAAAGCGTTTGGGAAATGGTTTTAAAATAAATCCGACAGCCGAAAGCGTTCGCATGGTCTGGCGTTTTAGGAGATAAAGAAACAGCATGACTCCGCTATACAGAAGAAACATGATTACCCCACCGGCCCTGAGTGCAAGTGCGGCATCCTCCATTCCAACTGGCAGTCGAAGAGTAAAAAGAGTAATCAAAAGTAAAAGAAGAACCGTAAACCCGTCAAAAAGACGGTCAATTACTAAAGAAGCAAATACAGCGGGGGTTTCAAGCTGCTCTTTTTGTGCGAGAGTGTAAGCTCGGACAAATTCTCCTAAACGGGCTGGCAGCAGATTGTTGGCCATGTAACCAATAATGGTTGCCGGATAGAGAGAAGAAAGCGGAATTGATTTATCGGTTATAAGCAAATAACGCCAGCGCAAGGCACGTATAAAATAGCTGATAAAAGTGCAGCAAATGGCCAAAAATAT
>CAIQWT010000076.1 GCA_903875605.1 uncultured Geobacteraceae bacterium | reverse complement strand
GCCAAACCTTATGAATGCGGCCTGGGGGGGCATCTGCTGTTCACAGCCGCCATGCGTTGCCGTATCTCTGCGTAAAGCAACGTATTCTTATAACGGAATCATTGAACGCAAGGCATTCACGGTCGGAATTGCCTGCCAAAGTAAAATGGCCGAAGCTGATTTCTGCGGTATTGCGTCAGGCCGTGACATCAACAAGTTTGTTGCTACCGGCTTAACTCCTGTCAAAAGTGACCTGGTAGATGCTCCTTATGCGGAAGAATTTCCAGTCGTGCTGGAATGCCGCCTGCTGCATACAATTGAGATTGGTCTGCATACACAGTTTATCGGTGAGATTATCGATGTCAAAGGCAGTGAAGACGTTTTTGGTGAGGAGGGTCACCTGGATATCATGAAAATCCAGCCGTTGATCTATGATACGTCCGGCAAAGGGTATCATGGTGTTACCTCGCGTATCGGCAAGGCCTTCTCCATCGGTAAAAAGTTTCAGAAATGAGCCGTACTGATGTTCTATACGGGACTACACATTTGCCAGCCAAAAGCTTTGGTTATGGCTGTAAAAAATAGGGAATTTAATAAGAGCCCATTATATGATTGAGTTAAAAAACGTTACCAAACGATATGATTCCCTGATAGCTGTTGACGATGTCTCCTTCTCTGTCAAGGTAGGAGAGTGTTTTGCTCTGCTTGGACCCAATGGCGCAGGGAAAACGACAATTGTCAAGATGCTGCTTGATTTTACACGACCAACATCGGGAGACTTATTATTAAATGGCATCCCAAGCACACTTGCAGAAAGCCGAACGTCAATCGGTTATCTTGCCGAAAACCACCATATTCCAGTGAACCTTTCAGGGTGGCAATACCTCATGCGTTGTGCTGAATTATTGGATTTAAGCCCGTCCAGTGCTATTGATCAATGCAGGCGCATTGTCGAGATGATCGGAATGCAAGGTAGAGAGCATGCAAAAGCAGGCACTTATTCCAAGGGCATGGTTCAAAGGTTTGGCTTTGGCGCCTCACTTTTGGGAGACCCAAAACTGTTAATTCTGGATGAGCCCACTGGCGGTCTGGACCCCATCGGTATCAGGGAATTACGCCAGCTTCTGGATTCGCTAAAAGGTCAAGGCATGACTATCTTCCTAAATTCACACCTTCTGTCGGAAGTCGAAAAGATATGCGATACCGCGGCTATAATCAACCGTGGCAAGCTTTTGGTAAAAGACGCCATTTCCGACATTGTCAAGGGCGGTGACACTCTGGAAGATGTGTTTGTAAGAGTGGTGAAAGGTTGATATGGAAACTTGGAAAGCGCTTACCCCCATTAGAAGGATTATTAAATACACGCTTGTTGATGAAATGCGGCATAAAAGTTTTGTCAGCATCTTAGTTATCTGCGCCATATGCGTATTCCTGATTCGTGGTTGTTATCAAGGCAGTTACATGGTGAACGGACAGGCTCTTGATGCCGCAACTATTGTCAGAACTTTATCGAAGGTGACTTTCCACATCATTGCTACTGGTGTGATGGTCATAACAGCCTTACTTTCGATGCGAATATTCAGGAACGAGCGGAACGAAGGGATGCAATCGTGTATTTTGTCCAAACCGATAGCCAGGTGGCAGTACGTTATAGGAAAGATCATCGGGTTATGGGTCTTATCGATACTATTCATGTTCATTTTGCATAGCATTGTATTCCTGACCACATCCATCAATTTGAAGGTTTTCATGCCTGAATACCTCGTGGCCTCACTGCTATGTTCTCTCAACCTGCTCTTTGTGGTTATTGCTGTGCTTCTTCTGTCGCTTTTGATGCCAGATATTATTGCTTTTCTTTCTGTCCTGGGCATCGGTATTGTTGGCTTTATGGGTGACGGCATAGCTGCTGCCAGCCACAGTCAGATGGCACAGTCGATAGTGCAGCAATCAGGTACCGGTACACAGTCAGATTTGACATGGTGGAAAATTGTTTATTATTTATGGCCAAAGCTCTTAGGCGTTCAGCAGTTGGCATCTACGTTGATTGAAAGAGAACCATTTCATGGATTAGGCTCTCTGTATCCACTCATCAATATCCTTTTTTATTGCCTTATTCTTGGGGTATTACTTTTTAAGCGTTTTGAGAATGAAGATGTTATCTAGTTTTTTGGGAGAAGCCGTCGTTACAACTGCAAACATGACAATACAGAACAACACTTTTTCGGGCTATTATAGAACACACTTTTTATTTTTTCAGTTACCCCTTGATTTTTGAAATGGTGCTGTTTATATTCCGAGAGTATTAGCACTCGACAGCACTGAGTGCTAATATCAATCTCACCACCACACCACACATGGATAGAAAGGAGAAGTACAGATGAATTTACGACCACTTCAGGACCGCATCATTGTAAAGAGAGTAGAAGAAGAAACTAAAACAGCCGGGGGACTATTTATCCCTGAAACAGCTAAAGAAAAACCACAGCGCGGCGAAATAGTGGCTGTCGGTAACGGCAAGAAAACTGAAGACGGCAAAGTACTGCCACTTGATGTAAAAGTCGGCGATACTGTTTTGTTCGGTAAATATGCCGGTACAGAAATCAAAGTTGATGGTGACGACTACCTCATGATGCGTGAAGACGACATCCTGGCCGTTGTAGAATAAATTAAAACCAAAACGGGCAGACGCAGTTTGCCCCTAAATTACAAATTAATTAACGGAGGAATACACAATGTCTGCAAAGATTATCAAATTCGACCAGGACGGCCGCAATGCTATCCTGAAAGGCGTAAACATCCTCGCCGATACTGTAAAAGTAACCCTCGGACCAAAAGGTCGCAATGTTGTTATCGACAAATCCTACGGTTCACCGCTCATCACTAAAGACGGCGTAACCGTTGCTAAAGAGATCGAACTGGAAGACAAGTTTGAAAACATGGGCGCTCAGCTGGTAAAAGAAGTTGCTTCAAAAACTTCTGACGTTGCCGGTGACGGTACAACTACAGCAACAGTTCTGGCCCAGGCTATTTACAAGCAGGGTTCAAAACTGGTTGCAGCAGGCCACAATCCAATGGAAATCAAGCGCGGCATCGACAAAGCTGTTGAAGCTATTGTTGCCGAACTAAAGAAGATCTCCAAGCCTATCAAGGACCACAAAGAAATCGCTCAGGTTGGCACAATCTCTGCCAACAACGATAAAACCATCGGCGACATAATTGCTGAGGCAATGGAAAAAGTCGGCAAAGAAGGCGTTATCACAGTTGAAGAAGCAAAAGCCATGGAAACTACTCTTGAGACTGTTGAGGGTATGCAGTTCGATCGTGGTTACCTTTCCCCTTACTTCGTTACCGATCCTGAGCGCATGGAATGCTCTATCGAAAACGCCATGATCCTCATCCACGACAAGAAGATCTCCAACATGAAGGATCTTCTACCGGTTCTGGAGATGAGCGCCAAATCAGGTCGCCCACTTTTGATCATTGCTGAAGACATCGATGGCGAAGCGCTGGCAACTCTTGTTGTCAACAAACTGCGCGGCGTTCTGAATGTCTGTGCTGTCAAAGCTCCTGGTTTTGGTGATCGCCGCAAAGCTATGCTGGAAGACATCGCCATCCTGACCGGTGGACAGGTTATTTCTGAAGAAGTCGGCTTCAAACTCGACCAGACAACAATCGACATGCTCGGCCAGGCCAAGCGCATCACTATTGACAAAGACAACACAACCATCATTGATGGCAATGGCAAGGAAGAAAACATCCAGGGCCGCGTTAAAATGCTCCGCGCTCAGGCTGAAGAATCCACCAGCGATTATGATAAGGAAAAACTCCAGGAACGTCTGGCTAAACTTGTTGGCGGCGTAGCTGTTATCAAAGTTGGCGCAGCAACTGAAGTTGAAATGAAAGAGAAAAAGGCGCGCGTTGAAGATGCACTTCACGCAACACGTGCAGCAGTAGACGAGGGCATTGTCCCTGGAGGCGGCGTAGCTTATATCCGCGCCATGAGTGCACTTGCAGGTCTTACACTGGTTAATGAGCAGCAGTTCGGTGTGACTGTTATCAAGGCTGCCCTTGAGTCACCGATTCGCCAAATAGCAGAAAACGCAGGGATCGATGCTTCGATCGTAGTTGACAAGGTCAAGAACGGCACTGATGCCTTTGGATACGACGCAGCTAATGATGAATATGTCGACATGATCGCAGCCGGCATTATCGATCCGACTAAGGTTTCCCGCAGCGCACTTCAGAATGCAGCTTCTATCGCAGGCTTGATGCTGACAACTGAAGCTCTGATCGCCGAAAAACCAAAAGAAGATGGCGGCGCTGGCGGCGGAATGCCAGGCGGCATGGGCGGCATGGGTGGCATGGGTGGCGGCGGAATGTACTAAGCTGTACACCTGATCATGGCATCACAACATAGATGTTTTTGATAGGCATGGGCGGAAAACTACGGTTTTCCGCCTTTGTTTTTTTGTGCTGATGAGCTACTATACTAATATATGACGAATAAAGTTTTGCAATCGGGGGTTTTATGGAATTGATCGGCAACGCATTAACATTAAGTGAGCTTGTTACCTATAATGAGGGTTCAGTGGTCAGCAAGACACTGATAGATAAAAAAGTCGGTACGGTGACAGTATTTTCCTTTGGTGCCGGACAGGGTTTAAGCGAGCACACGGTTCCCTATGACGCATTTGTGCAGATAGTGGATGGTGAGGCTGAAGTGGTTATTAATGGTGAAGCGCACACCGTAACGACCGGCCAGATGATTATTATGCCGGCAAATATTCCGCACGAGCTGAAAGCGGTCAAAGCGTTTAAAATGCTGCTGGTCATGATACGGTCGTAGGACATGTCTGAAATAACCGGCGTAATACTCCTTCAGATGGGCGGTCCCGATTCAGTGGAATCGGTGGAACCTTTTCTCTACAATCTATTTTCCGACCGCGATATCATCAAAATCGGGCCGGCTTTTATGCAGCCTTTTATCGCCAGAATGATAGTAAAGCGCCGTGCACCAAAAAGTGCCGCCAACTACCGTCAGATCGGCGGCAAATCCCCCCTGCGTGAGTTGACGGAACAACAGGCAGCAGCGCTTGAGATCTCATTGGGAGGTTCATACCGGTGCTTTGTAGCCATGCGCTACTGGCATCCATTTGCCCATGAAGCTTTGGCGGCCATCCAAAAAGAGGGGATACAAAAGATCATTGCTGTTTCGCTCTACCCCCACTATTCGCGGGCTACATCCGGATCAAGCTTTAATGACCTGGAACGCTGGCTGAAAAAGTGTTCTCCTGCTGTTAAGCTCCGCTCCGTACGCCAGTTTTTTGATCATCCGCTCTATATCAAAGCTCTTGTAGAAAAGATTGAACAATCATTGGCAACATTTACCGATCGCTCAAAAGTTCAACTCTTTTTCTCGGCTCATTCACTGCCACAGTCATTTATCACCGACGGTGATCCATATCTTGATCACATCCAGGCAACGGTGCGACTGGTCATGGATCAACTCGGCAGCGTATCGCACCATCTAGCCTTTCAATCCCGTGCCGGCCCTGTCAAATGGCTGGAACCATCCACTGGCGACAAACTCAAGGAACTGGCTGCAGCCGGACACACCGATATTTTGATGGTTCCGCTCTCCTTTGTCTCGGACCATATTGAGACATTACACGAAATTGACATTGAATATCGTGAAGTTGCAGAGCACCTTGGCATTACAACGTTCCGACGCATGGAGTCACTGAACAGCTCGTCTCTGTTTATCCAGTGCCTGACGGAACTGGTGCAGGGCAAGGACACGGGCCACATGTAACCCACAGCAAAATGCCTGGCGGGTTCAGCACTGGGACACCTATCGAAATAGAATTCCATACATAGTAATTGTCACCGGGCGTTTGTGATACAAAGCCCATTAGGTTGATTTTACGAGTTTTCTGGCGTATAGTCCCCGCCACTATTCAGTTATATCTTTCGGAGGTTATCATGTTTAAAAAATTGTTGGTTGCCGTTCTTGTTGTTTGTTTTATTGCAGGAATTGCCTGTGCTGAAGGAAAGAAGAACCCGGTTGTCAACATGGAAACTTCGCTTGGCAACATCAAGATCGAGCTACTTGAAAAGGAAGCTCCAATAAGCGTTAAGAATTTTCTAGATTATACAAAAAGCGGCTATTACGGTGGCACTACGTTCCATCGCGTTATCCCCGGCTTCATGGCTCAGGGGGGTGGATTGACAGCAAATCTCACACCGAAACCGGGCAATCTGCCTGCTATCAAAAACGAAGCGGACAACGGTCTGAAAAATGATCGCGGTACGCTTTCGATGGCTCGTTCCGGGGATCCAAACAGCGCTACATCACAGTTCTTCATTAATGTTGCCAACAACAACTCCCTCAATAAGCCCAATCCTGATGGCTTCGGCTATGCCGTGTTCGGCAAAGTGATTGATGGCATGGATGTCGTCGATAAAATTGTTTCGACACCGCAGGCAAAGAAAAATTCAGTATTCCAGAACGTCCCGATTGAACCTGTCACCATCAAATCTGTGAAAATTGTGAAGTAGGGGAAATAAGATGGGAATGACAGAAGAGCTTGTCGAGTGGACACATGAGCAGAAGTGCCGGAAGACCGTTTCGGCACTTGAAAAAAACGAATTTATCGCGCACTACTGCGCCGCTCCTCAAGATGCTATTGACTACATCATAACCGCTGCCACTGATTCCATGTCTGTTGGTTTCGGTGGTTCAATGTCAATCGTATCGCTGGGTGTAGAGCAGATGCTGCGTGAACAGGGCAAAGAGATTCTCAATCATGGTTCACCATCTTTTTCACGCGACGAAAAGATGGAAATCATGCGGCGTCAGCTTACCTGTGACCTGTTTTTGTCCGGCTGCAATGCACTTACGCTTAACGGTGAACTGGTAAATATCGATGCCACTGGAAACCGCGTTGCGGCAATGTTCTTCGGACCACGTAAAGTGATTGTCGTCGTTGGTCGCAACAAGCTTGTTGACGGCACAACTCAAGATGCCATTGATCGTATCAAGGCATGGGCAACTCCGCCCAACTCAAAACGTCTAAATTTTAACACACCCTGCCGCAGCACCGGCTTTTGCAGTGACTGCAAATCACCGGATCGCCTCTGCAGGGTGACTACTATAATTGATCGAAGACCACGCTTTACCGATCTTCACGTCCTCGTAGTCAACGCTGATATGGGATTTTAGATGGCTCCAGTCAAGCAGTTCTTCCAAGCGCTGCTTGATGTCATCCTCCCGCCGCTCTGCCACATCTGCCACTCTTTTATCCCTAATGCCGGAACACTCCATATCTGTACATCATGCCGTGAAAGCCTGCCACTCGTTTCGTCTCCTCTCTGCACGATCTGTGGAGTCCCGTTTTTTGCAGCAGGAGGCGACCATCGCTGCGGTGCATGCCTAACCCATCCACCGCATTATGATACCGCCCGGGCCCACTTTCTCTATGAAGGGCCGATACGCGAACTGATTCACTCATTCAAATACAATCAGCGGACACATCTGCGCTCGCCACTGGCACTCCTGACTATAGAAGGAGTTGGTGTTTTTCTGGCTGATCAAAATCTGCATGCTATTATTCCGGTACCGCTGCACCGCTCCCGCCTTAGACAGCGCGGTTTTAATCAGGCAGTTCTACTCGGAAACATACTATCGCGTCACCTCTCCATACCGCTGCTGCCGGACGCTCTCGTCCGAACCAGGCAGACTGAGCCACAGATTGATTTGTCGGCAACAGAGCGACGTATGAATGTAAAGGGAGCCTTTACGGTCAACAGAGCTGAACTGGTTGCGGGTAAACGGTTATTGTTGTTTGATGACGTCATGACCACCGGGAGTACCATCAATGAATGTGCCATGGAGCTGAAAAAAGCCGGGGCCGAATTTGTTGTTGCGACAACTATCGCCCGCACTGCGAAATAGCTCCACAGCATAATTGAATGTGCGATAATCACAGCATCATACCGTTCTTGCAGACCATTTATTTTCTTGACAACCTCAGTCTGCTTCCGTAAAGATTTCACGACTTCATTACTACCGGAGAAACACAAATGCGCCTCTCAACTAAAAGCAGATACGGCCTGCGGGCAATGTTCGATATCGCCTACAACTGCGGACCTGAGCCTGTCCAGATTCAGGACATCTCCCGACGGCAGCAGATCTCTCCCCGCTATCTCGAACAGATCTTCCAAAACCTGAAGCGTGCCGGCCTGTTGAAAAGCAAACGAGGTCCCCAGGGTGGGTATGCGCTATCACGCAAAGCCGAAGAAATTACGGTTCTCGAAATTCTCAATGCGACTGAACAGGATGTGTTGCTGGTGGACTGTGCCGGTGTCACGCCAAAGAAACGTCGTCGTAAAACGGAATGCCCTTTTGAAGGGAAATGTGTCACTCAGTCCGTCTGGGCGGAAGCGAACGAGTTGCTTAACACTCTTTTTGGCGCTATGACCTTACAAACACTCTGTCAGCGTGCCCACGACATGGGAATAAAGAATGAGCTGGATCACCGGGTCATGTACTACATATGATTCTCTGATGGTAACCGGTATAAAGCTGTAGGGGATCTGGCAAAACGGTTCCCTGCTAAGCTGGGGCAGGGAATGGAAGGCAGTAGAAATGCGAGGGGGCGGCTATCTCAGCCGCCCCTTCGCATTCTCAAAGGTCCAATATCATAGCGTTTTCGTCACAATCAGGAAATTTAGGGCATTTTATACAGTCACCCCACACCTTATGCGGTAATTCAGCTTTATCAACCATACGAAAACCATGCTTACCAAAAAAAACCGGTTTATATGTCAGGCAGAATATGCGCCTTAATCCTATTTCCCTGGCTTCAGTTATACACGCCTGAACCAGGCGACTGCCGATTCCCTTCCGACCGGCATCCTCTACAACAGCCACAGAACGAACTTCAGCGAGGTCTTCCCACACAATATGCAGTGCAGCGGCACCCAGGATAATGCCATCCTCTTCGATAACGTAAAAATCACGCACCGACTCGTACAGCTCAGAGAGCGAACGGGAAAGCATATCTCCACGATTGGCAAAGGTCATAAGTAACTTCTGAATATTTTTTACATCAGCAATTTGTGCTTTTCTTATCATTTTATTCCTCTCTCTATCGTATGCCAACAGATACAATGCAAGGCTTCAGAATTCTGACAATCTCGCTAGGCGGCAAACCGACCAGGTAGCCCCGCTTGCCTCCATTTATGTATACTTTTGTCAGGTCGACGATACTGTTTTCCATATATACAGGCATGGGGTGACGAACCCCGAATGGCGAGGTACCTCCGACGAGATAGCCGCTATGTTTCTGGGCCACGTCCGCAGTACAGGGTGATACCTGCTTTATACCTATCACACGCGCCAATTCTTTAGTGGAAACCTGCATATCACCATGCATCAGTACGATCAGTGCATTTCGCTTATCATCCTCCATTACCAGAGTTTTAATGACGGCATGCTCGTCTATTCCTAGAGCAAGAGATGACGCTGCCGTGCCACCTTTTTCCTCATAAGTGTAAAGATGGTCACTAAATGCGACTTTTTCAGCTCGCAGAAAACGGACTGCAGAAGTTATTGGTGTTTTTTCTTTCGACATCTTAGCAGATTCTAGGCAGCTGCTCGCCTGACAGCATGTCGACCGAACGCATACCGCCGATCAATGTCTCCATCTGCACTCGACCGGCAGGAGCTGGCTCAACAGTTCCGATGACAGCGGCACTGGCCCCCTGAGGATGCCTTCTTATAACAGCCAAAGCGGCCTCTGCAGCACCGGCAGCCACAAAAGCCAGCAATTTACCCTCGTTGGCGACAAACAGCGGATCAAGACCAAGGATTGCACAGACCCCTCGTACGGCCGCTTTGACCGGCAGCGCTTCTTCACACAGGGTGATGGCTACGCCTGACTGCTGGGCTATCTCCTTGACCGTGGTTGCAACGCCACCCCTGGTAGGATCACGCAGTACATGGAGATCTGCACCCACTTCAGCCAGAAGTTCTGCAACGAGACTATTCAGTGCCGCAGAGTCGCTTGTTATTTCGGTACCAACCTCCAACCCTTCCCGCCCGGCCATGACGGCGATACCATGATCACCAATCGTACCATTTATAATAATTACATCTCCAGGCTGTGCGTTAGCACCATGTATAGGAAAATTGTGCGCCACCGAGCCAACACCTGAAGTCGTAATAAATATTTTGTCGGCTTTGCCGCGCGGCACAACCTTTGTATCTCCGGTAACTATTTTCACACCGGCAGCATCAGCAGCCGAACGCATGTCTTCAAGAATATTTTTTAAATCAGCCTTACTGAACCCCTCCTCAATGATCAGGCCGACACTCAGCCAGAGGGGACAGGCACCCATCATGGCCAGATCATTAACGGTGCCGTGCACAGCCAGACTTCCGATGGTCCCGCCCGGAAAGAATATCGGATCAACAACAAACGAATCAGTTGTATAGGCAATGCGCCCTGGAATACTCTCTAACAAGGCAGCGTCGTTCTGACCTGTAGACGGCATACCGCTGACAATCGGAATAATCAGTTCATCGAGTAATTGATGAGAAAGGCGGCCGCCGCTGCCATGGCCAAGAAGGATCAAGTCGTTATTCACGTGAGTGGTCTCCAGAAATATGATAAATATTAGCATAAAGTGCTCCTTATGTCACGGCAGCTTTTTATGTTCCATGACGGGGTGAATTATGCTAAAAAGAGAGCTTATTTTATCTATTTTGGGGGATTGCATGACCGAATACAGACCACTGTTGCAGCTGCCAGATCCATCCGGATACAAAGCCGGTGACGTACTGGTGTTGATTGGCGAGCTTTTTGGCCGCGGCTATGCGAACGGCCTGGTTGATGAAGCCAGACGGGTCGGCATGACAGTTATCGGCACAACAGTAGGACGCAGAGATAGCGATGGAACATTGAGACGGTTGAATGCTTTGGAATTAGCTGAAGCAGAGCTACTTCTTGGCGGAACTATTATCAATATCCCTCTTGAAGCCGGCTTTGACATGGAAAGTGTTGATGGCACCCCTTCTATTGCTGAACAACTTAAAAAAAACCGTCCTGATGATTTCGCAACAGCCAGCTTCATAGCAGGGAGTGTAGAAAAAGCTCACGCTGCCGGAACTGCCCGCTTCTGCCTGCATTTGTCACAGGTAGAGGAAGAACTTCTCAAACTCATACCGGCAGGTTCCAACATCCTGTTGGCACACTCAATGGCAGGCGGCATTCCCCGGGCCCGCGTTTTCATGCCGCTCTTGAACCGGATTTTCAAAGGCACCGGCGACAAGTACATGGAATCCGAGGTTTTCTGGAACAGTCCTCTTGGGCAACTCTGCAACACTAGCTTCAACGAAGTTACCGCCGACACATTCCGCTATCTGATTGAAGGCACTGTATCCCTTCGCAAGCGGAATTCCGATAGCGGAGCCAGAGTCAGCTACTCGGCCTACGGATATCACGGTACCGGCATACTGGTAAGTGGTGAATATCGCTGGCAATCCTACACACCTTACGTTCAAGGCTTTGCCAAAATGCGGCTTGAAGAGATCGCTTCCACTGCTACAGTAAACGGCATACCGGCTACGGTGTATAACTGTCCGGAAATACAGACCAATTCCAGTGCTCTTTTTCTCGGCGTCGAGATATCACTCTTTCCGCTTTTGAGCGCTATTCGGCGTGAAGCTGGAGAACCTGTTGCAACTCTGCTTGAGAACCGCTGCCAGGAAATGCTGAAAGAGGGTGAGAATGTCGCCAGGCTACTGGCTGCTGCTGACCGGTATTTATCCTCACCGATTCTGGACCAGATTGAGGATTTTGCTACATGGCCACAGCACAACACCCGTGAACAGGCTGAACTTATGCTGGCAAGTTCCGCTGAACTTATGGAAATGCACTCTGACCAGAAGCAACTGGTCTGCGCAGAACTGTCCAGGATTGTCTTCCTTGCCACCGGACGACTGATGCTACACAGCTCTTGGGCCCCAGAATCGGCCGTTGTTTGGCTCAATCATGACATAATCAGCCGCTTGCTGGCAGACCAGCGCGGTGCAGGAATCGTATAACGCCATTGATTCAAAAAGGATATGTATGAAAAAAGCGACAGTACTGATCGCCACCATTCTTTTATCTTCCCTTCTTTTTCAAGGGTGTTCCACCCCACCGGTAATCAAGTCAGCCGATGTCCTTTATAAGGAAGGAGAACAGTTCTTCCAGGATGGTAAATATGAGGACGCCATAGCCCAGTGGAAAAAGGTGAAGGAAACATACCAGTCTCCTGAACTCTCCACAAAGGCGGAACTTAATATCGCGGACGCATATTTCCTTAACAAGGATTACATTGAAGCGGCTGCCGGTTATGAAGATTTCCGTAAGATGCACCCCAAGCATCTGCAAGCTGACTTTGCTCTGTATCGCCAGGGAATGAGTTATTTCAACCAGATTCACAGCATTGACACCGACCAGACGCCGGTGAAAAACGCGCAAACAACGTTTGCATCGTACCTTTCACTTTATCCCGCAGGAACCCAACTGGCAGAGGTGCAGGAAAAGAATCGCGAGTGCCGCGACAAGCAGATTCAGTACGAGCTGTATGTGGGGCGTTTTTACTTAAGAACCGATGCCTATAAAGCCGCCATTGCCCGTTTTGAGGGATCTCTCAAGATGTTTGCTGACTCTACTCGTCGTGACGAAGTGCTATATTATCTTGGTAGAGCATATCTGGAAGATGGTCAGAAAGCGAAAGGGCGTGAAATTTTCGGGCAACTGGCCAGCGAGTTCCCCGGAAGCGCATATATTGCTGATGCCAATAAGGCCATGGACTCCTTCTTTTAGTGGCAGGTAGATTTATCGCATTTGTACTATTTGCTTTTCTGCTTACATCTGGCTGCAGTCATTCAGACACTGATAAGAGCGAGATCATTCAAACGCTTTCCATTCGTGCCAACGCATTGAACTCCAGGGATTTATCAAGTTACTTTTCCGTTATATCGCTTCAATTCAACGACAAAGGTAAGGACTTCTCTCAACTAAAAAAGGACCTGGAAAAAAACTTCTCTGATTTCAAGCAGATTTCTTACGAAGCAGGAACACCTGCCATAACCATTAGCGGTGCCAGTGCCAAGACGGTCGGCAACTACCGCATGAGAGTACTGGTAAGAGGAAAAGAAATTGCACTGAACGGCATCGAGCATATTCAACTGGCAAAAGAGCCGGGCGGGTGGAAAATAATCGCGGGGATATAGACCATGACAGGTGATGGGACAAACATAGTGGCACTGCTTATTGTCATCGGCACAGCTTACCTGATCGGATCTATTCCGACCGGACTCCTGCTTGGTAAAGCATATGGAATCGATGTGCGTAAAGAAGGGAGTGGTAATATTGGCGCCACAAACCTGTACCGGACGGTTGGTCGTAAGGTCGGCATTATTACCCTGATCGGCGACTGCCTGAAGGGCCTGTTTCCAGTATTATTGGTAAAACTAAGCGCACTACCGCCTGAATATGCCGCCTTGGTTGGCCTGGCCGCGTTTTGCGGGCATGTTTTTTCCATATTCCTCAAGTTCAAGGGCGGCAAAGGGGTCGCCACTGCATTGGGCGTTTTTCTGGCGTTGGCCCCGTTGGCTGTTGCTATTGCAATTGCACTATTTGCCTTTATTATGTTTCTCTGGCGCTATGTATCACTCGGGTCAATTTCAGCTGCGGCCGCTATGCCTCTAGCGGTATATTTGCTGGGTGGGAACAAGACGGTGACAGGAGTAACAGCTGTGATTGCAGTCATTGTAATTATCCGACACATCGAGAACATCAAACGGTTACTTGCCGGCACAGAGAGCAAGTTCAAAGCATAAAAGATGGCCTCTTACGCACGAAGCCGACCGGCTTGTCGAACATGCGGCAATATATAACATTAATGTCCCGGCATCGCCCCCCGCATAGACCCTTGAGGCCTGATGAATGCAAGAAAACGCTCCAGCAACCGATCTGCTTCCGCAATATTCCCCGAAAGTCGTAGTACTTCAACTACACATTCCGCTGTGCACAGGCCGAACTCTTTCTGATTTTTCCTGAGGTTGTACACCGATTTTTCACCCGTATCCAGACTGATTCTCCGGGCTTTCTGCAGATAGGGACTGCGCTGATGGATTTTCCTAGCCTCGTGCCATGTGCCATCTATCAGGATAACCTTATGTATCCCTGACATATCATCACCATTAACATCCATAGAACCAGGATAAATAAGAGCAACCCCTCCTGCTTCGATCTCCTCGACCAACCTGGCAGGAGGATTCATCCGATCCCAGCAGATCTGTTCTGCTGCATCACCCAGGACATCAAGCACTACCCGCCCGGTATTGGATCGTTTATCAAACTCTTTGAAATGAGTTAACAGTGTGATTTTCATAATTGGATCCATATGATTTCAGCGAACCGCGACAATGGTAAACAGCATCGCAGCTGCCTCGCCACCGGCTCTCACTTCATCTCCGCAGCGCAGCCCCAGCAGAGAACGTCCTAACGGAGAACCGGGCGTAATAACAAAGATCTCCCCATCCTCATTCGCCAGTTTCAGCCCCCCTGCCTGGGGACCGATAAAAAGTCGCCTCATATTTCCTTCACCGCATTCGAGGGTTACCAGAGCGGTCAATCGGATTGGTGTATCGTCATCAAAATCATGCAGCGCCAAAACGCGGTAGCTTTCCAACGCAACCCGTATTTCCTGGGCGCGGTTGGCCTGCCCCTGAGCAATATAGGAGGCCTCCAGTGCGGTGGTATCATACTTGTTATCAGGGAGACACTCCGCATGGGTTGCTGCCACGTGGGCTGCCTTTGAAGCGGCGGCAAAGACAGCCAGATCGGCAGAAAGAGCTGTCATAATTTCTTGAATTATTTGTTCTTTGGACATGTGGTAAAAACTCTTCTATTAGTACAAATTCAAGCCGGCCAAAGCCGGAACGGGCACGGAATCTAACAGAACCGGACGGTATCGTCAATCAACCTCTGGGCAAAAGAACTAATAGAACCGGCGGGACTCTTGTGATAGGGTAGCCCAACATTTACGAATGCGCTTAAATCGGTTATTCAGGAGGCTGCATGAACGGAAAAGAAATAAAGAATAAGGCTATCAAAATACTGCTGTTACTGGTGGTCTGTGTAGTGGTTCTGTGTGCAGGCTATGTATTGATTGTTCTAAACTGGAGCTACTCAAAAGGTGAGCGTATCGGGTACGTGCAAAAGTTTTCAGAAAAAGGATGGCTCTGCAAGACATGGGAAGGAGAGTTGCAAATGCTCCCAATACCTGGAGCGCTGCCGGAAAAATTCACATTTTCCGTACGTGATAAAGCCGTTATCAGCAAAATCAATTCGTCCATGGGTAAAAAAGTTTCTCTCTTCTACGAACAGCACAAAGGCATCCCCACTACCTGCTTTGGTGAATCTGAATACTTTGCCGTGAATGCCAAACCACTGGAATAAATAGATACCACCTTTACTCGAAAAACGTCATCTTAACGGTCGTTCTGATTTCCGTTTCCTTTGTTCATACGGCCTATTCGCTCTTTTACCGTAGCAAGAAGCTTTCTGGCCCAGAGAAACTCTGTGGCCAGAACAGCCAACCCGAGGGGGATAACCACTACTGCCGGCCCCGGCAGCACGATCATAGCGACACCTGCAACCAGTATCGTGAAACCGGATACAATAATAATCAGACGTTTTGCCTGAAGTAATGTCCTCAAAACAAAAGGCTTCACACTATAGATACCTCATTCAGGCGATAAGAATACTACTGGACCATCCGCTTGAGAACCTGCTCCAATTTGCGTAATTCCTCCCCATAACCGGCCCAGTTGCCCTGTCTCTGCAGAGTAGTTGCTTTCTCATAAATGCTCATTGCTTCCTTGGCCAGCGTGGCTGGAGATGCTTTCAAATCTCCTGTAACCATCGGAGCGACGACAGCAGCAGCTTTTTTAGCACCAAATAGCCGCTGCAGGGCGAGCTCCAGATTTTCCTCCATGACGACCTGATCACCAAAAGCAACAATCACCCGCTTTAATTCCGGCAGGCCGGCCTTTTCAGCCGCGATAAACAGCGGCTGAACGTAGAGCAAGGATTTTTCTATCGGTATCACAAGCATACTTCCCCGGATAACCTCAGAGCCGCGCTGGTTCCAGAGAGTCAACTGCTGGGAGATAAAGGAATCCTGATTAATGCGTGCATCAATCTGTTTCGGCCCATAGATCAGGCGATCTCGCGGAAATGTGTAGGCGCGGATTTTCCCGTAATTAGGCTCATCGCAGCGCGCAGTCAGCCATGCAGAGAGGTTGTCCCGCTTGGATGGGGTAAACGGCAGCAGTAGAATATATTCCTCCACCTTTTCACCAGGCAGCTTCATGATTGTGTAGTAGGGTTCCATCGGTTTTTCACCCAGTGACGGAACCTGCCAGAGATTTTCTTTGTTATAGAATACTTTCGGATCTGTCATATGGTAGGCGGCAAACATGGCAGCCTGAAGTTGAAGAAATTGATGCGGATAGCGAACATGCGCCCGCAGATCCTTCGGCATAGCGGTCAGCGGCTTAAAGAGTCCTGGAAACATCCGGGCGTAAACCTGCACCAACACATCATGCGGATCGCTGATGTAGAAGCTGAGTGAACCGTCATAGGCATCAACAACCGCCTTGACCGAATTTCGCATGTAGTTGATGCCCCCCTGAATCGGCTTTGAATAGGGGAGACGATCCGAATACGTGTACGCATCAATTATCCACTTAAGACCACCTTTTTCGTCCACGACCATGTAGGGATCGCCATCAAAACGGAGAAAAGGTGCGACTGCCCTGACCCGCTCATTGATGTTGCGGTTATAGATAATACGACTTTCTTCAGTGATATCTGAAGAAAGCAGAATTTTTTCTGTCTTGAATTTAGCAGCAAAGAGAGCTTTTTTGAGAAGTGAATCAATCGGAACGCCACCTTTACCGGTGTAGGTTGTGTTGATATTACCCGTTGCTGTTGGATAGCTGAATTCCGGAACCTTTGTCTTGACGACGACATAATCATTGGACAGCTCACCAAAATATATTTCCGGTCTGGTCACTTTGATATCGGCAAGACTCACGGCCGGAATATCCTTCACAAAAAACTCCGGCAGACCTTCTTTACTTATCCGACTGACCGGACCGAAAGTAATGCCGTTACCGTGGGTGAAGATGAGTCGCTCGTTGATCCAGTTTTTACTGGGAAGGTCAACATAGGAAAGTTCACGTGGCGAAAGCATTACCTGTGTGTACTGGCCGTTTACCTTGTATCGGTCATTATCTACATCAAAAAATTTGTAATAGGTCCTGATCTGCTGTAACTGGCTGTAAGTCTTTAGCAGCGGGGCGTGGTCCCATAGCCGTATATTTTTTATGGTGGCGTCGTTGTTCGCTATATCAGCGGCGGAAAGCTTTGAATCAACATCAAAAGGCACTGTTTCTATTTTTTCCAGATCGAAGCCGAACCGGGTAAATTTAAGATTGTTCTCTATGTACGGCGTTTCCAGAGCCAACTCATTTGGAGCTACCTTGAATTTTTGCAGCACGCCCGGATACACTCCGATACCAAGCATATACAGCCCGATCACGGCTACCGGCGGTAGCAACGCCAAACGCCAGACTCCTTTCCAGATACCGGCGGCAACAACAAACCCCGCTAGCGGCGTAAGAAAGGCCAATATTCTGTAAGTCAACAGGCGGGAGTTGACATCCGCATAGCCTGCACCATAAAAGGAACTGTTATTGGAAAAAAGTAGATTAAAGCTGTCCAGATAATAGCCGGCAGCGATCACGCAACCGAAAATACCAACCAGAATCGCCAAATGGCGCCTGACCTTTTCATCAACCGCCGCTCCGCGCTCCGTCAGAATGATACCGCCACGGACATAATACACTGCTGCAGATAAAACAATCGCTGCCAACAGCCCGAAGCCTGTAAAGCCTTTAAGTATCTCCCATAGCGGCAGGTTGAACAGGTAAAAGCCGATATCCTTGTCGAGTACCGGATCTGTTGTTCCGACATTCACACTATTCGTGAACAACAGTACTTCCTCCCAACGCATGGAACCCCAGTTAGCGGCAAAGAGCGCAAGCAAAATGCCGACAAGCATGCATACCGGTTTGACAAGTCGGGCAACTTCATCCCTGTTTATGCGGATGGCGCCACTTCCCACGATGAATAAGCCGGAAGTTGGGAATTGTGCCATGCCCGCATATAAAAGGTTGATCATGACAATGGTAAACAGGAGCAGACCGAAAAACAGCCCTACCCCTGTTTTGGCATAAAATGTTGTTGTAAATACTGAGGAAAAACCGGTCTCAACAAAAAAAAGCCAATCCGTGTAGTAATTGAGTAGCGATGACACGAACGGCAGTATCACCGAGGCAATAATCAGAACAAGAATGAGTTTGTTTTTAAACATTCGGTACTCCCCTGTAGTTTGTATCAAAAGCATTAACCATCGGCGCTTTTTTTATCCCTGAGTTTCGAGTAAATGCTCTAACAGCCTGAAAGTTTAATATCAGAAGATACCGTATTTAACAGTCAATCACAGGAATGGCAGTAAAATAAAAAAGGATGTAGAGTCGTAAGGTCTCACTCTGCCTATAGGTTTTCATCTCCTGCTTAAAAAGCGGTAGAGGATGTAGCCAGCTCCAGCAAGAAAAATGATGCCAAACAGACCGATACCACCGCCGCCACCACCCATACCAGCACCCGACCCTGCTCCGGCAAAACCGCTGAACAGCATGCTTCCGAGCATCCCACCCGCAAGCCCACCCGCCATACTTCTCATAAATCCGCCGCCTCGCTGTTGCTGCATCGGACCGGGCGCTGCCTGCTGACGTGGTTGACTGGGTTGATATGAAGGAGTGGCTGCCCTCGAATAGCTGCGCGACCCGCTACTTCCGGAAGAGCGGCTCCCGCCAGCCCTGGCATGGGCGTTAAATTCCAGAGCGGTGACACTTAACAACAGGGCAGTAGCCATCACAGTAAATAATTTCACGACATACTTTTTCATTTTTTCTCCTTTTTTTGTACACGTTGTATCAATAGATGTAAAGTTATGCATCTGATAATTCACTTGCCCGCGTAATGTTCAACATGTAACTGGTGTAATTTCAAAGGCTTACCACGCCTGAGTTTCAGGTTGAGCATCTCAACCATCACAGAAAAAGCCATGGCAAAATAAATGTAGCCCTTTGGTATGTGCATATCAAAACCATCACCGATAAGTGCCACGCCGATAAGAAGCAGAAAACTTAAAGCCAGCATCTTGATAGTCGGGTGTTTTTCTACGAAGGCACTGATTTTTCCCGAAAAGAACATCATAAAAGCAACGGCAATAACAACCGCCGCTACCATAATGGCAAACTGACTGGCCATTCCCAGAGCAGTAATAATAGAATCAAGCGAGAACACAATGTCCAGCAGGAGTATTTGAACAATCACCGCACTAAAAGTGGCTCCTACCCGTGCAGACGGAATCTCATCATCACCTTCAAGTTTACCGTGTATCTCCATGGTGCTTTTCCAGAGCAAAAACAGACCGCCTGAGATGAGAATTAGGTCGCGCCCGGAAATCTCGTTGCCCATAGCAGTGAACAACGGAGCGGTAAGCCCCATTAGCCAGGTGAGCGAAAACAGCAACGCTATACGGATAAACATCGCCAACCCGAGCCCGAGGAGTCTGGCTTTTTCCTGCTGATGGGCTGGCAGTTTGCCCGCCTGAATAGAGATAAAGATGATATTGTCAATCCCGAGAACAATTTCCAGTGCACTCAGTGTCACCAGAGCCATCCAGACCTGAGGGTCAGTCAGCCATTCCATCGTTGCTACCTCCGTATTTTTCTGGTTTTGTAAATAAAAAAGACCTTTACCCACGGCGTGATTATACGCATTGGATAAAGGTCTTGCTTGCGATGTTTATCGTTCCCGGCCCGAGTCTTGCGACTGTGTTGACGGACGTGGGATCAGCCATTTCTCCAGCTGATAGCTACTCCCCTTCATTGAGGAATCACAGTAGAGGAATTGCTCTGCATCTGTCAAGCGACATTTTATTTACCGCCATAACTGTGCAAGCCGGATAGAAAGAGATTAACCCCCAGATAGCAGAAAATTGTTGCGGCGAAACCGATTATGGAAAGCCAGGCAGCGCGTTTACCAACCCAACCCTTAGTAATTCTGGCATGCAGAAAGGCTGCATACACAAACCAGACGATCAGCGACCAGGTCTCTTTCGGATCCCAGCTCCAGTAGGTTCCCCAGGCGTAGTTGGCCCAGGCAGCGCCGGTTATGATACCGAGTGTGAGCAGAGGAAAACCGACCATGATGGCCCGATAATTGAGATCATCCAACACCCTGATGGGTGGAAACATAAAGAGTAGACCGCCACCCGCCGGTTTATCGACTGTTTCCTCATTGCCAGCTTTTATCAGGTACATAATAGAGATTCCACACGCCACGGCAAAAGCAGCGTAACCGAGAAAGCAGGTGACGACGTGATACAGCAGCCAGTTACTCTGAAGTGCCGGGACGAGTGGTTCAATGGCATTATTCATTCCCAGCTGCGCCCAGGCCATACCGAGTAAAGCAAATGGCATGACAAAAGCACCGACCACACGATACTTATACTTTATGTCAAGCAGGGCGTAGATCAACACGATCGTCCATGAAAAGAAAACTACTGACTCGTACAGGTTGGAAAGCGGAGCGTGTCCAACGCCCATATCGTACGACTCCTTCCAGCGCAGACCGATAGCAACCGTCTGGGCAAGAAGGCCGAAGTATGCCGTGAGCATGGCAGCAGTGCCGAGTGCCGAGGCGCGGGCCGCAAGAAAGACAAAAAACACCAGCATGGAGGCCAGATAGGCAAAGGTCGTTAAATTAAAAAGCAGTGAGCTGGTCATGACTGTTTCTCCTTGGCAAGTTCTGTCTTAAGCCGTTCGACAAGCACCTCAAAAGTGTGTTGGAAAGCGCCCTGATTTTTGCTGGCATTTCCTCCAACAGTGATACTTCCGTTCTCGATGCGTACCCAGATACGACGATGTGACAAGAAGAATGCAGCATAAATACCAATCACCATCAGAACACAACCCAACCAGACGATCTCGACACCCGGATCTTTGGCAACCTGTAGGCCGGTGTACATCCTCTCTTCAGCTCCTTTATAGTTAATTACAGGCCCTTTACCATGCTGCTGCGCATGTAGAGCGTTCTTTTCCGGATGGTTGGCGTAGACAACAAAACTTTCGGTTTTGCCATCCGGTGTATGCAGCTCCACTTGGGCAGCCGCCCCGGAGAGCTCCGGTACAAACTGCGATACATCCTTTGTCGACTCAGTCACATGCATACTGCTGCCATCTGGCAGACTAACCGAGTCTTGACCGGCTATGGTAATTGGCACACTGTTTTTGCCATCCAGACCACTAACAGTGAAGAAGTAGTTACCGGCATTGCCATAGCTGGACTGGTAAAAGGTAATACCCTTATAGGAGAGAGGATCGTTAACAATTACACGAACATTGGTATAGTCCGATACCGGTTTTCCGTTCTCCAGTACGGTCAAAATACTTTTAAACTCTTTCGGTGCACCGCTTGGATATTTTGCCATGCTGAACTGCTCGAGGCGGAGGGAGAAACCGAGATCAAGCTCTTTTTCCGACCGGGACATGACTTTGGAGATGCTCCCTCCTTCAGGAATATTCACGAAGGCTTTGAAGCCAAAAAGCGAACCGATCATGGAACCGATAAAAATAATGATGATGCTTAGGTGGACGCAATATACGGACAGGCGGCACCATGGCGTTTTCTGGGCAAAGAGATGCCAGACGCCATCAATTTCAGTAATTCCTGGCGCAGCATATTCAGCTTTCAGAAAGGCAGCAACCCGCTCCTTGATCGTAGCCGGCTCATCAGGAGTTGGAATAGTTGTTACATTGGCCAGAGACTGTTCCAGACCGGCACTCAGAGTTGTGACCGGCTGTGAGATAATTTTCCATATGTGAGGCAACCGCTTAATTGAACAGGCGACTAAGTTTACAGTCAACAGGTAAAGCAGCAGTATAAACCACCAGGAATGATACATATCGAAAAAGCCAAGTGCCTTGTAGGCCCCTGCCTTAGCTGGGCTAATTTGGGCAAGATATTCCTCTGGAGGTGGCCCCTGAGGAATAACCGTCCCGATGATCGAGATGACCGCCAGGGATATCAGCAGAAACATGGTCAGCTTAAGTGAACAGAAAAAATCCCAGAGGGATTGTAGAAAATCACGTTTTGGGGTTGCCACGAGTGTGCTCTCCTTGAAATTGATACCGCCATCTCAGGTGTATCCCGAATGGCAATGAGAATGAAATACGGGGAAAGCTACGTTCTCCGTTTTAAATGTGATTCAGTTTATTATAAACGATTGATTTCAGGCGAAGTTTTGTGGAGGGACAAAAATGGTGCGATACACCCGGGGTAGCGACCATGAGAATTCTGGATAGCTTCGGATAACTATCAGCGGTGCATAGGTGAGCTGCAGTCCATGACTGAGCGGGGCGTGGCAGGCGCAATTACAAAAGGTTGCATCACAGCAATCAGATCCTTGTCCGTCAGAACAAGGGCAGTTATCACAGGGTGCAGTGGTTGCCGTGCCGCCAGCCACCTGTGCAGAGGGTCCGCCGGCTTCATAGGTGACGGCACGGGCAAAGCCGGTTGCCGGCAGGGCCAGATAGATGAAAATCAGGATAATAGCGCTGATATAGTTGTATGTGCGTGTGACGTTCATGGGTTACCTGAAAAACATAATCTCAATTTCTGTAAAGTGTTGCGATACAACTTCAAGTTCATGGTGGTCAGAAGTGACAAAAGGCGACTTGAAATTACGGGCTGTTACAAGTCCAAAGCTATCCGCAAGAGAGATGCGTTTGATCGTAGCCTTGAGATTTCCGGCATCCTGCCAGAATGGCTCGTACATGTTTCAAGCAAGGCGCACGCATCAAGTACATAGTGCATCAGCGCCCCTCCAGTAACGTCTCTGCTCGCCGCTGCTTAATAAGATCCTCACTGCTGAATTTCATGTCGCTGAATTTACCTTTCAGGCTATGCACCAAGGATTGTCGCTGACGCTCACGTTCGGCGAGATAGACAGACAACTCCGTGACATTGTTTCGGCTTGGCTTGACTGGCTTTAACGGTTTGGTATTCTTTTGTTGGGAGGCTGCTACTTTCATATAGTTTACCCCCTTTGGGAATTCTTACTTTGTTTTTCCCTGCTTGTCAATTTGTCTCATTCAAGCCTTTTTCTATTTTAATATATCTGCCGCACTTTATAGAAGCGTCCCTTTATCTTGTTTCTGCCCAGGCAGGCCAGCGCCTGAGCCACGCTTGAACGCACTATCGCCACATAGGCGTGGAATTCAAGAATATTTATCTTGCCAACTTCACTTCCGGCGATGCCGTCATCACCAGTCAGCGCGCCCAGGATATCTCCGGGGCGCAGTTTGTTTTTACGTCCACCGTCAATACAGAGCGATACCATTAGTGGTGCCAGCGGTTTGCCCGCTGCTTTGGTCAGCGTCCACAGGTCGCTCCGGGGAATGGTGCGGCCCTGTGTGCCCTCAATTGCCTGTACCCGCCGCATTTCCTGCGCGGTCATCAAACTGATAGCCAAGCCCTGTTCGCCGGCACGACCGGTGCGGCCAATCCGGTGGATATGGATCTCAGGGTCGCGGGACAGCTCATAGTTTATCACCGCCGAGAGTTCCTTTATATCTAGCCCGCGGGCGGCAACATCAGTACCCACAAGTACAGAGACACTCTTGTTGGCGAAGCGCACCAGCACCTCATCGCGTTCACGCTGCTCCATATCGCCATGAATCGGCAGTGCAGAGAAGCCCCATTCGACCAAGGCATCAGCCACACTCTGGCAATCTATTTTAGTATTACAGAATACCAGTGTTGATTCCGGTCGATAGTGGCTGAGAATCCGCGCCACTGCAGCAGCTCGTTCATCTTTATCCACCTCATACAGCATCTGCTCAATAGTTCCAGCTTCATGGGTTTCATCAACACTTATCTCAACCGCTTCGTGCTGAATTTCAGCACTCATGGTAATGATGGATTCCGGGTAAGTGGCAGAGAAAAGTAGCGTCTGCTTCTTTTTCGGAGCAGCGGCAATCAGTGTACTGATATCATCGTAAAAGCCCATATCTAGCATGCGGTCAGCTTCATCAAGCACCAGTGTCCGCAGACTGCTCAGGTCAAGACTCCCCCGACGCAGATGATCCAGCAAACGACCGGGCGTGCCAACCACGATGTGAGCACCATGCTCCAGTGAACTCAGCTGCGGTCCGAATGGAGCCCCTCCACAGAGGGTCAAAACTTTAATATTTTCGGTAAAGCGTGCCAAACGCCGCAGCTCTTTACCGACCTGGTCGGCCAGTTCGCGGGTTGGGCAAAGCACTAGTGCCTGAATGCGTGAATTACTGACTACCATTTCGGACAAGAGCCCGATGCCAAAGGCGGCTGTCTTACCGCTACCGGTTTTGGCTTTTGCAATCACATCCTTACCAGCCAGAATCAGCGGCAGACTGTGAGCCTGGATGGGCGTCATTGCAGTATAACCGAGTGAAGCCAGGTTCTTTAGCATTTGGGAGGATACGTGAAGTGATGAAAAATCTGTATGTGGCATGGAGTACCCTCTTTCTGGGTTAACACCCTACCCCAGACTGTTCGTTTCGTCCAGATTTTTACGTGACCGCTTGTTGCATTGCCCATGGAATTAGAGCCTAACATTGCTGGGGCATCAGATTAAAATTGCGCATGTAACCAAATTGACCTGCATCAAAATAATCGGGGGGATATTGTGCTAAGGTGGGGTCAGTATAATTCTGATTCAGCAGGGAGTGACAGCATGCTTACAACAAGTGAAGTTGCAGTTACCATCACTATTTGGGTCCTTACGGCTGCCGGAACTTTCTTTGGTGGCCGGGCTGGCTGGCGGCGCAGAAGGCGAGATACGCGGAGAAACAATCCAGAGACGAGCCATCGACACAATGAAGCTAAAAGCCGACCCGTAAACCAATAACGGCAGTGTGGTTGACATAATTCATAGCGAAGGTATGCCCGTTGACTTCAGTAAAGGTTGGCTTGGAACTGCTGAAAAAACGATAGCCAAGATCAACATTCAAATAGTCTGTCAACGCATAATCAATACCTGCTCCCAACTGGCATGCAAGAACTACTGCTGAGTCATTGGCTAATGGCGCACCGGTTACAGTCAGGCTAGCCGACTCAATCCTGCCGACGCCGACACCGGCACCGATATAAGGTGCAAACCTACTGCCATCGTGGTGCACCCCGAAGAAATTGACCAGCAAACTGTCAGCAGTGACACTGCCTCCAGCCTTAAAACTGCCTTCTGCAAACCTGGCCCGATTAAGCGGATTGCTGCGCCGACTGTATTCAAGCTCTATACGCCCCTCCCCCGCAGGATTACCAGGTTCAAAGTCCCAACCAAGCACGGCGCTCCCCGTGAGTGCTTTATCAAATGAGAGGCCAAAGTTGCCAACTGAGTCGGCCCCCTTGGCATTAAGCAACGCATTTCCGCCAATGAAAGCACCCGCGTATGGACCAGAATGTTGAGCGGCAGCCTGTCCATAGAGAAGTACAGACAGACTGAAGATAATTATTACCTGGCTGATTTGTTTCATATTATCCTTTTCATGGCTTAAACTACTCTTATCCCAACGTTAAGGCACTGTGATCGTAACTGTTTGGCTTTTGTCACCAAAAGTGGCAGTAAGTGTCGCCACCCCGCTGTCTACCGCGAAAACCTGACCCGGTTGGTTTGTGCTATCAGCAATGATGGCAACATTCGGCTTGTCTATCGACCAGACTGTCTCTTCGGTAACATCCTTGACAGCACCATCAAGGTAAGTAGCAGTCGCAGAATATTTGAACTGGTTGCCGGAAGCAACTGAAGCGGATGGCGCAGAAATTGTCAGAGTATTGAGTGTTCGTGCAGCAACAGTCGCAACAGCCGCAATATCCTTTCCACCATAAGATGCTGTTATAGTGGCGGGAACAATAGTGGCAGCAATTCCGGTGACCCGCCCCTTATTAATACCGCTATTACCTACAACTGACTTCGCAGCATCACTGGATGCCCAGACACTGCTGAAGGTGACTTCCTGACTCGAACCGTTACTGTAGTTGGCCATCACAGTAAAGCGACCGCTTGTTCCGGCTGTCAAGTCAAGTTTCACAGGTGAAATGGTAAGAGCCTGAAGCGTTGGAGCGGTGACTGTCAGGTTGGTGGTGGAAGAGGTTACAGTACCTGATTTGGCCGAAATTGCTGTGGGAGTGGATGTAACCGCAGTGGCGCTAAGCAATGCCAGGTTACCTCCAGACTTAGACACCGTCGCTTTAGACGGATCGGCTAGTGACCACTCGACAGCGCCACTAATGTCTCGGGTAGTACTATTGCTAAAGGTACCAGTAGCGATCACGCGAACAAGCGTATCCTTGACCAGAGTGGGGGTCGAAGGAGAGAGCGTAATTGATGTAAGATTGCCTCCCGTAACCTTAAGAGCCGATGTCCCGCTGAAAGTTTCTAAACTGGCACTGATTGTGGTTGTTCCCTGCGTGAGTGCTGTGATCAATCCATCGGCAGGAATAATAGTAGCACAGGCAGGAGTGGACGAACTCCAGGTTACCAGAGACGTAATATCCGGAGTGGTTCCGTCGGTATAACTTCCAGTAGCCTTAAATTTAGTAGTGGAGATCGTCAGGATGGTTGCGGGATTCGGCGTCACGGCTATTGACAGAAGTGCCGCTTTCGTGACGTCCATAGCAGTAATGCCACTCACACTACCAAAAGTTGCGCTGACCGTAGACGTTCCGATGGCAACTGCATGGGCAAGTCCTTTATTAGCAGGATCGTCGATTGTGGCCACTGTTTTATCGCTCGAATCCCAAACAGCGTCAAAAGTCAGATCCTGTGTTGTTAAATCAGAGAAAGTGCCGTTGGCGGTAAATTGCCTGGTCAAACCTTTAGCGGTTGTTGAAGCGGCGGGAGTGATCGTCATGCTGGAGACCGTCGCCGAACTCACCGTTAACGTATAGTTTACTGTTAATGTTCCCACAGTGGCGGTCAGAATTACCGTACCGGTATTGGTTCCGGTAACCCGGTTGTTATTGGTTGTTGTAGTAAACGTCACGCCCGGGGTTGCGCTCGACCAGACTACCTGATCCGTAACATCATTAGTGAACAACCCGGAGTAATTGCCTTTTACCGTAAGCTTGGTCGATGTACCCGCAGCAATAGTAGAAGAAACCGCTACAATTTCGATTGAAGTCAACGGAGTAAAGTCATTTTTTCGGGTTGCAGTCCCATCAAAACCGCAGCCGGCCAAAAGCTGCAGTATTACGAGACCTGACCATAACAGCTTAATCATATCCACCCTCCGGATGACATGCTAATTTTATAGAAATACACCTCTAGAGGCGGTACCGTCAAGGGGTTAGGTGCTCTGTAGCTCCGACATGTACCTGGCAATACTCGGTAGGTTCAGTTCCTGCAATAAAATATTCATCCCGTTTCACCGGGCATTCCGGCATCGCCAGGTAGCCGGTCACAGGATCGATAACTGCAGTGACAACACCCTCCGGTCTCGGGAACTCTTCGGCCGGCTTTACCGTCACAACCTTGCGCATAAAGCGTTCCCAGATGGGTGCGGCAACCCCACCGCCGGTAAAACCTTTCCCGCCCGGTCGGGGCTTGTCATATCCAGCCCAGACGCCGGTAACGATACGGGGGGTATAGCCGACAAACCAGGCATCGCGATAATCATCGGTAGTACCGGTCTTACCGGCAGAGGGATATCCCTGACTGAATTTTTTGAGCGATTTAGCCGTGCCGTAAGTCATGACATCTTTGAGCATCAGGGTGGTGACGTAGGCGGTCGCCGGCGACAGGACCGGAGTCATTACAGGCGGGTTCTCGGCCCAACTGCGGCGACTGCGGTCGTAAATCCTGACTATTAGCCTGGCTTCGGGGCGAGTGCCACCAGTGGCCAGTGGCGCATACGCCAGGACCAGATCATTTAAAGTCACTTCATCAGTCCCGAGAGCCAGCGAGAGTCCGTTTTCGGCTCGTAGCGGCACTCCCATTTTACCCGCAAAATCGATGAAATACGGGACTCCTACAGAATCCAGCAACTTTACCGCAATTACGTTGCTTGAATGAGCCAGCGCCTGCCTGAGGGACAGATCACCCAAAACTTCCCGCCCGTAATTCAGCGGCTTCCATGTTTCATTATTTCCACGATTGTAGGCGACGGGCGTATCATTCCAGACACTGCCGGCGGTAAGCCCTTTTTCCAGCGCGGCGGCATAGAGAAGCGGCTTGATAGCCGAACCGGGCTGACGTTTGGCGAGGAAGGCACGATTAAAGCCACTCTTGGCAACATCGGTACCGCCGACGGCCGCAAGGATATTTCCGGTGGCAGTATCAAGGCAAATTAATGCCCCCTGCAGATCGGGTGAGATTCTCTTGATTCCATCATGCAGAGCCTGTTCCGCTTGCTTCTGGAGACTTAAATCCAGTGCTGCGGTCACTTCCAGCCCCCCCTGTTCAGTTATCTCGATCCCGTACCGTTCTATAAGTTTACTCCGTATAAGGGCGAGATAATGCGGAGCCTGCCCCGGCTTGATAACAGGCGGTGGATTGGCTCGCAAAGTGTCACTCTGCCGTTGGGTAATTATATTCAGAGCCACCATTCGCTTGAGTACGACATCTCGTCGCCCCGTGACATTTACCGGTTTCCCGAGCGGATTGTAACGGGACGGGTTTTTCTGTACCCCGGCTAACATGGCACACTCGGCCTCATTTAGCTCTTCCGGGCTTTTGTCGAAATAAAGACGTGAGGCCTGGGCAATACCCCATGCACCGTTGCCGTAATAAATTTCGTTGAAATACATCTCCAGAATCTGCTGTTTACTGTATTTACCCTCATATTCTATGGCCATTCGCGCTTCGTCTATTTTACGCTCTATGGTTTTAGCACCGGACAGATGCCTGTTTTTGATCAACTGCTGGGTGATCGTAGAGCCCCCCTCAGCCAATCTCCGCTTAACAACATCTTTCACTAACGCCCTGGCAATTCCGCGAATATCTATTCCACCATGTTCATAAAAGCGGGCGTCTTCAACAGCGACCACAGCCTTTTGCAGAAAGGCAGGAATTCGATCAATGGCAACCCAGTAGCGTTTCTCCGGCAGAATCCGGCCGACAAAGCGCCCCTGGTTATCAAAAATCTTAAGAGACGTATAACCGGTAGGAAGAATCGGATAGGTGGCTATTGCATCCTGTGCCTGAGCAGGTGAGATCAGGAGCAAGAGCAGGAGAAAGCCTGATGCAATTCGGTATGTTAAATTTTTACAGTAAGCGATTGAGAAATCCTCTGATTCTTTCATTGTCCTGCCCTTTACTGAAAAGCTCGTCAGCTGTTCCCTGAGCCAGGAAGTTACCCGATTCCATAAAGATAACCCGGTCTGCGAGTTCCCGCGCAAAGCCCATGTGGTGGGTGACAATAATCATAGTCATACCTTCATCAGCAAGGGTGTGAATTGTATCAAAAACTTCACCGACCAGCTCCGGATCGAGGGCCGAGGTCGGCTCGTCGAACAACATAAGCTTGGGGCGCATGGCCAGAGCACGGGCGATTGCAACCCGCTGTTTCTGTCCACCTGACAGGGTAGCAGGAAACACATCACGTTTGTCGGAAAGTCCGACTTTAATCAGCATGTCCGTTGCAATGGTACGGGCTTCAGCAGCAGACTTCCTTTGCACGGTTAGCGGTCCTTCCATCACGTTCCCAAGCACAGTCATGTGCGGAAAAAGATGAAAGTGCTGAAAGACCATGCCGATTTCAGCTCGCAGCGTACTGATCGCATGAGGGTGGTCCAGGTGGCGCTTCGCGTTGTGCTTTACATAACCCACTTCGCGGCCTTCAAAAAGAATTGTTCCCTCCTCAATCTCCTCCAGCATGTTGATTGAGCGAAGCAGGGTAGACTTGCCAGATCCGGAGGGGCCGATGATTACCAACTTTTCACCAGTGGCGACTTCCAGATTCACAGCATTGACTGCAGTCAGATTCTTAAATCGTTTCGTGATATTTTCCAGCTTTAGAAGTGGTTGATCAGCGTTGTTCATAAATTCCTGCCCGATACTCGATCTTTTCAAATATAAAAGTGAAGATGGTAGTAAGCACTAGATAAATGACCGCCGCAAGTGCCAGTGCCGTGATATTGAAATATGTGTTAAAAAGCTGATCAGCAGCTCTCATCAGCTCAACCATAGCAATAGTTGAGACCAGAGCAGTGTCCTTGATCAGAGCAATAAACTCGTTCCCTACTGGCGGCATCAGGCGCTTGTAGGTCTGTGGGATAATGACACGCCTCATGGCTTGCCCATAGCCCATGCCGATAGCTTTTGCCGCCTCCATCTGACCATGATCGATGCTTTGGATTGCACCACGGATGATCTCACCCAGATAGGCCGAGTAGTTAAGACCAAGTCCGATTACTGCAGAGGTAAACGGCGACAGAGTTATACCAAGCGATGGCAGACCGTAATAGATAAAGAAAAGTTGCAGGAGCAGCGGGGTACCGCGGAAGAACCAGATAATGAACCAGCAGACGCCCGAAACAGGGCGCAGAGTACTGATGCGCCCAAGCGCAATCAGCAGTCCTCCGAGAGGTGAAACCAGCATAGTGCAGAGCACCAGCAGCAGCGTCATCAGCGCTCCCTTGGCCAGGGAAGGCAAAAAGCGCAGAGTGTCGGCCAGGACAGTGTGCCAACCGGGCTTGAGCTGATCTTTTAATGCCGCTACAAAGTTGCGGGCCTCACTGTTATCAGGGAAAAGTTTCAGCACCTCCTGACAAACGGCGATTGCCTTGTTTGTTTCATTCTGCGATGCGAGAATACGGCCAGCCTGCATACGACTGGAGACAAAGGCGCCAGCCTCTTCACCAGCGACGGGGGCCGGGATCTGCCTAAGCAGCAACAAAGCGCCGTCCAGATCACCCTGAGCCATCAAATCACTGGACTGGCGAAAGAGCTGATCATAATCACCTGCCGCTGAACAGATTCCGGTTAGCGTACACAAAAAAAGCAGGGCTACAAAAGCCCTGCTGATTAAATATTTAATTAAAACTTCCACCGGCTAAAATTTCTTGGGATTAGTCAGATCTTCAGCAAACCATTTACGTGATATTTTAGCCATAGAACCGTCCTTAACCATTTTATCAAGTGCCTGCTGTACTTTTTCACGCAGATCGCTGTCACCCTTACGGAAGGCCACACCGAAAGGCTCAACGCTGATCATGCCGGGGATGATTTTGAACTTGCCTGGACGTTTGGCAATCATGTCACGGCCGGTAACATTATCCACGACAACTACGTCTATACGGGCGGCTTCCAGGTCAAGCAATGCCTTGGGATAATCTTCGTATTCCTTAACTTCGGTCGGTGCATTTGCCAACTTCTTGACGGCCTGAATACCGGATGAGCCCTTTTGAGTACCGGCTTTGAAGTTTTTGAGATCCTTAAGCCCTTTGAATCGCTTTTCTTTGAAATTGACGATAGCAATCTGACCGTCCATGATGTACGGCTTACTGAAGGCGACCTGTGTAGCCCGCTCATCTGTGATGGTCATGCCATTCCAGATACAGTCAAATTTTTTGGCGTCAAGTGAGTGTATTACTCCATCCCAGGCGGTAGGCTGCCACTCTATCTTGATACTAAGCCGTTTACCGACCTCTTCAGCAGCATCGATATCAAAGCCGACCAGCTTACCATCCGCCTGACGGTACCCCATCGGCGGGAAGGAATCATCAAGGCCAACCACAAGCTTGCCATCTTTTTTGACCTTGTCCCAGGAACCATCGCCAGCGAAAGAACTAACAGCAAACAGCGACAGAGCAAAGCACGACAACAGAAATAACAGTTTATTCATTTATTGATCTCCCCAAACAAAGATTTGAAAAAGCGACGGGATTATTCCAGAAAAGGTAAGACCAGTCAAGGGATGATTGTGGACAGGTAAAATGGCTGAAGGGTGCTAAAATCAGCACCCTTCAGCTTGCAATAGTTACTTCAGATTCTGCTTAATCCGCGCAACCGCCTCAATCACGTTATCCCGATTACCAAAGGCCGAGAGGCGGAAGTAACCTTCGCCGCTGGGGCCAAAACCGGAACCGGGAGTGCCGACCACGTTGCATTCCGTCAGCAGCTTGTCGAAGAACTCCCAACTGGTCATGCCGCCCGGAGTTTTGAGCCAGATATACGGCGCGTTAACACCGCCGAAGATTGTTACGCCCACTTCCGTAAGACCTTCACGGATAATTCGGGCGTTCTCCATGTAATAATCAACGGTCTCTTTGGTCTGCGCCCAACCTTCGTCGGAATAAACCGCGGCCGCGGCCTTCTGCACGGGGTAGGATGCACCATTGAACTTGGTGGTGGTACGACGAAGCCAGAGATTATTGAAACTGTAACGCTCTCCGGTTGACGTGGTACCCATAACCTCTTTCGGTACAACCACTAAACCACAGCGAACACCTGTAAAACCGGCTGTTTTTGAGAACGAGCGGAATTCGATGGCGCACTTTTTAGCCCCTTCGATCTCGTATATAGAGTGAGGAATGTCCGGATCTGTGATGAATGCCTCGTAGGCGGCATCAAAGAAGATAACGGCGTCATTGGCAATTGCATAATCAACCCATTTCTGCAGCTCAGCCTTACTTGCCACGACTCCAGTCGGGTTATTAGGGAAGCAGAGATAGATGATGTCAACTTTGCCGGTCGGCAGAGCAGGAATGAAGCCATTGGCTTCGTTGCACGGCAGATACACAATGTTTTGGTAATAGCCCTTGTCGTCAGCTTCACCGGTGCGCCCGATCATGACGTTCGTATCATTGTAGACCGGATAGACCGGATCGCCGATAGCCACAATGTTGTCCATGGCAAAAATATCCAGAATATTGGCACAGTCGCATTTCGAACCGTCTGAGATAAACATCTCTTCTGTTTTCAGTGACACACCCAAAGGCTTGTAGGATTTTTCAATGATGGCATTGATCAGCCAGTCATATCCCTGCTCCGGGCCGTAACCGGCAAAGTGCTCGACCGTAGCCAGATCATCGACTGCTGCGTGAAAAGCCTTCAACACAGCCGGCGCCAGCGGGCGGGTAACATCACCTATGCCCAGTCGGATTACTTTGGCAGTCGGGTTGGCCTCGGCAAAAGCGCGTACACGGCGACCAATTTCAGGAAACAGGTAACCTGCTTTCAACTTCAGGTAGTTATCGTTGATTTTTGCCATTACAGATTAATCCTCCACATATTTTCTTTCGTTGTCACAAATAATGAAAAGTCACTTCAATCCAAGTACATCCTGCATGTCATACAGCCCGGGCTTCTGCCCGACCACCCACTTGGCAGCACGCACACTGCCACGCGCAAACATGTCACGAGTCATGGCGCGGTGGGAGATTTCAATGCGCTCACCCTGGCCGATGAAGTATACGGTGTGTTCACCGACGATGTCGCCACCACGCACGGTCTGCATGCCGATCTCTTCTTTAGTTCGCTCACCGCAAATCCCTTCACGGTGAAAGTTGGCAACCTTTTTGTAGTCACGTCCCAACGCCTCCGCCACAACTTCACCCATGCGTACAGCGGTTCCGGAGGGGGAATCTTTCTTTTTGTTGTGGTGCAGCTCAACAATCTCCACATCAAAATCATCACCCAGTATTCTGGCCACATCTTTCAAAACCTTGAAACAGACGTTGACGCCGACCGACATATTAGGGGCCAGCACCACAGGGATTTCTTTAGCCAGTTCAGCAGCAAAAGCCCGCTCTTCTGGAGTAAAGCCAGTGGAACCGATAACGATGGCCTTTTTGTTCAGGGAACATATTTCCAGGTTTTTGAGCGACACCTTAGGCGAGGTAAAATCTATCAGCACATCACCGGCAGCGACAACGCTATTGAGGCAGTCACTAATGTGAACTCCTGTTGTGCCGCAACCGGCCAACAATCCAGCATCATGGCCGATTTGAGGGTGACACGGGCGCTCCAGTGCACCACTGAACAGGGCCCCTTCGGTTTCAATTATGGTAGTAATAATGCGCTGTCCCATACGTCCCGCAGCGCCGCATACAGCTATCTTAATCATGTATCTGCTCCTTCGAAAATATCCCCTTGAGTTGAACAACCTCCACAACAGAAAAAAGCTAGATCAGCTTGTACTCTCTCATGATAGCTGCAAGTCTGGACTTATTCGCCTCACCCATTTCGCAAAGCGGCAGACGGACATCAGCCGGGGCTTTTCCCATCAACTCCAAAGCTGTTTTTACCGGTACAGGGTTGCTCTCAATAAACATTGCACTGCCGATTTTAAGAGTTTGAAGATGAAGTTGGCGGGCTTTCTCAAAATCTCCGGCAAAGAAGGCATCTACCAGATCAGCAACAGTCCTGGGCATGATATTAGCCAGCACTGAGATCACCCCTTTTGCACCACAGGCCATCATCGGGAATGTTATGAAATCATCACCGGAAAATACGTCGATTTTATCTCCACAGAGCGCTATAACTTCGGAGCCTTGCTGAAGCGAGCCGGTCGCTTCTTTAATAGCAACAATATTGGCATGTTCTGCTAAACGGGCAACCGTCTCTGGAAGCAGGTTTATACCGGTTCGCCCAGGGACATTGTACAGAATCTGCGGCAACGCTACGGCATTGGCAACGGCCATGTAGTGACGAAAAAGTCCTTCCTGAGTCGGTTTATTGTAATAAGGGGTCACCAGCAGCGCTCCATCAGCACCGACATCCTTAGCTTTTTGTGTCATTTCAATGGCTTCAGCGGTGCAGTTCGAGCCTGTGCCTGCTATGACCGGAACCCGTTTGTTTACCTGATCCACCACGGCTTTGATAACACCGAGATGTTCATCGTTGTCAAGAGTCGAGGACTCACCAGTAGTGCCACAGGGTACGATGGCATCTGTACCGTTTTCAATCTGAAATTCTACCAACTCACGAAGTTTTTCAAAATCTACCGCACCATCTTTTTTAAACGGCGTCACAATTGCTACAATGCTTCCTTTGAACATGACTGAATACCCCCTGTTTTGTCCTGGTATGTTTTACAGAAACGATGCAATCTTTTCGCCCTTGATCAGGTCTTCGATTGTTTCACGCTCGCGAATAATCTCGAAGGCATTACCCTTTACCATTACCTCTGCCACTCGGGGACGACTGTTGTAGGAGCTGCTCATGGCAAATCCGTACGCGCCGGCCGAGGTAAATGCCATCAAGTCGTCCTGCTTGAACATCGGCACTTCACGATCCTTTACCAGAAAATCGCCTGATTCACAGATAGGCCCGACTATATCGGCTACGATCATGCCGTCCTGATCTTTTACAACCGGCAGCACACCATGAAACGAACCATACAGAGCCGGACGTGCCAGATCATTCATACCGGCGTCAATCATGATAAAGTTTTTCTCGTCGCGTGCCTTGGTGTAAAGACATTTAGCAACCAGGATTCCGGCATTGCCAACAATATTTCTACCCGGCTCAAAGATCAGGTGCATGCCGAGATCTTTGGTAGCAGCCACTATTTCCTTGCCATAGTCAGCCGGCAAGGGCGGTTCTTCGTCGTTATACTGGATCCCGAGCCCACCGCCGCAATCAAAGTATTGCAAGGCGATGCCCTGACTCTGTAACTTACCAATCATTATTTTAAGTTTATCGATTGAATCTACAAACGGATTCACCTTGGTCAACTGGGAGCCGATGTGCATATCGATGCCAATTACTTCAATACCTGGAAGAGTTGCAGCTCGGCTGTATTCAGCCAGGGCACGCTCGATGGTGATACCAAACTTGGCATTTTTTAGGCCGGTGGTGATGTAAGGGTGTGTACCAGGATCTACATCTGGATTAACGCGAATAGCGATGCCGGCTTTTTTACCCATCCGGGAGGCAATTTCAGAGATGCGGGTCAGTTCCTGCTCTGATTCAACATTGAACATCAGGATACCGGTATTCAGCGCGTACTCAATTTCATCGTCTTTTTTCCCGACACCGGAGTAAACTACTTTTTTGGGATCCACACCGGCTTTAAGAGCACGATAGAGTTCACCGCCGGAGACAATATCAACGCCACCACCCAGATTGATAAATGTTTTCAGCACGGACTGAGTTGAGTTAGCTTTGACGGAATAGCAAACCGTGTGAGGAACGTCCGTAAAAGAGTCATCAAAAGCTTTGAAGTGCCTCACAAGGGTAGCATGCGAGTATGCATAGAATGGAGTACCTACCTTGGCTGCAATTTTTTTTATGGCAACATCCTCAGCGTAGAGTTCAGTACCGTTGAACTGGAAATGATTCATATTTTACTCCTTTATAAAGAATGGACGAGTCAGTGGATATGAAGAAAAAGTGCGTATTTATAGCACAGACTATGGCCAAAAGTCAAAAAATAAGGTGAAATACAAGGAGGTTGAACCGCGCCCAAATGCCTGCGAGTTCCTATAGTCAGCGAACATTTACCTCCAGCTTATTACCTTGTTATTCATGCTGAATCGGCGACGGAGACACAATTCCGGCCGCCTGCTTTAGCCCGATATAAAGATTCATCGGCACGTTTCAGCAACGATGCATCGTTATCGTCTCCACACGCTTCGGCGACCCCGATTGAAAGTGTTAGGGCAAGCGCAGCATCATCCAGAAAAAAACGACTTCCCCTAACCTCTTCACAAAGCTTCCAGGCAACTTCTGTAGCCGATTTTATGTCCGTTTTGATCAGAATAATTGCATATTCATCTCCACCGAATCGGGCAAGAAAATCACTCCCACGCAGTGAGGCTTTGATCTTCAGCGCGACCCCCTTCAATATACGGTCTCCAGCCTGATGCCCGTAGGAGTCATTTATTAGCTTAAAATTGTCAAGATCTATCATCATCAAAGAAAACGGGTCACCATAACGTTGGCGTAACATGATCATCTCATTCAGCTTTTCATCAAAATAGGTGCGATTTGCCAACTGGGTCAATCCGTCAATTCGCACAGCCGTGCGAAGATCCTCAATCTGATGCTGCTGCTCCGTCAGAACAGCCTGCGACTTGGCCAACTCAACTTTCAGCGATGCGTTATTTGAAATAACACGATCAATTTCCCTCATTAAAAGCGAGTGCGCCTCATTCAGGTCCGTTGGCAGCCCCATCGTGTTAATAGCACTTTTCACATCCCCAAGCACTAGTGAAGAGTCACTGGCGGCTTTATCGGTACGCTGGATATTCGTTGCCAGAATCAGGAGTATGCTCCTGATTGTTTGTGCGGAGTCATAAAGATTCTGTTCCCTGGGATCAACCTCATGGTACTGAACTGTTTTTTCCCCCTCAACTGCTATATTCTCAACTGTTGTTAGCCCGATGACGCTGGTCAACGACGAAAACAGGCGCCTTATTGCCCCCATGACATCCGCATCTTCTCCGGAGCTCACCTTTTGGGCGATAACAAGGATTAAAATACCTGCCAGAAGGCCGGAACAAAAAACAAGGAAAAATGAAATTATACTCACGGCTATCCTCCTGAACATCCAATTTACGGGATCGCATTGTAATCGTTCTTGCAGGAATATAAAGAACTTTGTACAACTAAGAGACAATTCACTTTTATAAGGAGATTGATATGATCGAAATGGAATGTCGCTGTCCTTGGTCTGGTGCCAACCCAATGTACCAGGCATATCATGATCAGGAATGGGGGGTGCCACTCCATGACGATAAGCGCCTGTTCGAGATGCTGACTCTGGAGGGTGCTCAAGCCGGCTTATCCTGGCTTACTATCCTTAAAAAACGAGAAGGTTACCGCAGGGCCTTTGCCGGGTTTGATCCTGAAAAAGTTGCTGCTTTTAATGATGAAGATGTGGCAAGACTTCTGGCTGACCCAGGGATTGTCCGTAATCGCCTGAAGGTTTCATCCACCCTTACTAATGCCCGTGCCGTGCTTGAGCTACAGAGTCGCCTTGGAAGTCTGGATAGCTACCTATGGAGTTTTGTGGATGGGACGCCGATACTGAACGACTGGGAGACAATGAGCGAAATACCGACACACACTCCACTTTCAGACCACATGAGCAAGGAGCTTAAACGGATTGGCTTCCGCTTTGTCGGCTCAACGATCTGCTATTCCTTCATGCAGGCGACCGGCATGGTTAATGACCATCTGACCAGCTGCTTTTGTCACAGGGGAAACCACTTTACTGAACCTCTCAGCCCACCCCACGATTTCTCTGGCTAAAGCAGTATTGTCCGCACAAAAAAACCCTCCCGCCAACCGTCAAAACATGCTACAGTTACACAATTTTTCTAAAGGAATGTCCAATGCTGATCCCCAACACATCCCTCTCCTACCTGCCATGGGAGGACAATGATCCAGCCCCGTTATGGAGCGACATTTTTGGCAATAACAATCCAATAGCACTTGAAATAGGCTGCGGAGTTGGTGATTTTGTCGTGCAGATGGCTGTTTTACACCCGGATCTGAATTTCATTGCGCTTGATTTTTACAATAAGGGCTGTATAAAAACCTGTAAGCGAGTTGACAAGAGCGGCCTGCGAAATGTGCGGGTGTTACGAGCTGAGGCCCGCAGCTTCATTGAAGCATGTATACCGGCAGGCGCGTTACGAATGGTTGTCATAAACTGCCCTGATCCATGGCCCAAACTCCGCCACAGAAAGAGGCGTCTGGTCAACTCCGCTTTTGCAGCCTATCTGTCGCGTTTTATGCAACCGGAAGCAGATTTATTTTTTGCAACAGATTTTGTTGATTACGGCCAGGATGTTGCTGAGTTTATGGCTGTACAGCCCGGATTCAAAAACCAACTCGCCCCGGATACATTCCGTCATAATCTTGAAGGTTATCCGGTTTCAAAATATATGAAGCGCTTTCTAGACATGGGACAGCCGATTTATTACGTACATTACCGAAACATTTAACGAGCTTTGAGTCGGGAGTTGTCATGAATGAATCACCTTCAGACAGGGATGTCAGCTTTTTCAAGCCACACGGGACTGCCATGCAGGGTGTGGTTCGTGTAATCAAATTTATTCTGCTTGGATGGCTGGTCGCTATTGTCGGGTTCCAGTTTTTCGCCTACTTTCTGGAAGTGAGCTATTCGGAATTACTGCTCACAGACCTTGTCTTTTTCAACCTGCCGATTCAATTCTGGCTAAGCGGCCAACTCCTTCCTCTCTGGTTCATTATCCTCTGTGTGTTATTCAACATCTGGATGGACCGCCACACTGTGCAAGCGACGGAAGGATCTTTGCGCTTCCGCATCAAATCGGTTAAAGGGGAGGATGAATAAATGGCATACGGTATGATTCAACTTGTGCCATTAGCCATAGTGGCAGGCATCTTTATACTCTTCATCATTTCCGGATTGCGCAATCGCAGCAACCAGTCTACTGAATACGGATTCAGCGGCAGTTACACCGGACGAGTCGGTATTGGAGCTGGCATCGCCAGCAACTGGATGAGTGCAGCAAGCTTTCTTGGACTGGCAGGGGTGTTTTACCTGAAAGGCTATTTTGCCATGGCATACGTTGTTGGATGGACAGGCGGGTATGTCCTCCTACTGGTACTTATGGCCACACAAATTCGGCGATTTGGCAAATTTACTGCACCTGATTTTGTCGGATTCCGTTATGAGTCAGAATCCGCCCGTACTATTGCCGCACTGATTTCGATCACCATCTCGGTAATTTATTGCGTTGCCCAATTTCGTGGCATAGCACTGCTGGTCTCCTGGCTGTTCGGGATTGATTATATACCGGCGGTTGTTGTCGGAACATCACTGGTTGTTTCCCATATCGTCGTGTCCGGTGCCATGGGGGTTGCCCGCAATCAGAAGCTGCAGTATTTCGTACTGATTATCACCTTTATCCTGCCGTTAATGTTGCTAACCCGAAAACTTGGTTATTTCTGGGTGCTGCCTCAATTCGGCTACGGAGCGGCAATCGGTGAACTGCAGCAGCAGTTCGGCTTTAACTGGTCGGAGCCGTTTGCTACCACATCCCTGTTTGAATGGTTCGCCCTCTGCTTTACCCTGATGTTCGGTACAGCCGGACTTCCGCACGTACTTTCTCGCTTCTACATGGTTCCAGGCATCAGAGATGCACGCTGGGGTGTCGTCTGGGGGTTGTTTTTTATCGCCCTGATCTACTGGTCTGCCCCTGCCTATGGCGTGCTGGCCCGCCTTTTTGAAGCGCGCAACGGCCTGGCACTCAACACTGGCGGTGCTGATGCCGCCGACATGATCGTTCTCTCCGGGGCCGGCCTTGGGGGAGCCCCTCTCTGGGCGGTAGGACTTCTCGCCGCCGGTGGCATGAGCGCCGCTTTTTCAACATCAACCGGATTGCTGATGTCCGGTTCTGCGTCTTTTTCATTTGATATTTACCCTCGACTGATCCGTAAAAACGCTTCCGAGCGCGACAAAGTCTACGCTGCGAAAGCCTTTTTTCTGCTTTTGGCTGCCCTTGTGATGGTACTGGCTTTCCGACCGTGGGGGATGATTGCCGAAATTGCCGCTTTTGCCTTTGCTCTGGCTGGCAACACTATATTCCCCGCCTTCCTGCTTGGAATCTGGTGGCCAAGGGCGAATGCCACCGGAGTGATCTGCGGCATGTTGACAGGCTTAGCAATCAGCCTTGCTCCTCTTTTGATCGGCACAGCATTTCCGTTGGTCCTGCAGCTTTTTCCACTAACATCATCCGCTTTTATCGGTGCGCCACTGGTCATGATCATCATGATACTCACCTCACTGATGACCGCACCGCCATCAGCAGCCATCCGGCACTTTGTCAGCCGTGATGTGCATGAATGCCCAGAAAACTGATGAATTTCCTGTTGTCGGCAAAAGGAAGGGATATAACGACCTGGCGTGCGGCCCAAGATTTTGCCTCCCGATATCGCCAGTCAGTTCTGGATCGCGCTGTTTCAGGGGACTATGGCAGTGCTGAAACCGTTTACGCTGAAAGCCTGGTGGCCCTCAAAGCGTCTACTGAAGCAGACCTTACTCTCATGAATCAGCTGAACAATCTGCTTGAAAAAGGGGCGTCAAACCCTCCGTTTTTTTGTATTAAAGAGATGTCCGGCGAATATTACGATGTGCTATATCGGCATTTGGACACCTTCAATTCCGCTTACACGTTCTATAAAAAGAGCATGGACTTTTTAAAAATGCTCTGCTGTGCCGCCATGGCTCACACCACTGATCAACTGGGACTATTTGCCCGCTATCTCCCTAAAATGGACCTGATAGCCCTAGGAACTGCGGGACGCTGTGAATATTCGCCTTTTGACAAACTACAACTCCTGCTGGTTCACGGAGAAACGACCCCCGCTCAAATTCAGACCATTAATCTCTTCTGTCATACGCTGCATTCCGAAATTGAAGCATGCGGACTGAGCCTCGACCCGATAATCTCACCGAGAAATCCTGAATGGCGCGGCAGCATTGCAATATGGGAGCAGCGCTGTAAAAACTGCCTGAGCCCAGCTTCTACTGATGATTTGATTAATGTTGCCCGCCTGACTGACCTGTATCCATTGACTCCTTCGGGAGATGTTGCTCAGGCGCTAAAAACCTTGGCAACCGGATGTTTGAGGGCTACCCGTCCGACTCAAACGATTTTAATCGCTAAAATGGAGTCGCTTTCAAACGGCATCGGAATGATGGGAGGATTTAAGCTGGAGCGCAGTGGCGCTGAACGTGGCCTGTTCAATCTGAGGCAACATGGCCTGCTGCCACTCTCTTCGGCTTTATCAGCACTGGCACTGATAAAGGGAAGTACAGCCATAAGCAGTAGCGATAGAATCCTAAACCTGTTGGAGCGCCGTGAATTGGATGTCGACCTTGCTGAAAAAATGCTCGAGACCTGGCATTACCTCCATGAATTGCATCTTGGCAACGAACGGGGCGGCCTCATAGCTGAGCAGAAAGAACAATCTCTGTTCTTAAATACTGAGGAAATGACAACCGAACAGCGCCAGTCTCTGAAAACTGCGTTGATATCAGTAAACGCTATTCAGCGGCATGTCGGGATCACTTTATCCGGCATGGGAGAGCATGGACCATGATTTTATCGCTTTCAACCGGAAGTTTGTTCACCCTGCCGCTGAAAAGGGTCTTCGAACTGGCGGCTGAGTCCGGCTTCGACGGGGTTGAGTTGATCATAAATCAGGATTTTCAGCGGGTTAATTCTGTGAAATTGGTACGATCTCTCCAGGAGATTGCAACGATACATTCCATTCACTCCCCTTTTATGGAACTGGACGGTTGGGGGGGAAGTATCGACTCAATCAAGCATTCCGTAAAACTGGCCGCTGAATGTAATATCCCTATGGTAAATTTCCACCCACCGTCCTGGATGGGTATGGAATTGGGATTCTGGCGTTGGCTTTACAGCATACATGACTACCAGAAAGAGCTTGGCCTGAATGGCGAAGTAGCCATCGCTATGGAAAACATGCCGTGGGTTGGTAAATGGAAGATTAATCCGCACATCCTTTCCAATACACAGCGATTGATTGATTTTATAAGGGATCATAATCTGTATATGACTTTTGACTGTACCCATATGGGGTCTGGAAAAACAAATTTTATAAATGATTTTTTTCTCTGTTATGATTCTGGGCGCATTCTTAACATCCATTTCTCTGACTACGGCCATAATCGTGAGCACCTGCTTCCAGGGCATGGGATTCTGCCGCTGACTCGATTCCTTAATCACCTTCGTAGTACCGAATATCAAAGCACGGTAACTCTTGAACTTGATCCGAATGAATTTCCCAAAGGTGAACACAATATTCTGGAAAGCCTTAAGGAAATGCTCGCGTTCCTACGCGCAGAGACCAGCCCACAGGCCGATTCTCACCGCGAATACACCCAGGAAACAATACCGGCAACTTCGATTCCATGAGATATCACGGCAGCTCATCATTACCAAGTTGGCGAATTAGAGTGATAACGCATAATTATTACTTTACGCCTGAAGTCTTCAATGCCTGATAAATATATAGAAAAAAAGTTTATCCTCGTACTTTGCATCTCACTCCTTCTGCATCTGGGATCGGGTGCCGCACTCTATTATTATCCACAGCCACGGCAAGAACCTCCCAAAGAACCGGTTTTTATTGATCTGCAGCAAATGCCTGAACCAGAAAAGCCGGTTGAACAGCACCCACAGGACACAAAACGTCATTCTGAACAACGTGTCAGAGTCCCCAGCGAAAGCGTCATGCGCGATGAAGCGCAAAAAAAAAACCAGACCACTGAAAAGCCGGCTACGGCATCTTCTGAACAGCAATCTGTAACACCCACAGTTCGCCCCCAGCCACCTCAAGCAATGCCTGGACAACCCCCTGGGTATTCTGCTGCAAGTCTTTTAAAACCAAAAGTGCAGACGGCTCAATTGCCTCCGTCCGTTCAGCACCTGTTTCCAGGAGCCAGTAGATTGGCAAAACTGGAAGAAAGCTATCGGCATATGTTTGAAAATGATATCGCCGAAGGTGATACCCGTTTTCTTAACAGCGATGATATAGTTTTCGGCTCTTTCCTGCGCCGTTTTGAGGGGGCTGTTTACGGTGTGTGGCGCTACCCTCAGGAAGCAGCTATGAAAGGCATTGAAGGGATCACGCCTGTCAGAATAACCTTCAACCGCCGAGGTGAAATCACCAACATTCAGCAACTGGAGAGTTCCGGCGCACGAATACTGGACGAAGAGGTATTGCGCACCCTACGGGCCATCGGTCCGATGGGAGGATTTCCCAGGGGATATGATAAGGAGGAGTTTCATTTGATAGCGTTTTTCCAGTACGGTGGGTCAAAAAGGTCTCTGCGATGACCAATATGCATGGTTTCATGATAGCAGCACCACAGAGCGGCAGTGGCAAAACTACGATCAGCCTGGCTATTATGGCAGCACTGGTTCGGCGTAACTTAACAGTAGCGCCGTTTAAATGTGGCCCGGATTTTATCGATCCAAGTTATCACCGGATGATTACCGGCTGCCCTTCAATAAACCTGGACGCCTGGATGTGCAGTGTGGAGTTTGTGCGGCAGACATTTAAGACATGTATGACCGGGCAGAAAATCGCTGTCATCGAAGGTGTCATGGGCCTTTTTGACGGTATCGGATCTACCAGCAAAGAAGGCAGCAGTGCCCAGATCGCTGCTATTACCGGGGCTCCGGTTGTGTTGGTGGTAAATGCTCGCGGCATGGCAGCCAGTGCAGCAGCGTTGGTTAAGGGGTTCGCAGGGTTTGATCCACAAATCAGCTTGACTGGCGTTATCTTCAACAACGTAGGCAGCGATTCCCATGCGGCCTTGCTCAAGGAAACTATGGCGACTCATTGCCCTGAGATCATCTGCTATGGCTGTATCCCACGTGATGAAGCGCTCGTCATCCCGTCGCGCCACCTTGGACTTGTGACTGCAGAAGACAATCCGCTATCTGACCTTTTTATCGGAAAACTCGCAGACATTGCAGAGAGCTACCTGGATATGAATGAGTTGAGTCAACTGCAAATCTCCCCCCCCCTCACTTTGGAGAAACAAGGATCAAGCGAATCCACCCCCTCTGTGAAAGGTGGAGCTGAGAGGATTTGTATCGCAGTGGCCCGCGACGCCGCGTTCTGTTTCATGTATGAGGATAACTTGCGCCTCCTCAGGGAAGCCGGTGCAGAACTATCTTTTTTTTCACCACTTTCCGATGCTGCACTCCCCGGAAATATCAACGGCATCTACCTGCCGGGCGGTTACCCCGAACTGTACGCCAGACAACTGCATGACAATAGAGGTATGAAAGAGTCCATCAGGGAGGCCGTGGGTGGAGACGTTCCGGTGTATGCCGAGTGTGGCGGGTTTGTCTATCTCACAGAGGGGATTGACGAATCAGACAATCAACCGGCAGCTGATTTTGCTGGAGTTTTTCAAGTACGCTGCAGGATGCTACCACGCCGCAAAGCGCTCGGTTACCGGCAGGCTGAACTGACACAGAATTCTGTCATCGGCGTAAAAGGGGCTGTAGTACGTGGGCATGAGTTCCATTACTCTGAAATCGGCACAATGCCGCCAGAGATCGAACGTTGTTATCAGGTATCAAGGCAGGGAATTATACTGGGTGTGGAAGGATTCAGGACTCGCAACTGTTTTGCATCATATATTCATCTACATTTCGGCAGCAATCAGGAGATTGCCGCAACTTTCGTTGCGGCATGCGTAGATTAGACAAGCTCTGTTATTCGTCCCCGTTCACTACCATCTGCTTCTGTAAACGTTTGTAATAAAAATTCTGGCCGTACAGAACGGCAACCGGGTTGTGGCCGGTGACGCGGTCCTTGACGATCAACGTTGTAACCGGCGCCTTAGAGTGTTTGTTAAATAGCATGTCGTGACCGACACAGAGACCGACGATGATGTTCATGTCGGTTTCCATGCGATTGCATATTTCGGCCTGAGCAATCGGGTTACAGGCCGGTTCAAAAGTACCCGGCCTGACCTTGTCAGATTCCGCCAATCCCAGCTCCAGCTTATCGATACTGCCAGCCTTGCAACAAACACTTACCGGTTCAAATCCCTGTGCTGTCAAGATTTTTGCCAATCGGGCTGACTCGTCAAGCAGGCCGATACATGTGGCCATGCCGATTTTTTTATACCCCATCAGTTTTGCAAAGGCGATTGTATCCTCAACCCTTGTCCAACGCGCGTTAACTGCGTCGCTCCCCGGCACCGGCTGATAGCATAGACCTTCGACCCTGGCCGCCACAAAAGCTATTTTCGCATCTTCACTGTCTCCAAGATATTCATCGAATGACTGCTGTACAACCTCTTCATAAGCATCAGACGGGCAGTTACCGGGCTTTGGCGGTGCTTGAGCCGGTTCACCGCTCCAACAATTAGTGGTGCCTCGATTCTGCCATACGGAACTGCAGTTGGCGCAGGTAACCGATATCTGCTCTGACATGGAAACGCCCCCCTTTATCTAAGTAGTCATGGTGTCGAACAGTATATCTACTTCCTGTTTGATCGTTTCGAACTCTTCATCCAGTTCCGACAAAAAATGTTCCAGGCTTAACGGGAGTTTTTCCGTGGCAAGCTGCTTAAAAACATTCCAGGCATTTTCTTCCGATCGTCCCGGAATACTTGCCTGTGCAACGCTGTCGGCAGTCACATGAGACAGACAGTAAAAATCGGCTAACGCCACTATTGCCGTCAGCAAAGGATCCTCAGTAGCCATTTCAGAAGAATGGTGGTATGAAATCACATCGCAGTAAACAGATGGAAAGTTCCAGCGCTGTGCCAGGCAAAGACCTACTTCGCAGTGAGTGGTACCGAAAAATTCGTATTCCGCCTCATAGGTCGTGTAGCTAGTATTCCTGATACTGGCCAGCATCCGCCCATAACCTTCCTTGCAGTAATGCCCCAGAAACACCTTCCCGATATCATGAAGAATCCCGACCAGGTAAGCCTTTTCTATATCCGGGAAATCCACAATCCTGGCAATTCTTCGGGAGATCGCTCCAACACTGAAAGAGTGCATCCAGAACATTTTCATATCGAAAGGCTGATCTTTCTGCTTGAAACCCTCTACAAAATAACTGGTCAAAATCATCTCGCGTACACTTTTAAAACCAATAAACAGGAGCGCCCGCTTTACAGATGATATCTGATTGGTGGTACGATATAATGGCGAGTTTACAACCCTGATTACCCTTGCAGCCAGCACCTGATCAGAAAGAATCAAATCCGCAATTTCATCAGGGTTGGCATCCTGATTGTCGAGCATAGAGACTACCTTGGACACAATCGCTGGAATGGTCGGCAGGTCACTGATATCCTTGAAAAGCTTGCGTGCATTTATCATCATTGAAACTTTTTCCACGTTTGGATCCTCTCTTCAGGGTTCTTTCAGTAACTCCAGAAATTCTTCTTCGCCAAAAATGGTAACACCCAGATCGCGGGCTTTAATCAATTTACCGCCAGCGTCGCCCCCAGACACTACGTAATCTGTTTTCCGGGAAACGGATCCTACCACATTCCCACCCAGATCCTCCACCAGTTTTCTGGCATAATCGCGGCTAAATCGGGTCAGAGTTCCGGTGAAGACAAAGTTTTTACCGTTCAGGCGTCCGCCAACCGTCTTGGCCACCGCAGCAGGCAGTACGCCCAGCGTGCGCATTTGAGAAATCACCATCCGATTATCCGGGTTCATGAAAAAAGTGATGATGCTTTGAGCAACCGTTGCCCCGATATCGCGAACGGAAGTTAACTCCTCCATAGTTGCTATCTCAAGATTTTCGAGACTACCAAATGCCTGAGCAAGCGATTTTGCCGTGCGTTCACCAACATGACGTATGCCGAGAGCAAAGATAAACCGATCCAAAGTGCATTTCTTACTGCCTTCAAGGGCAGTCAGCAGGTTAGATGCCAACTTATCTCCCATACGTTCAAAGCGCATGAAATCGGCTTTATTAAGTGCATATAAATCTGCAATGGTACGAACCAACCCGAGTGAGAGCAGCTGCTCAACAACTTTTTCTCCCAACCCTTCAATATCCATCGCTCCACGTGAGGCAAAATGCCGGAGCGATTCACGTATCTGCGGAGGGCAGGAAATGCCCATGCAGCGCAACGCTACTTCATCAGCAATCCGCACCACAACCGACCCGCAATCTGGACAATGGAGCGGTGGCGGGACCGCTCTCTCAGAGCCATTGCGGCGTTCAGCGATAACACGCACAACAGCCGGTATAACATCTCCAGCCCTTTCAACAACTACCGTATCACCGATCCGGATATCCTTGACCGTCAATTCATCCCAATTGTGAAGTGTCGCCCTGGAGACGGTCACTCCGGAAATTTCGACAGCTCTGAGTTTGGCCACAGGAGTAATGACTCCGGTACGACCAACCGAGAGGATAACGTCCTCAAGCAGCGTTTCTGCCTGACGTGGAGGGAATTTACAAGCAATAGCCCAGAGAGGTGAGCGACTTTTTTCGCCCAATTCGCTCTGAAGCGAGAATGAATCAACCTTGATAACTGTGCCGTCAATTTCATAAGGGAGTGTTTCTCGGAGCTCCTGCATTTCATGGTAGTATGCCACCGCACCATCAATATGATTGACTAAACGGGTCAGTGGGTTCACCGGCAATCCCCACGCGGCTGCAGAGGTGAGAAATTCATCCTGCGACGAAAACTGGAAACCCTCAACGCGCCCCGGCGCATAGCAAAACATCGAAAGTGGACGACGGGCCGTAATACGTGAATCAAGCTGGCGTAACGACCCTGCTGCTGCATTGCGAGGATTGGCAAAGGGAGGATCTCCGTTGTCTTCCCTGTCACGATTAATCTTCTGAAAGGCCTCCAACGAAAGAAACACCTCTCCACGAACTTCCAGCAGCGCAGGCACTCCATCGCCGGAAAGACGTAGCGGCAGACCACGTAGCGTCCTTATATTCTGCGTAACATCTTCTCCGGTAATACCGTCGCCTCGAGTTGAAGCGACTGTTAGCGTCCCCTGCTCGTAAATTAGTTCAACAGCAAGGCCATCCATCTTTGGCTCACACATATAGGAAACGGCTGAATCATCTGACAGACCAAGTTCCTTTTTAACACGGACATCCAGTTTTGCCCTGATCTCATCGTCATTGAATGCGTTTTCGAGAGATAGCATCGGTAGTCCATGTGTAACTGAACTGAAACGGCCAACAAGCGCCACGCCTACCCGCTGAGTGGGCGAATCTGCAGTTGCCAGCCCAGGATACTGCCGTTCCAGTGATGTTAACTCACGGAACAGCTCATCATACTCGGCATCAGTTATCTCCGGAGAATCCCGTTGATAGTAGCACTGATTATGGTGTTCAAGCAGAAGATGAAGTTCTTTAACTCTATTTTCGGCGCAGGACCCGAAATCTGTGTTTTCAAGAAGTGACAATTGCATCTGGTTCCTCGCGGGATTGATTGACTTCGCGACAAGGTACAGTATTATACCGACAAAATCAAATCCTGACAGGATAACAACTAGGCATGAATACTTCACAACTTTATGAACTTTTTTCCTGGTTTGACCAGTATGTTGAACCGTTCCTGGATAGTGACCCCGAAGGTGCAAAAAACATTCAGCTCAAAATAGTGCATACCAGAAAGGTATGTGAAACAATGGCGCAGTTATCAGTAGGCGAGATGTTGTCGGAGAACGAAGCACTTATCGCCGCTGCTATCGCCTTGCTGCACGATGTTGGGCGTTTCCCGCAGTACCGGCGTTGGCGTACGTTCCGTGACAGCGAATCAGACAACCACGCACGTCTGGCCATTGATGTTATAAGAAAAGAGCGTGTTTTGCAGAATATAACCACTGACGAAGTGCTTCTGATCGAGGAGGCGGTTCGCTTTCACAATCTGCTGAAGCCACCCGCCCGGGTCCACTCTCCCACCAGACGCTATATCAACCTGATTAGAGATGCCGATAAACTGGATATCTGGCGTTTGTTCGTCGAACTGCTGGCACAGCCACCAGATGAGAGGGCTTCAGCGGCAACTCTGGGACTGGAGGACCTGCCCGAAAAAATTTCAGATAGCTGTATTGCGGCACTGAGTGCCGGCACCATTGTCCAACTGGACACGGTCACGTGCGTCAACGACTTTAAGTTACTGCAAATTTCGTGGGTCTACGACCTTACAAGTAACACATCAAGACGATTGCTACGAGAACGGGGATATCTCCCGGCACTGGCAGCCTCTCTGCCACAACGGACTGACATTCAGAAAGCCGTGTCTAAAGCTGTAAGCTCGCTTTCTGCTTGACTTATCGGCACCCTATTAACACAATGCAATTTTGAATTTCCATGATCCGACACAAAATTATGCGGTAATGAAGTAAAAGGAGTTCGCTTATGTCCGACTACCGCCTTATACCTGCTGACAAACTTCGCTGGAGCTGTGATCCAGAACTTCTCGGTTTTGAAACGACTGCAGAACTTCCTGACTTTAATGACGCCATCGGCCAGAAACGGGCGCTCCGTTCGATTGAATTCGGCCTCGGAGTTGACGGTTCCGGTTTCAATCTGTACGTATCAGGCGAGACCGGCACCGGTCGCACGCATACCATTGCCAGCATCCTTAATAAACGCGCAAAAAGCGAACCACAGCCCCATGACTGGGTTTATGTCAATAATTTTAAAAATAATGACTCCGCCATATCGCTCGATCTTCCTGCCGGAAAGGGAAGTGAGCTGGCGGCTGATTTGAAAGTGCTGATCGAAGCCTTTCGCAAGGACATACCCAAAGCGCTTGAAAGCAATGAATATGAAAGCAGACGTGCCGAACTGCTCGAAAGCTTTCAGTCTGCCTCAAACGATCTTTTTCAAGAGTTGGAAAAAGCTGCAGAAAAAATTGGCTTTTCACTGCAGAGAACTGTATCAGGCCTGGTTATAGTGCCCCAGAAAGCCGGACACAACTATTCCCAGGAAGAATATGATGCGCTAAACGAAAAAAAACGCCTGAAACTGGAAAAACAGGGCAAGGAATTAACTGAGAAGTTGAATGACGTTCTGCGTCAGGTTCGTGAACAGGAAAAAACTACGAAGGATTCCCTGGCACAGGCAGATCGCGATCTGGGCATGTCATGCCTGGGACACCGGCTTAATCCCCTGAAAGAAAAGTATGCAGAACTGGAAAAAGTAATCGGCTATCTGGATGCTGTCCAGGAAGACATCCTGAACACCCTCGACGATTTTAAGCCTCAGCCTACTCAACCGCAGATACCAGGCATCAAGATGCCGCGCCAGGAACCGACCTTTGATCGCTATCAGGTCAATGTACTGGTGGATAACAAGGATACTGACGGCGCACCGGTGGTTTTTGAGTCTAATCCGACGTACAACAACCTTTTCGGCCGGATTGAGCATGTCATGCAGTACGGCGGTGTTGCCGTTACCGATTTTACCATGATCCGTTCAGGTGCTCTGCACCGTGCAAACGGCGGCTATCTGGTAATTGACGCACGCGAGGTATTGATGAATCCATTCGTATGGGATTCCTTGAAACGCTGCATACGCAACAGTGAGATCAGAATCGAGGATGTGCTGGAGCAGTATCGCTTCATGACCATGGTTTCACTCAAACCGGAACCCGTCCAGATGCAAGCTAAAATAGTATTAATTGGAACCCCATGGATATATTATCTGCTTTTTCATCTTGATCCAGATTATCGAAAGTTTTTTAAAGTAAAAGCAGAGTTTGACAGCCGCGTCACTAGAACTCCTGAAATCATGCGTGATTATGCATTGTTTATTGCCAGTCACTGCCACTCTGAAGGGCTGCTGCCATTCCATAAAAGTGGAGTTGCGGCCCTGCTGGAACACACCGCGCGCATGGCAGATGACCAGGCTAAATTTTCATCCCACTTCATGGAAATCGGGGACTTCATTCGTGAAATAAGTTTTTGGGCAACGAAAGCCGGCCGAATTATAATTAATGGCGATGATGTTCGAAGCGCTGCCGAAGAAAGCCTCAACCGTGTTAACCGTATAGAAGAACGAATGCAGGAACTGTACGATGACGGTATCATCATGGTTGATACTTCCGGGGCAGTCGTTGGACAGATCAACGGCTTATCAGTCATGGATCTGGGAGACCATACCTTTGGGCGCCCTACCCGTATCACAGCGATGGTCTATACCGGGCAGGCCGGAATGGTTAACATTGAGCGTGAAGTCAAACTTTCCGGCCCAATCCACGACAAGGGAGTTTTGATACTAACGGGTTATCTTGGCGGAACCTTTGCAGGAGAACGTCCGCTGTCACTATCAGCTTCAATCTGCTTCGAACAGTCTTACGACGGCATAGAGGGAGACAGCGCCTCTTCCACAGAGCTTTACGCCCTCTTGTCAGCCCTTTCCGGCGTTGCCATAAAGCAGGGAATTGCGGTAACCGGCAGCGTTAATCAGCGCGGCATGGTGCAGGCAATAGGCGGAGTTAACCATAAGATCGAGGGGTTCTTCGAGGTATGCCGTGCTCAGGGACTTAACGGGCAGCAAGGGGTTATGATTCCAAAATCTAACGAACGCCATCTCATGCTTCACGAAGATGTTGTTCAGGCAGTAAAAACGGGTCAATTCCATATCTGGAGTGCTGAGACGATTGAGCAGGGAATTGAAATCCTCACCGGCAGGAAGGCGGGGCAACGTGGTAAAAACGGAAAGTATCCGAAAGACACAATATATCAGCTAGTTGACGCCAGACTATCAAAAATGGCAGACCAATTAAAAGAACAAAAACAGAAAGCAAAAACCGTCAAAAAACCAGCTGTAAAAAAATAAAAACGCGTAGACATCTAAGAGGAAGCATTATGGGCATAGAGTGGAGAGAGTCATTATCAATAGGAGTTGAAGCCATTGACAATCAGCATAAGGAACTTTTGCTTCGTTTTGACGGGTTACTTAATGCGTGTCAGGCGGGACATGGGATCGAGGAACTGAAGAAACTACAGATGTTTCTTGATGAGTATGTACATACTCATTTTAATGCTGAGGAGGCACTACAGCGCCTGCATAACTATCCAGGCTACCAAGCCCATCGAGCAGAACACATCTATTTCATTGAACAGCTAAACAAGTTGAAATCTGAAACCGCAACTGAGGGAGTTTCTACCCACCACGTCATTGAGACAAACAACATGCTCCTCAAATGGCTGCTCAACCACATATCCAAAGTGGATATGGAGCTAGGTAAATTTTTAAGATCCGGAACTCCGTAAAACCAACTGGCCGTGGTGCATTAACTCAGCACCACGGCCCTTAATAAAAGCCCCCAACAGTACAAATCAGCAGCAGTCCGATCGCCAGAGGCACTCCGCCTGACCGCATTCAGAGACCTGACCGGTTTCAAAACAAACTTCATTGCCTTCAACCGACTGTATGGCTCTAACCAAATCAGCTTTTTTCAACTTAGCGATCTTGATGTTATGCTGCTTCGCAATTTCTTTAATTTCGTCCAGTTTCATTTCATATCCTCCTGTGTAGTTGATTTATTAATTCCGATTTTAAATCAAAAAAACACCATCAAGGCGGCAAAGCGTACTATCTGTACATTGTGAAGCCGACGAAGATGCCCGTTTGATTGAAAATTGTTATAGGCAGTAGCTTACCCTACTATTGAGCTTAGTCAAGACTGCGCGCGTAAAAAAAGAGGCGGTTTAAAAAGACCGCCTCTTTTTTCTGTTTCTCAGAGTTTATGTTAGACCGTAATGTCGGCGATTCTCTGCAGAGCTTCCCGATATTTATCAGCGGTCTTATCCAGAATCTCCTGCGGCAGAGTTGGTGGTGGCGCACACTTGCCCCAATCCAGAGTTTCAAGATAATCGCGCAGAAATTGTTTATCAAAGCTCGGTTGCTGCCCCCCTGGTTGATAAGCTTCCTTCAGCCAGAAACGACTGGAATCCGGGGTCATGCACTCATCGATAATAATCAATTCGCCCTCATACACGCCAAACTCGAATTTGGTATCGGCAATTATGATGCCTTTTCTGTCGGCCAGATCTCGTGCGCGAGTATATATTTTGAGCGTATAATCACGGGCTTTTTCTGCCAGATCGCGACCACAAAGCTCAATCATTTTTTCAAATGTGATCGTTTCGTCGTGAGCGCCGAGATCAGCTTTTGTAGATGGAGTAAATATCGGCTCCGGCAGACGATCTGATTCTTTCAAATCAGCCGGCAACTGAAGCCCGCTGATAGCACCGGTGGCCTTATAATCCTTCCATCCCGAGCCGGAAACATAACCGCGAACGATGCATTCTACCGGCAGAGGCACTGCTTTTTTGACCAGCATCGAACGGCCTTTAAGGACTTCGGCATAAGGCTGGCACTCAACCGGGTAATCGGCAACGTCAATAGAAATAATATGGTTGGGGACGATGTCTTCCATCTGGCGGAACCAGAAGGCTGAAATCTGGGTAAGCACAAATCCTTTATCAGGAATAGGCTCGTTCATTATAACATCAAAGGCTGAGATTCGATCAGACGTTACCAAGAGCAGAGATTCTCCAAGGTCATAAATATCACGTACTTTACCGCGAGCAACCAGGTTTAACCCGGGAAAATCGGTCTGCATTACAAGTGTGGACATATCCGTCTCCTATTTATCGGCAAGCAGCGCCTGATTGATTTCAATTTTAGCCTTTTCCCGCAATCCTTTGGCCCATTCAGTTAATGCATCTTCCTGCTTTTTGGGGAGCATTTTTTTCTTCAACTCTTCTCTGGAGGCATCAAACTGGGCTTTAGGAGCTTCCGTGCGGCTTTTCACACGAACAGCGTACCAGCGATTACCAACTTTGAACGGCGCTGCTGGAGCTTGTGACGCAGTAAGCTTGAAGACGGCATCAACTATTTCTGAGGAGGCGCCGATGGATGGAATATCACCTTTGGCAGAGTAGTTGAAACTTCCAGTCGTTTGGGTTTTAAGGGCGGCATTGGTTGACAACTGTTTTGCGGCATCATCAGCTTTTTTCTTTGCCAGTTCGATTGCTTTGGCCCCCTTAGTTTTCTCCTCTACAGCCCCTTTTATTTCAGCCAGAGCAGGCACAGCAGAAGCTTTCCGCTCTTTGGCCTTGAGTATATAGATTCCTTTAGCCGTCTCAACCGGGCCACCAAGTTCACCCTGTTTAAGCTCAAGAGCTTTCTTAATTACCGCAGCTTCGCCAATCAGGGAGGCAACAGGGGCATTCGCTGCAAATAGAGTCGTTTCTTGAACTTTTTGTGTCAATACGCCGGCAATGAGATTTAAGTCACCGGATTTGATGTTTTTGTATAATGTGTCAGCTGCCTGCTCAAAAACCAGTTTGGCAGTCTTCTGCTTTATTGCTTCAGCTTTGACTTTTTCCTTCACTTCTGTCAAAGGCTGAATTCCATCCTTACCCTGCCAACGATCAATATTTTTCTGATAAAATGTTTGAATTTCCTCTTCCGACACTGAAGTTTTTGCAGCCAGGGCAGACGGATCGATAAAAATATACGAGAGTGCTACCTTTTCAGCGGTTTTAAAATCATTCGGATTCTTCTGCAGATAGTCGTTCAGGTCTGCATCACTCAACTTTACCTCAGAGGTGACATCTGAAGGTGCATATCCGACATACTCCAGATCCATCTTGTCATTTTCTTTTTTGTACTGAGCGAGAGCGTCTGCATCTGTAACTACAGCCTTGTCTTTTATTGACTGACGAACTTTTTTGAGAGTGACTTCAGCTTCCTGTCCCTCCTCAAAATCCTTGGCCGTCATACGATTTGATTTTAATACCTGCTGATATTGATCAAAGCTGAATTTTCCATCTTTCTGGAACATCGGCATAGCTTCTATCGATGCTGAAATGTCGTCTTTTGAAACCTTTATTCCAAGTGACTTGGCTTCCTTCAAAGCAAGCATGTTATCGACAAGACCATCAAGTGCAACTTTTTTCAAGCCAAGCATCTTTTCCATTTCAGGTGGAATCGACTGGCCATAGATCTGCTGATACATATTTCTGATACGCTGATACGCGCTCTGGTACTCTTCAAGAGATATACGTGTTCCGTTTACCTTGGCCGCATACCCACCCTTACCACCGCCAATCCCGTCACTGCCCTTTCCCCACACCAAAAATATGGTGCCCACAAAGGACATAACGATGATGACGAAGACAATCTTGATGACAATTGATTCTTTCTGCTTACGCATGATGCTCAACATGGATTGGTGCTCCTTGAGGGGGTGAATGTACGTAAAACGCCGCGAAAGGCGGCGGGAGCGCATACTACTATACGTACACCTTGATTGCAAGTGCTTGTTTGCTTAGACCGGCAACCGTCGTAACCATGCCTACTGAATATATTCTTGAGTTTACGCAGTCATTCAGGTACGATTTTCTTTTAGTGCTAGAGCTTAAGATCTTAACTTAGATAACGCTATGGGAGCAATATGAGTACAGAATTTATTCCAAAATGGATAGCATGGGAAACCACGCAAAAATGCAATCTTCACTGTGTACATTGTCGCTGTTCTTCCGATCAGACATCTTCACAAGGTGACTTTTCAACGGAAGAGGGGAAAAAACTCCTCAAGGAAATTGCAGACTTCTCCAAGCCGGTTGTGGTTCTTTCCGGTGGAGAACCTCTGATGCGCCCTGATATTTTTGAACTGGCTGAATACGGGACATCACTCGGCCTCCGGATGTGCATGGCGACCAATGGCTCATTAGTTACAGACGAAATCTGTCTGAAAATGAAACGGGCCGACATAAAAATGGTGTCATTGTCACTTGATGGTTCGAATGCGGAAGTTCACGATAATTTTCGCCAGTCTCCTGGCTCATTTGATGGAGTAATTCGGGCTGCGGAGATTTTCAGACGAAACGGCCAAAAGTTTTTAATCAACTCATCTTTTACCAAACGTAATCAAACCGACATTGCAGCTACTTTTAAAACCGCAAAGGGGCTCGGTGCGACAGCCTGGTATATGTTCATGATCGTTCCGACTGGGCGCGGCGAAGACATTATGAGCGAACTCATCTCAAAAGAAGACTACGAGGAAATCCTGGATTGGCACTATCAACAGGAAAAGAGTGAGGATGACATCCTGATGCGCCCAACCTGTGCTCCTCACTACTACAGAATCGTACCGCAAAAAGCAAAAGCCGAGGGCACTAAATTTGAGCGACGCTCTCTGACATTCTCCACAGGTGGTGGTAAAGGATGTATTGCCGCGCAGTCTATCTGTTTGATTGATTGCTTTGGTAACGTAAAGCCATGCTCCTATTTTCACCGCACAGCCGGGAATATCAAACAAATTCCTTTCCGCGAAATATGGGAAAATTCAGAAATGTTTAAAGACCTTCGTGATTTTAAATCCTATAAGGGAAAATGTGGCCAGTGTGAATATCTGAATGTTTGCGGAGGATGCCGTGCTCGAGCAGATGCTGTACATGGCGACTATATGGAAGAGGAACCGTTTTGCAATTACGTTCCGATAAAAATGCAACAGAAAAAAGACGATTGATAAACTTTACTATTGACAGAGCGCACACTGAAAGGTTATAAAGAAAATCCTTTTCGCCCAGGTAGCTCAGTCGGTAGAGCAGAGGATTGAAAATCCTCGTGTCGGCGGTTCGATTCCGTCCCTGGGCACCACTTAAATATCCGGACTTGTCCGATGTAGTCCAGAAAGCCCTTAGAAATAAGGGCTTTTTCTTTGTCTATTGTCTATTGTTGTCCATTATGATATGGCAGAATCCAAGAGTTATGGAGTTATATATAGAGTGACTCCACCTCCAAAGCAACCTGGATAACTCCAAAAAGGAGATTTGCCATGCCGAAAAGGATTGCACCATTATCTGAAATCCAAGTAAGAACAGCAAAACCACAAGAAAAAGAATATAAACTGATGGACGGTTTTGGACTTTTTCTGCTCGTAACACCTACTAACGGGAAACTATGGCGCTTTGATTATCGTTTTGGAGTCAAGCGCAAGACGATGGCATTTGGCGCTTACACTAATCTCTCTCTTGCCGAGGCCAGGCAGCGCCGCGAAGAGGCGAGAAAACTTCTTGCGAATGGCATTGATCCAGGCGAGATGAAAAAGAATCTCAAATCAACCGGCAAAGAAATTGCCGCCAACACATTTGAAGGAATTGCCAGACAGTGGCACCTCAAATTCTCGTCAGCTGGAAAGTGGACTCCACTCCATGCAGCCGACATCCTTCACCGTCTTCAAAAAGACATCTTCCCACCTCTTGGCTCTCGTCCTATATCAGAAATCAAGCCGAAGGAGCTGTTGACAGTTCTGGAGAGAGTAGCAAGCCGAGGGGCGCTTGATTCCGCTCACAGACTTCGGCACCACTGCGGAATGATTTTTAAATATGCAGTTGTGTGTGGGCATGTAGACAGGAACACTCGAGTTTTATCTTCAAAACGGTGGGCTGCACATGGTGCTTATGAATCGAGCGCAGTTAAAGCTGGCTTTACCAGTTACAGAGTTTCTTGAAGAACTGACTAAGGCTCCTTTACCAGCCGGTAGATCGTTGTCAGCACCAGTTAACAGCCCTTTACCGGCTGCTAAATCACCCAAAAGTCACAGAGGCAGCCTTGCTAACGGGCGTAACTCAAAGGCACTCCCATCGTTTGACAAATGGTTTTGCCAAGTATTCCCATCAGAGATTGCCGCTCCTGCTTGGCGATCCATGACTAAAACTGCAACTGATGTCGTTACTATCTGCAGGGCGAAAGCGGGACGTGCTGCAAAAGCGGGAGAGAAGGACTCAAGCGGTAGGCCAATCTTTGATTTCACGGTGTCAGAAGCCGAAGTAGTATTTAAGCTGACACCGCCAACGTTCACCAAAGCGATTCGACTGCTATTGCACATTGGCTTTATCGAATACTCTCGACCTGGTGGCATGGTCAATGGCACCGGAGTTAAGGCACTATACCGTCTATCTGACAAATGGCAGTCATGGCAACCACCGAGGCGAGACAATACCAACATCACAAAAGCACGCGCGGCAAGAAAACAAAAGCCGAGTCAAGAAGCCTTAAACAGTATCGATAAAGAAGCCTTAAGCCGTGACAGGCCGAATGTGATCTTTGTCGGTAAAGCAGCCTTTAACGAGAATGCCTATCATCCTGTTTAACGGGTCTTTAGACATTCTATACCTCTAGCCATCACCTCCGGTTTTCAACTTATAAAAGAAAGAGAAGTCATGAATGGAATATTACATCCACAAATTCATAAAGAAGCCCCGTTCACTCACAGCATCTGAAAAGGCAGGTATGGCAAATCTGCTTACCGGCATAAAGATGATCAGGGAACAGGCAATCACGAAACTGCCTCTCGCTTCGGGAGAAGTTGGTGAGGACACTTTTACCATCAAACTTATACCACAATAAGGAGATATAGAAATGAACATCGAATTCACTATAAAGAAGGAACCGATACTTCTTCGAGCTGACTCACAGAATTACGAAATCTGCCAATTAAGGAGCAGGACCGATTTTGACGGTAATGTTGTGACAGAGTGGGAAGCGGTAAAGTTTTTTGCCTCATTGTCACAGGCATTGAATAAACTGCTGGACATGAAGGTTCGATCTTCTGATGCAACGACACTCAAGCAACTTGCAGCAGACATTGATTCGGCTCGAATAGAAATCAGCGCTAAATGGAACACTGAAGTGAAACAGTAATTCTCAGCCAAGTGGAGTGGCTGTCAGGCGATAATCGTGACTGGCACCACTCCATTTTTAAATGTATTGGAACACACCCTTTCGAACACTTTTTCCCGAGTAAAGCAACACTATATCCCTACTTAAACAGTAGATTTAAGCTCTGTTTTACAACACTTCAGGCACACTTAAAATGCAATAAATGCTGGCTTCATCATCAATAAAAGTTATTATCTATAAAACATATAGACCGTGTATCTTTATACGCGAGGCGGGAGAAAGTGCTTTTGCGCTTCAACTACTCTAAAATACTAAAGTTTAAACAAGCATCTCTATACTTGGCAGGCTAAAACAAATTCATCTCAGTCGATACCCAACCCCCGGCTCAGTGGTTATATGTTGTGGACGAGAAGGATCATGCTCGATTTTACGGCGCAAGTTGCTGATATTGACTCTCAGCACGTGGGGCTGCTCCAGATAGGCGATGCCCCAAACCTGCTTCAGTATTTGGCCGAGAGTCAGAACTTTGCCGGCATGTGTGACCAAAAGGCGCAGGATATCGTACTCCGTCGGGGTCAGTGAGATGGCTGCCCCATTCACAGCCACCAGTCTGTTGCCCAGATCCACCTCCAAGTCGTTACTAATGAATACCGGCTCGGCAATCTCCTGCAGCGAACGGCGCAGGTTGGCTCTGATGCGGGCCAGCAATTCACCTACTCCAAATGGTTTGGTGAGATAGTCGTCGGCACCGGCATCGAGGGCTGCGACCTTGTCGTTTTCCCTGTCCCGGACCGACAAAACGATGATCGGTACCTGTGACCATTCGCGAATCCTTTTGATCACTTCAATGCCGTCCATATCGGGCAATCCGAGGTCAAGCAGGATGACATCCGGCCGGAAAGAAGCAGCAGCGGCAAGACCGGCATGCCCGTTTTCCGCTTCGTGAAGTGAGAATTCCTCGCTGGGCAAGACTGTGTGTAAAAACCGCCGGATCGCTAGTTCATCATCAACGGCCAGTATTCTTGGAAGATTTTCAGTAGCTTTTTCAGCTGTCATGGTTCAGTTCCCTGGTACTTAATAGTGGCAAACGTAGCTCAATTCTCAGCCCTCCGCCAAGGCGGTTTTCTGCACTTATCTCTCCGCCGTGAGCTTCGATGATCCCCTTACAGATGGACAACCCAAGTCCGGTTCCACCAGCACCCTCGGGAATCGGGATTCGATAGAACTTGTCAAAGACGCGTCTCAGGTCATGTTCAGGTACTCCGGGACCCCGATCAGCAACCTCAAGAGACAACCAGTCGTTGTCAGTAGTGGCACTGACTTCAATGCTGCTCTCCGTTGGTGCGTATTTGTGCGCGTTGTCCAGGAGATTTACCAACACCTGGGTCATCAATACCAAATCCATGGAGACCAACGGCAGATCATCGGGTAACTGGATCTCGACAGAACGAGTACCTATTCGCTGTTCAACTGCGGCTAGGGCGCAGCCGACCAGATCCTGTATATCACACAGTTCAGCATTTGGCCTGATTGCTCCCGCTTCAATGCGGGTCATGTCCAGCAGGTTGCCAACAAAACGATTTAGTCGCTCCGCCTCGCTACAGGCAGAATCCAGAAGATCCCGCCGTGCCTGGTCGCTGAGGTGGGCTCTCTCTTCTTTTAAGCTGTAAAGAGCTCCGGTCACGGAAACTAATGGAGTACGAAGATCGTGTGAAATTGAATTCAACAGTGCGCGTTCCAGATTTTCCCGTGCCTGTAGAATTTGAGCCTGCTCCGCCTGACGGGAGAATCGGATGCGCTCCATGGCCATTGCAGCCTGGGTAGCAAAAGCGTCCAGCAGGCGGCGTGTTTCCTGTGAATGGTAGTCTTGCTGACTCTCCAATTTGACACCCATAACCCCCAGGACACTGGCAGGAGTCTGTAGTGGCAGATAGATCAGGTCGGCGGACACCAGTGTATCCGTTGCACGTCCGGCAGGGTGACTGTTGCGGAATGCCCAATCAGCCACGGCCTGCTCCTTGATGTCCAGCACCAGCCCATCACTGGTCGCCATGATATCGAGCCGTTCTCCTTCCGGCAGCAGAATCACTATCTGGGCATTGAGCGCCTCTTCCACGTTTCTGAGCACCGCCTTCAGTACGGCATCAATATTCGCAGAGGCGGCAAGATCGCGGCTCAGGTAGTAGAGGCTGGCAGTTTGGACCTCACGTGCCCGCATTACTTCTGCCCGTTCTCTGGCACGGGCAACAAGGGTACTGATGACAACCCCTACTACGAACAACCCCAGGAACGTTAGAAGATACTGGGTGTCAGCCACTACAAAGGTCATGCGGGGAGGAACGAAGAAGAAGTCGAACGCAAGTACGCCTAAAAAGGCACTGGCAATGGCCGGTTTGCGTCCGAGACGTACAGAAGCAATGACAACTGCCAGCAGATAGAACATGACCATGTTGGTCGGTGCCAGAAAGGGGCGCAGTAATTCGCATAGTACTGTTGCGGCTGCTATGAGAGCCATGCTTGCAGCGTACCCGCGCAGTTCGAACGGACGTCGACGCTTCGGAGAAGGATGGGCATCAGCGGATTTATCCTGTTCAAAACTTACAATAACAACATCTACGGCACCACTTCTACGGATAATCCTGTCAACGACAGGTGGATTAAGAATTTCGCGCCAGCGAGGCTTGTTGGGCTTGCCCATAACGATCTTGGTGATGTTATGACGACCAGCGTATTCCATGACCGCATCGGTAACATCGGTGGCTGTTATCGTGCCGACCTGAGCACCTAGTCCCTCCGCCAGTCTCAGGTTCTGCCAAACACGCTCTCGGTTTTCCTGAACATGTCGCCCTCCGGCCGGAGTTTCAATGTAGACCGTGAACCATTGTGCCTTAAGTTCTTCAGCCAGGCGGCAGGTGGCGCGAATGAGTTTTTCACTGTAGGGGCTGCCACTGACGCAGACTAGCAGCCGTTCAGCTGTGGGCCAGGGTCCGGCGATGGATTGAACCTCCATATAAGCCCGCATCTGGTCGTCCACTCGGGCGGCGGTGCGGCGCAGCGATAGCTCCCGCAGAGCCATCAGGTTTCCGGGACGGAAGAACTTCTCGATGGCTTTGGCAGCCTGATCTGGGATGTAAATCTTCCCCTCGTTCAAACGCTGAATCAGATCTTCAGGAGAGATATCGATCAGTTTGATCTCGAAGGCAAGATCCAATAGCCGATCCGGAACTGTTTCACGTACGACGATGCCGGTGATCTGAGCTACTACGTCATTCAGGCTTTCAAAGTGTTGAATGTTGACGGTCGTGTAGACATCAATTCCAGTTTCAAGAATCTCTTCAACATCCTGCCACCGTTTCTCATGTCTCGAACCAGGGGCGTTACTGTGAGCCAGTTCGTCCACCAGAACAATCTGTGGTTTACGGCTCAAAATGGCATCAAGGTCCATCTCCGGCAGTGCGACTCCCAGATATTGGACTTCCTTACGCGGCAAGGCTTCCATTCCCTCCAGCAGTGCATCGGTCTCACTACGGCCATGAGATTCGACATAGCCGACCACCACGTCGCGGCCATCCTTCTTTCTCTGGCGAGCGGCCTCCAGCATGGCGTAGGTCTTGCCAACTCCAGCTGCATAGCCAAGGAAGATCTTCAGCTTGCCCAGCTCAGCTGAAACCTCTTCGGCATTGGCCAACTTGAGCATTGCTTCGGGGGAAGGACGTATGTCGTCGTTATCGGTCATGGTGACAGTCTATCTAATTCCAGATTCAACACAAGCACATTTACCCGCGGCTGCCCCAGAAAACCAAATTGGCGCTCTTCGGTAGTCTTAGCCACAACCTTTTTCAGCACATCTTCAGATACGCCACGTGACTTGGCTACACGTTGAACTTGTAAAAGTGCCGACTCGGGCGAAATATGCGGGTCAAGTCCGCTGGCAGAAGCCTGTACCAGGTCGGCTGGAACCTGACCGGTCACGCCTGTATCGCGGAGCACTTTGATTCGGTCACCCACTGTTTTCAAGTAATCTGGATTTGTAGGGCCAGCATTAGACCCACCAGAAGCCATGGGATTATTACCGAAATCACTTGTGGCTGAAGGGCGCGGCCAGAAGTATTTCGGATCTGAGAAGGGATGACTGATCAAGGTCGAACCAATTTCCTTACCACTGTTGTCCGTGATGAAACTCCCCGTAGCCTGCTTGGGGAAGATGGCATATGCCAGGCCAGTAACCACTGCAGGATATATACCTCCGCAGATGATGGTAAAAATGATGAAGAGCAGAATTGCCGGTTTTATATCTTTCATGGGTTTATCTCCTTTTTAATTATCTACACTATCAAGCCGATAACCATGTCGATAACCTTGATCCCAACAAACGGGGCAATGATGCCACCAACACCATAGATCAACAGGTTATGGATCAATAGTTTCTCAGCGGGCATGGGACGGAACCTGGTCCCCTTCAAAGCCAGCGGCACCAGCATAGGGATTATGATGGCATTGAAAATAACCGCCGACAGAATTGCGCTGAAAGGACTGGCTAACCCCATCACGTTCAGCACACCCAGCTGGGGATAGATCGATAACAGCGCTGCCGGTATGATGGCAAAGTACTTGGCAATGTCATTGGAAATACTGAAGGTGGTCAGATTACCACGGGTCATCAGGATCTGTTTTCCAACCTCGACAATATCCAGCAATTTGGTCGGGTTGCTGTCTAGGTCGATGATATTTGCCGCCTCGCGGGCTGGTTGGGTGCCGGTATTCATGGCCACAGCAACATCAGCTTGTGCCAGAGCCGGGGCATCGTTGGTGCCGTCGCCGGTCATGGCCACCATGAAGCCCTGCTCCTGGTATTCTCGGATCAGGCGCAGTTTCTCCTCGGGCTTGGCTTGGGCCAGAAAATCATCCACTTGGGCCTCGGCAGCGATAGCGGCAGCGGTTAACGGATTATCTCCGGTAATCATCACTGTCTTGATCCCCATGCTGCGCAGCTGCAGAAAACGCTCCTGAATGCCTGCTTTGACGATGTCCTTTAGGTTAATGACGCCCAGAATTTCGCACCCTTTGCAGACCACCAGCGGCGTGGCACCTGCACGGGCTACACGGTCGACAACTTCGGCAAGGTCAGCGGGAATGGCTGTACAACCCAGTTTTTTGACAAATGCAATCGTCGAATCAGAAGCACCCTTACGGTACTGATTGCCGTCCAGATTGATGCCAGAGAGGCGTGTGTCTGCGCTGAACTCGACCACTTCCGCTTTATTCGGTGTCTCCCTGTTCAGGCCATATTTCTCTTTGGCCAATACGACCACACTACGTCCTTCCGGAGTTTCATCAGCCAGCGACGACATCAGAGCCGCTTCGGCCAGTTCCCGTTCGTTGTGCCCGCCAACCGGTACAAATGCCACCGCCTGACGGTTACCGTGGGTGATAGTGCCTGTCTTGTCCAACAGCAGCACGTTGACGTCACCAGCAGCCTCGATGGCCCGTCCAGAAAGAGCGATGACATTCTTCTGGAACAGTCGATCCATGCCAGCGATGCCGATAGCAGGTAAAAGTGCCGCGATGGTAGTCGGAGCGAGGCAGACGAATAAGGCTACCAGAATGGTCAAAGAGACCGGTGTTCCGTGGCCGGCTACCTTGACGCTGTAGATCGAGAGAGGACTTATGTTTGCGCAGACCAGCAGGAAAACCAGGGTCAGAGCGATCAACAATATCTCCAGAGCGACCTCGTTGGGGGTCTTGCGCCTTTTGGCGCCCTCAATCAGGCCGATCATCCGGTCTAGGAAGGTTTCACCCGGATTGGCGGTAATCCGGACGATAATGGAGCTGGAAATAACCGTAGTACCACCGGTGACGGCACTGCGATCCCCACCCGATTCGCGGATCACTGGGGCTGACTCACCGGTAACTGCCGACTCGTTGATCAGGGCTGCTCCGGCCACTACGTCGCCATCACCGGCAATCATCTCGTTGGCTTCTACCAGGATCAGGTCTCCCATGCGGAGCTGGCTTGCTCCAACAGTAGTGAAGTTGCCTCCAAACTCCGGCTTCTCCACCTTTTTGGCGGTAACGTCAGTGCGGCTTTTGCGCAAGCTGGCGGCACGGGCCTTACCGCGCCCCTCCGCCAGTGCCTCGGCAAAGGTTGAGAAGATAACGGTCAGCCAGAGCCAGACCGCAACACTGCCCGTAAACCAGGCCGGCTCTTTGTTGGCACCTGTCAGCGACATGGCAAAGGTGACCAGGGTAATAAGGCTGGCAATCTCGACACAGAGCATGACCGGATTGCGCCAGAGTGTACGGGGATCAAGCTTTTTAAGTGAATCAATCAAAGCACCCTTCATGAGTTCTGCATCGAAGGCCGATTTCGGTTGTTGGATTGGTTTTGACATGGCTTAGTTACCTCCCAGCATGGTCAGATGTTCAACTATCGGTCCCAAGGCCAGAGCAGGGAAGAAAGTCAGTGCTCCAACAATCAGAATTACCAGCGTCAGCCAAATGGCAAAGGGTGCCTTGTCGGTCGGCAGGGTGCCTAGACTGGGGGGGACATACTTCTTTTCAGCCAGAGAACCAGCCATAGCCAGTATTGCAACGGCTGGGACATAACGACCGACGGTCATAGCCAAAGAGCCGAACAGGTTGTAGAAATTGACATTGGCATTCAATCCGGCAAAGGCACTGCCATTATTATTGGCCATGGAAGCCAGTGCGTAGAGCACCTCCGACAATCCGTGAGCGCCCGGGTTGGACATGGAAGCCACTGCCTGGGGGGTGATCATGGCAATGCCTGACAGAATCAGTACCGTTATCCCGGCGGTCAGGATGACGAGGATCGACATCCACATCTCGCGCACCTCGATCTTCTTGCCCAGGTATTCCGGCGTGCGACCGATCATCAATCCTGAGACAAAGACTGCGATGATAGCGAAGGCCAGCATGGTGTAGAGACCGGAACCGACCCCGCCGAAGATAATTTCGCCCAACAGAATCAGGGAAAGCGGGATCATGCCGCCAATGGGAGTGAGTGAATCATGCATGGAATTGACCGCGCCGCAGGAGGTCCCGGTTGTGGCTACGGTAAAGAGGTTGCTCCCGGCCATGCCAAAACGGAGATCCTTACCCTCCATGTTGATGCTCTGTACACCCAGCTTGGCTACCAGCGGATTACCGCTGTTCTCGACACCTTGCAGCACACCGAAACACCCCACTAGTATGAATAGCATTACTCCCAACAGCATCCATCCCTGGCGGGTGTTGCCCACCATGACCCCGAAGGTGTAGGTCAAGGCGCCGGGGATCAGCAGGATTAGCAGGATCTCCAGCATGTTGGAAAGTGGAGTCGGATTCTCAAAAGGGTGGGCCGAGTTGGCGTTGAAGAAACCGCCTCCGTTGGTGCCCAGCTCCTTGATCGCTTCCTGGGAGGCCACCGGACCCATGGGGATGGTTACCTCTTTTACGATTACGTTTTCAGTGACCGGCTTGTCGGCGGTATCCTTTATCGGATTCCCTTTATCGTCCATTTTGGGTTTGTCATAGTTGGTGGACTGGATCAGCCGCACAGTTTTATAGGCGCTGAAGTTCTGAATCACACCTTGAGAAACCAGTGCAGTGGCAGCGATGATGGATATCGGCAGGAGGATGTAGAGGGTACAGCGGGTCATGTCGACCCAGAAGTTACCCAGCAGAGCAGTTTTGCGGCGTACGAATCCGCGAATAACGGCAATCGCTATTGCTATGCCGGTGGCAGCGGAGACAAAGTTATGCACTGCCAACCCAACCATTTGGGTGAAATAGCTGGCGGCCTGTTCGCCAACATAGGCCTGCCAGTTGGTATTGGTTACAAAACTGACCGCCGTGTTGAGCGCTAACTGCCATGAGAATGCCGGAACCTTCTGAGGATTGAGCGGTAGAAGATGTTGTGTCAATAGCAATATGAAGAGTCCAACGAACAACACCAGGTTGAAGAGCAGGACGGAGCCTGCGTAGCGCTTCCACCCCATCTCATCTTCCGATTGTACTCCGCTGATGCGGTAGATCACTTTTTCGCAAGGAGCCAAGACCGGTGACAAAAATGTTCTCTCACCTTGGAAGACCTTGGCCATGAAACTTCCCAGCGGCTTGATCAGTGCCAGTAATACGACAAAAAAGATGATTGTTTGCAGCCATTCGTAGGAATTCATAGTTTATTCTCCGTTGACGTTGCCGAGCTGATATTGAGCAGTTGCTTTGCAGTGTTGATTGGTATTACGGCCCATTCATTCTTTAGGCGATCATACACCGGCACCTGACCATGTTCATATTCTGGAGGGGGAACAGGTGTGATACCTTCTTCATACTGAAGCATTTCCGGGTCTTCAAAAGCTTCTCCCTCGTACAAGCCATTTTCGATATCAAACAGATAAGCTTTCATCATTCGCTCCTGGTACTTCGGCATACCTTCCATGATTTTACGCTAGCAGAACAGATATCAATTAGGTGTCAAAATGAGGGTCTAAAATGTCAATTTTTTATCAAGATGATTTTTTCTGCCGGGACATCTGAGACTGCACTCGTGCACGTCAGTATATTTATGACGATACAAGGCGGGTGTCTGCCGAGGTACCACCCCATCGACTTTTCAGCAGCATTGCCTTACTGACAAAATTCATTCGTTTCGAGGTTAGAAATTGCGATAGCGATAGAATCACTATTGAACAACCTGCAACGAGTCGTAGGCTCCCCAAGAGCCAGCCGATCACGAATGGCTGACTGTGGTCAGGCACCCTGGCTGTCCATAGGCAGTCATGAGGGCGGCTATAGACGGGCGTTGTGTTCACATCAGAAAGTACAATCAGCTACCAGTCTGTAAAGCAACCTTGCATAGCAATCAAGGTGACCCATAGGCCATCAATCGTTTGCCATGCCACCCGCCTCTCCCTGCGTCACTGCCGCCGATAATCGAATCATAAACGATGAGCCATTTACTTTATCGGGTGAATATCAAAAGTATTCTCTACGAGTCTTCGTGGCTATGCCAACCACATCCTGTTTCAAGTCACTCTCTGCCTATCAGTAATTTGATAAATACTGAGCTATCAGGGTGGGACTGATGATCTGCCCTTCGGGTCTTTCTTCTTAACAACCGATCTCTGGCAATCGTTCCCGATGTTGACAGGCCGTTCAGTCCGTCAAGCTGTATCTCATATCGAGGTACGGCTTTTTTATTATCCTCCGCAGCACATCACTACGTGAAAGGAGCAACAAAATGGCAACCAACGTGTACGACATCATCAACAGAAGGATCATGGAGTTACTTGAAAAAGGAACCGTACCGTGGAAGAGAGGCTGGAATGTTACCAGCAGTATGCCTCGATCTCTCGCCACCAGGAAAGAGTACCGCGGCATCAATGTATTTCTACTGGCATCCATGCAGTATGCACAGCCGTGGTTTCTGACCTTCAACCAGATCAAGGAGCGCGGCGGCGTTATCAGACAGGGAGAGAAAGCCTGTCCGATTGTTTTCTGGAAGTGGATCGACCGCACTGATCCTGAAGACAAGAACAAAGTACCGCTGCTTCGTTACTACAACGTCTTCAATGTCGAACAGGTAGACGGGCTCACATACCCTGAGTTGGTAACCATTACCAACCCGTTTGCCTCGATTGAAGCAGCAGAGCAGATCATAACCGGCATGCCGAACAAACCGCTGATTGAGCACATGGGTAACAGAGCGTACTACAGTCCACGACATGATTCCGTAACTCTGCCAACCCAGACATCGTTTGAGTCACCGGAAGAATACTACAGTACCGTTTTCCATGAACTGACTCACTCAACCATGCACGAGAGCCGACTTGATCGTAATGTCACAAGCCAGGTTCATAAGTGGGGTGACGAAATTTACTCCAAGGAGGAGCTGGTAGCAGAAATGGGGGCATCCTTCCTCTGCGGTCATGCTGGTATTGAGAATGTCACCATCGAGAACAGTGCCGCATATATTCATGGGTGGCTCAAGGCACTCAAGAACGACAAGACGCTACTGGTTCATGCAGCTGCCCAGGCGCAACGATCTACTGACTACATCCTCAACGTTAATCACAAATCAGAAGACTGATCCCACAACACCATATCGACGCCAAGAGGAGCAAGGCCAATTCCGGCACTGCTCCTTTTGCGTTCCACTACCAACAGAAAAGGAGAACACCATGACCATCGAGACATTATTCGGCAAAGAGGAAACCACCAGTAAGCCCAGAACGATCAAGTTCAAACAGATCAAGGCAGTGTACGAGACACTGACCGTCAAAGAAGAGATTGCCGACTATCTGAAGACCGGAACACGCTTCACCGCTCCCAGCCAGGTGTATGAGACGTTCCGTTTTCTGATGCAGGAAACGAAGGAAATGTTTATGACGCTGCACCTTGACGGCAAGAACAGAATCATGGCGATGGACATTGTGAGCATCGGCTCTCTTAACCAGAGCATCGTACACCCAAGGGAGGTATTCAAAACAGCATGCTTGTCAAATGCAGCCGCTTTGATTCTGATCCATCAGCACCCGTCAGGCGATCCTGCACCGAGTCAGGAAGATATTACCATTACCAAAAGGCTCAAGGAGGCTGGAGAGATTATGGGCATCAAGGTACTGGATCACTGTATCATCGGACAAGACAGTTATTGCAGTTTTGTTGAGAGGGGGTTACTGTAGCTCATGCGGTCTACATTCTTTGTCGTCAAGGAAGGCTTACTTGATGAGCTGCAGTAAAGAGTATTCACTTGCGAGACATACTGCCAAAGTACGTTACACAAAATACTTTGGAGGTCTTTATGGAGTCAGACTCACAAATGGCATCAACAATAGACAAGCAATTACAGCATATTACAACATCAGTGTGAACTCGTCCCTGGCACCACTTAAATCCTTGTTTTTGTTCAGATAATTAAAAGGGGCTGCCTAGAAATAGGTGGTCTTTTTTATTTGCTGTTGCGACTTTTGTTGCGACACTGTTGCAGCACACCTATTTTATTACCGCCATCTGCTCTACCTCACGCATCTTTTCTCCGAGATAAATCTCTACGAAAAAATGCTGCCCTCTCACTCCGTTCGCGGCAGCTACCTGGGCAAAACAGTATATAGGTTGGCTGTTAGAGGTCAAGAACACTACAGGTAGTAGTGACTACTAAACATATCCACAACATCTAGTGCTACATAAGTATTCTCCATACTATATTAGTAATGAGCGTCAAAGACCTGTTGCAGAATTGCTACAGTTCATACGGCCGGACACAGATCCTTCAAAATCATAAAATTGTTTTCCGTCTATAAAACCGATTATCGTTTTAGCATTAACAGTACAATCTGAAGGTTGGCCAAACATCCGTGCGAATTTATCAGCCTGCAGGGTATCCCAGAAAATCTGAGTAAGTCCGCCGGGAAGGCCATTCACGTAATTGAGATAGAGCCCGGTATGCTCGACGAAAAGAGGTCTGCCAATCTGCTGAAATGCCTTCAAAGCTTTATCTTTTACGAGACGCTTTGTATCTTCAGTCTACAGTTCTTCAATTTTCAGCTGTACTGGCAAAACATGAACACCGGCATGAGCTAGAATTGTCTGAGCCTCAGCAATTTTATGCGGATTGCTTGTTAAAAATCTGATTTGTAACATAATACCATCTCCTGCAAAATGTCCGTCCTTAACAATGTCTGAAAACGAGGCGAATACCCAGGTAGTATTAAACAGCTGAAACAGGCTTTTTGCCAGCGACACACTGGTAAAGTTCGGAGAGATCTTCCCAGCTTTGTGCGGAGATAAGATCTGATGCAGAAGTAAAGCGGTACCGGAATTTACGGATTCCACCGGCTTTAACTGGATCTGGTAAACACCGGGCGGTACCAAGCTTCAGCAACCAGTATTCGTTCTGGTTTCCGAGGTCAACGTTTCCAGCCTGTTCAACTGTCAGTTCACATCGTTTTAACAGTGCCACTGATTCAACTTCGTACAGGTATTCAATCAGCCTTTCTCCAGCTCCAGATGGATGGACAGCTACAGCACAACAGCTGAGTTCGCGCATGACCGTTCTTGAAATTCTCTTGTCAGTGGTGCTGGCCGGAATATGGTACCAACCTGCTGTTCCACTTAAAAAGCCGTCAACATACGACTTATCTCTTTTTGAAACATTCCCCAGTGAAGCTACAAGTGTCAGGTCGTCATATCGGCTTAATGACAACCCTGTCGGCGCTATCCTTACCGATTCGTTCAAAAGATGTTCATCAGGATCCAGTGCCCGTTCTGTTGACTCTGGGCAGGACAGATCTCCGAATTTCTCTTTCAGAAATGCCTTCAGCCAAAGGTTGTCACGTCCCGGCAGAAGCGGGAACCCTCCGATGCCGACAGACTCAACTGCTGCAGCATACGGGTTTGTACCAGTCTCTTCATCAAACCATCCAGGATAGAGCACAAATGCTCCCACAATCGGACGGCTTTTTTCAGTAACGCCGTCATCTCCGGCAGACAGATGTATCAGTGCGTCACGGTAACGGTGCATCTGATTGATTGCATCATCGGGAATAAGGTCATCATCGTTTGCGTCTTCAGAGGCTATCCGGTATTTTGCGTCAAATATCCATCTGATCCTGCTGTTGTCAGGAAAAGATGCTTCGAGAAGAATGTCTGGTTTCTGAGGTGTAGTCCATGAGTAGATGCCTCTGGCGTCAGGCTTGTTCGTAACGGAAAACGGCGGTTCATGGGCAAGACGGATTTTCAACCCGTCACGCCTTGTGAAGCGGAATGCGGTACCCATGCCGTCTACCAGATCTTTTTCCAGACCTTTTGTCCGTATCGCCGCTTTACGGCTTTCCACTTCAACAAAGCCCAGGCCAATCAGCATTCGACGCATCTCAAGCAGGCACCAGACTTCATACAGTTCAGATACAGACTTCATCGAGATTGCCGCCTGGCGGCCGAAAAGATCAAGATACAGCTTCAGCTCCTGCCAGATTCGGTACACTTTTGCATAACCGGCTCTGTGATGCAGCACCAGAGACTCACCTGACAATCCGTTAAAACTGCTGACTTCACGAAACAGGGGTTCAGCCAGCCTTTGCTCAAGTGGTTTCTGCCAACTCACCAACTCATCAAAAAATGCCTGACTGAGTTTTTCTCTGTCCGGTATGGCATTATTCAATCGTGCTCTCTGACTGAATCGTGATAACTCCTTAACACAGCGGGTAATCACCATTTTCACAAAACGGTTCTCAGGCGTATCAACCGACAGACGACGAGTCTCCACCCTGTGACGACGGTGCACTTCTCCGTTCAGACATTGTTCTGTTACCTGTTCTTCCAGGCGTGGAGTAAGCCTTCCTTTAAGCCGGTCCGGACGCAGAAATTTTTCCTGCGGGAGAAGCCGCGCATGAGGAGACCTGCAGATCAGTTTTACTGCTTCCTGAAGTTCAGCACGCAGACTTCTGAATAATGCCAGCCAGAGCAGAGGAAAACGTTCGTGCGGTTTCCGTGATTTAGCAAGTTCATGTTCGGTTTTCTGGGCAAACGAAAAACGCCAGAGCGGATAGGAGCTGTCAATATCCCGGTGAATCTGATCAAAGTCTCCCGCCAGGTCCATCTTGGTCGGCAAAACTTCAAAAGATAAATACTGCTCTGCATCCCGCTGACCGCTGTTAAACTTCAGTCCCAGTCGAAACCAACCCACATCATTACCGAAGTTGATACTTCCCCTGAGACTGTTTCCTGACGTGTGGAAGGCATCGACTACATCGGTGCGCCAGTGAATGATTTCGGGACAGGAGGTTGAACTACAGCCGGAAAACTGAAATTCAAACTCGTAGAGCCGGTTTTCGAAAAAAACCGGTGCCGGAATAGATAATTCAGATATTTTTTCATCAATTGAATTTATTGGTTCAGGGGATACGCCGGAAATTTTCAGAGCGGGAAACAAGCGGACTGCACCAACAGGAAGTTCTTTTCCTCTGGCTACAAGGGTTGACGTAAGGCGTTCGGTCGGTACGCTTATATTCTTCGTCCAGACGGAAAGATTCCAGTCAGCCGTATGTATCCTGACTACTTCAGGCACAGTAAGGCACCGGCTACGGCCAGAAGGAAGTGAAGCTACTTCCGGAAAGACGCTTTTGCATCCATGCGAGTTTCTTCAACGACCGACACGAGGATTGAGCCGCTGATCCGTCATCATTAACTCTCAACAGGTCAGGTCTGCCATCTGCAATAGCCGCCAACTCCGTCTTCAGAAGCTGTGATAATTCTATCAACCGTCCGGTATCATCACCTTCATAGCCCAGTTTTTCTGCATCACCCTCAATCCTTGGAAGCACTTTCATCATCAGAAAATCATCCCAGACCGCCTGCAATTGGATTTCATCAGCAGGATTGAAACAGACAACTGCCAATAAGGCTTCGTTCAAAGCACGATAGGCAAGCTCGAAAGGAGTATCTTTGAGGATTCCATTGACAGCATTCAAAAAGCGTATTGTATTTCGACCGTCCCTGTCAGCAGATACTGAAGCAAGAGCACCCTCATGGTGCACTCCGGACATACGTGGAAAGCCGAGCGGCCGGACCGACTGCAGCTTATCCGCTTCGTAATACTGGCTATAATCATTGGGGAAAAACTCACCGAAATCAAAAGTCAGCGCCCTGTCAATAACCTTGCGTGAAAAGCCATGGGTAGTCTCATCCATATTTACCGTGCCGGCCACGATCAGATTGGGAGGCAGCGCGATTCCGTATTCTGTGAAGAATTCTACCAATCCGGTAGATTCGGCATCATTGATACCCAATCGTTTCCATAAATCGATCTGACCTTCTGCGTCAAGTTGCTGTTTAATTACTGCCGATTTGAGAAGCGGATCACATGAATAGGCACCTTTTTCCCATTTGCGGGTTTCAAGAATGGACAGATAATCAGCAAAATACTGTTCAACCGGAGCCAGATTCATCTCATCAAGACAGAGCCAATAAGGGCACACGGTGTCGAATGGTTTATAGATTATACCCTCTGCGGATGCAGTTTCTACAGTATGTTTCCACGCTGCCACAATGAAGCGGAGCAGATCTGTAACAACATAGCGGGGGCCGTCACAGCCAATGCGGGAGATATAGCCAAGAAGATCGGATGGTTCGTGCCAGTCTGGGCGAACGGGGACAAGACAATAGTTGTTGCCTTCGGGCAAGCTAAATAGTGAGGCTGATGCATTTGCCTGTTCGCGAACGAACCGGGTTTTTCCTGTACCTGAGATACCAGCAAGTAGGAGGAAAGGCTTGGGGAGATTTGTTTGTTTTTTGGGTGTCATGGGTTTTGCAATAGGCGGAGCCGGCATAGGAGTTCTATTCATATAATTGTCATAAGCCATGAGTGTTGTATCCAAATCACTTAAGATAGTTGCATCGATTGGTATTTTGCCTGTTTCATATAATTTGTGGGCAATAGTTGAATACTCATAATCAGCTCCAAGTCCAGGGTCTGCTCGCAAATCAATTCCTTGTCCAAGCGTAAAACCTTTTGACTTATCGAAATCGCAATATTGTTGAAAGTCTTTAGCTCTTCGTTGCAGTTCTTGGTGTGCTTTTGGTCGACCGTTTTGGTTGATGAGTTCCGTGACGCCCTGATTGAAAGTCACATAAAGACCTGACATATCTTGGCGGAACAGGTATACGCAATATACGCCCTTTTGAGTCGTTGATGTTTCTCTTGAATCAAGAAAAGCAATCCACGGTACTCTTGCCCAATTCCCTTGTCCGGCACTAAATTTCACTCGAATATGAGGTCTGCTCTTCACTACTTCAGACTGTGAAATGCATTCACGTATTGATTCAAAATATTTGAATATATCATGTTCACCATTGAAAGGTTCACCTGTGCGTGCACGAGTGTACCTCCCCAAAATTGCTTCAAAATCTTGTTGAATCATACATAGACCTCACCTTAATTTGTGCATGCAGAAGAGACCCTTATCATGCAAACTAAACCGGAATCACGCGGTACCCAGCATCTTCCTGATCGCGAATCCTTGTTGAAGTGATCAGTCACTCGGGATTACGTACAACCTCCCAAGACCCGCCTTTATCCGGACCAACACGCTTGAGTACGCCATCCTTCTTCAGGTTTTCGATATTCTTCTTAATCGCCCGGTCCGTGATCTTCAGAACGTCTGCCATCTCCCTGATGGTGATATGCGGATTGGAGACTATCATATCGAGGATTTTCTGTGAACTTTTCTGTGAACTTTTCTGGGTACCGGTTCCCTGAAAACTTCCAGTAGTCAATTCACCTGTTTTCCGTTTGAACGTGACAAAAAACTTTACGGTTCCTATCTCTTCAAACTCTGTAGCAGGCTCCCGCTCCAGGATCATCTTGATACCACGCCCCCATTTTTCAATGCGGTGGCTTCGCTGGAACAGTTCTGCCAGCAACTCGTTTCGCCGTGCTGAAACCATTTTCTTTCTGATGCTGTCGATAGTAAGCCCGCCATACAGAGTTCCCGGGCTTCTGATTTCGATACGATCCTTGAATATAGCAATGTTGACGGAATCATACTCCCGGTAATCCCGGTGACAGAATGCATTGATAATCGCTTCACGAATCGCTTCACGGTCAATTTCAGGGACATCTACCCGCAACAATCCATCCAGACGCATACCGATGTTGATGTGCTCCAGAACATATTCTTCGGCCTTACTGATCAGAGCAAAAACATCACCGTAGAAATCCTTCATATCCAGAGTCACTGTTGTATCCAACGTACCGAATACCGCACAGCGTAATCTGGCGTTGGGGAAGATCTTCTCAGGCTTGCGGGCAAAGCAGAGTACAGCGGCATTCAATAACTTGCCGTCTTTGATCAGATTCAGTTTTTCAAGAGAGTTAGGAATTGTGTCGTATGTTAAACCGCAGAGTTTCAGGAATGATTTAAGCTTACCGGCACCGATATCATCAAAGGTCGCTTTATCGCAAACCTCAGTATCCCAGTGGAGCCGGTCACGGTTCTTGGTCAGAACCATATTTTCCAGCTCTTTGGCACTTAACTGCCTATCTTCATCACCCACACGGATATACGCCCGTCCATACGCATAGTAAGGGTGTTCTCCGCCTTCAATCTGAACCTTGATGCACTGTTTACCGTCAACATCTACCTGCTCAACAACGGGATATATCTTTGGTTCGATATGTTCGGAAATCGATTTGGAGACATCCCGCATCGTTTTATCTGAGACCTGCTGACCGACAATCGTCCCATCGTTTTTAACGCCGAACCAGACCTCACCCCGCTGGTGCTTGTTCAGCATCGCCACAATGGAGTGCACCGCCTCCTTCAGTTCAGAGGTGGATTTTTTCAGTTCAACGGTTTCGGTTTCCTGATATTTCATCACTATTTCCCGCTGGTTACCCGAATGTGAAAGCTGAACTTTCATATCAGAAATCAATCGGAATAGCCACCGGAAAGCCTCTTCATTAAAGCTTCTTGCAAGGGTTGCAGACCGTCAGATCATTATGAACTTGTGACGAAATTTGTATGATTTTTGGAACATGGGATATGGGATGTGACTGAGTCAGTCTGAGTGCCTTAAAATTCTGGCGGGAATTTTATATGACTTGAGCCTGTTTATTCAGAGTACATTTAGATGTTTCTTTATAAGCTTTTTTACGCATTTTATATATCATTTCAGTGCGTTTTAGCCTTAACGGCGTCCGGTCATTACGGTCAAAGTCAGGGTGGCCATCAGTACGACCGATGATATATGTAAGGATCTCGTCCGTAATGTTTTCCACCCTGAGCCTTTTGTGCTCAGTCAAACTATTACGGAATCTATGATAGGCATATCTTTCCGGTTTCGACAGTTCTGCGGTCTGAACAAGATTAACCCTATCTCTTCGGCGAATTCCGGACACAAAAAACCTTGTCAGCTCAATGTCGCGATAAATACGGCTGATTACGTCTACCGTCAATTGGTTCAATTACTCATTGTCAGACAGAATTCCATGATTTTCAAGGAGCCTCACAAGTTTCCCGGGCAATTGACCGGTTGATTGGAGAGAACCTATCATAGAACAGGCTCCATTTCGTAAAGCGATTTTGCCATTGTACTAGAGCCAAAGACCATAAATGGGCCAGTCGCGTATCCCGCAAGAGGCATAAGCTCTTTCCCTAGTTCTCTCATCAACCAGTCTTCAGCAATAACCTCAACTCTATTGCCGTTGTTTGCATAATGCCCTGCCAGGAACATGAATTTTCTGATCAGCCCTTCACGATCCTGATTGAACGGATCACCGAGCTGTCTAGATACAGAATTCCCTTGGCAGCCCACTGTGCAATTATACGAACAGCGCTCAATGGAAGTTGCCGTTTCACATCCGAATATAATGCGTGTACCCGCTCAGCACCAGACTGCAGTAACTCCAGTTCTTCATTGCAAATGACATCAAGGTCTGCAATTAATACATTCATTGTGGCGTCCTCCATCTCAATTTATCACATGGTAATATATTAACAACAATTGTCAGCAGTTATTATCTACTGCCAAAAGTTAGCAACTTATGCCCAAAGACGAACTGCATGCTCAATGGAGTGGTGAGTGATATAAATGGAGTTTTTAATCAGATTTCTGAATGATAATAAGGGGTGGAATTTCTAGAAAAGTAGTATCATAAACATCGTAACGGGGCTTTTTGGGGGGCTTTGCATTATCTGCTCAAATAATTATATTTATATATCATCAGCTTACGCAATCAGTCCGATTCCGTCCCTGGCACCACTTAACTATTCAGAAACACAAGCATAAACAAGAAGGCTTCCGATTCCTACCGGAAGCCTTCTTGTTTGTCTGTGTAATTTTGGTATAATTGGGTCAAATCTTTCTATGCAGCATCCAACATATCTTCAAACCTATCCATGTCCTCTTGTATGTTAGTTTGACTTGCGTGAGCATATTTCAGAACCATGGCAAGTGGCGAAGACCACTCCATAATCGTCTTTTAAAACCCGATTTCCCGTATGATAACCGCATAGCCGTTACGAAGCATATCAATCAATGAACTTCGCATCTCGGCTTTAACATGCACAACCCCTTTCAACTTAATTAATGGAACAGCGGCAGGGGAACAGCTGTCCATACGGACCCTAAAGACAGGCAGGTCGGGGATAATCGCCCCCTGCGGGTCATTCCGTGCGGCGATCGGACCACCGAATGTGGAAGCCAGAAACGGCTCATCTATAGTTGAAATATTTACCCGGTCTATTTCGGCTACCCGGCATCTGTACACACCGAAATCAAGGGCATCAGGCACAAACAGTGCCGGAGCACCCACCCTGATACGCTCCAGCTCACGCTCACTAACGTAGGCATCAACCCTGTTACTGCCGGTATCCGCAATCACATACAGAGGCTCTCTGCGCGGCAGCCAGACATCGTTGGCAAGTTCGTCGTTGCGGGCCACAATGATCCCATCGAACGGAGCCCGCAGCGTCAGTCGGCCCTTAACATCTATCAGGCCCGAGAGTTCAGTTGTTCCGGCTTCCAGGCGACGGTTGAGAACATTCCCCTGACTGAGCAGCTTTTCATCGAACGTCTGCTGGTCCGCCTGCCACTGTGAAACACCCGTTGACGTCTTTACCTGACTGATCTGTTGATCCATATCTGGAGAACGCAGCTGTAATATTGTTTCGCCACTGCGCACCTTTTTCATATCAGCAGCGGATTCACCGGTTATCATCGCAGCGAACGGCACGTTGACCTGCTGCTCCCGGATCGCAGAAAGTGTGGCCGGTGCAGAAAAATGACCGTTCCATGGCACTACGATCATAAAGATGATCGCGATGACCAGTAGCAACCCTCTAATCATATTCATATTTATCCGGAGCTTATCTTTCATTTTCGTCCACGCGATAACCTCTTTATACACTGGATGCACAATAAACCAGCCGATCTCAACAGCAAACAGAAAGATGCCGAGCGCCTTGAAAAAGTAGCGGTAAACCATTACAGCGATACCAAAAAACACCACCAGACGATACACCCACACCAGAAAAGCAAAACATATCAGAAAAACCTTGCGCTGCAACGAGGCCGGTTCCGGTTCCGGCGCTCCAAGTCCGAAAAGCCATTCCCGCAGCCACCACCTGCCAAAGGCAAAAGAGCGGTTGTGTAAATTGGGCAGACTAAGAAAGTCCGAAAGGATAAAATAACCGTCAAAACGCATGAAAGGGCTGGCATTAAGGGCAATAGTCATGATCCAGGTTGTGGTTGCCAGTATGAACGCTGCACCGCGCAATGGCCCATCTGCCATCAGAAGCCATACCCATAATGCAGCCAGGGCGAGCAGCAACTCTGCAGCCATGCCGGCGATACCGATGGCAAGCCGCTGGGATCGCGAGGTAAGCTTCCAGGCTTCGTTGGTATCGGTGTACAACATAGGGGTCATAACGACGAGGGCAAAGCCCATGGTTGGTATACGGCAGCCATAACGATGCGCGGTGAACGCATGTCCCAGTTCATGAACTACTTTGGCAAGCGGAATAGCGCAGCCGACAATGAGTATCCCTTCGAGGCTGTGATATGCAGTGAACGAATGGAGGAAGACATCCCATTGGTGCGAGAGGAGGTAAAATGCCGCCAAAGTTGCTACGCCCACCATGGCTAAAAAAGAACGCGAAAAAAACAATCCGGCGACTGGGCCGGCTTTCTTGAGAAATTTTTCCGGATGAACCACTGGGACTCGAATGAACAGGTAGTTTTTCAGAAGCCACATGCCCCATCCGGGGTGACCTGCTGCCTGAGCCGACACAAGCCGCTGACTTCCGGCCGCAGTTGTTGTCTGAAACAGAAAATTCTGGTCCAGAAAAGTGATCATGCCGAGCACATCATGTTCCGTAACGGTAAGGGTCGTTTCCTGATTGACAGCATCGATAACGACCTGAACAGAGCCAAGGCTCCAGCGCGAAAGGATTTCAAAGGCGGGCCATTCAAGCAGAAAGAATTTGTTGGCCGGAGGGTCATGCAGTGTCCAGGCCGGTGTACCATTTTTTGACGTGGGCGCAGGAGACAGCCCCAGCTCCTCGCGGAGCGGTGGAAGCGGGCGGGCCTCTACCATCCGAGACGCTGCCGGACCGCCGTCAGTGGTCGGCGGAAGAGATAGTAGCCGAGGGACACTTTTTTACCGTAGATGCGGGCGGTACCGCTCATCCCGATACGCGGTGGCGTGGTTCCGGAGGCAAGATCCGCTTTCAGGCGATAGGCGGCAATCCCAGAGGAGGTTGCCTCCGGCTTGTAGGCGGCATAACGCAGTGTGCCGTCCAGCGGATTATTGGGGTCCGACGTAAGATAAAGCCGTACCGGACTTTCCAGGGCAAAATCGATGGCATCCGCTACCGGAAGTCGAATCAGCATCTCAACCCGATTCGGGTCGGCAATAGTCAAAACCCGCTCCCCGATTGAAACGCTCTTGCCTATCCAGTCGCTTTGTTCAGCAAAAATAACGATGCCTGAGCGCGGGGCACGGACCTCCGCCCTGCTTAACAGATGCCGGGAGAAGGAAAGTTCCGTCGCCTTCTCCTCCATCCTGCCCCTTCGCGGCGTTATCTCCGCCTTGAACCGGTCATCCACAAGGGCCGTCTGGGCCGCCTGACGGTATTCTTCTGCAGCCACCTGATACGCTTTACTTGCCACACCATACTTGGCACCGAGGTTTGTCCGGTCAAACTCAAAAAGGAGCTGTCCCTGAACAACGGCCTGGTTGGGCCGTACATGGAACTTATCAATAACCGTATCGAGCGGAGATCTCACCACAAACGCGTCCTTCGGTACAATCTCAGCCGGAGCCTGAACCGACATACTCACCGGATAAAACAGGGACGCAACGGCAAGCAGGGCCAGTCCCGCTTTAATACTAATTGAGAGGTTGATCTTTCTTAACTTGTCCCAAACATTGCCACGCCCGGAGTATACAGAAAAACCGTGGGCATAAATTGCAGCGAGTTCGTTCAGAAGTGCCAGGTCGTTCTCATGCCAAGGATCTTCTCGAAAGAGAATGAATACTCCGAGAGGGTCACCATCTTTAAATTTTAACGGGGCTATTGCCGCATTGGACGGTGCCCACTCGCCCCATAAGCTGGAAAGTTCATCTGAAAGATCTTCCGGAATATGGCAACAGCTCGTTTTTACGGTATCCCATATCTTGCAGCATTCCGAAAGCCATTGTATGTACGGAGAACTGCGGTCCGGATCAGGAACACCTGAAACACTAAGGATACCTTTGCCGCGCATCCAGATTGCGGACTGACGGTACGGGAGCAGCTGTTTGCTTTCATTGACAGCAATGAACCCGATCTCTTCAGTTGAGGCAGCCTCTCTGACTCGTCTTGAGAGCTGGACGAGAATACTTAGCCCTATTATTTGACCTTCCGCATTCTCAATCATTTTTTCGCCTTGCTGAAAGTGGCCCAGCCACTCATGCCGGGAAGAAGCTCGCCATGGATCCCCTCAATTTCGCCGGTTATCGACAGAGACTGGCTTACCGGATCGATGCGTGCACCAAGCCTAATGACACGGGCAGTGTAGTTTTTCCCCAATTCCTCGATCTGAATGGCAAAACGGCCACCAGGCCTAAGCCAGGTGAGCCAGACAGAGGGAACAATCAGCCGCACTTCAAGACGGCTCGTATCAAGAATATCCATGAGCGGTTTGCCCGGTGTGACATACTGGTAGGCATCCACATGCAGCTTGGCAATTCTGCCTGAATACGGAGCCGCCAGAGAACACTTGGAAACATTCACCTTCATCGCCTCACGTTCGGCTTCGGTCTCCTTGACGCGTGCCGTTGCCTGGTCGACTTCAAGAGTGCTGATCGAATTCAGCGTTTCAAGACGCTTGCTCACCTTCAACCCCTGCCGCGCGACTTCCGCAGTAGCCTCCGCCTTGTTCAGCTGGGCATTCAGGAGGGCACAGTCGAACTCGACAAGCAGATCGTCCTTTTTAAACGACTCACCTTCGTGGAGGGGAAGCTTTGAAATATTAGCCGCTATTTCGGCGGAAAGTGTCGTCTGCTGAAAGGCCGTAAGCTGGGCCCGGATACGGTTACCAAACAGGTTTTCCTGGGCGGCGGCAAACTGTGGAAACAGTAGCGCCGACATCATAAGAAAAATCCCCCAACTGCAGCAACCGGCAGGATTACATGTAGTTTTGTATATCGTACAGTTCATAGTAGTCCTTTATCCGTGTTACCCTCACCCGATTCTGTTGGAACGACTGAAGGCAGATTTGATCGGGTATTAGCTCTAAAATATGGTGTTGCCTTATTACTGCAGTATTTGCTCTTATTGTTTCTTTTCACAGGTAAAATTTGCCTCAATGCGACGATTTTTCCGCCTGCCCTCCTCGGTGCCATTACCTGCAACAGGTTTCAGTGGCCCGAATCCTCTGGCGGTAATACGCCCCGGATCAATGCCGTAAGTAGTGGTGAGATAGTTGCGGATATTGTCCGCTCGACGCTGGGACAGCCTCCTGTTGCTGTCAGAATTGTCAACAAAACGAATGTTGTCAGTATGGCCTGAAATTTCTACCGTTGCATCAGGGCATTCTTTAAAGTAATCAGCAAATATTTTGAGTGCATCGTAATGATATGGCCTCACTTCCGACTGCGACTGGCCAAATTTCAGCGGCAGTATAATCGGGCTGGCCGTCTTGAGTGAATGGGCTTTGGGCTGAGCAACCACAACAGCCGACTGAGCAACAGCCACCGGAGTCGGCGGGGCAGTAGCTTCGATAAACGGTAGTGGTTTCACCGCTGAGACCGGCTGAGCCGCCGCCGGAATAGTGGTTACAGTAGCATCGGCAACCGGTGGCTTCACAAAAGGAACCAGCTGGACAGCAGCAACCGCAGCCGGTGGTTTCACAGCAGGGACCGGTGGGACAGCTGCAACCGGAGCGACCGGCACGGGCAAACACAGTGCACCAGAGCCGTGGAGCCACACGCCAATATCCCCGGAAAGCGGCTTTATGTCGTGGGATGTGGCTGTTGCCGGCAACGGATCCTCACCGAGGGTAGCCAGCATTTGACCGCAGGCACTCTGCAGGGAGGCATAATTTTGGTAGCTCCGGTATTCTGCCATAAGTGATGCCGTCTCAGATCGGATCTCGTTCAACTGGTTCTGTGCACCGCTTTTTGCCTGGTTCATCGTCTGTTCATGGATTCGGGCATCTATGTCCTGCAACTGCTCCGACAGTTCATACTGACGCTTGCGATTGTAGAAGTCGCGGTATGCAACGTGGACCTGGGTGAGGACCGCCATACTGAGTGCAAGACGCTGCGTTTGTACAATCTTGACCTGACTTGTGGCAATCTTGTACTGGCTTGGGGCGCTGATAAGATTCATCAGGTTCCAGGTGAGCCGTGCTCCTCCTTCAACCCACTGCTGATTTACCAGAAAACTGTTGCTTTCAGAGTGTCCTCCAACCGACAGCTCAATGCCCGGAAGCATCCTGGCAATGGCCTTACGGGTTTCGTTAACACTGATCCGCTCGTTGTAGTCCGCCTCCAAAAGCTCTGGGCGCTGCAAAAGAGCTTTGTTTTCCATTTCACCCAGCTTGACGGAAAGTTCCAACATCTCCATCTTTGAAGGATACAGGGTAAAGGACTGTCCCAAGGGGACGTTCATCAGAGAAGCAAGTCTTGGCTTTGCCTGGGCCAGTTCATCGCGGAACGTCTCCAGTTGTTTCATGATTTCAAGTAGCGTCTTCCGGTAGTTCAGAGCCTCGAGTGGTGCACGTAGCTTTTCCTGTTCGATACTGGAAGAATCCTGTAGTGCCTTTGCCACTCCCTTCAGCAGCGGTTCGAAACGTCCCTCAAGCTGTTGAGCACCCAGGGCAAGCCAATATGCCTGACGAACCTGCTGCATGATCGAATGAACAACCTTCCGGCGACGCTCTGCCATGATATGGGCACGGTCTGCCTGCTGCTTGGCCTGGAAGTAGCTCACCCCGAAATCCAGTATATTCCAGGTAAGCGTCAGGTCACCGTTATAATGCCCCTTATCCTGTGACGTCGATGGCGCAAGAGATTGCGTGTTAGTAGCCACATTCATACTGGAAGAGGCATTGTACGAATTCCGTTCCGTATACCCTGCCGCAACCACGAGCTTGGGAAGCATATCATATTTCATAAGGTCAACCTGTCTCAGGGCAAGTGCATCCTCCATAATCTTGAGCCGATGGTCCAGATTATACTTGATGGATCGCGCCATAGCCTCCTCAAGGGTGATTGCGCCCACCAGAGGCTCCTGGTCTTTGTATATCGCTTCGCGGTCTGTGTCGATCCGTTTCAGGATATCCTTCTGCACCTGTGGTGTGGTGGACACAGCACAACTTGTTAAAATTGAACATAATACAATCAGTATACTTAGGTGTTTCATCCTGTCTGCTCCCTGTTAGCAGTAATATGTAAACGTATCAGTCTGTCAGCCACCCTTACTCATGGAATAAACGGTTTTGTTTAAGGCAGAAAAAAGTACTGGTACTTTGTTGCTTCGCTGGTCGAAAGCCGCCAACTGCTCGGTCAAGGAAGGTCTCCCTTTAAGCGGTTTTACAGATGGGTATCTTCTCGGATCCAGCCTGTCCCTGTTATCCGTTCGAGGTGAAAGCAGAATATCATCGACGTTGTCGTATGGTTTACCGTCTTTTTGTGTCGCACCGTCATTGGCTGCATCGGTGTCAACAGCCGCCGGCTTAGTCGACTTGGTTTTCGTAATATGGAAGAGGAACTGGGTTTCAACCAGATTACCATTCTGGTCCCGCGCAGTTATCTTAATATCCAGAGTACCGCCGGAATCAGCCGGAGGCTTGGCGGTAAAGCGGCCGCTGGCCGGGTCGAATGTCATCCAGTCCGGCAAAGGTCGCCCATCGGACAGCACTGCTTCCACCTTGACATTAGCGTTGGAATCGGAATGCCTGAACATGCCAAGTGGGAGATTAAATGAGGTAGTTACATTGGTCAAAGACTCCTGTGAAGATGGTGTTTTTACCAGATAAAGACCATCACCACCCAAAGTTCGATCAGCCCCCCCCATAACAACAAGTCCGGTACTCAAGCCCGTCGCTGTAGCGTCGTTCACGGCTCCCTGATTAGTAGTCCCTTTAGAAGGTTCAGCATTTTGCGCCTTAACGGTGTCAGATGGAGCGACAGCATTCAAGGAAGATGGTTGAGCTACATCCGCCGAAGAGGGTAACGTAACCACTGTTGTTGTCAGAAGAGCCGGAGAGGTTGTCTCAGACACCTGTGGCAGGCTGATGACTGGAACTGCGGCAGAGGAAACAGCAACTACAGGAGAAACAGGAGTGGTGTCCACAACAGGAGTGGTCACGGCAACCATTTTCACCCCTGTGACCGTAACCGTCAGCGTGCTGGTAGAGCTGAGACCGTTGTTATCCAGAATGGTGCAACTGACCATGCTAGTGCGCGTCGCACCGACTGACAGATTGTCAAAATCATTGCCTGGATTAAAGGAATAGGAACCGTCGGCCCCGATAACAAACGTGCCGCCACCAGCTCCTGCAACGACTGCAGCAACTTTAGCTGCATCACCGTTAACGGCGCTGACAGTGTAGATGTCGCCAACATCAGGGTCAGCATCATTGGCAAGCACGCCGTGAGCGGCATTAACTGTCAGGACAGTATCATTGCCGACAGCACCGGAATCAGGTGACGCGACCGGTGCATCGTTAACAGCTGTTACCGTGATGTCAATGGTGCTGGTAGAACCGGTACTTACCGTGTAGTTAACCTGCGGCACAGTGCCGTTCCAGTTGGCAGAAGGGGTGAAGGTGTAGTCGCCGTTGGCGGCTATTGTCAGAGTGCCTTTCCCTGCAATGGTGGCGGTCTGCCCAAACGTATAAGCAGTCGCATCACCGGATACTTTGAACGTGGCTACCGTAAGAGTGTTGTCAACATCGCTGTCATTGGCCAGTACATTGCCCGAGGCAGTGGTGTCTTCAGCAACGGTTTTTGTGTCGGCAACCGTGACGGAGGTGTCGTCAACCGGCGTAAGCAGGATAGCAAGCGTGCTGGTCCCTCCATTATTGGCTGTGTACGTCACTTCCGGGACACTGCCGTTCCAGTTAGCAACCGGGGTAAAAGAGTAGGCGCCATTGGCGGAAATTTTTAGCGAACCTATTCCGGCCATGCTGGCCGTCTGACCGGCGGTGTAAACAGTTGTGTCATTAAGGATCAGGAAGCTAGTAAGTCCGGTCACATTCCTGTCGTTGGCAAGAACATTGCCGCTGGCGGTGGAATCCTCACGAGTGATGTTGCTGTCGGCGACCAGACCTAGAGTTTGATCAACCGGCGTGACGGAAATAGTCAGTGTGCTGGAAGAACCGGTACTGACTGTGTAGGTCACTTCGGGAACGCTGCCGTTCCAAGCCGTCACAGGAACAAAGGAATATTCACCATTTGCAGCAATGGTCAGTGCCCCCTTACCGAAGATGACTGCAGTCTGTCCGAACCTGTAAATAGTAGAGTCACCGAATATCTGGAATGATGTAACACTCAGCGTGTTGTCGACATCGCTGTCATTTGTCAGCACATTGCCGGTAGCGGTGGTGTTTTCGACTACAGCCTTGCTGTCGGCGACCAGGACCGAGGCGTCGTTTACCGGAGTAACCGTAACGCTCACTGTGCCGGTGGTGGAGGTAATACCGTCGGATACCATGTATGTGAAGCTGTCGGAGCCGTTGTAGTTAGCCACCGGAGTGTAGGTAACGGTGCCGTCATGGTTTTCAACCACACTGCCGTGGCCCGACTGCGTAATGCTGCTGATGGAAAACGTGTCGCCGTCTACGTCGCTGTCGTTACTGAGCAGCGTGGCAACACTGATGGTTTTTGCCGTGTCTTCGGCGGTGGTGATGCTGTCTCCGGTGGCAACCGGAGCGTCGTTAACCGGAGTAATGTCAAGGATGGCGCTGCCCGCCACCGTGCCGCCGTTGCCGTCACTGATGGTATAGCTGAATCTGACAGAACTGTTGTCGTTCAGCGCAGGCGTGTAGACAAAGGTTCCGTCGTGGTTGTCAACCATAGTGCCGCTGCCGTCGACTATAGCAAGGGCGCTGGCAGTCAATATATCATCCTCGAAGTCGGCAGCGTTGCCAAGCAGTTCTGTCTGGGTGATGGTGCGAGCGCCGCTGTCTTCGGCGATAGCTGTAAGCGTGACCATGCTGGCGATCGGCGCATCGTTGATGGCGGTTACCGTAATGTCAAGCGTGTTGACGGAACCGGTGCTAACCGTGTAGGTCACCTGCGGAACAGTGCCGTTCCAGTTAGCAAGGGGGGTGAAAGCGTAAGCGCCGGTGGAACCTATGGTCAGCGTCCCCTTACCGGCGATAGTTGCAGTGTCACCGAAATTGTAGAGCATGGCGTCACCGCTCACCTGGAAAGTGGTAACCGTGAGGTTGTTGTCAACGTCACGGTCGTTGGTCAGTACATTGCCCGTGGCAGCCGTGTCTTCAGTTACCGTTTTTGTATCGGCAACCGTGACGGAGGCGTCGTCAACCGGCGTGAGCAGGATAGAAAGCGTGCTGGTTTCACCACTATTGGCCGTGTATGTCACTTCCGGAACAGTGCCGGTCCAATTAGCAACCGGGGTAAAGGTGTAGGCGCCATTAGGGGCGATGGTGAGGTTGCCTATGCCGGCGATGGTGGCCGTCTGACCGGCGGTATATAAAGTGGCGTCATCAAGAATCTGGAAGCTCGTAACACTGGAAGCATTGCTGTCGTTGGCAAGAACATTGCCACCGCCCGTTGCATCCTCAAGAGAAATTTTGCTGTCGGCGGCCAGACCCGGAGAATGATCCGCCGGTGTGACGGAAATATTCAGGGTGCTGGTGGAACCGGTATTGACCGTGTAGGTCACCTCCGGAACGCTGCCACTCCAGGCAACAGCCGGTATGAACGTGTAGGCGCCGTTGGCGGCTATGGTCAGAGTACCTTTACCGGCGATGGTGGCGGTGGTGCCGGCGACGTAGGCCGTGACGTCACCGGATACTTTGAACGTGGCTACCGTGAGCGTGTTGTCAACATCACTGTCATTGGTCAACACATTGCCCGTGGCCGTGATGTTTTCAACAACGGTTTTTGTATCGGCAACCAGGACGGAGGGGTCGTCAACCGGTGTAAGCAGAATAGCAAGCGTACTGGTTTCACCAGTAGTAACAGTATAGGTCACCTCTGGCACGCTGCCGTTCCAATTGGCAACCGGGGTGAATGTGTAGGCGCCGTTGGCTGCAATGGTGAGGGTTCCTATGCCGGTGATGGTGGCGGTCTGACCGGCGGTATACACAGTTGCATCATCAAGGATCCGGAAGCTCGCAACATTCAGCGTGTTGTCAACGACGTTATCGTTGGTAAGTACGTTGCCGGTAGTGGTGGTGTCTTCGGCCACGACCTTGCTGTCGGCGACCAGGACAGGAGCATCATTGACCGCAGTCACAGTGATATCAAGCGTGCTGGTGGAGCCGGTATTTACCGTGTAGGTGACCTGAGGAACAGTGCCGCTCCAGTTGGCAACAGGGGTAAAGGTGTAGTCGCCGTTGGCGGCTATGGTCAGGGTGCCCTTGCCGGCAATGGTGGCGGTGGTGCCGACAGCGTGGACCGTGGCATCACCGGTGACGGTGAAACTGCTGACCGTGAGGGTGTTGTCAACGTCGCTATCATTGGCAAGGACATTGCTGCTGGCAGCGGTGTCTTCGGCTACGGTTTTTGTGTCGGCGGCAAGCGTCGGAGCGTCGTCAGCACCAGTGACGGTCACCGTGTAGTTCTGCGTTACCGGGGTGCCGTCGCCGTCGCTGACGCTCATGGTGAAGAGGTCACTGGCGCTTTCAGCGGCG
>CAIQWT010000075.1 GCA_903875605.1 uncultured Geobacteraceae bacterium | reverse complement strand
ATTCTATAGCCACATACAAATAATTAATATCTATTCTGTCTCTGGAGATTTTTTATGAGTCAAGTCCACGCAGGTGATTTAAGTAAAACAAGACAGGAAATGAATCAAACAACTGGCTTAACAAATGGGAAAAACTGGCTCAGACATTCTGGGCAAGCACAAAGAATTGACGAGATGCTTTTGGTCGGCTCAACAAAACAAGAAATTGCTGAGGATATTATTCAAAGAGGACTCTCTAAACGAGACTTAAAAACAACATTAGCAAGAGTACAGAGGCATTTTGACCACGTTGGTCATGAAGAGCACAAACTTCCGATTGAAATAGACTCAAACGGGATTTGTAATTTCAGATTAATTAGTAATTGCCAATAGCAACAGGCTCTTATGACCTAAGTTTTTGTACTCACCCAGATCGTCGAAAATCTAAGCACTGCTCATATGCATAAGCTCAAAAAGAAATGCTATTTAAAATTGTGTAAAAGTTGAAGTCGGCTAGAAAAGTTCCAACGATGCTGTATAGCTTTGTCACAGACAAACTTGGCGTGTTTATCGTACTCTTTTCTTGTTGCTGAAAGAGGCATTACATATATTTCCTCAGATGATATTTCAAATCTATCAATAAATGCAACTGTTGCATCATAATTATCTGGGCTCAACGGGAATTTATAGATCCGTTTTCGTGGCGAGTACAGGTCTTCGTATGCATCACTATTCCAGACTTTCGGTGAAATATTGAAGTGCCAGTTACTCATACCCCTTAATGGGTCTTTGAGGTCGAGTGAACCATTTGTTTCCACTTCAACAGATATTGACAGACCATCCGTTGCAATTTGCAATGCATGTAATTGGTCTGGAAACAGAAACGGTTCCCCACCAGTTATTACCAGGTGTCGATGCCCGTTATCCTTGAGTAATTTTATGATGTCTTCCAGAGACATCATATGATTAACCTTTCCAAGTCGATCTGAAGTGTCGCAGAAACCACACCTAAAGTTACAATCACTAAACCGAAGGAAAAAACTGTAAATCCCAGTAAATTTACCTTCACCCTGAAAACTACTAAAATACTCGCTTAATGGGAATTGCATAACGCACCCTTCTTTACGCTAATATGATGTTCCGCAAGCAGACACAATATATAAGTTTATGCTAAACCCTCTAATACACTTCTTACAATACTTGCGGCTCCTTTGCCAGATGGCAATATGATGTCCAGACCTTTACGTGCTTCCTTTATGCAGTAATATGCCTGATGCTTACTACTCTTCCAAGCGAAGACAAACAGATCAGCATTTCGCGCTAATGCAGTAAGTTTTTCAGTTGCAACAGAGTCACCATTGATTTCGATCCGAGCATTGGGTAGAATACTTCCGAGATATTCCTTCGCTCGCTTTGCAGCCCCTTCTGTAAGCGAGTATATCCCGATGATACCTGAAAATTTGATATTTACATCTTCAGCGATCTCTTCTTGATCTTCAGTGACAAGAAAGTCCAATAGACCTAAGCAACCATAATCCTTTGCCAAAAGACAAAGAATCCCACGCTGCGTATTTGTCATCCTACGGAATACAGCACGCGCAACATTAGTTACAGATATAAATAATCTTAGTCGTAATTCATTGTCATGTGACGGGTATATAATCAATATTTCCGCGAGATTCAGAGCCCAATCAAAATGAATAATTGAGTTGTTTGCATTTACAATTTCAATTAGGTCTTCAACGCAATCACAATATAGAGAGCGGTTTAGACCACATTCCAATAGAGACTGAACTAAAAGTGAAGCAATTTCCAATTCATCAGTTGAAGTTGCTCCGCCCCATGCTATGACCTTAACAAGCGCAGCATATAATTCAGAAAACTTTTTATCTGGTTTATTCTGTTTTTCAATAAAGAAATCAACTATATATGGGAACGCACTTTTAAAGATCTCTTCTTGTTTGCCACTTGAATTTCCAATTATTTGCGCTAATGACTCACATTTACTCGGATCTTTTAAATAAGAATCAATATCCCACTGTAATACACATTCTTGCAAGATCGTTATTGGGCTAGATTTGTACTTCTCGGAAGAAACCCATTTAGCCCAATCTCCCCAATTTGATGGAAGATGTTCGACGCTTTCGGCGGATAAAGACTCCTGTAGCTGTAATAACCTTTTTTTGTCTTTATCGTTTAATTGTTGGATTCGATCTTCAGTTAGGGAGCCTAATATACGCTTCGTTAGATCTTTGCATTCTAATTCATCGGCACAGCGCAGTAGAGCGCTGTAAACCCAAGAACTTGAAAGAT
>CAIQWT010000074.1 GCA_903875605.1 uncultured Geobacteraceae bacterium | reverse complement strand
GTACTGCCTGTTTCAAGTGGAGCCCCGTATCCGAATCGAACGGATCACCTGCTGATTACAAGTCAGCTGCTCTACCAGTATGAGCTAACGGGGCTAATACCTTTTCTTAAATATAAAGAAAACGGAACTTGTGTATTTAAAGAAAATACGTGATGAAGTCAAGAACTATTTGCAAAAAAAAAGGCCGGCTTATTTATCCAGTGCAGAATAATTTAGTAAACCCATTTAAAACAGCAACATAACTAGGCCGCTAAAAGTGGTATTAGAGCCTGTTTTGTCTTCCTTAGGGCGCCTTCTTCTATTTGTCGTACTCGTTCGCGTGATATTGAAAAATGACTGGCAATCTCCTGTAGAGTCATAGGATCATCAGCCGTTATTCTTTTCTCGATTATGTAGCGCTCTTTTTCGTTTAGTCGACTGACGACTTCGGCAACTGTTTTCTGCAGGTTCTGATTTTCCTGAAAATGCACAAGCAAATCTTCCTGGTTCAGTCGATCGTCAGCAAGAGACTCAAGAGCTGTTGCGCCATCGCTCCCCGGTATTTCAGCATTAAGTGAGCAGTCACCCTGCATGCGCTGCTCCATCTCAGTGAACTCTTGCTCTGAAACGCGCAGCGACTGGGCGGCACTAATGACATCCGTGCCTTCATCACCCATTTGGATAAGCGTACTTTTTGTTTGACGGAGTTTAAAGAACAGCTTCCGCTGAGCTTGGGTAGTACCGATCTTAAGGAGGCTCCATGACGATATGATGTGATTCTGGATATAAGCCTTAATCCACCAGACTGCGTACGAAATGAGTCGAACGCCCTTGTATGGATTGAACTTTCTGACGGCCATCATCAGGCCAATGTTACCCTCTTGTATAAGATCCAGCATTTTCAAGCCGTAGTGACGAAATTCGTACGCAACCTTTACAACAAATCTAAGGTTTGAGGTAATCAGGCTGTGGGCAGCCTGCAGATGTTTGTCCTCATAAAAAGAAACCGCATAGCGATGCTCATCTTCTTCACTCAGTAGTGGAAACTTGCGGATTTCGTTCATATAAAGTCGAAGACTATCAGCAACAACCGGTAATTGGGCTACCATTTATGCTTCACCTCTCTACATTATTCATTTAGCACTCTATGCTAGTGACTGCTAAAATATAGCAAGTGGATTTCAAAAAATCAAGCAGATGTTTCTGCATTGTATTTAATCTTCAATACAAATATGTAATTCTGTTACTCAATCAAGGGCCGTTCCATTTTTCTTGTGTTAAGCTTGTTTGCGTTATAATCTGGCCAAATGAAAGCTTTTCTGAACATACGGACATTCTTGTTGGCTCTTTCTATGATTGCCATCAGTCTGCTCCACTACCTCACTCCTCTCCATCTTCACTATCTCCATGACATTTTTCAGCGCCTTTATTATCTGCCTATTATTCTGGCCGCCGTCTGGTTCGGACTACGTGGCGGATTAGCCTGTTCTCTTGCTGTAAGCTTTTTATATGCCCCGCATATTCTGTTTCAATGGGGTGGGCACCTGACCATAGAGATGGAAAAATATCTTGAAATAGTCCTCTATAATATTGTGGGAGGAGTTACTGGCCTATTGGCCCAACGGGAGCGAGAGCGAAGCATTCAGTTGCAAAACACAGCGGATGGACTGGAACAGTCATTTAAAAAGCTGCAGGAACAGTCCGATCAGATCATTGCCATTGAAAAGAATCTGCGCAGTGCGGAGAAGCTATCAACTTTGGGCGAAATGGCCGCAGTGTTGGCTCATGAGATCCGAAATCCGCTTGGTTCTATTCGTGGAACGGCTGAAATACTCAGAGACGATTACCGGCCTGGTGATGCAAAATATGAATTTATTGATATCCAGATCAAAGAGACGGAACGACTTAACCGTGTAGTAGAGGATTTTTTACGTATGGCCAGGCCGTCACAGATTGAGAAAGTTCCTTGCAGTATCCAGGAAGAGCTGGAAACAGTTACAACGCTGGTCGCTAATGATGCTCGGCAGCGTCATATTACTTTGGATCTTATCCCACCGAAGATTAATACAAAAATTCATGGTGACGGTGAAAAACTACGTCAGGCGTTTCTTAATATAGTCATAAACGCGCTACAAGCTACTCCATCAGGCGGCAGTGTCTGTATTGCCTCTAGTAAGGTGCGCGATGGTATCGAGATAAGTTTTACTGACAGTGGGCTTGGAGTCACTTCCGAAAATATACTCAGGATATTTGAACCATTCTTTACTACAAAATCCGATGGAACCGGCCTGGGGCTTGCCATTACCAAAAAAATTATTGAGGGTCATGGCGGTACAGCCCGGATTGTTAGTGTTGCAGGCGAGGGCACAACTGTATTGGTCTGGTTGCCGCAAGCTATATCAGGTGGAGCCCCATGAAACAGAAAATACTAGTAATTGATGACGATAATTCACTGAGACGCGTCCTGGAATATAATCTTCAGGAAGCCGGTTTCGATGTGATTACGGCCGCTTCAGGCCAAGATGGACTGGATCTGTTCGCAGAAGAGGCGCCAGCACTTGTGATCACTGACATGAAGATGCCTGGAATGGATGGCATGCAGGTATTACTTGGGATCAAGGAGCGCTCTCCCGAGACACTGGTAATCATGATAACGGCCTTTGGTACGGTGGATGTGGCTGTTGAGGCGATGAAAGCTGGAGCTTTTGACTATATCACGAAGCCGTTTAACCGCGACGAACTACGGCTTACTGTTGCCAAGGCACTCCAACTAAGTGGGGTTTGTGCTGAAAACAGGCGTCTGAAAGACGCCTTGTCGGATAAGGTGGATTATCATACTATCATCGGCTCCTCTAAGGCAATGGAAAGGGTCTTCGAGGTTGTGCGCAAGGTTGCGGATACAGATGCCTCCGTACTGATAACAGGTGAATCCGGTACCGGCAAGGAGTTGGTGGCCCGTTCATTACATTTGAATAGCAGTCGCCGTAACGCACCATTCATAGCTATTAATTGTTCTGCGATCCCACGGGATCTGCTGGAAAGTGAACTTTTCGGCCATGTTCGCGGATCTTTTACCGGCGCGATAAAGGACAAAGTCGGAAAATTTCAATTGGCAGACGGCGGCACTCTTTTTCTTGATGAAGTTGGTGAGCTGCCGTTGGAGCTACAGCCTAAGCTATTACGTGCATTACAGGAGAGGGTGGTTGAGCAGGTTGGCGGAACAAAGCAGCAAAAACTTGATGTGCGGGTGGTCGCCGCCACAAATCTTGAGATTGATAAAGCGTTAGCTAATGGTACTTTTCGTGAAGATCTTTATTATCGCCTGGCGGTCATACCGATCCATTTACCTACACTTCGGGATCGGCGAGAGGATATTGCTCTGTTGTTGCGCTACTTTTGCGGAAAGCACGGAGCTGAGAGGGTTGTGTTTGACAGTGACGCCCTGGCTGCTCTAAGCTCCTACCGTTGGCCGGGGAATGTTCGTGAACTTGAAAATATGGTGGAACGTCTTCTTATAATGAGGAGCGGTGACAAAATAACACTTGTTGATTTACCCGATAAAATGCTCATTAGTGGAGCTGCTTACGAGTCGTCACCAACTATGTCCGGTGTAATTAACCTACCTGTAGAAGGTTATTCGCTGGAACAACTGGAGCGAGAGGTTGTGGTAGAAGCCCTTGACCGCAATGGCTGGAACCAGACCGTAGCCGCCAAATTTCTGCGTATTCCGCGTCACACACTTATTTACCGGATGGAAAAGTATAAGATTTTACATCCTGCTCAGGCAACCACATAATTAGTATTTTATTTTTCCCAGGAAATCCCGGTATGCACATTAGCTATTTTCCCCGACTGACATTTATTCAGAGAATGATTATAAGTTTTGTGGCCAGCGGTTTTTTTCTGCTGATCGCCTTGGTATATTCAGTTGCCAGCCTTGGTTCCATGCACCGGATGCAGGTGAGAATTGCCCGTTATGACCTGGCCGCTGCCACTACCACAATTTCACTTCACGAAATTCTACTGGCTCAGGAACGAATCGTAGGCAGGTATCAAATATTGAAACAACCCGAGTTCAGGGAGCTTTACGACCGAAACGCGGTTAAGTTGCTAGAGGGGCTGGCGCAGCTCAGACCGATGAGTCAGGCGCATGTTTTTGCCGTACTTGCTTCCGAATACGCCGGGTATACCATTGTGGCAGAGAAACTTTTTTCTGGGCAGGTCATTACGCCCACAGTAATGCGTAAATCCACCGAGCGTGTGGAAAAAGCATTCGATCTTCTGAGGGCCGAACAACAGCGTTCGCTTGAACGCAAGTTGAAAGAATCCGATGATCAGGAATCCCGGACGGTTGTTATTTCAATTGTGCTTGCCGTTGGAGGTGTTCTTACCGCCTTCGCAGTAGCTTTTTTGATGATATATTCCTTTGCAGCATCTATCGGCAAGCTCCAGAGAGCCACTCATCGCTTAGCTGCCGGAGATTTTGATCATGACCCTGGAATCCCTCCAGGAGATGAAGTCGGAGCGCTTGCGCAGGACTTTTCTCGTATGGCTGAGCGGCTGAAAGAGTTGGAACAGATCAGCCTTGACGCTAGTCCGCTTACGCGCCTGCCAGGTAATATTGCCATAGAGCGCTCTCTTAACCGTCGTCTGCGAGAACAATCTCCATTTGTGATGTGTTATCTGGATTTAGATAACTTCAAATCATATAACGATCGTTACGGGTATATCAAGGCAAGTGATTTGATAAAGGAGACCGCCCAATTAATCCACAATGCGGTAATTCGGATTGATGACCCTGAGGCTTTTGTCGGACATATTGGCGGTGATGATTTTGTTGCTATTGTCTGCGCTGGTAAGGCTGAGGCCGCCTGCCTTGAGATCATTCGTGACTTTGATACGATGATTCCAGCGTACTATTCTGATGAGGACCGTATAACAGGTGCGATTAATGGAATAGATCGATATGGTGTGCCGAGATTGTTCCCGTTGGTGTCAATTTCGATAGCGGCCATGGCCTGCTATCCCGGCGATTATGCCACCGCAGCCGAAATTGCTACCGCTGCAGCAGAGGTCAAGGATCGTGTTAAGGGAACAGCTGGCAGTAATTATATAATTGTGCGGGAGGCGGTTCTCCATGATGCGTTATAAAACTGTATCTATGTTAATAATATGTACGATAGTGACTATGGCAGGATGTGCAGGCATGTCATATAACGCCATTTTTTCCTCTCAGGCGCGTGTTCTTGATGAGGCGCGTGGGCAGATACGTGCTGGAAACGAGCAGCATGCTTGTGATCTGCTGCAAAAAGTTGTCAATGGGGAGCCTGTCGCCGGTGTAACGGATGAGGCTCTTTTTCGTCTAGCGCTCTTAACTCTCAAGGATGATGGGGGTAAAAGCCTCCTGCGTGCACAAACACTACTTGAGCGGTTGTCAGCTAAATATCCTGACAGTATCTGGACCAGGCAGTCTGCACAACTGCTTGTGCAGTTGTCCGATATTCGTTCGCTGCGTAAACGGCAGCGAGAACTGAATTCTCTGAAAGATCTCAATTTTTCGCTAACACGCGATAACCGGGAATTGCGCCAGAGCCTTGAACGCCTCAAACAGTTTGATCTGGAATTGGAACAAAGAATTAAACGCTGATGGCCTGTGAACATTCAACCCCGAAGAATATCCTCCAGTCAATGTAGAATAATCCACACCAGCCCCTCCATGTAATTCAAAATACCAGTATAATAAGGTAGTTGCAAATTGGAACGGTATCTGCATTTAAAAGCCTAGATTAAATAGACATATCCATAGGAGATACCTAAAAATGAAAAAAATTATTACAGTAACAGCCGCCATCCTCGCACTTTCGTCCCCGATTTATACATATGCCATGGATCACAGCGGCCATGAAATAGGGCATAAAACAACTGCCGCCCATGAAGAGGTCATCAACGGTGTAAAGGCTACGTTCAACATTCAGACTATGGTTGATGCCATGAAAGCGATGGGTATGGATATGCCAAAAGGAGTGAAGGACACTCACCATATATCTGTAAATCTCAAGGATGCCAAGACTGGCAAAGCACTGACCGAAGGAGATGTGTCGATTAAAGTTCAAAACCCGGATAAAAGCTTTCAGAACAGGGATCTAAAAGGAATGCACGGGCATTTCGGTGCTGATTTTGAATTTAACAAAAGCGGTAACTATGGAATAATGTGCAAATTTTTGTTGAAAGATGGCCAGACACGTCAGACTAAATTCTGGTACGCGGTAAAGTAATAATGAATAATTGGATTATCAATATGGTTCTAGTGATTGTAGCGATCACGCTTCTAGTTATTCTGGCTTTTAAAGTCAGCCTTAAAAAGTTGCCTGATTCAGGGTGTTGTAGTGTTCATGATGCAAATCAAAAAGTAGGAAACAAGGGGCTTTAACATGGTAACTAAATATACGAAGAAGAAATTGGTGGCGGGTGTCTTCACGGTGTTATTTTTTGTCAGCACTATTACGGTACACGCTTTCTCTCTTGGTAAGTATGAGAAGGTGAAGTCAAGTAACGGCACAATAACTCTTTCAGTTACTAAATTGGCCGATGGCAAAGCGCATTTCTATAAATATGAGGACGGCGGCAAGGAGATCACCTTTTTCGTCGTCAAAGCTGCAGACGGCAGCATAAGGACCGCTTTTGACGCCTGTGATTCCTGCTATAAATCAAAAAAAGGTTACGAACAGCAGGGTGACAAGATGAATTGCAATAACTGCAACCAAAAATTTGCCATTAATCGCCTTGGTCCCAATGCCTCAGGTGGCTGCAATCCTGGGTATCTTCCGCACCAGCAGAGCGGCGGAACAGTTACAGTTAAGGCGAGTGACTTGAAAGACGGTGCGAAATACTTCTGATGAAACTGCATACCATCTCCATAAATAACCTGAAACGTCGTAAAGCTAAGATGGCTTTTTTGACAATAGGTCTTACCGTTGGAATTGCTACAATTGTAACCCTGGTCACTCTAACCAGCTCCATGTCCAGTGATATTGAACGTAAAATGGACGAGTTTGGCGCCAATATTCTGATTACTCCTCAGAATAACGGACTATCCATGAATTACGGTGGCATTAGCCTTGGTGGTGTGACTTTTGATCAGCGCGATATCCTTGAGGTGGATCTGGCAAAGATAAGAACTATTGCCAACAACAAAAATATTTCGGCAGTTGCGCCAAAGGTGCTGGGGGGTATTCAGATTGGAGGACATAATGTTCTCCTCGTCGGGGTCAATTTTGACAATGAATTGAAAATTAAACAGTGGTGGAAAATATTTGGTGAAGCGCCCACCCGTGGTAACGAACTGCTACTCGGGAGCGATGCTTCCAAGGTGCTGAATGTCGGTTCCGGTGACAGCGTTACTATAAAGAATGAAGTTTTTAAAGTCGTTGGAGTGCTTGAGCAGACTGGTTCTCAGGATGACGCACTTGTATTTGTTAATCTGCTTAAGGCTCAAAAAATACTTGGTAAAGAGGGTAAAATAACCTTAGCAGAAGTTGCAGCCCTCTGTTCCGGTTGTCCAATCGGCGACATGGTCACGCAGATTGCAGAGAAGTTGCCCGATGCAAAAGTTGCTGCCATCCAACAGGTGGTTGAAGGTCGGCTCAAGGCGCTGGATCAGTTCAAACGTTTTTCCTATGCTATGGCAGGGGTAGTGATATTTATCGGTTCTTTGATTGTTTTTGTCACCATGATGGGGAGCGTTAATGAACGGACGACCGAGATAGGAGTCTTTCGGGCAATTGGCTTTCGCAAAAGTCACATTATGCGGATTATTCTGCTGGAAGCTGCTATGGTCAGCTTGCTGGCCGGGTTCTTGGGGTATGTCGTTGGTATGGGAGGGGCAAAACTGGCACTGCCGTTTATGGCAGAGAGCAAAAACGCCCTCCTGATTTGGAACTCCACGGTGGCATTCGGATCGGTCGGGCTCGCTTTGGCTCTGGGTGTGCTGGCAAGCCTGTACCCGGCTCTGCATGCATCAAAGATGGATCCTATTGAATCATTACGAGCACTTTAGAAGAGGTTGCAATGGCATTAATTGAAATTTCAAAGGTAACAAAGCTGTACAACAGTGGCGTTGAAATTATTGAAGCGTTGCGTGGCATTGATATATCCATTGAAACTGGAGAATTTATCACGATTATGGGACAGTCCGGTTCAGGTAAGAGCACTCTGCTATCGGTGCTGGGAGGTATGAATCATCCCACTGCCGGCGACGTTAAGATGGCAGGAATAGCAATCTATCAACTTCCAGGTGAGAAGTTGGCGGATTTTAGGGCTCAGAACCTCGGGTTTGTCTTTCAATCATTTCATCTGATTTCATATTTAACTGCTATTGAAAATGTAATGCTCCCGCTGGCAATCATTCAAATGAGTTCAGCAGCAAAAAAAACTGCTGCCCGCACAGCACTTGAGCGGGTAGGCCTGGGCAATAAGCTCGACCGCCTTCCGAATCAGCTTTCCGGGGGTGAACAGGAGCGTGTTGCTATTGCCAGAGCCATTGTTAACAATCCACATATTCTCCTGGCAGACGAGCCAACCGGTAACCTGGATTCAAAAACCAGTGAAGAGGTTATGGCACTATTCCGGGAGCTTAACTGTGCCGGTCAGACGGTTGTAATGGTTACGCATAACCCGGAGAATGGTAAATATGCTGATCGGACGATCAACTTGAAAGATGGTAGAGTAGGGTGAATTACAATCGGGGAGTTATTAGCATCACAAGAATCAGAGGCCATTTATGAAACCAGTAGCTGTTGTACTCACCATTATTTGTTTAGTTGTTCTTTTTCAAAGAATATCCCTAGCTGAAGAAACATCTCAATTAGAAGCCCTGCCAGAGTTGATCAAAACAGCACTTACCAACAACCCGGAACTCAAATCATCCCAGGCGCGCTGGCAGATGTTTACCGGTAAAGCCAGACAGGCTTCGTCATTTGAAGACCCGATGTTTATGTTCAAACTACAGAATCTGCTGGCCCGGCAGCCGTTCTCGGTTGGTGGCAAAGATCCGCAGACAGCAAAGGTAATAGGTATCTCACAGCAGCTCCCCTTTTGGGGTAAGCGGGCCATCAAACAGGAAGTCGCTCAGTACGAAGCAGAATCCTACAAATGGGCAATTGAAGAGCGTAAGCTGGAACTGATCCGTATGGTGAAGGAAACGTACTATCAGTTATGGGCAGTGGATAAAGGCCTGGGGATTATCGACAAAAATCTGCGGATTCTGGCTGACTTTGTGGCAATAGCCGAGTTGAAATATTCTGTAGGACAGGGGGTGCAGCAGGACATATTCAAGGCTGGTTTGGAAAAATCCAAAATATTGGACATGCAGATAAATCTCAGCCAGCAACGCAAGAGTCTAGAGGCAAATCTCAACTTTCTGCTCTACCGACCAGGAAATTCTCCTGTTGGTACTATCATAGATTTTACTCTGACAAAGGTGGCTTTAACTGCTGATCAATTGAATATGATAGCCGTTGAAAAAAGGCCCCAAGTAAAAAGTCTGGTAAGCCTCGCCAACAAAGGAAATGCTTCTCACCGCCTGGCGCAGAAAGAATTCTACCCGGATGTTAACCTTTCCTTTGAATATATGTTCCGACAGGAAGCTATGGGCGACCCCGGCTACAACATGTTTACTCTAGGCGTTACTTTCAATTTGCCGATTCAACAGGAACGGCGTCAAGCAATGCTGGCCGAATCCACATCTGAAACAAGCATGGTGACAGAGGAATTAAACGGTCTGAAAAACAACATTTCCTTCGCCATTAACGACTCACTTGCCCAACTGGAGCGCCGCAGGAAATTGGTGGAACTTTATAAAGAGGGCATTATACCCCAGGCGGAGCAATCTCTTGAGTCTGCAGTCATAAGCTATCGGGTCAACAAGGTTGATTTTTTGACCCTACTTGATGGCCGGGTGACTTTATTTACTTACGAACGTGAGCTGTACGAGTCACAGGCTGAGTATATGATGAAGCTGGCACAGCTAGAAGCAATAATCGGAGAGGATCTAGCTTTAGCGTCGACGCCACAAGTGAAAGCACAACCGGTTGTTATGCCGGAGCGTGTGCCGCCGGTAACCCCGGTGATTGAAAACTCACAACACCAATAAATTCATGATACCGAGGTCTGAAATGGCTCTGAATAAGAAAATTGCAGTACCCATAGCCGCCTTGATCGTTGCCGTTTCTATCAGTGGCGGATGGCTCTTCAATAAGGGGTGGTTCAAGGATGATGGGAGGGGGCATACAAAGCTTGAACACAAGGTTCAGCTCTGGACCTGCTCAATGCACCCGTTTGTTATCAAAGATAAACCCGGTACCTGCCCCATCTGTGCCATGGAGTTGATTAAAAAAGTTGACACCATGCCGACAGGCGGGGGAACGCAAACAGCCGAACAGCAACAGCAAGCCGACATGATTGGCCACGTATCTCTCTCTCCAACACAACGGGTGATGGCTAATGTTGCTACGGTTGTGGTCAAAAAGAGCTCCATGAACAAGGAAATTAACGCTGTCGGCATTGTCCAGTATGATCAGTCACGACAAGCGAAAGTTACGGCCTGGATCGCTGGTCGTATCGACAAACTTCATGTTAACAGTGTCGGGGCCTTTGTCAGCAAAGATAAGCCAGTAGCAGAAATTTATTCTCCAGACCTTCTGGCAACTCAACAGGAATATCTACTGGCGATAAAGAGCCGCGAACAGCTGAAGAACTCATCCATTCCATCCATATCCCAAAACGGTGAAGGACTGGTGACTTCGTCAAAACAGCGTCTGATGTTGTTTGGAGTAAAGGAGAGCCAAATTGCTGAGCTGGAGAAGGAAGGCAAACCGAATATCCGCCTGCCGATCTACACTCCGCTTTCAGGAGTTGTCATCGAAAAAATGGTGCAGCAGGGTCAGTACGTTAATACGGGTGATCCTCTGTTCAATATTGCCGATCTTACTACCGTCTGGGTTGAAGTTGAAGTTTACGAAAATGAGTTCCCCAATATTCACGTCGGACAGCAGGTGGAGATCCGCTCACAGTCTTTTCCGGGGAAACCTTTTGCGGGTCACATTGCGTTCATTTACCCCTTCCTTGATCCAAAAACGAGAACAGTCAAGGCCCGTGTGGAAATGCCGAATTCTGGCATGAAGCTGAAGCCGGACATGTTTGTCAATGCCATCATCAAAGTGCCGCTCGGGTCGGCAATAGTTGTGCCGGTTTCCGCTGTCATGGACAGTGGCAAGCGCCAGAGCGTCTGGGTGGAGAGTTCCCCTGGCATGTTCGAGCCTCGTGAAGTCCAGGTTGGGCAGCGGACAGACGACAATATCCAGATTTTGTCCGGACTCAAACATGGAGAAAAGGTGGCAGTCTCCGGCGGTTATCTGATCGATTCCGAATCTCAGCTTAAAGGCGGTGGTGCTGTGGATCATAGTCAGCACACCGGTGGGGCAGATCCGGTGGCTAAAGGAGTCGCTCCGTCAAAACAGGCGCCAGCAAAGGGCACTTTAAAGATGGATGATATGAAGATGTAATTATACGGGCGCTGCTTGACACGCCCGCTCTATCAGAATCATGGCGCAGTCAGCGGCGTCACTACAGGATCGGTTAACCCCATGATTGAAAAAATTATCGAATATTCCGCTCGTAACCGCGTCATCGTACTGATGATGTTCGGGTTGATCATAGGCTGGGGATTCTGGTCGGTTTACAAAACCCCTGTGGATGCAATACCTGACCTTTCCGATAACCAGGTAATTGTCTTTACCGATTATCCCGGTCGCTCACCGCAGGTGGTTGAAGATCAGGTTACCTATCCGTTGGCTACCAATCTTCAAGGGTTGCCGCAGGTGCGTGCTGTACGGGCGTCCTCGGCCTTTGGTTTCTCGATGATTTACGTCATTTTTGAAGACAAAGCTGACATCTACTGGGCGAGGACCCGCGTTCTTGAACGGTTGAATTACGCAGCATCCCTGCTGCCGCCCGGAGTTACTCCGACTCTAGGCCCCGATGGAACCGGCGTAGGCCATGTGTTCTGGTACACAATAGAGGGCAAGGGATATGATCTGGAGCAACTGCGCACTCTTCAGGACTGGTTTGTTCGCTATCAGCTCAACACCGTTCAGGGAGTGGCCGAGGTTGCATCCATCGGTGGTTTCGTGCGGGAATACCAGATTGATCTGGATCCAGCCAAACTACTTGCATACAATATTAAGGTTGCAAAAGTAATGGATTCGGTCAAGGCCTCCAATAAGGATGTGGGGGGGCGCCTGATCGAACAGGCTGATGCCGAGTACCTGATACGTGGCCGAGGTTATGTAAAGTCCAAAGCTGATCTGGAAAACATTGTTGTGGGCGCTGATATGCGAGGTACGCCGATCTATGTGAAAAACCTTGGTACCGTGCAAACCGGCGGTGCCATCCGGCGCGGTCTTCTTGACATGAATGGTGAAGGAGAGGCTGTGGGGGGCATCGTGGTCATGCGCTATGGCGAGAACGCCAAGGATGTCATAGATCGGGTCAAGGTAAAGATTACAGAATTAGAAAAAGGGCTACCCCCCGGTGTGAAGGTGATGGTTTCATATGACCGTTCCGACCTGATCATGCGGGCAGTGGATACCCTGAAAAAAAATCTGCTGGAGGAATCAGTAGTCGTCTCTCTTGTAATACTAATATTCCTGCTCCATTTCCAGAGCGCTCTTGTGATCGTGCTGACTCTACCTATTTCGGTACTGATCGCCTTCATAACAATGAAGCTGATGGGTGTAACCTCTAATATCATGTCGCTGGGAGGTATTGCCATTGCCATCGGTGTGCTGGTAGACGCCGGTGTAATAATGGTGGAAAACTGTTACCGCCATCTTTCTGAAATGCCGCCTGAAGAGCGAGCAGCCAGGCGATTGGAAGTTGTCATTGCCTCTGCTAAACAGGTCGGCAGAGCTATTTTCTTTTCACTTGCGATTATTGTCCTCTCGTTTGTGCCGGTATTTATGTTGGAGGGACAGGAAGGGAAGCTGTTTCATCCGCTGGCGTTCACCAAAACCTTCTCAATGATGGGTTCAGCAATGATTGCCATCACTTTGGTTCCGGTGTTGATGTACTATTTTATGAGGGGCAAAATGCCGCCCGAAAGTTCAAACCCGGTTTCTACCTTCTTTATAAAGTTGTATTCACCTGTTATTCGTTGGGTGTTGATTTGGAAAAAGACAACTATAGCACTAAACCTTTTAGCCCTGGCAATTGCAGTGCCGATGTTCACAAAACTAGGTTCAGAGTTTATGCCGCCATTGGATGAAGGATCTCTGCTCTATATGCCGGTTACGCTTCCCAATATTTCCATAACAGAGGCCAAGCGGATAATCCAGGTACAAGACACAATTATCAAGAGCGTGCCTGAAGTGGAACATGTACTGGGCAAGGTCGGTCGGGCTGAAACGTCCACCGACCCGGCGCCGGTCTCCATGTTTGAAAGTATCATTATATTGAAACCGAAAGAAACTTGGCGTCCAGGGTTGATAAAAGCCGACATTGTGGCCGACCTGGATAGTAAACTCCAGCAGATAGGCGTCCGTAATGGTTGGACTCAACCGATTATCAACCGCATTAATATGCTATCAACCGGAGTTCGTACCGATCTGGGAGTCAAAATATTTGGTAATGACCTGAATGTACTCAAGGATCTAGCAATCCAGGCCGAAGCAATCCTCAAGCCAATCAATGGTTCCGCCGACGTAGTTGCCGAGAGGGTCACCGGCGGAAGTTACCTTGATATCGACATTGACCGGGAGGCTGCTGCCCGTTACGGAGTGAGTGTCGGTGATATTCAGTCCGTTATTGAAACCGCTCTTGGTGGTGAGATGCTCTCCACTGCGGTGGAAGGGAGAAACCGTTTCCCGATTCGCCTGCGCTACCAGCGTGATTATCGCGATAATATACCGGCGATTCGCCGTATCCTGGTGGGCGGCATGGAGGGTGCCCAGGTACCGATCTCATTGGTGACCAAATTAAAGATCTCAACCGGAGCGCCTGAGATCAACAGTGAGGGAGGTCTGTTGCGCTCACTGGTATTCCTTAATGTACGCGGTCGCGACATGGGTGGTTTTGTGACTGAAGCAAAACAAACTTTGGAAAAGCAGCTCAAGCTGCCGCCAGGCTACTATGTCGCCTGGTCCGGGCAGTGGGAAAACCAGATTCGCGCCAAGGCTCGTCTGCAGATTCTTATTCCTTTAGGTATGGTAATCATCTTTATACTACTCTACTTCACATTTCATTCGGCGTTAGAGGCGAGCATGGTCATGCTTTCGGTTCCCTTTGCTCTGGTGGGCGGAGTCTACCTGGTTTCCGCACTTGGCTATAATCTATCGGTAGCAGTATGGGTAGGTTTTATCGCCCTGTATGGTATCGCCGTGGAGACAGGGGTAGTAATGGTCATCTATCTGCACGAGGCGTTGGATAAAAAGCTGAAAGATGGTCCTTGTACCGAACAGGATATCTATGATGCCACCTTTGAAGGGGCGGTCCTCCGCCTTCGTCCCAAGCTTATGACAGTTGCTGTTGCTCTTCTCGGCCTGATCCCTATCATGTGGTCGACCGGAACAGGTGCAGATGTAATGAAGCCGATTGCTGCACCGATGATCGGCGGCATGATCTCATCAGCTGTGCATGTATTGATAATGACTCCGGTGATATTCGTACTAATGAAGAAGCGCGAGTTAAAGAAGGGGCTGTTAAAATATTCGGGTATGCAACATTGAAATGACTTTTGATAATTGACAATGATTCACTAAATTATCAACCCCAACCCCCAATAACAAAGCATGCCCACAATAACCGTTCCAGCCAATGAGCGGGTTTTATAGGCGCAGAACAAGGTTGGTAGCGCTGCCAGCAGTTCGATCCTGCTCAGGCTGAAAACCCGTGGGTTGGAATGAGCGAACAGGGTTGGTGCAATCAGAGCGCTCAGGATAGCAGGCGGTATTAACTCCAGCCATTCGGCAAACCAGACGGGTAGTTTTCTTTGAGAAAGGGTCACAAGTGGTACCATTCTCGGTAGGTAGGTTACTGCACCCATGGCCAGCATCAACAGCAGGAAGTCACTGTTATTCATGAATTAGCCTCACGTTTCCGCATTGTACGTTTAAGCAGCATACCGAGTGTGGCCGCCAGGCAAGATGCGATAATTACGTATGAGTTACCTGGCATCCAGATATATGCCAGCACGGAGCAGACCGCTGCAATCAGAGCGGTAATGGTGAAAATGGGGCCACGCAACTGGTAAATCAACAGGCAGATGAACATGCCGGTCAGGGCGTAGTCAACCCCTGCTGTGCCGGATGGGACCAGTTGCCCCAGGTAGACACCAGTTACAGTGCTGACTATCCATGTTGAATTGGCTGCATGATTAAGGGTCAAGGCGCTATAGCGATTCCAGTTGCCCTGGTTGAAGCGTGTTAGATTGACGGCGAAGCTTTCATCAGTGAGTCCATACGCGAAGAGTGACAGAAAACGGCGGGAGACATCGGGGAAATGTACCGCTAGTGCGGAACTCATCAGCAGATGACGCAGATTTACCATGAAAACCGTAGTGACTATTGCTACCGGTGATGCGCCTGCACCCAGCATTGCTACGGCAATGAACTGAGAACCGCCAGCAAAGACCAATATCGACATGGCGGCCATCTGCCAGGGAGCCAAACCACCTTTTTGAGCCAGAACCCCCAGCGATAGACCTATAGGGAAATAGCCAAGACAGATTGGCCAGGCTGCGGATAACCCGTCCTTCACAATGTTTTTATTTTTTATCACAATAGAGTCCGACACAGTTGCACTATTCACCCCACATTATTACGGAAGCAGTTCATGTGCCAATTTCCCCAAAGTTTTAATCCCCTGCTCGATCTTTTCGTCCCACTGTGCTGCAGACAGGCGGATATAATTCCCATATTTATTAGTGAGTGAAAACAGCGGCCCCGGTACGATACTGATCCCTTGTTCAAGAGCGCGATGATATAATGTCATGGCATCGGTGCCGGTCGGCATTTCCACCCAGAGGATAAAGCCTCCGGAAGGATGTGTCATACAGGTCCCATCTGGAAAGTAACGTGCGACAGCTTCGGCCATCTGTGAAATATTGCGTGCATGGATCCTCCGGATACTCCGCAGATGATGGTCGTAGCCGCCGTTTGCCAAAAATTCTGCAAGAGCCATCTGCGATGGAGACGCCGTGGCGATATTCATCATCATTTTAAGACGCTCCATCTCTCCCTGGAATCGCCCGCCCATTGCCCACCCGACCCGATAACCGGGGGCAATAGTCTTCGAGAAAGATGAGCAGTAAATGACGAGATTCGAACGATCAAATGATTTTGCGGCGGTAGGGCGCTCATTGCCAAAAGTCAGGTCGCCGTAGATATCATCTTCGATCAGGGGGATATCATGGCTTGCCAGCAGTTCAACCAATTCCCGTTTGCGCTCATCCGGCATAAGGCTGCCAAGTGGATTGCTGAAATTAGTAATCACCAGGCAGGCGCTGATCTTCTCCTGCTCAATGGCGTAACGCAACGCTTCAATACTGATCCCATCGCGAGGAGTAGAAGGGATCTCCAACGCCTTCAGTCCCAGTTCCGCGATCATCTGCATGAAGTTGAAGTAGAAAGGCGACTCAACCGCAATTGTGTCCCCAGTGTGACAAGTCGCACGCAGTGCGAGTAGCACCGCCTCAACACATCCCGATGTAACAAGGATGTCATCCGGGCCGCTGCTGATTCCGGCAACCAGTGCCCGGCGTGCGATTTGTACCCGCAGACGTTCGTATCCGGGGGGCTTTTGGTAGGTTATACTCTGCGAGCCAAGTCGTCTTACCTCGCTGGCCATAATCCGGTTCAATTTATCAACCGGTAAGTTTTTAGTGTGAGGAATGGCGCTGCCTAAAGGCAGTAAATACTGATTCATCATATTGCACATTACCTGATGACAAAGATCGCTGATCTTGACTGTTGTCGGAGCAATAATAGAGCGCGATTTTAGATCCGGCTCCCGTATTTCCGGAACACGGCAGCGAACATAATAGCCGGACTGAGGCCTCGCCTGAATCAGGCATTTGTCCTCCAGCAAAGCATAGGCCTGCATAACTGTGTTGATGCTCACGTCGAAACGTGTGCTGAGTTGTCTGATGGACGGGAGTTTATCTCCTGCCCTGAAGGTTCCCTGGTCAACCAGTCCGGCAATTTCTCCCGCGACCTGTTCATAGAGCAGCGCAGCACCGGCATTATTTTTTTGTCGTTCTAACATTGATATATCATACCCCTGTCTACCTGGCACTGGCAGGTACAATTGCTGATTTTTTCCATGGGTACAGTACACATATCATGCAACTGTTATGGTTACAAAACTGTTTTTCTGTATCTGTTATTTCAACTGAGAGTGGAGTAGGGTGATCAACATCACAATCATGGAGGAATTAATCATGGAATGTTGTCTTGCACGGGGGGAGTTAATGCGGGTGGATGGAGAGAAGGGTGGAGTCGTGCTACGCTGTACCAGCGGAATCATCTGGTTGACATCTGGTGACGGGAGGGATTATCTGTTGTCAGCAGGCAAAAGTTTCGCTGTTGGTGCGCGTGTGGTCGTAGTTGCTGAGGCGTTACAGGCATCGGAATGTACTCTGGCAAAATTATACTTATACAGTGGTGCCATGCAGACACCGGTTATAAGGCTTGCTGCGTGCTAAGGATAAAACAGATATGACTGATTCATATAAAGGTTCTCTCTATGCCCTGCTGGCTGTAACTATGTTTGCCACGCTTGGTACCGGGTTTAAAATCGCAGTATCACGCATGAACAGCTTTTCAGTCGTTGTCTGGATGGGAATATGGGCAAGCCTGGCTCTTTTCGGGTTCCTACTGCGTGAACAACGTATCAATATGATTATGAGTGAGTTCCGTCAGCGGCCAATATTTTTTCCGGCGGCAGGAATAATTGGGCTTGGTATTCAGCAGATACTCTGCCTGCAAACTTATGAATATATTCCGGCCAACCAGGCGGTAATCCTTCATTATACCTATCCATTGATGATGCTGTTGCTGTCGAATCTGTTTTTTCGCGAAAAGATCGGTTGGCCGGCGCTCTGTTGTGTAGCTCTCGGCTTTGTCGGTGTAGTCGTGCTGGTAACCACAGGTGGCGTGCTTGGGGATGTGCGGCTTTCAATCGGCATTGTTGTGGCTCTTGGTACCGCCTTTAGTTTTGCCCTGTTCTGTGTATTGATTAAGCATGCCAGCTTCGCTGTTATACCGGGAATGTTTTTGCTAAACATTTTTGGCCTGCTGTTCCTGCTCTGCCTGCAGCCTATTTATTCAATGCAGTGGTCTATTTCTAATACGGATATGCTGCTGGTAGCCTATTTGGGTATATTCCCTACGGCGGTAGCCTTCATTCTTTGGAACAAAGCGTTGCGGATGATTCCAACGGGTAGATCCTCTAATTTTGCTTTGCTGGTGCCGATCCTCTCACTTGTCTGTATAACTCTCGTGCTGCGAGAAAGGATTGCCCCGCTGCAAGCGATTGGAATGGCTATCGTGTTGATTTCGATATTTATTAATGTCAGGCTGGCTGGGCGAAAGTAACTTATTTTGATCGTTTCCGCATGCCTGTCCTGTCATCGTTTTTTTTGCAGTGATGCTATTTGTGCAAATCTGCAGATAAACTAATCCTGTCAGTGACAATCTATCTGGATCGCCACTGACAAAAATGTCTAATCCACCCAGTCATCATCCTCTTCTATCGGTGCAAATCCTCGTCGCATTGTATTCTCTGTTACCACACGCGGATCCATGAAGTGTAGCAGATAATCCGGTCCTCCGGCCTTAGTACCCACCCCAGACATGCGTGAACCGCCAAATGGTTGTCGATCAACCAGTGCACCGGTGTTATTACGGTTTATATACAGGTTCCCGACGCGGAATTCGCGCCGTGCTTTATTGAGGTGTTCAGGGCTGCGGCTAAAAATGCCACCGGTTAGTGCAAATCTGGTAGAATTTGCCCACTCTATTGCCTGATCGAAATCACCGGCTCTCATGACAGCCAGTACCGGTCCGAAAATCTCTTCCTGTGCGATGCGATGCTGCGGGATGATTCCACCGATAATCGTCAGTGGTACCCAGTAACCTTCACCGGTCGGAACCGGGCTTGAATACAGCAGTTTACCTTCCAGTTTCCCCATATTAATGTATTTCAGAATGTTTTTCATAGCTGTGGCATCAGACACAGCTCCCATCGTATAGCGGGGATCCTCGGACGGCCCGACCTGATACACCTGCGCTGCCTTCACCAATCGCTCGACAAAACGGTCGTAAACTGCATCAAGCACGATGACACGTGAGCAGGCGGAGCATTTTTGCCCTTGGAATCCGAAAGCGGAATAGAGGACGTGCGGTACCGCTTCATCAAGGTCAGCGTCGTCATCAATAATGATGGCGTTTTTGCCACCCATTTCGGATATGATCTTCTTTACATTCGGCTGATATGGGTGGACTTTAGCCGCGCGATCGATAATGCGCAGGCCAGTCTCTACCGATCCGGTGAAGGCAATTAGAGAAATATCGGGGTGATCTACAATATAATCACCTATAACGGAGCCTTTGCCCGGTATAAAGTTGAACACGCCGGCGGGGAGACCTGCTGAGCGGAATATTTCCACCAGGTTCCAACCGATAATGCCGGTGATGTTGGATGGCTTGAATACTACCGTATTGCCGGTAACTATTGCTGCAGCAGCCATACCCAGGCTGATAGCAAGAGGAAAGTTCCATGGTGAGATGATTGCAGCAATTCCTTTTGGCTCATAGAAGTATTGATTGACTTCACCTGGTGCATTGCCGATCCGTTGTGGTTCACCGTAACGTACCATTTCACGGGCATAGTATTCGAGGAAATCGATAGCTTCAGTCACATCGGCGTATGCCTGGTCCCACTGTTTACCTATTTCCAATACCTGCCAGGCAGACAGCTCGAAAATGCGCTTGCGAGCAGTCTCTGCTCCCTTTAAGAGAAATTCGGCTCGATCACGTGGAGTCCGGTCACGCCAGGCTGGGAATGCTTTTTTCGCAGCAGCTATAGCTTGTTTGACGTCCTCAATGCCTGCCTGTGATATCATGCCGAGCTTTTCGGATGGCAGGTTAGGGTTGACCGTTTCGTACAGCTCTTTGGTAATAAATTCCCTGCCTTCAATAAAAAGTGGATACGTTTTACCTGCTTTTGCCCGTACGGCATTAATGGCGATTGGGAAGGCACTACGGTGATCCGGACGGGTGAAATCGACCAATGCCTCGTTGGCAAAACGTGGCAGTCGGCCAGGACATGTCAAAACGTTACGGGGCTTATTGACGCGTTCTGAACGCTCTCGAATGGCCTTGGCAGCAGGGTCCTCAAGAAGTCTCTCTATCTGAGCATCTTCGGCAAAACTCTGGCGCAGGAACGATTCATTCGCCGTATTTTCCAGGAGACGCCGAACCAGATATCCCATGCCAGGTACCATGTTGCCGTAGGGAGCATAAAGCCGGATACGCCCGACAACTTTAAGTATCCCCTTGCGGATCGGTTCGGCCATACCGTAGAGTACCTGGAATTCATAACGAGACTCAGGCACATTCAATTCTGTGGCATACTCCATTACGGCCGAGATCGAACGGATATTATGTGAGGCGCAGGCAAAATGACAGATTGACTGATTTTCCAGGATCAGCCTCGCCTGTCGCTCGAAGGCAGCGTCGCTTTCAGCTTTTATAGTCCAGACCGGTATGACCCAGCCATTCTGTTTAGCTTTGACCGTTTCGTAATCCCAGTAGGCACCTTTCACAAGACGCACTGAAATCTGTGTCTGCTGCTGCTTGGCCCAGATGAGTAGATCGGCCAGGTCTTGATCGGTATCCTTTAGATAAGATTGCAGGACAATACCTATATGAGGGTAGTCACGGTATTCTGTTTTTAGACGTTTATACAGTTCAATGATGATACCTTTGTGGCGATAAGACTCCATATCTATGCAGAGAAATCCGCCCAGGTCGACTACCCGCTCAGCGATACGCCGCAACTGTTTCAGCATTGCTTCAACTGATCCTTCAAAGTCCTGCGGATTGGCCATGGCAAACAGTGCTGTCGGTTTTACCGCAATATTGATCTTTGGCGAATGCCCCCAGTCCAGATTCGGATCCCCGCCATGTCCCGGCAGTCCTCTCCATCCCCGCTGCTCTTTTTTAAGGCACTCCAATACCTCAAGATAAGTCGCTACATACTCTTCAGCTTCCTGTTCTGTAAGGGTAGCCTCTCCAAGCACATCTACAACGGCTGCAAATCCATCTTTGCGCAGTCGTTCTATGTTTTTGACAGCTTCCTTTGTGTTTTCTCCAACAATAAACTGACGAGCCATTTCCTGGATATTGGCTGAGATAACCTTGTTTAAAACCGCACCACCAAGAGAGCCCAGCATGCCTGCCATTCTTGCTCCGGTCTTAAGAACGGGCGGCATGTCTTTTTCCTCGCCAAAATATTCGCGGATATGATCAGTCAATAACTTAGGCGTCGTAAGGGATGGAAATGCATCAACAAAACGGAACATCTGAACCTTGAACTGTTCGTTTTTCATGCTCCAATCCATAACCTTGCCCATCCAGGCGCCCTTGTTAAATAGAGATGGCTTTTCTCCAGAAATACTGACGAAAAATTCCCTGCCCCTGTTAATTATCTTTGTGTTGAGCGAAGTTTCCATAATTGCTCCTTTCTGTTGTTGTTAATGGTTAAACCATTAACGCAAAATCTGTCCTGCATGTCAAGATATTCCTGCTGGCTTGTATGCATGATCTGGTAGTGGTATGATGTTGTAACCATTCGAAAGGGGTTCGTATGTTCAAACAAGTCAAGCAGAGCAAGGCATATCAGGATGTTGTGGATCAGATTCAGGAAGCCATTATGGCGGGAACGCTAAAGGCGGGCAGTCTACTCCCGGCCGAACGTGAGTTAAAAGAACAGTTTTCGATCAGTCGGGGCACCCTGCGTGAAGCGTTGCGAGTGCTGGAGCAGAAAGGTTTGATCGAGATTAGAACCGGAGTGGCCGGTGGTTCGATGGTAAGGGAAATAAACAGCGACAATCTCAGCGACAATCTGGGTTTATTGATTAGAAATTGTGCGGTCTCTTTGAAGGATCTTGCCGAATTTCGGGAAGAGATGGAGGGTGGAGTGGCAGCGCTGGCCGCACAGCGTGCCGGAGAAGATGACGTTGCACTGCTGAAAAGCCTTCTTGACGAGGCTGAAGAAAGTCTCAGTCATGGGCGTTCAGGGTGGGATGCTTTTATCCGCACTGATGAGCAGATCCATCTTACCCTGGCCCGAATGAGCGGCAATCTCCTCTTTTTAACAGTTCTGCAGAGTCTGTACGTCAATATCCATACTTACTATGTAAAATATCTGCCACGCAACAAGGCTCTATTAAAGGAAAATCTTGCAGATTTACACAATATTGTCGCAGCGATAACGTCCCGCGATGGTGACAAAGCCCGGAGCGTTGCGCAATCACACGTCAGACGTTTCAACAGTTATATGGAGCAAAAAGGTGCAGAATAACAAAACTGATGGTTCAGTATACGTTCTGCCTTGCAGCACGAATTCTCCGTACGGCATCATACGAGTAACAACAGAGCCCGGCCCAGATAAGTACAAAGCAGGTAAGGTGCGCCTGTGTGAACGGCTCTTTGTACAGCATAACGGCAAGTAGAAAGTGCATTGTGGGCGTAATGTATTGGAGAAATCCGATAGTAGCAAGACGCAGGCGTCGGGCTGCAGAGGCAAAGAGCAGCAACGGTACAGATGTCGCGACACCGGCAAGTACCAGTAATATATTCGTTTGCATCGCTTGCTCAGGGAAACTACCAGTGCCGTTCAGGGTTACATAAATAAGATATCCGAGTGCAAAAGGAGAGAGCAACAGCGTTTCAACGGTTAAACCGGTTATTGAATCAACAGTAACTATTTTACGAAACAGACCGTAGGAACCAAACGTGACAGCAAGTATCAGCGACACCCATGGGAAACGGCCGTAATGAACCGTCAGCAGTATAACCCCTGCAGCTGCAAGAAAAAGGCTGATTATCTGAAGTCGGCTCAGGCGTTCTTTTAGAAAAAAAACTCCAAGCAGTACGCTGATAAACGGGGTAATAAAGTAACCGAGACTTGATTGAATGACTTGGGAATGAGCAATAGCTATTATAAAGACCAACCAGTTTGTGGCAATCAGGAGTGCCGATGTTATTAGTAGTACAACAACCCGCCTGTCTCGAAAAGCCTCAGATATTACATTCCATCTTCCGCTAAATCCAAGAATCAACGACAGAAACATAACTGACCAGACTATCCGGTGACTGACAACCTGCAAGGCGGGAATAATTGAGAGGGCTTTAAAGTAAACCGGGAAAAATCCCCAGATCAAATATGCAAGGATGCCATAACCAAGGCCCGCAGTGCTGTGTTGTCCTTTCGTTTTATCAGACAATTTCAATACTCCACAGGTCTTGCTTTTGTCTGGAATTCCGCCTTTGATTTCTGAACGGAAAATCGAGTAAAGATAAACAGGCCGCCAAAAATAAAACAGGCGCCGATAGTCTGTCGCAATGTCGGATATTCACGTAAAAAGATGGAAGCCCACAGAATGGCCCCTAATGGTTCGCCTAGGACACTGACTGAGACTACTGAGGCCTGGACATAGCGAAGCACCCAATTGAAGACGGTATGACCGATGACGGTGCAGACAATTGCGAGAGCTAGAAAAATAATCCAGTCACGAGTGGAGTAGGGCGCAAAGGGGGTAGCGCTTATTAAGCTTGCAATGACCAGGACAAGTGCGCTGCTGCCGTAGGTGTAAAAGGTGTAGACCGGTAGTGAGATGCCGCCCCGCAGTCGGCGCCCAATCAACAAATACCCCGAAACGAGCACTGCCGCTGAAAGTGCCAATATGTCGCCTAATAGAGCGTCTCTGCCGATCTGAAAGTCAGAAGCACCGATGATAACGCTGCCGCAGAGAGCCAGTGCACCACCTACCATCGCCAGACGACTGATTTTCTCTTTGAAAAAAAACCAGGAGCCGATTACCACGAAGACGGGTTGTGTCGTAACAAGAACAACTGAGCTGGCAACGCTTGTATAGCGGAGTGAGGCAAACCAGGTCACCAGGTGGAGCGCAAGGCAGATACCACTGGCACCGGACAAGCCGCGCTCGCGCCAGGAAAGTGAGGCGAGCTCTTGCCGGTGGCGGAGAAAAGCATAGGGGGCCAGTATTATAAAGGTAATCAGCAGGCGATACGTGGCAATTATTAAGGCCGGCGCCGTAGTCAGCCTGACAAAGAGTGCAGAGAATGAAACGGCAAAAACCCCTGCCAGCACCGCTAGGTAGGGGTTTACGATAGGCTTGTTATTCACAGTCAGACGTCCTCTTTACTCGCCCAAATAGGCTTTTCTTACTTCCGGATTTGCTGCAAGTTCAGCAGCCGGACCTTGCAATACAACTTCACCGGTCTCAAGAACGTAAGCGCGATGGGCAATTGAAAGAGCCATGTTGGCGTTCTGTTCAACCAGCATGATTGTAGTGCCGCTGGCATTTATTTCCTGAATAATCGAAAATATCTGAGCAACCAGCATCGGAGCCAATCCCATGGAGGGTTCGTCAAGCAAAAGAAGTTTAGGCCGGGACATCAGGGCTCGTCCCATTGCAAGCATCTGTTGCTCGCCGCCGGAAAGGGTCTTAGCCAACTGCTTCTTGCGTTCGAGTAGGCGGGGGAATCGGGTGAAAACCTGATCAATCTCTTCAAGGATTGCACTTTTGTCATTGCGGATATAGGCACCCATTTCAAGGTTTTCGAGGACTGACATGTTGGCGAAAACGCGACGCCCTTCAGGGACCTGAGAAATACCGCGCTTGACGATCTCGTGTGGCGGGATTCCGCTTATCGTTTCATCAAGAAAAGATACAGAGCCGGAAAGAGTTGGAACAATGCCGGAAATTGCATTAAGGATAGTAGTTTTACCGGCTCCGTTGGCGCCGATAAGAGCAACTATTTCGCCTTTTTTAACGCAGCATGAAATACTTTTCAACGCCTTAATGGCGCCATAGTTTACATAGAGTTGATCAATCGTTAGCATCGTCAGCCCCTTTACCGAGATATGCTTCGATTACTTTAGGATTCTGTCTGATCTCTTCCGGCAAGCCTTCAGCAATCTTTTCCCCGTAATCAAGGACAGCAATACGATCAGAAATTCCCATAACAAACTTCATGTCGTGTTCAACCAGAAAAACGGTAATACCGGTTGCCCGGATACGTTGAACCATTGCCATTAATTCAGACTTCTCCTGGGGATTCATGCCTGCGGCCGGTTCATCAAGTAAAAGCAGGTCAGGTCTGAGTGCCAACGCTCTGGCTATTTCAAGGCGGCGCTGCTCTCCGTATGGGAGATTTCCTGATAATTCAAAAGCGCGATAGGAAAGGTCTACCATCTGCAGGCATTCTCTGGCCAGATCAAGCAGCTCCCCCTCTTCTTTACGCACCCACGGTGTGAATTTCATCAAAGCACCGGTGAGGTTCCACTTCCCCTGGCTATGAGCGCCAATCAGAATGTTGTCGAGCACTGTCAGGTCGGTGAACAGTCGGATGTTCTGGAATGTCCGGCCAATACCTGCTGCAGCGATTTTAAAGGTCGGTGTTCCGCTGACGGATCGCCCTTTAAAGTGTATTGAGCCGCTGGTTGGCCGGTAGATGCCGGTTATCAGATTGAAGAGCGTACTCTTCCCAGCGCCGTTGGGGCCGATCAACGCCTGGATCGTCCCTTGTTCTACCGTCAGGTTGACGTCGTTGACGGCCACAAGGCCGCCAAAGCGGATAGTTACATTTTTAAGTTCAAGAATTGCCATTGCCGGGTCTCGATGTTTCTGCAATTTTTTGTTCCATAATTGTTTTCAAATGTGGCTTGCGGCCAAGTGCGCGCAGAACCATTCCGGTGAAGCTTATGCCGCCCATTAAGCCATTGGGCCTGAAGATCATCATGCAGACGAGCAGGCCACCATAAACCAGCATGCGGTAGGATGACATAAAGCGCAAGAACTCCGGCGCTGCAGATAGTATGGTGGCGCCGATAACGCTGCCGGTTATACTGCCTAATCCACCAAGGACTATCATACTCAGAATATCTACTGATTTAAGAAAACCAAAGTCGGAAGGGTTGATATACCCCATAAAATGGGCATAAAGCCCGCCACCAACGCCGGCCAGAAAAGCACCGATAGCAAAGGACTGGACTTTATATAAAGTAACATTTATCCCCATAGCCTCAGCTGCAATCTCATCTCCTCTCACAGCCATCAGGGCCCTGCCGAATCTGGAACTGTGAATGAAAGTCACACAAATGATTGACAGAATAACCACAATCCAGACTACTATCGGCATCGGTATTGAGGTGATAGCAGCCGGTACGGTTAATCCAAGTGCTTTGTTGGTACTGTCAAGATTCAGGAATATGACCTTGACAATTTCTGCAAAACCGAGAGTACAGATTGCCAGATAATCTCCAGTCAGTCTCAGTATCGGCAGTCCTATTAAAGCCGCAACGGCTGCTGTGATGAAGCCGGTAAGAAGCAGGTTGATACTGAACGGTATGCCGAGCTTAATAGTGAGCAGTGCACTGGTAAAGGCCCCAATGCTCATAAAAGCGGCGTGTCCCAGGGATAGTTGACCGGTCAGGCCTGTAATGACATTCAGGCCGAGCGCCAGTATTATGCCTATCCCGATATTGACTAGAATCTGCAGGTAGTAGGGGTTTATGTACCCAATTATTTGTTGTAAAAAATCACCCATTTGATAACTCTCCGAGGTTTGGGGTGGTAAGGTTTATTTCACACTTTCTTCTGTATTTTGCGCCCTAAAAGTCCGGTGGGCTTAACGAGCAGTACCAGTACCAGAATTGCAAAGGCAATGGCATCCCTATAGGATGAAAAGCCGATTGCAACGCCAGCCACTTCGGTAACACCAAGCAATAAGCCACCTAGCATAGCGCCTGGTATTGAACCGATTCCACCCAGAACCGCGGCAGCAAAAGCCTTTAATCCCGCCATTAGTCCCATATTAAAAGATACTGCATTGAAGAGCAGTCCGACTAAAACGCCACCGGCTGCAGCAAGCGCAGATCCGAGAGCGAAGGTGAAGGATATTACCATGTTGACGTTTATACCCATAAGTGCTGCAGTATTATAGTCCTCAGACGTTGCCCGCATGGCCTTGCCGATCTTTGTTTTGTGAACAATGAACTCCAGAGAGATCATGAGTATAGCGGATATAGCTATAATAAGGAGCTGAAGTGTGGAAATTTCAGCAGAACCGATTGTTATCTGTTTGACCGGAAAAACACCTTCCGGGTAACCTTTCGCATTTGCCCCAAAGAGCATCTGTGCCAGGGTTGAAAGGAAGATGGATACGCCGATTGCTGAAATAAGAGCCGAAAGACGAGAAGATTTGCGGAGTGGGCGGTAGGCGATACGTTCAATTAAGACACCGAGCAGCATGCAGGCAACCATGGCAATCAACATGGCAACGAAAAAATTGACCTTGAGGATTGCTGTCGCAAAGAGTCCGACAAACGCTCCTACCATATAGATTTCGCCATGAGCAAAGTTGATTAGGGTGATAATGCCATAGACCATGGTGTAGCCGAGCGCTATCAGGGCGTACGTGCTTCCCAGGGCGATGCCGTTAATCAGTTGCTGTAAAAACATGCGGGCTCCTCGTTGAATAGGTAAACTGTGGCAGGTGAGGCAGAACGCTATTTATTGCGATAGCGGTTATGCTGTCAACCTAAATCTGGTTCGGCTCATTCCCAATACAACTAATCCCACTAATACCAGTGCCATGCCGATTGCTGTTGTCAGCGTCAGCTGCTCTTTGAGGACAATAATGCCGAGTGTGGCGGCGGTCAGTGGTTCTGCCAGTGACAGGGTGACCGCATGTACCGCCGGAACCGATTGAAGACCGCGGGCAAAGAGAAGATACGCCAGCGCGGTGGCAATCAGTCCCAGGTGCGAGACCACCAGCAGTCCGCCCGGTTCAATCGCCCAGTGTAAATCCGTATTGAAAAGAAATGGCGATAGTAGTAATCCCCCCAGAGTGAACACAATGGCGATAATCGCATCTGATGAATTACCCGGAAGCAGGTGCTTGAGAGCGAGGGCGTACCCTGCGTATGAAGCTCCGGCGGTCAGCGCCAGTAGTACTCCGGTGGAATTGACCTGCGTAACGCTGCCCGGTGCAGGAATAAAAAGAACCCGTAAGCCGGCAAGTGCCAATGCCGTGGCGATCAGCCAGCGGCGGTCGGGGCGCTCCCCATGGAATATCAAGGCAAAGAGTCCCGCAAAAAGCGGTCCACTGCCGATTGCCACCATTGTACCGACAGCAACGCCGGTTGCGCCAACCGCTTTAAAAAATGAAATCTGATAGGTGGCGACGAGCAGTGCCGCCAATAAAGATACAACTGGGTGCCGGAAACAGTCACGGGTGATCTGACCGCGCATCAGGGCAAACAGTAACAGGGCGCCGCCGCCCACAGCAAGCCGCAGAGCGCCGATTGTCAGAGGGTGTGCCCCTAAAGGTGCCAGCGCCTGTGAAGTGCCGGTAGTGCCCCAAAGAATCGCCGCAAACAGGATTAGTAATGTGCCGTACGATATGCTTTTTTTCAAATGATCCTTCTCACAGGCTTTTTACACAAATGCGGCGCCGGTTTAAGACCGACGCCGCACGTTACAACGGCTTGCAGGTTACGTGGACTAATCCATTTTTACCGGTACTTTGGCTTTCAGGGCGAACTTGCCGTCTTTAACAGCCAACAGGCAGAGTGGAGTTTTGATCGGTTCGCGGTTCGCACGGATTGTGATTGTGCCGGAAACACCCTGGAAGTTCTTGGTTGCAGCCATTGCTGTTTTGAATACTTTCGGGTCGGCGCTGTTGGCGCGTTTGATAGCATCAGCAATCATCATGACGCCGTCGTAGCCCTGAGCATCAAACAGGCCAGGCAGCTGACCGGCAAATTTTTTCTTAAAGGC
>CAIQWT010000073.1 GCA_903875605.1 uncultured Geobacteraceae bacterium | reverse complement strand
TCTTTGTGATTGCCGGCTTCAAGAAGCATATCCCCCAAGGTTGTCAAGGCATCGGCATCTTCAGGTGACAATTTAAGTCCTTCGCGGTATTTGGTGATGGCTTCATCTAAGCGGCCGTCTTCAGCCAAAGCATCGCCAAGATAAAACCAGCTGTCCGGAATATGTTTGTTTTTACCAACATGCTCTTCAAAGATTGAAATAGCTTTCTTCGTATCTCCGTGATCAAGAAAATCAAGCCCTTTTTGTACTGTAGCATTTAATTCCGTATCGCTCATAATCAGTTCCTTTCGTTCTAAAAAATTGTCTTTGTACGTGTATATTTCTTTTGGACATCTCATGTGACCAAGTCAACAACTAATCCTTTGATACCTATTACTTTTGCCGTTATTGCCATGCTATCACGATTCTCTTTAACAATTAGATTGTAGAGATTATCAGCCTCTCGATCAATTACTGTGATGATTTCAAAATAACGAGGATTTTGAGCAGTTCCGCAAAACTTATCAAGTCTGTAAGCCTCAGCACTCACTTTTTTTGCAAGTTTGCTTAATAGATCGCGAAAACGTTTAAAATTCATAAGCGTTGGTTCAGTTGAAAGATGATTGCCTGCTTTTTCAATTTCTGTTCTGAGGTTTTTTATATCATCCTGATATGAATAGACCTCCTCTTCATGGTTATCTAATTCGTCTGCAAAGAACGAATTCATAATTTTTTTCATCGGAGAAGAGCTCTTTGTATTTTTGTCTAGTTCGCGTAGTGATGATGAGTCTTGAATGCGCATATCTAACTCCATTCGTTAACATTTACAGTTTCACAGTATCATACTTGAATTCAATCAGCAATTGATGCAAAAATGCAACAATGAGTTTTAAGCACAATCTATTTATGCTAGTATCGGCATGTTTTTTACCAAATATGCTTATGCTTGCCGCATTTTTTTAAAAATTGAGTGCCTTAGATGTCGGATCGATTCACTCTCATTATGGGGAAGAAAGGAAAGCCGGCTTAATGAACAGCAGTGTTTCAAAAGAAGAACGGGAAAAAAGAATCCGTGAAGCGGTTATTATTGTTCTAGCTGTTATATTGATACTCTTTCTGACCAAAGCAGAAATCAGTCTGACTCAATTAAGTGCCGGTGCCAAGCTAGGCAGCAATATTGCCATTTTTGCTGTAATTAATATTGTTATTCTGCTGGTAATTCTGCTTGTGTATCTTGTGAGCAGAAATGTTGTAAAACTTTTTGTCGAAAGCCGCTCTAATCCATTTGCCAAAAAACTGCGAACAAAGCTGGTTCTATCTTTTGTCGCACTTTCGCTTATTCCAACCCTGTTACTTTTCTTTGCCGCAGCCGGCTTTATCAACAACACTATTCATAACTGGTTCAACACACAGGTTGAAACATCACTAAGTGAATCGCTTGAAGTTGCACAGACTTATTATAAAAGTTCGGCAGCAAATTCTCTGTATTATGGAAAGCAGATTAGCACTTTTATAAAAGATCAAAAACTGCTTAACGAGGCAAATTTACCGCAGCTCAAAAAACTTATTCATCAAAAGCAGAATGAATACAACCTCGGGGTGGTTGAGGTTTATTCCGCTCAACGTGAAGAGCTGGTCAGGGCTTCTAATCCGGCGGTACCTAGAGGAGAATTTACCAGTCCATCCTCTGATGATATCAAGCGTGGTCTGGCAGGTGAAGAGCTTACCAGGGTGAATCAGGCTGGAAAAGCCGATTTGATAAGGGGAATTGTACCGATCCGTTCTACCTGGAACGAGTCAGATATTGTCGGTGTAGTTGTCGTTAATTATTACGTACCGTATTCGCTAGTAAATAAAATGAAGGAAATAACAGCGTCTTACCACGAGTTTCGACAACTCAAAATACTTAAAAATCCGATCCGTACCGGATATATAATCACACTGTTTTTAATTGCCATGGTTATAGTATTCTTTGCGTACTGGATGGGAGTCTATCTTGCGAATAGTATGACCAGGCCACTACAGGAACTGGTTGATGCAACTCATGCTGTAGCCGGAGGTAACCTTGATGTTCGTATAGATACGTATTCTGTGGATGAAATAGGCATGTTGGTTCAGTCATTCAATCTTATGACTGAAGATTTACGCAAAAAACAGTATGCGTTGAATATATCCAATCAGGAATTGCTCCGTAGTAATCAGGAAATTGAACGGCGTCAACAATATATGGAGATAGTGCTGCATAATATTGCCGCCGGAGTAATTTCAATAGATAGTGAGGGACTGTTTCGTACCATTAATACTTCTGCCGAGCGATTACTCGGTTTAAATGCCGAAAAAGTCCTGGGGAAAAACTATAGAGATGTAATAGTTGATAAACATCTGGAAATTGCTTCTGAGTCCATCAGGGAGCTATTGCTGTCTAAACACGGGGCTATCAGCAAGCAGGTTTTTCTGGATCTGCGTGGTTCTCGTATGGCATTACAGCTGCATTTGACGCTGCTTAGAGCTGGAAACGGTGAAATTGTTGGAATGGTGGCAGTACTTGATGATATGACCCAAATGATGCGTGCCCAACGAATGGCTGCATGGCGAGAAGTTGCCAGAAGAATTGCTCATGAAATAAAAAATCCGCTGACTCCTATTCAATTGTCCGCTCAAAGACTCAGAAAACGCTATCTTTCTCGTTTTGATGATGATGAGAAAGTCTTTGATGAATGCACCGAAATGATTATTAAATCGGTTGACGATCTAAAAAATCTGGTAAATGAATTTTCCAACTTTGCCCGAATGCCCGCTATTCAGCCGGAGCCTAGTGATCTAAATGCTCTGATTCGTGAGTCCTTAACTTTATATCAGGAAGCGCATCTGGGAGTGCGGTTCGATTTCTCTATGGACGACAAGATGCCTCAGTTGATGATTGATCGTGATCAAATCAAACGTATGTTGCTAAATATACTCGAAAATGCCGTTGCAGCTATGTCTGAACGTGGCAGTGTCACACTGTCTACATTCTTTGATGAGGTGCTGAAAATGGCAGTTATAAGCATAGCTGATGATGGACCTGGTATTTCACCGGAGGACAAACCGCGCCTTTTTGATCCGTATTTCTCAACCAAAAAGAGCGGGACCGGACTTGGCCTTGCCATTGTTAACAGTATAGTTACCGACCACGGCGGTTTTGTGAGAATACGAGATAATTTACCACGCGGGGCTGTCTTTGTTGTCGAGCTGCCCGCCGGGTAGCAATATGAAATATGAAGGGGAGCGGTTATGCAACACACTATTTTGATTATTGACGATGAGAAGGATATCAGAACCGCATTAACCGGGATTCTTGAGGATGAAGGGTACCAGGTGCTCTGTGCAGATAGTGCTGCTGAGGGTATTGAGTGCGCCCTGCAAGAACTTCCAGAGTTAATTCTTCTTGATATCTGGATGCCTGGTATGGATGGTCTGGAAGCCCTTGAATCTCTTAAAAAACAGCTCCCACACGTAACAGTTATCATGATTTCCGGCCACGGTACGATTGATACGGCAGTTCGTGCTACTAAGTTGGGGGCCTTCGATTTTATTGAAAAACCACTTTCTCTCGAAAAAGTGCTTATTAGTGTAGCCAATGCTTTGCAGTTACAGGAGTTAAAAGTTGAAAATGCTGAGCTGAAGCGATCATCATCCGCTGATTCTGAACTTATCGGTGAGTCTGCCGATATTATCGCCTTGCGGGAACAGATCAGGCGTGTGGCGCTTACATCAGCTTCTATATTAATAAATGGTGAAACCGGCTCAGGAAAAAATCTGATTGCCTGTTCCATTCACTGTAAAAGTCCACGCCGTGAGCGCCCTTTTATAACTGTGCACTGTTCTGCCATTCCAGAAGAACTCATTGAGAGCGAACTGTTCGGGCATGAAAAAGGTTCTTTGGCAGGCGCAGTATCACAGAAAAAAGGACGTTTAGATCAGGCTGATGGCGGCTCGTTGTTCCTTGATGAAATTGGGGAATTGCCACTCAGCGTTCAGGTTAAAATTCTTCGTTTTATTCAGGACGGCAGTTTTGAAAGGGTAGGAGGTTCTCGCCAACTGACTGCTGATGTCAGGATTATTGCTGCCAGCACAAAGTCTCTTGAACAGGAAATGGCAAATGGTAAATTCAGTGCGGATCTTTATTACCAATTGAGCACAGTTCCATTTCGTGCTCCGGCTCTGCGAGAGCGTTTAGAGGATTTAGGAGCGCTTGTTCAACACCTGGTAGCCCTGTTTTTTCGCAAAGAAGGCGGGGAAGCAAAGGCTTTTATGCCGGATGCGATTGACGTACTGCTTCAATATTCATGGCCCGGTAATCTGCGTGAATTAAAAAATGTGGTTGAACGAATCCTGATAATGGCACCCGGACGTGTTATCTCAGCGGAGGATATTCCCTCATTGTCAGGAGATCATTTACCTGTACTGGATGGTGCTCTTTCAAAATCTGCATTGCGAGACGCCAGGGAGGAGTTTGAGCGTGAATTTATCATACATAAACTTGAAGAGAATGACTGGAATATTTCTCGTACAGCCGATGTGATCGAGCTTGAACGAAGTAATCTTCATCGCAAAATAAAAAGTTATGGAATAGACGTACGGAGATAATAGTAATGTTGCCGATACTCAATAAACGCTCTGTGAAATGGATAATAGTAATTGTTTTGATGATATCAGTCTGCCTGGCAGTTGTTTTTTACAGTCGATGGCATATTAGTCATTCTGCTCCGGATACGCATTCGATCAAGCTATTACGTGAAGCCTACTCGGCTGTTCTTGCGAACCATGTGGAAAAACCTGACTCAAAAAAAATGGTACTTAAGATGGTTGACGGCATGCTTGCATCTCTTGACCCTCACAGTGCCTACCTACCTCCTGAGCCGTATCATGAAATGGAAGTACAGATGTCAGGGACTTTTGGAGGCGTAGGAATAGAGCTTGGGACAAAAGAGGGTAAGCTGACCGTTATAGCGCCGATAGATGATACACCCGCTTTTAGGGCAGGAATTTTGGCTAACGATCATATCGCCAAGATTGATGGTACATCAACCAATGGGATGAATATCGCGGCTGCAGTAAAAAAAATGCGCGGGGAGAAGGGAACACCGGTAACTCTGGCCATTTTGCGTGCAGAAAGTCCTAAGCTACTTGTATTTAACCTGATTCGCGACACCATCAAATTAAAGAGCATAAAGTCTAAGATTCTTGATTCAGGTTATGGTTTCATAAGAATATCTCAGTTTCAGGAGCGCACAGGAAGTGAGTTCAAGGATGCATTGAAAGAGCTTCATGCAAAATCAGGAGGTACTCTTAAAGGGCTGATAGTTGACCTTCGTTATAATCCTGGCGGCTTGATAAATTCTTGCGTTGAAGTTGCCAACTGTTTTATCGGTGATGATATCAAAAACTCTGTAATTGTCAGTATAAAGGGACGTACACCTGAATCCAATCGCATCTACAATGCTTCGCTTGGCACCAAGGAGCCGCACTATCCGATCATTGTACTTATCAACGGCGGTAGTGCCAGCGCTTCGGAAATAGTTGCTGGTGCATTACAGGATCATAAACGTGCGATAGTTATGGGAACTCAAAGTTTTGGTAAAGGATCCGTTCAGTCAATATTCCCGATGAAGGGTAATGCCGCACTTAAACTGACTACAGCGCGCTATTACACTCCAAGTGGACGTTCTATACAGGCTAAAGGGATCGTTCCGGATCTGGAGGTGGCAAATATCACACCGCTTCCATCAAAAGTGAAGAGTTTGGATTTTAAAGAAAAAGATCTGGAGAAAAGTCTTGCCTCTGACGGGAAGGATGATGCGCCAACTCCTAAAGCTCACGGGGCGGAGTATGGAAATGATATGAATGATTTGTTTTTACAGAAAGATTATCAGCTTAGGCGGGCACTTGAACTACTACAGTCGCTAAATATGCTAAAGGAAAAAGGATTTTAACCGGACACCAGATAAAACCGTGGTCTCAGGACAGACCACGGTTTCGGAACAGCCTCATCAAGAGAACTCCCAGAATTGAAAGGCAAAGACCCACACAAACAAACAGGTAGCCGATAGATCTCCCTTCGCCCCATCCCCAAAGATTTTTGTTTTTCATCCAAAAAATCAGAATAAGGCCACCAAAAGTACCGATTCCGCCGATTATATAAACTGCGAATGCAATAATCGCTAAGCCAATGCCCTGTTTTACAGCCATTTGTTCACCTCTCTTCTGCATATCAGTCATTTAATAACTCCTGAAGTTTTGCACCGATATCGTCAGCCCTCATCATTGACTCTCCGATTAGAAAAGCTTTGGCGCCGTCTCCAAGTAATCGAACAATATCAGCTCTGGAGTTAATACCGCTTTCAGTCACCATCAGTCGCTCAGGAGGCATCATACGTGCCAGTTTTGCTGTTGTTCCGAGATCAGTGGCAAATGAGCGCAAATTGCGATTATTGACACCTATCAGAGTACAGTCTGTTTTTAGCGCCATTTCCATTTCCATCTCATCATGAACTTCAAGAAGTACATCCAGATGAATCTCATTTGCAACAGCGTGGAACTCGCGCAACTGATCCAGGTCAAGCATGGCAGCAATCAGCAGTATAGCATCTGCCCCGGCAGATCTTGCTTCAAATATCTGATATGAATCGCAGATAAAGTCCTTGCGTAAAAGCGGCAAGGATACAGTCTCGCGAATGAGAGCTAAGTAGCGCAGATGTCCCAGGAAAAAATGTTCATCAGTCAGCACCGAGAGGCAGGTGGCTCCGTTGTTTTGATAAATTTCAGCAATCAAGAGTGGATCAAAATCTGCTCGGATAACTCCTTTGCTGGGAGATCCTTTTTTTACTTCGGCAATAATAGCTGTCCAATCCGATGCCACCGCTTCGCGAATATGTCGCTCGAAGCCGCGTGGTAGATCTTCCAGATCGCTTATACGGGCCTTCAATTCATTGATTGGTGCGAGTGCCTTGGCAGCAGCAACCTCTCCCTGTTTGTGTGAAACTATTTTCTTCAGGATGTCCGGAGTCTCTTTTGTCATGAATATCTACTTTCGTATTAATCTGTGCTGTGCAAAATAGAAATGTATCAACTTATCTGAATTAAGTGTTTTTCAGAAGAGACATTAACTATAGCTGGTTGGTTAATACCGCCAACTTCTCAATCTGCTTTAACGCGCGCCCTGAATCTATAGCCTCGGCAGCCATTGTTATACCGTCTTCAGAATCTTTAACCTTGCCAGCTGCTACTAACGCATAAGCGGCATTAAGAAGAACAATGTCTCTACGAGGACCATTTTCACCTGCCAGTATAGATCTGACTATAGAGGCGTTATCAACAGCGTCGCCACCTTTGAGCTCCGCCATAGTGCAGCGGGCCAGGCCGAGCTGCTCCGGAGAAACTGTAGTCATCGTAACACCACCACGAGTGACTTCAGCAACAAGCGTTTCGCCGGTCAATGTGATTTCATCCATGCCGTCTGAGCCATGGACGACAAAGCCGTGTCGGCATCCGAGGTTTTGTAGCACTCCTGCAAGCTTCTCGACAAGATCAGCACGATAAACGCCCATAACCTGGCAATCAGCTCCTGCCGGGTTAGTAAGTGGACCTAGGATGTTGAAAATAGTACGGATGCCTATTTCGCGGCGTGGACCGATAGCATGCTTCATTGCACCGTGCAGGGCCGGGGCAAAGAGAAAACCTATACCTATCTGGTCGATGCAGTTTTCGACCGTTTCTGGAGTTACATCCAGGTTAATACCTAGTTTTTCCAATACATCAGCACTGCCGCAGGCTGAAGAGACAGAACGATTACCATGTTTGGCAACTTTAACACCGCAGGCCGAGACGATAAAAGAGACAGTGGTAGAGACGTTGAAGGTGTTGGTGCCGTCGCCGCCTGTGCCTACCACGTCCAGGATTGTTTCCCGGTCAATGTTGATGTCATCGCGATCAATGCCAAGCACTCCTTTGCCGACTCTTATAGGAGTGGCACGCTCTCGCATAACGCGAGCGGCACCGGTAATCTCTTCCATAGTTTCACCCTTCATTCGCAGGGCGGTGATGAATGCGCCAATTTGAGCCGGTGTACATTCTCCGGACATGATCTGGTTCATCACTTCGATCATTTCTCCTTCGCTTAAATGTTCACGCTCAACAACCTTTGCTATGGCTTTTTTTATCATCATCTTTCTCCCTTACAGAAAAAGGGGATGTCGCCATCCCCTCAACTACATATGATTCCAGTTATAAATATGAATATTACCGGGAAACTAGATCCCTTCTTTGATCTTGCGAATGGCTTCGCGGATCATTGCCTCGGCCAGATCAGGTACAATCTCCCAGACGATTCGTTCTATTACTTCCTTAGAAACAGTGGAAAGGGCTGCTTTAAGCAGCTCCTCACTCAGTACCATTGGTCCAGTATAAGTTGATACTGCTGTCAATTCCGGTGCAGTCGTAGCAGGGGCGGTATGGAATGTTACCGCTGGTATAGTCTCGGCCTGTGTTTCAAAGATCGGCAGAGAGACAGCAGGAATATCAAACATTGCTGTAGGCATGGTAAAATCATCGATGAGTTGTTCACTTACCGGTGCTGCCGGTGCAACTTCTACTTCCTCAAAAGTAATGTCACCAAAAGAAGCTTCCAGAACAGGTGTGGTTTGCTGAGTAAAAACAGGCAGTGGGTTTACTGCACTTAGTTCTTCTTCAAATTCAAAGGTGTTTTCTTCGACAGGAATCCATTGTGAGCCGGTGTGCTGAACAGAAGTGTCCTGCGGTATGGAATTCTGTATTATTTGTGCATCATTCTCTTCAGTTACAATTGCAAAAACATCCGGTTCGATTACTGTTGCCAAGGGGGCAGTAATTTCTGGAATGGAAAACTTTTCAGCCGGTTCAATTTCCGGGCTGAATGCTCCCCAAATATCCGTTGGAGTAACTAGAGGGGCTTGGTCTTGAAGTACTTCCGTTACTGGTGGTGAGAGTTGCGTTGATACCGTTTGTACTCTTGATTTTCCGAGTTCCAGGAGCTCTTTAACTTTGGAAATAATCTGTTGAGATTCAAACGGTTTAGCAATGAAATCGTCCGCCCCGCATTTCTTTGCTTTTTCCTCATCAAACGGCTCAAAAGAGCCGGTTAGTATCAAGATCGGCTTATCAGCCAGTGAAGGCGTTGCACGAACCGCTTCAGCAACTTCATAGCCGGTCATTCCAGGCATGAGTGCATCAATCAGCAATATATCCGGGTTGATTTCACGTGCTTTTTCAACAGCTGCCTTGCCGTTATCAACTACTGTCAAGGAGTATTCATCACCACCAAAGATGATTCCTATTACTTTTTGAATGGTGATACTATCGTCGGCGACCAGCAATTTAATGCTCATCGATTCCTCCCTTACCGTGTGGATACGCTTGAATAATTTTACGAAAAACAACTAACACAGGAGTATTAACGTGTCAAGGTATTAGCGTTTCAGGGGTTTTTATGCTGTTGGTGATTTCAGCCGCAATTCGCGGGTTTGAAAAAATGGAGACAGCAAGACTTGAAATGTCACTCCGTAATTGGTTAAACTGTCGTATATTTGTGTAATCAAGACGTACAGTAAGAAGAATAACGAACAAATCCTGTTCAGGATCAATCCAGATGGATGAACCGCTGTAGCCTGTGTGGCCAAATGACATATCGGAAAAATAGTTCCCGCGGGGCGAGGAAAACGGAGAGTTTATATCCCAGCCAAGCCCTCTGATAATTTTCCCTTTATGATAAAAGTACGGTGAAGTCATTTGGGTTATAACCCGTTCATTGAAAATCTGTGTTCCGTTGTATTTACCGTTGTTTAGAATCATGGTTGCAAATCTGGTCAAGTCACTGGCTGTACTGAAAAGACCGGCGTGTCCTGCTACTCCGCCAAGACGCCTGGCATTTAAATCCTGGACAACTCCGGCTTTAAGCACTTTATTCTGGCCGGCAGTTGGTGCAATTACGATACTATCTGCTTGAGGCAGAAAAGTGGTGTCAGCCATACCGACCGGGGCATAGATGTTTTCAGAGCAAAATTTATCCAGGTTGTTTAGGGATGCACGCTTAACAATTTCACCAAGCAGTATGAAATTGATGTCTGCATAACGGAAACGGTTTCCTGGCGGAGTGCCGTTGGAATGCAAAATGGTATTCTCAATAAGGCTGTTGATGGGGTCATCATTGGCAATTTCGACATCATCCATACCTGATGTATGCGTTAGTAAATTAAGGATGGTGATTTCTTCGCGCCCAGTGCCTTCAAATTCAGGAAACCATCTGGTCAAAGGGTCCAGAAGGCTAATTTTTCCCTGTTCGAGCAGCTTCATAATGGCAGGCGCTGTCGCAATCACTTTGGTAAGTGAAGCTGTGTCAAATAAAGTCCTGTCTGAAAGAACAGGTGCGTTTGAATCAGGGTACAGAGTGCCTTGAGCAGTTCCGTATAGAAGGCCGGCATGATTACCTACCGCAACGACTGCACCGGAAATGAGTGTCCGACGGACCGCATTTTCCAACATAACATCTATAGATACGGCCCTTCCGACATCCATCAAATCATCGGAGGCATTAATATTGGAAGAAAGAGAAAAAAGTAAAGTGGATAAAATACATATTCTGAATATAATCAAGTTTTCTCTCTTTAAATATACATTTAGACAAAAAAACCTCCGAATACGGAGGTTTAAGGATGAAAATAGACTTTAGAATAAATTCAGGATCTGTAGTCGGCGTTGATGCTAACGTACTCGTGAGTTAAATCAGATGTGTACACAGTAGCTGCTCCGATACCGATTCCAAGGTCAACTGTAACGGTAATATCTTTTTGTTTAAGGACTTCTGTGCCACGCGCCTCAGCATCTTCTCCGGCAAAAATTCCGTTTCTAGCCATACAAACATCATCAAAGCTTAGAGAAAGTAACGATTGATCTACTTCTGCCCCGGAATATCCAACTGCGGCAAAAATTCTTCCCCAGTTGGCATCCTGACCAAAAAAAGCGGTTTTCACCAGACTGGAGTTAGCAATTGCCATTGCTGCCCGTTTAGCGTCTAAATCATTTTTGGCGCCGCTTACCTTTATTTCTATAAATTTGGTTGCGCCTTCTCCGTCTTTTACAATTTGTTTGGCCAGCGAAAGCAAAACATTATTCAGGATAATTGCAAAAGAATTTCCTTCTTCTGTCCCGTCGGTAATCAATGAATTACCTGCCATGCCGTTTGCCAAAATAAGACAGGTATCGTTAGTTGACGTATCACCATCTACGGTGATTGCATTAAATGAGTTATCAACTGCACTGCGGAATGTTTGCTTTAAAAAAGCCGGTTCTACGGCGGCATCAGTAATGATAAACGAAAGCATGGTAGCCATGTTGGGCATGATCATTCCCGCGCCTTTGGCAATGCCTGCAACAGAGTATTGAACCCCGTTCACTTGACAACTGATAACTTCCATTTTAGGGAATGTATCGGTCGTCATAATAGCCTGGGCTATATCGTCAAGTGTACCATCGGTGAGGCCGTTTACGAGCGCTGGGATAGCAGCCTGGACGCGCTCTACCGGCATCTGTACTCCGATAACACCTGTAGAACAAACCTGCACAGCTGTAGAATCAATTCCTAGAGCGCTTGCTACAGAGTGTACCGTCTCCAGAGCAACTTTCATTCCCTGCTCACCGGTACAGGCGTTGGCATTGCCACTATTAACTATCAGTGCCTGAGCAAATCCACTCGCTATATGCTCACTGGAAACCAGTACAGGGGCAGCTTTAACGGTACTGGTGGTAAAAACAGCAGCGGCAACAGCAGGAACTTCAGAATATATGAGTGCCAGGTCTTTACGTCCTGGTTTTTTTATTGCTGCTTCAACAGCTGAAAAAGAAAACCCCTGAATAATCATTCTCATAAACCTCTAAAAAATACGTTTACAAAAGAAAGGTACATTATTTTCCGCAACACTTTTTGTATTTTTTTCCGCTTCCGCACGGGCAGGCATCATTGCGTCCAGCGACTTTCTGGCTTTTGGCCGGTTCCTGGATACGCTCTTCGTCACCACCCAGATTGAAAACCAGCTTCTTGCTTTGCATTTCCTCTTCCATAGCTTCTATTTCTTCACCATCATGATTTATTTGAACCCAGAAAACACGTTCAACTACCTCTTCTCTGATGCGAATCATCAATTCCATGAAAAGGTTATAGGCCTCTTTTTTGTATTCCTGCTTAGGATCTTTCTGCCCATATCCACGTAGACCTATACCTTCTTTCAGATGGTCAATATTCAGGAGATGGTCTTTCCAGTGAGTGTCAATAGCCTGGAGCATCATTACCTTGATGAGATGGTCAATAAGTTCATTCCCCATTTCTTCAATTCGTGCAGTAAAAATTGCGTGAACCTGCTCGTTCAGAGTGTTATGGAAGTTGATAGGAGTCAGGCGGCTTATCATCTCCTGTGGCAGGTCAAGCTGGAGGTTAAAACATTTGTAAACTGAGTCGCTAATTCCCTGCCAATCCCATTCGTGAGGTGATACTTTGTCAAAGGCATAAGCAGAGCCGATTTCTTCAATAGTTTCATCCATCATTTCAACAAAACTTTCGCGAATGTCCTGACCACCGAGAATTTCGCGCCGCTGGCTGTAAATAACTTCACGCTGTTTGTTCATGACATCGTCGTATTCTATAAGATGTTTACGGATGTCAAAATTGTGTGCCTCTACTTTTTTCTGGGCATTTTCGATAGACCTAGAAATCATGCTGTGAGTAATGGCCTCACCCTCTTCAATTTTAAGAAGATCCATGATTTTAGAGACGCGCTCTGATCCAAAAATTCGCAGCAGGTCATCTTCCAATGAAAGATAAAATTTTGAAGATCCGGGGTCACCCTGTCGACCGGAGCGTCCCCGCAACTGGTTGTCGATGCGGCGTGATTCATGACGCTCCGTGCCAAGGATGTGAAGACCGCCAAGTGAAATGACTTCTTCGTGCTCTGCAGTACATTCGGCTATGGATGTGGCAAGTATAACTGCATACTGTTCGTCAGTCGCCTCAGGGTTGGCGCGTCGCCACTGCTTGGCTAAAGCATCCGGGTTTCCTCCAAGTACGATATCGGTTCCACGACCGGCCATATTGGTGGCGATCGTTATCGCTCCCTTGCGACCGGCTTGAGATACAATCTCTGCTTCCCGTTCATGCTGTTTGGCATTCAGCACATTGTGTGGAACTCCTTGCCGTTTAAGCAACTCCGACAAAACCTCTGATTTCTCAATAGAAATAGTGCCTACAAGGCATGGTTGACCGGCTGCGTAATGCTCCTTGATATCCTCAATAACTGCTTTAAACTTTTCCATTTCGGTTTTGTAAATAACATCCGGAAAATCCGGTCGAACCAACGGACGGTTTGTCGGGATAACAGATACGTCGAGCTTGTATATTTTGTGAAATTCTTCTGCTTCGGTATCGGCTGTTCCGGTCATTCCTGACAGCTTACTGTACATACGGAAAAAATTCTGAAAAGTGATGGTGGCCAGGGTCTGATTCTCATTTTCAATCTTTACCCCTTCTTTTGCTTCAATCGCCTGATGCAGGCCGTCCGACCAACGGCGACCCGGCATGAGTCGTCCGGTAAATTCATCAACAATCAAAACTTCACCATCTTTTACAACATAATCCACATCCAGCTTATACATTGCGTGAGCACGAAGTGCCTGATTGACATGGTGGAGGATTTCAATATTACGCGGGTCATACAGGTTGTCTATTTTCAAAAGTTTTTCAACTTTAAGAACACCCTGTTCAGTTAATGCCGCACTCTTAGCTTTTTCATCGATTGTGAAATCACCGGTATATTGCTTGCGTTTACCGGAAAGAGTATTGGCTTCAACTTCAAGTACTTCGCCTTTTACCAACTTAGGAATAATTGCATTAATTACGTAGTATTTGTCAGTAGAATCTTCTGTTGGACCGGAAATGATCAACGGAGTTCTTGCCTCGTCAATAAGTATTGAGTCAACTTCATCAACAATAGCGTGGTTAAAGCCGCGCTGGACATACTCCTCCAGGTCGAACTTCATGTTGTCACGCAAATAATCAAAACCGAATTCGTTGTTGGTTCCATATGTAATGTCGGCGGCATAATTAATACGACGCTGATCATCTTCAACTCCATGGATTATGATGCCAACTGTCAAGCCAAGAAAACTGTACAGTCGCCCCATCCATTCAGAGTCACGTTTTGCAAGATAATCATTTACGGTAACAACATGGACCCCTTTGCCGGAAATCGCATTAAGGTAAGCGGGTAGGGTGGCTACCAGTGTTTTTCCTTCTCCGGTTTTCATTTCGGCGATTTTACCAGAGTGCAGCACCATGCCACCTATCAACTGAACATCAAAATGACGCATACCGAGAACGCGTTTGCTTGCTTCTCGGCAGACAGCAAAAGCCTCGGGAAGCAATGAATCAAGAGACTCACCATTTGCACACCGCTCTTTGAATTCGCACGTTTTACTGGTCAGTTGTTCGTCAGAAAGGGCAGATATGGAAGTTTCAAGAGCATTAATTTTTGCAACAATCGGCCACATTTTTTTAAGTTCACGTTCATTCTTGCTGCCGATAAACTTTTTTAAAAGGGAACTGAACATTTAATTTTCTCCCGAAGGTTGAATAAGTGGAAACAGTTTCGTTTCATACCATAATTTGTCAGCTATTACCATAACCGGTTGTCTCGTTTCTCCGGTTCGGCAATATCAACTACACGTTAAAACGGAAATGCATCACGTCGCCGTCCTTGACTACATATTCTTTTCCTTCCAGTCTCATCAGGCCTTTTTCTTTGGCACCTGCTTCGCCTTGGCAGTTTATATAATCGTTAAAGCCGATGACTTCGGCGCGAATAAAACCTTTTTCAAAATCAGTATGGATTACTCCAGCAGCTTGCGGTGCTTTTGTGCCATTGACGATTGTCCAGGCGCGAACCTCTTTTACACCGGCGGTAAAATAAGTGATGAGGCCTAGTAGCGCATAACCGTTGCGGATGAGACGGTCAAGTCCCGCTTCTTCCAAGCCCATATCATCAAGAAAAGCCTTTTTTTCCGGGCCATCAAGTTCAGCAATTTCTGCTTCCAACTGTCCACATATAACCACAACTCCAGCACCTTCGGAAGCTGCAATATTACGAACAGTAGCAACATTAGGATGACCGCCTTCCAGGTCATCTTCAGCTACGTTGGCCACATAAAGAACCGGTTTGTCCGTTAGAAGATGCAGATCTCGCATCCAGAGCCTTTCATCCTCATTCTGTGCAATGCCTTGAAGCTTTTTAACCTGCTCAAGAAGGACTCGAACCCGAAGGTAAAAATCAACTTCTTCTTTGGCTTTGACATCACCACTTCGAGCCATTTTTTCAGCTCGCTGTAATTTCTTTTCGATTGTATCAAGGTCTGCCAGAGCAAGTTCAGTGTTTATTACCTCGATATCATCAGCGGGTGAAACCCGACCATGAACATGGACGATATTATCGTCATCAAAACAACGAACAACATGAACGATTGCATCAACGCTGCGGATATGCCCCAGAAACTGGTTTCCGAGCCCTTCTCCCTGGCTGGCACCTTTAACTAATCCAGCAATATCAACAAATTCAATCGTTGTAGGCTGCATCTTTTGCGGATTTACAATTGCTGCCAGTTGATCCATTCGTGGATCAGGAACCTGAACGATACCAACATTAGGTTCAATTGTGCAAAAAGGATAATTTGCTGATTCTGCTCCGGCTGAGGTAAGAGCATTAAAGATGGTAGATTTGCCTACATTCGGCAGGCCGACAATTCCGCAGTTAAAACCCATATATTTATCCTTCCAGAAAGTTCTTGTTATTGTAGAGGCTCATTGATTTCGGGAGACCTTCTTTAAGCATTACTGTAAGCATTTCCAGACCGCCGCCAAGAACCCGTGGCAATCCTTCCAACTGATCCGGAGGTATCTTGCCAAGTACATGGCTGGTAGTATCTCCGTACGGAGATTTTCCGATACCTATGCGAAGGCGTGTAAAGTCACTCTTTCCGAGGGTTTCCATGATTGAACGCAAACCATTGTGTCCACCATGGCCTCCACCCAGTTTGAGACGAACAGTACCAAACGGAAGATCTAGTTCATCATGAATTACGATAAGGTTGGAAATCTGGAGTTTATGGAATTGGAGAGCCTGAATGATAGAGTTCCCGGACAAATTCATAAATGTCTGAGGCTTAAGAAGTATCAAGCGGATTCCAGCAAAGTTCCATTCTCCGCAAAAACCGGAAAAAGTTTTTTTAGAAAATGAAATATTTTCCTGTTGTGCAAGATGATCTAAAAAAATAAAACCCGCATTATGGCGGGTCCATTGATAGGTGGGGCCAGGATTGCCCAGCCCCGCAACTATATAGGTATTTATACTCAATTTATTGACATGCTGTTAAGCAGCAGGTGTTTCTTCCTTGGCTCTGCCAAGAACACTGACTACCGGGATTTTGGGCTGATCAAGAACAACAATTCCCTCAGGAAGAGAAATCTCGTTTACATGAATTGAATGGGCAATTTTAAGATCAGTGACATCGATAGTGATGCAGTCAGGAATATTGCCAGGTAGGCATTCTATGTGCAGCTCATGGTGAGCAAGGTCAAGTAATCCGCCTTCTTTTACGCCGATTGCAGTTCCTTTAATAACAACAGGGACAGTGATGCGGAGTTTTTCGTTTGGATTGATACGATGGAGATCGACGTGCTTGATTGTACGTTTAATCGCATCACGTTGTATATCTGCAACTATTGCAATATTCTGGTCCAAGCTTCCGCCACCAATCAAGGTGATCAGGTTGTTCTGTCCACCAGCACCAGAAATAGCATCCTGCAGATCACGGTATTTAATGCTAACCGTTACTGGATCAACACCTTTTCCATAAACTACTCCCGGTACCATATCAGCCATACGAAGTCTTCGGCTTACGCCTGTACCGGTCTTTGTGCGAAGTTCAATGTTCATTTGTTTCTGTTGCATACGTTCCTCCACGTGTAGTGACGGGTCTATACCGCCCTATTCAAAATTGACTAGATTTAGTACTATACAAATAGCGAACTTACCGATTCATCTTCATGAATGCGCCTGATTGCTTCGGCCAACAGGTCTGCCACGGAAAGCATTTTAATTTTGGATGTTTCATTACCTCTGGTACCGCCAGGTATTGTGTCCGTTAAAACAATTTCTTCAATATCGGAAGCATTAATACGATCAATTGCAGGCCCGGAAAGTACGCCATGAGTCGCACAGGCATAAACAGCTTTGGCGCCGTTTGCTTTAAGTGCCTTGGCTGCCTGTGTGAGCGTGCCGGCCGTATCAACCATATCATCAAGGATAATGGCAATTTTATCACGAACATCACCAATAAGGTGCATTACTTCGGCAACATTGGGGCCAGTTCTGCGCTTGTCAATGACGGCGAGAGAATATTCCAGCCGTTTTGCAAAAGCACGCGCTCTCTCGGTACCACCGGCATCTGGAGAAACCATGACCACCTGTTCACCGCTGAAACGATCTTTCAGATAATTAAGAATAACCGGAGCTGCATACAGATTGTCGACAGGAATATTGAAAAAACCTTGGATCTGACCGGCATGAAGGTCAATAGTGACAACTCTGTTAACACCGGCCGTTGTTATAAGGTCTGCAACAAGTTTGGCAGTAATTGGTGTCCGCGGGGCCGCCTTACGATCTTGGCGAGCGTAGCCGTAATAGGGTATCACTGCAGTTATGGTAGCAGCCGACGCACGTTTTAGTGCGTCAGTGATAACCAATAGCTCCATCAGGTTGTCATTTGTAGGAGCACAGGTTGACTGCACCACGTAAACGTCGCGACCACGGACATTTTCACCGATTTCAACCATAACTTCGCCATCGGAGAAACGTCTAACTCTGGCAGCACCAAGTGGAACACCAAGGCTGTCACATATTTTTTGAGCCAGATCAGGATTCGAATTGCCGGAAAAAATCTTGATTTTGTCATGCATGGCGATCAAATACCTTTCAAAATGAGGGCAGAGTAAAAAACGAGAGCAAAAGAAATGAAAGTTATACTGAAATTTTCATCTAAATGCAACTTCTTTCGACGCATCGTCCTGAAGACGGATGTAAATCTATCAGGTTATTCAGTCATGTTTTTTCAAGAATGCCTTCTTGAAGAGCAAATAATAGAAATTCACTTACTTGGTTGCTGTCGAGTCCGGTTCCGGAAATGTAATCCTTAGAGTACCCACTCCGAATGTTTTCCAGTAGAAGGATGTAGGGGGCGCCCAGTGATTCAGTGTAAATTATGCCATCATTGCGGTAAAGGACTGCTTGGGAAGCCGACTGTTTGAGATGTTCATACATCCAGACTATATGCGGCTCCCCACATTCGAGAAGTTCTTCTATTTCATACGTAAAGTGAACTATTCGAGCTGCTGGAGCAAGCTTGTAGCCGGAGTCAGGGACTCTGTACGGTTTCAGGACATCATTTTTTATATCAGGATCCTGCGCAAGAAGAACAGTGGCATACTGATTGTGATATTGTACCAGATCAATAACAAGAGGGATAAATCGCCTGACTTTTTTGTTATTGAAAAGATCCTTCAAAAAAAACTGCTGCATCTGCCCAATGTCGTCATCACTAAAGTCAGACTCTTTGGTGCCAGGCCCCTTGATTTTAATCAGCCAGTGACTGAACTTCAGCAATAATTCATCCGGTGCAATATTAAGCACAGTTGCAATGGAATTAAACCAAGCAACCGCCTTGCCACGAGTATAAAAAATATCACAAGCAGCAGCAAGTTCGGAGGCCGCAAACATGTCTGCAGCAGAGAAACTATCGGTTGCTTCGAGTACATATGGGGGTTTGGGGTTCCAAAGTAAATTTAAAGCGGTGCCACGAGATGCCAGTCTGGTTCCTGGCAATACCGCAAGAGGGAAAATATCCAGGTGATTTGGGTAGAGAGACAGAGCATAGTTCAGAGTTTTACGAAAACCGGACAGGGTATCACCTGGCAACCCATAAATCAGATCAAAACCGAAAACCGCTCCGCTTTCATTAAGCATCCCGACTTTTACAGTAAAGTCGGCTTTATTAAAGGTGCGACCAACAAGTTTAAGTACAGCATTATCAGAACTCTGCAACCCTATTTGCAAAGAGCAGGCGATGCTTGCAAAGAGTCCTGCCATTTCACGGTCAATGAATTCATTCCTAACTTCAAAATGATAATGAATATCCGGAGCATTTTTTTTAATCAGCCGCAATATCTTCTTGGCTCGCTTTGAATCAAGGTTGAAAGTTGAATCAAGTACAAAAATCTGCGATACGCCAGTGTTTGCAAAATATTGTAATTCAGATTCCAATCTTTCCAGGGAAAACTGCCTAACACCATGGATTCCGCGAGAATCGAAGCAAAAATCACAGGTGAAGCTACAACCACGTGACAACTGCCAAAGTATACCGGGATTAGAATGAGTATCGATCACTCCGGTCAGGTAAGGGGAAGGGATAATATCCAGATCTGAAATGGGCGACGGAGATTGATGCGTAGAAAAGTCTGGCAGCAGAATGCCTGGAATGCAGGAATAATCTTCATTAACGGCCAGAGCCTGGCACAGTGATAAAAATGGAATTTCTCCTTCGCCAACAATTACAAAATCGAAAATCCCCATATTAAACAGGGATTTTGGATCAGCCGTAGGCTCCGGACCACCGCAAAAAAGAATAATTGTAGGGTGAAGGCGCCGTAGTTCGGCAGCAATCAGGCCACATAGGTCACGATTCCAGACATACATAGAAAAACCGACTGCGGTTGGAAGTGGATCCACCAGTTCCTCAGCACATGCAGTAGGTTCATTTCCAAGAAAAAAATCAATAAGATTTATGTTGACAGGACTTTTCTGTGCATAAGCTTTAAGAAAAGCATTTGCCAGAGGGATTGATTGCGGAGAAGGGTAGGGGTGAATAGAAACAAGGTTGATTAACATACCGCCACGTCCTTGTCTTTTGGACGAAAAAAGTCAGCCTTGAAAGCTGACCTGTTAGTAAATTGGCTGGGGCGCCAGGGATCGAACCTGGGAATGCCGGAATCAAAATCCGGTGCCTTACCGCTTGGCGACGCCCCAATAAAAGCAAAACATCAAAGAGTTTCGACAGTTGCAGCAAACCAGCTGTTACCGCTTGTAATTTCTCTACGTGCAATTTCTGCAACATCAAAACTTTTAAAGACTCCGAAAACTGTCGGCCCACTGCCTGACATCATACTTCCGGCTGCTCCAAGTTCCATCATTCGGGACTTTATATCGGCAATTACAGGAAAAGCCGGGATGGTCACAGATTCGAGGTCATTAGATAGAATTGAAACAATACTCTCAACTGACTCGAAAAACTCCGGCAGTCTATTCAGCTCGCTACTACTTGTCAACTGTAAAGATCTATAAACCCAGGCAGTTGAAACATGTACTCCTGGATTAACCAATAAAATCCAGCACTTTGGCATATTATAGAGGGGTGATAATTTTTCGCCAACACCCTCAGCAAGTGCGCTGGTTTTGAAAATAAAGAACGGAATGTCTGCACCTAGCTTACTGCCTATCTCAATAAGTTTCTGATCCGAAAGGCCGAGATGTAATAGCTCATTCATCCCCATCAGTACAGATGCTGCATCGCTGCTGCCGCCTCCGAGACCGGCGGCTACGGGGATTCTTTTTGTTATGTTGATAGTCACACCTTTATTGAAATTGGCATGGTCTAGCAGTTCCCGCGCAGCTTTCCAAGCGATATTTCTTGGCCCGTCCGGTGCTACTCCCGAGTCGCATGTAACTTTGATATCCGGTGTTTCAGCCAGGGTAAGGGTTACTGTGTCGCACAGATTGACTCGCTGCATAATCATGCGAAGATCGTGATACCCATCAGGACGCTTACCAATAACATCAAGAAGGTAGTTGATTTTTGCCGGGGCTTGCAAGGTCAGTGTTTCCACGTGAACTCCAGAAAATAAAATTCCAACTAAATTTGTAATTTAAAAGAATGATAACTGTTATAGGAAATATAGACAATTTTGTCGAGCATGAAGTTGCTATGAAATTAATGATTTGAATTTGACAGCTTTACGGGCAGTATGCTACCTGTGGTATATAATTCTGATGAAAATGAAGGAGTTCGATGACAATGTTTAGAAACCTCCGTGAAGACATTAACTCAGTTTTTGAGCGTGATCCTGCCGCACGAAATGTGTTTGAAATTGTGTTCTGTTATCCAGGTCTGCATGCGCTATGGTTTTATCGTATTGCCCACTGGCTTTGGATTCACGAATTCTTTTTTGCAGGGCGGTTTACATCCCATTTAGGCAGATTTTTTACCGGAGTTGAGATTCACCCTGGAGCCAAGATTGGTAGAAAGTTTTTTATCGATCATGGTATGGGAGTTGTCATAGGCGAAACAGCTGAGATTGGTGATAACGTGACTCTGTATCATGGAGTTACTTTGGGCGGAGTCACCTGGGACAAAGTTAAACGACATCCGACACTGCAGGATAACGTGGTTATCGGTTCCGGTGCTAAAGTATTGGGACCATTTACTGTAGGTAAGGGTGCTAAAATTGGTTCAAATTCGGTGGTAGTAAAGGCGGTTCCTGAGAATGCAACGGTGGTCGGTATTCCCGGACGGATGGTCATGGAACAGGAAAAAAAGGATGTCGGTCGTGCAGACCTGCAACATGGTCAGTTACCGGATCCTGAAGCTAAAGCAATTTCCTGCCTGTTCGATCAGATACGCGAATTGGAACGAAAATATGATGCACTTGCCGCAGATCATGCGGAGCTTAAAAGCAAGATTATAGGCTAGGAAATTTAAAATACATAGTAACCGAGAAAAAAAACGTCAACTTATTTGTATTAATGAGTCGGCGTTTTTTTCTATCTATTACCGAATGAACTCTCTTAGTATAACTATCAGTGAACACGCCTGAATCTGTGAGCGAACTTGATAGGAGTAATGCAGGGTCAAGTGTGTTTCTTTGGTGGTGGTGTTGTCTGTTATGACTTTGAAAGTCTTCTTTTTTTGTGACGGACAATCCCGGAGTGTGACTAAGTTACTGTTATTTTGAGTGTGACGGGCTTTCCACAAAAAATGTGGATAACTCTGTGGAAACTGTGGATATGTTTCATAAATGCCACATAGAAACTGGTTGTTTAGCAGTTTGCACAACGATTATACATCACGTGTAACTACCTGTAATTGCGTGTCAATAGTTATTTTACGTGCGTAAAAAATAAAACTGAAATAGTCGGGTAACTGAAAATCTAAAAAATAGGCAAATTATCGACTGATGAGAGAAAACAGGAAATAAAGTGCCAATATTTGTGAAATATATGGTGACTATAAGCATGACTGGGCTGAGTCGCTTGCGCTTACCGAGAACTTAATATATAAAACTGAAAGGATTTTGTGCCTACTGTAGGTATATATTATCCTTTTGCTTCTTTGTTTTATGGCATTTATAGGTGGTTATTATGATTAAACGACAAACAACAATAAATCGTATTTTTAAAATATCCGGTATCGGGCTGCACAGTGGTAAAGAGGTGTCGCTGGAGTTTCTTCCACGCCGTGAATTTGGTATTGCTTTTGTGTATAAAGGGCAACTTATTCCCGCCCGATATGACATGGTAGGGGATACACGTCTCTCAACCCAGATTGGAAGTGATGGCGTTTCGATTTCGACTATTGAGCACTTGATGGCAGCACTCTATTTTTCCGGTATCACGAACTGTCTGGTTTATATAGATGGCCCTGAAGTCCCCATTTTGGACGGTTCCGCCTGGGAATTTTATCAGGGAATGTGGAAAGCAGGCGTGTATGAATTTCCTGAGTCCGGAGTATATTTAAAAGTACTGCGCCCTGTGGAGGTGCATCATAACGATTCTTGGGTTAGGGTTAAACCACTAAATACGCTTGAAATTACAATGTCTATAGAATTCAGAGCTCCTGTGGGAAAACAGAAAAAACGGGTGACCGATGTGGAAAACGCATTTGCGATTATAAATTCACGTACATTTGTCCTTCAAGAAGAAATAGAAGCCATTCGCAAGGTCGGTCTGGCTCTTGGCGGATCGTTGGATAATGCCGTAGTAATTGGAACGGATGAAATAATGAACCCGCGCGGTCTCCGCTATAAAAAAGAGTTAGTCAATCACAAGATTCTTGACTTAATAGGAGATTTTTACACTAGCGGTTATCGCATCCTTGGGAAAGTTGAAGCCAACAAGACGGGGCATTATCTCAACAACTTGCTACTCAAGGAACTCTTTTCAGATCCTCAAAATTACAGCATCTACTAGTTTGACGCAGTAAAATTACTTGCCCAAAATCACTTCTCCGGTATCAGTAAACAGCTTTACCGGCAATTCAAATGCCCTTACAAATATATTCAAAAGTCCCTTACCCATTGATTTCACAGGAATAGCGCTGACTTGAGGATTGGACCATTTCCCTTTTGCCTCAAAATAGGCGGTTAATAAACCCCGGTCATTTCCAGTCAGCAGCCATCCAACAATTGGAATCCGATTAACTATTTTGTCCACAGTTTGAAGAGGTTGGGCTCCGATGGTGAAATTCAAATCTTCCTTAACAATATCAGCATTTCCAATTATCGAGACGTTGATGGCATTACTGCTCATAAAAAGGTCTTTTGTAGCGAAAATTCCATCTTTAACAGCAAAACTACCCTTAATACTGCTGTAAGGCATGCCGTCTGATACCATGTCAGGCAGTTTGAATTTGAGTAGTTGGGACACATTTAATATTGAAAACACTTTAGAGAGTGTGTTGAATTTTCGCAATGTTCCACTGCTCATATTAATTTTTATATTCCCCAACGCGCTTTTTTTGATGTCTAGAAGAGTGTTGCCGCGTGCTGTAAGATTTCCATTGAGTGTCAGGGTTCCCGTAACTTCGCGGGAAATATCGAAGGCTGCAAAAAGTTTTTCTGCATCTGCTTTGTAAATATCCAGTGCCAGATCATAGCGATCGCCCTGAGCTCCGCCTGAGGCAATTCTACCCTTTGCCGTTAACTTGCCGCCAAATACTCCCGCTGTCAGGTTCTGCAGATATATCGTACCGTTTTCCTGTTGGGCTACAGCATTCAATTTGTCGAATTCAAATTTTCCTAAATTGCCTGTTTCTACATTCAGAGACAATTTAACATCCATTGACGTATTTTTTTGTTTATCGGTTTTTTGTGCTGGTGACGAGAACATGCGCAAATCATCCAGGTCCAGTTTAGACGAGGTCACTGTGAGGTTTGCCTGTGGGGTGCGACCTGTCAGGTACACACCATTCAGATTGAAATTGGACGAGTTAATCATACCGGATGCGCTATGTAAAATTACAGATTCCTTACGCAATGTGAAATTGGAATTAAATCTCCTGACGCTGGCGTCAGGATGTGTCTCAGCTAGGTTTAGATCATGCAGATAGAGTAACTGCGATGAAATTTTGAAGTCGCCTTCTGGGGCTTTAAAACTCTTTACAGCAGCTTTTACCGTAATAACAGAATCACCGTATTGAGCAGCAATAGCGGACGATTCCAGGCTGTTTCCCTTTAAGGCAATAGTGCCGCTGATACCACTAATCATTTTAAGATGTTCATCAGGCAGGAGGCTTAATCGTGAAAGATTTACTGTACCAAAGTAATCCATAGCACCACGTAGGTCATTTGGGTCACCTCCACCTTTGATATGAGCCTGAACCATGCCTCGTATTTTATATTTTTGCCACATAGAGAGAATAGGCAATGTCTCACTCATAAGGAAATTATTTGTCTGAAGATCAAAACCAAGATACGGTTTTTCTCCGTAACCGATAAGGCCGCTGCCGGTAATAATCATAGGTTGGAGAATGTAGTTTACTGAAGTGACACGAGTGGCCTCTTTGCCGATAACCGCACTAAACTTGAGAGTCTGCGGTACTGTTGAAGGCTTACTGACGTATCCGGGCAGTGCATAGGCAGTCTGCTTGAGATCCCAATCACCACTCAGTTTATAAGCAGCATAGTGACCGCTTCCAGTCAGCTTCAACGATGAGCTGTAATTGTATTCCAGCATAGGTATACCGGCAAGCTTAGACAGCCAGGCCATTTCAGGTGCATACGGGGCGATATCCATTTTAATCGGGTACTCTCCCGTTTTATCGGTATTATATTCAGTGATTGAGCCATCCAGTGAGAAGGGTGACGTTCCAAAGTTTCCGGTCATGCCGACCAGGTTAAAATTCTTACCCTTTAGTTCTATAGTTCCTTTGATATTGTTGAATGTTGGAGCTTTAGGTCCATAACTCAGGACCGCTTTCTCAACCGGTCCGCGTATCAGGAGTGTGTTGCAGTTATCGCCGGTTTCCATGTGTGCAATCTGGCTTATACGACCGTCAAGAATTCCTGTGTCAAGCTTGAATATTCCGGTTTTGATCTTGTTTTCAATATAATCGGACGTATCCTTGTCAATTATTCCATAAGGCACATAATTTCTAACATCTTCATAACGGAATGTTGATGGTGTGCTGGCCTTGGCAATGATGCGCGGATCTTTACCCAAATAATCCTGCAACTGAAAGCTTCCCTTGATCTTGAAACCTTCCATGCTGAGGACTACCGTGGGAATGTCAATTGTTTGTTTATTGACAGAAAGGGAATACTCAAGTTGAAGTGCTTTAGGTGAAAGTGTTGCATTAAAAACTGTTGGCCAAGCTACTGATACTCCGTTGATTAAAACTTTTCCTGCAGCTGCAAAATTCTGCGGATTGCCCTTAAAGCTGGTGGTAATATCCAGTCTACCGCCAGTGTTGGCAAAAGGGATAAACCGATCGAAATAAGACCAGTACCTGCCTATATCTGCCTGTTTAAGAGTTAAATCGCAATCGATGATTGTTTCCAGTAGTGATTTTCCTTCTGAAGGTAGCTGCAAATCCCCTGAAAGAGATATGTGTGAGGGGGTACCGCTTACGGCAGGGATATCTGCCATTAATTTAAGATGTCCTTTTTGACCCCGACCAAGATGCTCAGCGGTGAGTGAAATATTACGCATAGCTGCAGAAAATTTTTCTTTTCGCCCCGCCAGATCACTCCAGAGTATTGCTCCTTTGTTCATGCGAATGTGTTTGAAATTTATCCGGACTCTATTGTCTTTGCCGGGTTTTAGCAAGTCATCGATATTTAACTTTCCGTCAGCGGAGCGAAACAGTGAGATGATCGTCTCATCAAGAATTAGTTTTTTTAACTCAACCTTCTTTTCCAGTAATGGTATGAGAGCCAACTGTACTGTTACCTGTCTGGCAGAGATAAAGTCGGCTCCTCCGTCACGCTCTTTTACCGTAAATGCTTTAAACTGAAATGATGGACCGAAATGCCAATAAAAGGAACCGGATTCGAAACTGACCGGTCTGTTAAGACTTTGTTGAAGAGCAGTTACAATTTCAGTGCGGTAAGCATTTACATCCAGCAGGTACGGGAGAAATAGAGCAGTAGCTGTAACAAATGTTGCAACTGTTACCAGCAGGATACCGGACATTTTAATAAAGCGGGATGAAATTTTCACTATAACGGCCTCGTTGATGCGACTCTTACTCGACGGATTCTTTTCAAATCGACACTTTCCACCGTAAAGCGGGTATTCTGAAACAGGATGCTTTCACCCTGCGACATCAAATGTCCGGTCTGCGCGAGTAGAAAACCGGCAATTGTTGTATATGGGGCTTCTTCCGGCAGATTCAGATTAAGCCTGAGATTTACTTCTCGCACTGTCAGCATACCGTCGATCAGATAATCATTATTGTCCTCAATACACTGATCAGGGGAAATTTCGTCATTTTCATCATCAATCTCTCCAACAATCTCTTCAAGCAGGTCTTCTAAAGTAATTATGCCTTCAAAATCACCATATTCATCCACGACAAAGATCATATGTGTGCGTGCGGTCTGCATCTGTTTCAGGGCGGCACTCAGCTGAGCATTAGCCGGAATAAAGCGAGGTTGGTGGATTAATGCGGCAAGATTGAAATCGTGTAAATACGGATGTGACAAGAAAGGTTCAAGGTCTCTTCTGACAACAATGCCGATAATATTATCTAACTGATCCTGATAGACCGGTATGCGTGAATAGCCCAGTGAATTAAAGGCTGATAGTGTTTCTGCAAGTGTTGCGGTGAAGGGAAGGGCAGATACTGCATTTCGTGGAATCATGACGTCCTGAACTTCAGAATCGGAAAATTCAAAAATGCGATGAAGAAGTTGCTGTTCATCGGTCTCCAGCGTGCCACTTGTATGAGAAATGTTAATAATCTGACGTAATTCATCGACAGTATAAACACTGGCATGGTCAGGTGAACTTTGTAGTCCGAGCAATCTTACGGTGGATCTGCCGGCATAGTCCAATACCTGAATCGGCCAACTGAACAGCGTGTGAAAAAGTCGCAGAGGCCAAGCAATTGCGAGGGCAACACGCTCAGCTCGATCCAGTGCCAGAGTTTTAGGAGCTAGTTCGCCGAGCACGATATGCAGAAAGGTTATAATTGTGAAAGCGCCGCTAAACGCAATTGTATGGCGTACGGCATCAGATACAAGGCCATGCAGAGGTGCTTCAAGTAGCCTGGAGAGTGCCGGTTCACCAATCCAGCCAAGAGCCAGAGATGCCATGGTAATACCAAGTTGAGTAGCGGAAATATAGGAGTTAAGATTGTCGAGCAGGCCCAGCAGTGTTAAAGCACGGGCATCCCCACTTTCTGCAAGTGAAACTACCCGCGAGCGCCTCACTGAAACAAGTGAAAATTCGGCAGCAACAAAAAAACCGTTTGCAGCTACCAACAGTAGCACAAGAATTAGAAAGAGTATCGTGTGATTCATGTCTGCATATTCCATCCAGAAGAGGTTGATGTCAACTGCTACATTTCAATTATTATTATCGTTTGACCAATAATTTGATTCATGTTAGTAATTCATACTTTTTTTTTCGAAATGGACTTTTTCCCGATGCATATGCGGTTGACCATTCTGCTGTTTCTCTTGCTTCTCACTGCGTGCGCAGGCGTCGCTCCTTCTCCCGAAAACACCCAGGACCTCACCCCCAGGATTCAGGACAATCATGCCCGCTCATTGTATCTTTTCTCCCGTGCGAGGATTGCTGCTCATGATGGTGACTATCCGTCTGCCTTGAATCTGCTGCGTGAAGCAATAACACTTGAGCCTGACTCAGCCAGATTGCATGGTGAAGTCGCTGACATTAAACTCAAAATAGGTCAGATACCTGAAGCGCTTGAATATATCAACAAGGCAATAGCCCTTGATCCTTCCTATCGCCCTCCGTTTGTGCTTGGTGGCGTTTTGATGTCTTCGGCAGGGAAAGATTGGGAAGCTGCTGACTATCTGCGTAAGGCTGTCAAGATTGACCCATCCAAAGAAGATGCCTATCTTCATCTGGCTCTGTCATTGACTCGACTGTTTGAATATGAAGAAGCTGTCGCCACTCTAAAAGCGCTTGTCAAGCTTAACCCGGATTCCATTCTCGGCTATTATTATCTGGGACGCACATATAGCCAGATGAAGCTCTATCGAGATGCCCTCGGATATTTTACCAGAGTACTTGAATTGAGACCTGAATTTGACCAGGCTGTTATAGATATGGCCGCAACGTATGAGGCTTTAGGCGATTACCCACACGCAATAGAAACTTACCGATCCCTGCTTGAACAGGACGAACAACGCGCTGCCGTTCTACAGCGGCTGATCCAGTTATTGCTCCAACAGCGCCGATTTACTGAGGCATTGGAGTATTTGAGGATGGCAGCTCAATCCGGGCTTGGTGGACAGGAAACTTTGCGAAAACTTGGGTTGGTACACCTTGAGCTTGAACAGTATGACGATGCAATTATTGTTTTTGGCGATTTGCTTGAAAAAGACCCAGCTGCAGACAATATTCGACTTTACCGGGGCATAGCTTTTGAAGAAAAAGATGAACTTGAAAAAGCGGCTGTCGAATTCAGTAAAATATCAAAAAGTTCAGCTCAATATTTTGAGGCTGTCAGTCACATCGCCCTGATAATGAAGGAACAGGGGAAACCAGATGCGGCAATTGCAGTCCTCCAGGAAGCAATTCAAGCTAACAAGGGCAATTTTGAATTATATCTGAACTTGTCGGCTCTGTATGAATCCATTGACAGACCTCAAGCGGGTCTCGATATTCTCCTTGAGAACGAGCAGCTGTTTCAGAAAGAATCTCGCCTGCACTTCAGGATCGGTGTTCTGTTGGACAAGCTTGGCAAACGAACGGAATCCATTAATCGGATGAAACAGGTCTTACAACTTGATCCCAAAGATGCCCAGGCCCTAAACTATCTGGGTTATTCGTACGCTGAAATGGGCGTTCACCTTGAGGAGGCACTAAAATACATCAAGCAGGCAGTAGCAATACGCCCGCGTGATGCCTTTATTCTTGATAGTCTCGGCTGGACTTATTTTAAGCTAAAGCGTTATGACGATGCTGCCAGGGCTTTGGAAGAGGCAATAAGTCTGGTTGATGATGATTCCACTATAGTGGAACACCTTGGCGATGTATATACCGCTCGCCGGAATCCTAAAAAAGCACTGAAGCAATATCAAAGAGCACTTGAACTTGCTCCGGAGCGCAAAGATCTTGTAGACAAGATGCACAAGCTTAAAGGGGAGCAGAGCGAAAAATGACACCATCTCCAGGCATGCGATGCCTGATGATGGCGCTGCTCTTCAGTGCTTTTCTTTTGGCGTGTAACCGATCAGAAACTAAACCCGCACCAGCTGCTGCATCTGCTATTCCTGCCACCGGTGACGCGCTTGTAGAAGGCACCATAGGTGAGGCATCAACTCTTATTCCCCTTCTTGCTTCAGATTCGTCTTCCCACGCAGTTGCAGGTCAGATCTACAATGGACTCGTTAAATATGATAAAAACCTGAATATCGTCGGTGATCTGGCAAAGTCATATGAAATTTCCAGTGATGGGCTGACTATAACGTTCCATCTTCACCGCGGGGTCAAGTGGCATGACGGAAAACCACTTACATCTTATGATGTACTGTATACCTATCAGGTCACTATTGACCCTAAAACCCCCACCGCCTATGCCGAAGATTTTAAGCAGGTCAAAAATATTACGGCTCCGGATTCCCACACAATACAAGTTACATATGATTCGCCCTTTGCACCTGCTCTGGCGTCATGGGGTGTTAATATACTTCCGGCACATCTATTAAAAGGAAAGGATATTACCAAGAGTCCACTGTCTCGTAACCCTGTAGGCACCGGTCCTTATCGATTCAAGGAGTGGGTTTCGGGACAAAAAATTGTGCTGGAATCCAATAAGGAATATTTCGAAGGTCGTCCGTATATTGATCGGTTTATTTATCGCATAATTCCAGATAGTTCTACCATGTATATGGAATTGAAGGCAGGCGCCATCGATCTGATGAGTTTGACCCCTGTCCAATATTCCCGCCAGACGGGAACTGAAAGCTTTACCTCCAGATTCAACAAATATCGTTATCCGTCTTCTAGTTATCTGTACATGGGATACAATCTGCGCCATCCGCTTTTTGGCGATAAGCGCATTCGACAGGCAATGACTGCTGCTATCGATAAGGATGAGTTGATTCAGGGTGTACTGTTCGGAATGGGACAAAAAGCGCACGGCCCGATTGTACCGGGCCGCTGGGCCTACAATCCGGCGGTAAAAGATATTGGCTATAATCCCAAGATGGCAGTAGAGTTGCTGGCACAGGCTGGCTGGAAGGAAAAAAACAGTGATGGAATTCTGGTAAAGGATGGTAAGCAATTCAAGTTTACTATTCTTACCAATCAGGGAAACCAGCAGCGACTGATGACCGCTCAGATTGTACAGCAGCGTTTGCGTCAGGTTGGTATTGACGTGAAGATCCGTATCGTTGAGTGGGCCGCTTTTTTGAAAGAATTTGTCAATAAAGGTAATTTTGAAGTCGTTATGCTGGCCTGGAGTATCTCGCAGGATCCAGATATGTATGATATCTGGCACTCGAGCAAGAACAAACCGGGAGAATTGAATTTTATCGGCTTCAATAATGCTGAGGTCGACCGACTATTGGTCGATGGACGCAACACCTTTGATGTCGAAAAACGTAAAAAAGCGTATTTTAGAATTCAGGAAATACTTGCCGATGAACAGCCTTATACTTTTCTGTATGTCCCCGATGCACTCCCAGTTGTAAGTGCCAGAATTCGTGGAGTAGAGCCTGCTCCGGCTGGTATTGGACATAACCAGAACCGCTGGTTTGTGCCGAAGAAAGAGCAAGTTTATGTGCCTTAAATCAAGAGTAATCATTTACTTATCATGACAACATATCTCTTTAAACGCATCCTGATGCTGATTCCGCTGATGATAGGCATAACACTGATCACTTTTACTGTCATCCACCTTGCGCCCGGTGAGCCGGTAGAGATGCAGATGGCAATGAATCCCAAGGTTGGCAAGGAAGCCAAAGAACGTCTTACAAAGTTCTATGGACTTGATAAACCACTGCATGAACAGTATTTCAGCTGGGTAGGTAAAATAGTCAAGCTTGACCTTGGGCGCTCGTTTTCATCAGACAATAGGTCGGTTATGGACAAGATAAAGGAACGCCTTCCGGTCACTATTTCATTAAATGTAATCGCACTGCTGCTGGAATTCGGTCTGGCCATACCAATCGGGATACTGGCCGCCACAAGCCGGGATACCTGGCTTGACAAGGGAATTACAGTATTCGTCTTTGTCGGTTTTGCCGTGCCGACATTCTGGCTGGCACTATTGCTTATGTATTTTTTCGGAGTCAAGCTGGGTTGGTTGCCAATATCCGGTCTACACACCCTGGGAAGTGATACGTGGGGAACTCTTCCATATCTGTGGGATATGGCTAAGCATCTGATTATGCCGGTAATGGTGGCCTCATTCGGAAGCCTGGCCGGCCTGTCTCGCTATATGCGTTCTGCCATGTTAAATGTCATCAGTATGGATTATATAACCACCGCCCGTGCCAAAGGTCTCTCCGAGCGTGTGGTTATTTATAAGCATGCTCTGCGAAATGCACTTTTACCGTTGATAACTCTTCTAGGGTTCTCTATCCCGGGTTTAATTGGCGGTAGTGTTATATTTGAAACTATTTTTGCCATTCCTGGGATGGGTCAGCTGTTTTATCAAGGGGTAATGTCGCGTGATTACCCGGTGGTCATGGGCATTTTGGTAATTGGTGCTTTTCTGACGCTGATTGGTAATCTTATTGCGGATATAAGCTACGCACTGGCCGATCCACGTATCCGCCATGGAGAGGGGTAGGGTGATGGGTTTCAAAAACTCCTATCTGAAATCTATTTTCTGGCCACGTCTCCGCCGCAATCGTCTGGCGCTGTTCGGCGGCGGTATCGTGCTGGTACTTTTTGTTGTTTCACTGCTGGCTCCGTTGATTTCCCCGTATGACCCCAGTGCCATCAACGCCTGGAAGGTCCTTTCACCTCCTTCCTGGCAACACTGGTTCGGCACAGACGAACTGGGCAGGGATGTGCTAAGCAGGGTGCTGTACGGCTCGCGTGTATCTCTAAAGGTTGGCTTTGTTGCAGTTGGTATTGCTGTTTCTATAGGTACTGTAGTCGGTTTGGTCTCAGGATATTTCAGCGGTATTATTGATGCAACTTTGATGAGATTGGTTGATATCATGCTCTGCTTTCCGGCCTTTTTCCTGATTCTCGCAATTATAACCTTCCTGGAACCTTCGATTTGGTACATCATGATGGTCATAGGTTTAACAGGTTGGATGGGGGTGGCGCGGTTGGTTCGGGCGGAAACGCTCTCCATTCGTGAGATGGATTATATTCTTGCGGCTCGATGCATCGGTTGTTCTAACACGCGTATCATTTTTCGTCATATTTTTCCAAATGCCGTATCGCCGGTACTTGTCTCTGCAACACTCGGTATTGCCGGAGCTATTTTAACAGAATCTGCACTATCATTTCTTGGAATAGGTGTTCAGCCACCGACTCCCAGCTGGGGCAATATTTTAACTTCAGGCAAGGATTATATCGAATTTGCCTGGTGGTTATCGCTATTCCCAGGTTTGTCTATCCTGGTGACGGTACTTGCCTACAATCTGCTTGGTGAAGGTATTCGTGATGCACTGGATCCGCGTGTAAAACGTTAATATTTTATCCTTTTTCCGCTCACATTCTTGTCTCAATCGCAATTAATCAGTCCTTCTTCCAGGTTGAGTCTTATCCCCACAATTATATCTCTCTTAATGTTCATTCCTTAAATAGTAAATGCGTTTTGAAATGGTGTATATATTTTATAAAATGATCAACACTGAATATATTCATATTTGTTAAAATCTCTATAATATTGCCATATAATGTGACTGATGAAGGTAAACTTTTTGAGATGGCTTGTAACAACCTATAATTACGAATTTAAAATAATTATGAATGTTAATAAAAATATTGACAAATATATAACATCGTACTAAATACATAAAAAACTATGTAATACCCCATTTGATTTTTATTTTATGACGTTAGAATTACGAAGGGGATTCATATATGATAAGGGAAAAGGGTGCTTATTCAGTTCAGGCAGTAATTAAAGCAATCGATCTCCTTGAAACTCTTGCTCAGGATGGCGATAGCCCCTCTATTACTGTTATAGAGAAAAAACTTGATTTGAGTCACAACAAGGCTTTTCGATTGCTCGCGACACTTGAGGATAAGGGCCTTGTCGAGAGATCAGCTCAAAGTGGCACATATTCTCTTGGTTTACAGGCTTTTCAGATGGCTCAGCATATACTTAAAAGTACCAATCTTATCCGTCTGGCTCTTCCTGTTATGGAGGAACTTGCTCGAAAACTTGATGAGGCGATCTACATCACCGTTATGAATAATGACGAAGTACTGTTCCTTGATATGGTTGACTCTCTGCAACAGGTAAAAGCCGTTGATCTTGTCGGCAAACGTTTTCCGTTTTTTACTAATGCCGCCGGTAAGGTTTTGAAATCAGTTTCGTCAATTGATCTGCGTAATAAGATGAATAAAAAAAGAAATATTCCAGATCCACAATCATTGGAAATGGAATTGGACGAAATTCGAAAAAGAGGCGTTGCGGTTGATTTTGGTGGTCTGGGTGAGGGTATCTGTGCCGTTGCCGTTGTAATACGAGATTATGCTGGAAAAGTTGTCGGAGCATTAACCCTTCTGGCTCCGTCTTTCAGGATGCTTCAGGATCGTCTTGAACAGGAAATTATACCATCCATGATTGAGGGTGCCGAAGAACTCTCCATGAAATTCGGCTATATGAAAATAACTGCTTGATCTATGCGTTAAATCTATTACGAAAGGAGAATTCAATCGGTATCAGAGAAGGTGCGCAATTGTGCAGTATCAACTTACGTGAAAGGAGTAACTAATGGCAGAAAAACAGTATGACTGGGCATCAATCGCGAAGAACCCGAAATTCATTGAGTTGCATCACAAAAAGCAAGCGTTCCTTTTCGGCTGGTGGATCTTCTCCAGTGTGTATTACTTCCTGCTCC
>CAIQWT010000072.1 GCA_903875605.1 uncultured Geobacteraceae bacterium | reverse complement strand
GGACACGGTCCCCTACATGCAGTGCCTCACTGGAATAACAGCCCAGCTTGGGTTCGCATGGAGCTGAAACACTAAATTCAACGACTCCGCGGCCGTCACAGTCATTTGTCCCACGGATATATGGATCAAAAAGTCTCTTTGAAAAGTGTTGTTGGATTACCTCTTTGTAGTCTGATGGATAAGACCCATAGTCTGCTGACGCAATCTGTTCCGGCGTGGGCCTATGAACGAATCCTGCTAACAATACTGAAAGTAGTGATGCACAAAGCAAAAATCTTTTCATTCCTCTTTCCTCCTATTGGGTAATTGTGCCCTCTATGGAGCACTCCGTTATTTTCTGGGGTTTTCGGTTATTGGTAACCGGGTAGGTCAGGAGCCTTTCGGCTCCTTTCCCCCCTCAGAACCGTACGTGACAGTTTCCCGTCATACGGCTCAAGCCCTCCAAAGTAATCTCCCTTTCGGGATACCCGGCTATCTGTTTTTTTTCTTGGTTGCTACCCCTTCACGCCGCTTTCTTAATGGCGCGGCCTGCTCGCCGCCGTTGCCGGTCGGCTATTCGTTTCTCGAAGTATGCTGCATCCTTCGGGTCGAATGGATTGGCTGCACTTCGGATTTTAACGTGACGTTCAATTCCTATGCTTGTTGCGCGGATGAGTTCTACCCGGCGTTTTCCTTCCGGGGTTTTCTCCGCCGCGCTGAAGACCCAGGCTTTCGGACTGCTGAACCAGTACGTCTGGATCAGCCACCTTTTGCCTTTATGCGTATGTCTTCTCTTTGCCCAATCCCACAGGTGACGGAAAATGCGGTTGTCCACTGTTTTGAAGGTGTCAAACGCGACATTATGCCGGTGATAGTTAGCCCACCCTCTGATAATTGCATTGAGGGTGCGAATCATATCGCCGGTTTTCTTGGCCGTGAATTTACGGATTGTTTCCCGAACCTTGGCCATGAACGTTTTGACATTGTCCACAGCTGGTTTTATAAGCAACTTACCCTTGTACTTGCGTGGGTTCTGCCCCAGAAAGTTGAATCCGTCCTCTATCCGCGTTATCCGGGTTTTCTCTGGGGAGAGGGTTAAACCCCGTTCCTCGAGAAACTTTTCTATCGCCGGTTTGATTGTATCTTCGAGAAGTTCTTTCGTTTTCCCGGTAATGACGAAGTCGTCGGCGTAGCGGATTACATTGACCTTGGTACGGCGTGGAGTGACGGCCTTAACTGCCACCTCTAATCCGTCAAGAGTCATGTTTGCCAGAAGCGGGGAAATGATGCCCCCTTGCGGGGTTCCCGCCTTGGTTGGATAGAGAGTGCCTCCTTCAAAATATCCTGCATTAAGCCACTGATGGAGCATGAAGTTATCCATCGGGATATGCTTCAGTAGCCACTGGTGACTAATTTCGTCGAAACAGGCTTTGATGTCTCCTTCAAGTATCCATTGCGGCGAGTACCGTTTTGCCAGACTGTTGAAACATTGCTGGATGGCATCGGCGCAACTTCGATAAGGGCGAAACCCGTATGAATTAGGATCGCCTGTAGTTTCGGCCACCGGCAGCAGAGCCAGCGCATAAAGCGCTTGCATAGCCCTGTCATGCATGGTGGGGATACCCAGGGGGCGCATCTTACCGTTCTTCTTCGGTATATATATTCTCCGCAATGGAAGAGATTTATATCCGTGACGTTTCAGGTTCTGGACAGCTGTCATTCTCTGCTTCGGCGTGGACCAGATTGCTCCATCCACGCCGGGGGTTTTTCTACCTCGATTTGAAACAACTCGTTTGACGGCTAATGCTTTGCCGCTAAATGAGCGGGTTAGAAGCCATTGCAGAGCTTTCACTCTGCCATAACGACCGTCCCGAACAGCCTTTGCGATACGGATTTGCAGTCTTCGGACTTCACGGCGTGCTTTATGCCAATTAATGGCTTTCCAGTCATTGCCGTTGACGGAGGGCGCACCAGTCAATCTTACGATTGCCGCCATTTGCTTTCCCTCCCAAGGAAGATTCTCCAAACGATCTCGCAATGGAGCACCGGCATAGGACGTGGGCTCCCTTTCGGGTCGGGTGATGTTTCAACCCGTATCCACCTCATTACAAGGCGGCATTCGCTTTTTCCAGCCTCTTACTCCCGCACTTCCAACAGTGTGCCTTACGGTTTCACCTGCTCCAATGAACCGGAGCGGAAATACGGGGTTTCCACGTTCCACGTTTCTGACAATTGATGGGTGACTTAGGTTCATCCTGTACGCCGGCAGCCCATTGTTCCCGCAGGAGCACCGTTACATCTCCTGACCGGCTGCATACCTTTTGGTCCAAGCCTATCAGCCTCATTTGGCTTGCGCGCTCATGACGGCGAGTGCAGATGTTCACTTACGTTAACCATATCACCCTAACCCTAGCCCTTACCCAAATGGAGGCTTTCAGGAGGGCAAAAAAACCTCACGGCTTTCGCCCCTCCCGCCAAATCAGCGGGATTCGGTACATTGTCGGAAGGGCTTCGCACCAGCATGGATGCACCATGACAGCACGCCTTCCTAGGATACCCGTGGGGAAACACAGGGTCTGGTCAGAACCTCACAGGATTCAGCCAGACAGTCTTCAACGCGACTTCGTGTCGCGATAACGTGATAAGGCACACCGACTCGGCGGGGGCTTTTTCCCACTGACCGGTGCTGCCGTTTGTTGGACATTCGGCTCTTTTGCTTTCGTATTGGAAATAATCTTGTCCCTATACAGTCTTTGGGCTACAATGTAGCTCAAAGGAGAAACTATTATGTTAGCTACTCATAACTCTGTTGTCCGAGCAAGGATTGACGGGAATATTAAAGCCGAGGCCGAGGCTGTGCTTGCTTCTATAGGTCTTACAGCTTCCGATGCTTTTCGTATGCTGATGATGCGCATTGCAAAAGAAAAAATGTTGCCGTTTGCGCCGCTCGTCCCAAATGACGAAACCATTGAGGCAATGAGAGCCGCGCGCCGCGGCGAACTCGTTGCGGTTGGCTCCGCAGATAACCTCCTTGAGATGTTAAATGCGGAAGATTAGATATGTCGGTCGCTTCAAGCGCGACTACAAACGGGAAAAATCTGGCCGGCATGGAAAAACTCTAGATGCCACTCTGATGGATGTTGTGCGTCTGCTTGCCGTCGACGAGATATTGCCACGACGTAACTTCGATCATTCGCTCTCTGGTGATTGGGCAGATCACAGAGACTGCCACATCAAGCCTGATTTGATCTTGATTTACCGGAAACCGGACGACGACTATCTCGACTTAATTCGCCTTGGCTCTCACAGTGAAATTGGGTTGTGATTAACCACCTGACTTGAACGGGTAGAACTTGGTAATGTGGGCGATCACAAAAATGTAGGTGCTGGGGTTTTTGAGCTACGTGTACATTACGGCCCCGGGTATCGTGTTTACTATGCGCATAGTCGTACTGTTGCTCCTCGGCGGTGACAAAGCTACTCAAGCGCAGGATATTGAAACTGCCATTGCTTATTGGAAAAAACATCCGGAGAACAAATCATGCGACAAATGACCGACTACGAACAAGATCTGCACGAATGGTTGAAAGACTCCGATAATGCGGCAGAATATCTGACGGCAGCCATAGAAGAGGGCGACCGTGATGTGTTGCTTCTTTCTATGCGCCGAGTAGCACAAGCCAAGGGTGGCATGGCGACGGTAGCCGAACGCTCTAACCTTAAGCGTGAAAACCTGTATCGTACACTTTCAAAAGGCGGCAATCCTGAGTTGCGAACTTTTTATAATATCCTTCATGGTATGGGTCTTAAGCTGCCATAGTGCCTGAAACTGCTTAGTTTTTTTCCTTCCAAAGTCTGTTTAGTTAGGTCTTCATTCCCAGAATGAAGACCTAATTCTTCTTTAACTTTCTTGTCAAGTGCCCAACACCCTAGGTTAAAGTGGTTTTTCTTTGATTTTGTATGGCCCAAAAGGGATACCAGAACCTGGGTATGTGTAGAGCGCAACTGCGTTAGCTTGATGGGCTAGGGGCATGTAATTCGGAGCGGCTTTAGTTACTGCCGCAGTAATGGCATTGGCTATTAATCCTCCGATGCCTCCTCCACCATTGTTATTCGGCTGATATACGATTTGTGCGTTGTTTTTCCAGAGTACTTCATCTGTTTTGCCGTCTCGTATTTCGTAGTTCAGAGCAACTGTTACAGTGGTAGTAAAAACCATGTACTGCGCATCCCAACGTTCAATATTGATGTAAAGGACAGCATCAGCTCCAAATAGACTTGCAAGTTTTGATGCAGAAGCTGCGTGTACCATTGAACTGTCTGCCAATCCATCATCTTCCATAACTCGTTTCACGAGGTTTATCGGAAAAACATAAAATCCTCTTTCTGCAAGTGGGATACTAACGGTAGATAGCATGTAATCGGCAGCTGTTACTTCAACGCTTTTATTTACGACTGGCACTACTAAAATTGAACGAGGTGCTGCGGACAAAAATTTGTCATGTGTGCTCACATTTGGGGCGGCACAACCGGATAGTGCAGTTATAAAAATTAGCAAAATTATATAGGAATAAAAACTTTTCATTTTGTTGCCTCCGGTTGTTCAGCAACTACCTGCTTTGCATTAGATTCTGGGGTAATAACTGGTTGACTGTTCGCGTTCTGTACCTTGTTACGTTTTTGTGCTGCGTTAATCATCTTTGTCATAAAAGCTCGTGACTCCGGCCATTTATCAGCTTCTTTCTGGTAATACTTAATAGCCTGTAAGCTGTTACCCTGCTCAAGCATTAAGAAACCATATTCTGCATAAATGCCTGGTGGCACGCGATTTGACGATTCGGCTTCTTCTACAGTTTCTTTTAGTGCTTGGCTAAACTCTTCCTTTTGGGAAGGGTCTTTGTAATGGTTGTAAAGTTTACTGTCATAGTTGTTCCAAGCATATTGGGTTTGCGGAACACATCCGCATAGTGAGAAGATCAAAGTAAGCACCGCTGAAAATTTTGATAATAATTTCATTTTTTCTCCTTACCGGATTGTAATAGTTTTTAGAGAGCTTTCTACAAAGACACGCTGTTCAAAAATAACATCTTGGTTAATGGTCACTCGTACTAGATGTGTGCCGGGTTCGACCGATAATGTTTTTGGTTCAGCGTTGTATTGGTTGGCAGCTCCCATGTTAAGACCGTCTACAAACAATACTGCATTTTCTGGAGCTCCCTTGAAAGCCAATGTTGGTCTATCATCTACGGTTCGGACTGTAGTGCTTGGCATTGAACAGCTGCAAAGAATGTTAGTGATTACAAGTAGCGCCAGAATTAGTAATTTCTTCATATTTTCACCTCTTCAACATGATATTTATCAATTGATGCCGATTCTATTGTGCCATTAACGATTTCACAAACAGATCCTTCTTCGTTCTCACTTTCTCCAAATAATGAAATAACTCGAATTGTTGCAATCTGTTTAGCTGGAAGGCTAATTTCCAATCCGCTTTGTTTGCTTTTTACCTTTTGACCTGTAGCCATAACCCGCAGTGTGTCGCCAACTTTGATTCCTTGACGTTTCCCACCGCTAATAAAAACTTGTTTGTCTCTGAATTCGAGAATGTCAGTGCGCCATATCTTTTCGTCAAGTGTAGATACAAGTTTGTCTATAACGTCAGTAATAGCAGCGGCAATAGCACGATCATTTAGTGTTGCATCATATTCAGCCCGACTCCCGTATCCAGCTATTTCCCCTGATTCTGTGCTTGCTTCTCCTGCGCCTGTCGCAGAAAAATATGCTTGGCCTGTTTTTATGTCCACAAGCCGAATTTCAACTTTGGCTTTGGCTAATTGCATTTTTGTAGAACTCAGAAAACCTGATTTACCTGAGATAGAACGACCAAATTCTGTTACTGATCCGATAATGGCGGTGTCAACGCCAACAAGCCCACCGCCAGATATGGACTGCTCCTGCTGTATCTTTTTTACGTCAGTGCGTTCAAAAACCAAGAAATTACCTGATTTGACTAGGCGACTGGAAAGCATGTCAGATGCTTGTTTGCCTAGTCGGTCGAAGTCGTTGTCTGTCATCAAAGCTTTGCCGTAATTTGTTTCGTTGGTAAATCTGACAATGGCAATCTTGCGCTTATAGCGTTTGGCGATTGGCATCTCTGCATCCTTCTGTGCTTTTGTTTGCTGTATCTTGGTGACTGGTGCTTCAGTCTGCTCCGGCATGGTTCCGGTGGTGGCACAACCAGAAACAAGCAATAAAAGCGAACCGAATAAGGCAACATTTCTCATTTTCATGAACTCTCCTTTTCAGTACTTGGGTGATGGTGACCTGTTTTTTCAACTTTTCTGATTATTCCGAAATGCTGACAACATAAGTAAAGCCTAAATTTCAGCAACTCCGCCAGAATCACCTCCTCCGCTGGTTTTGCCCAACGGGCATGACTTTGACCTGCCAGTTTTTAGGGCAGGTCGTAAGCCTTGTTGGATCATTGGCCGTTTCTTTCGCACAAAATGATACTTGGATACGCACCGCCCTTATTACAATTTAAACTGCAGTACCAGTCGCTGGAGTTCCTCGGCATAGCCACTCAGCTGTGCCGCTGCTGTTGCAGATTCCTGTGCACCCTGCGATGTCAACTGTACCACATCGGTAATCTGGTGCATGTTGCTGGATATCTCGCCGGTGGTGGCTGTCTGCTCCTCGGCGGCAGTAGCGATCTGATTGACTTGTGTGGCGACGTCATTTACCTGTTCAAGAATATCTCTTAAAGCAGCGCCGGATTTTGCCGCCTCCTCGGTACCGGCTTCAACCTGATGAACACCCTGCTCCATCGCAATGACAGCACCTTTGATCTCTTTTTGAATGGACTTGATCATCTCACCGATCTCTTTAGTGGCACGTGTGGTGCGTTCAGCCAGGGCACGAACTTCATCGGCAACGACTGCAAAACCGCGACCCTGTTCACCGGCACGGGCGGCCTCAATGGCGGCGTTCAGCGCCAGCAGGTTGGTCTGATCTGCGATATCCTCAATCGTCCCGATGATAGCACCAATCTGATCACTTCGAACTCCGAGACTCTCAACTGTTCTGGCAGACTCCTGCACTTTCTCCGAGATCTGCCCCATGACGGCGACGGTTTTCTCAACCACACCGGCGCCGTTACTGGCCGATTGTGATGCCCGCTGAGCCCCTTCGGCAGCCATTTGACAGTTTTGGGCGATATCGCCTGATGTAGCGGACATCTCTTCACCGGCGGTGGCCACGGTAGCGGACTGGGCAGCAACTTCTTCGGCACCAGTGGCAATCCTTTCTGCCGTGGAGTGTAGATCTGTGGCAGATAAGGCCACTTGGTTTGATGTCAGAGAAATATTACTGATGATACCGTGAAGTTTTTCAATGAATTGGTTCAGCCAGTAGGCTGCCTGTGCCGGTTCATCCTTTCCCTTCACCTCCAAACGTTTGCTCAGGTCGCCATTGCCAGATGCAATATCCTTTAAGCGCTCTACCATCTCATTGAATGATAATTGCAGAATTCTCCAGAAGAAAATCAGCAGAATGTTGACCACAACAAGTGTGAGCAGCAGAATTGTTATTGATTGGGTAAAACTGCGGTCAGTATAATTGTTGAGATCTAAATGCTCAGCTTTCATATCTTTCTTGAGGGCACTCTGTATCTCGATGATGACGGTCTTGATCTCGCGCCATTTGGGCGTCTCATTCTTGACCAGCAACTCAATGGCCTCAGCTTGTTTGCCCTCCTTGGTCAACTTTATAATTTCCTCTTTGATACTGCCATTTTCCTGCCACATTGTCGGCAGTTTATCCAATTGCTTGCCATACTCCTTGACCCCTTTGGCAATGCCGGCTGCCTCCTTCTGAAGTCCAAGAAATTCTTCAGAGGCTTTTTTATAGTTGGAGAGGGCTTTTTCATCAGACGGATTCAGAATAACATTACGAATCGCCTGTTCAGTTTGAATCCCCTGTGTGTGCATTTCACCAACTGTTAGGGCTAGTGCCGAGTATTTATCTGTAAAACGGTTGAAACGGTTATTTGTACCTTTAGCACCAAGATAGGATACAGTAATTGCCACAAGAAGTAGGGTGCTTACCAGACCTCCAAGAATTCCGAACTTCCAACATAGATTTATGTTCCTAAAAAATTGCATGCCTGCCTCCACTTTATGGTGTGATTTTTTCCTATTTTTTAAATTATAATCTATATGTAGTTTGTTTGTTGTTACAGTGGGGCCGCCGTTGACCCGTCCGGGCAGTTTTTTCGCCCGGTCGGTGTCCAACGGTGTTGTTGGGAATCAATTTTCAGTTTTCCACTTTTAAAGGTTTAAAAATTCCTCCTCGCATCACATTCCTCCGGTTAGGGTTTTGAAAACACCCCCGCCGTGAGTCCATGCATAAATTGCTTTACTGTTAGCAGGGTCAACAGTTATCGAGCGCACATCTGTTACGGTCATGCCACTGCTAGCTGCAACCCAGCTTGCACCTGCATTTATTGACTTGTAAATGCCATAATTCCATACACCTGCATAGACAATCTGGCTGTTGTTTGGGTCAACAGCAAGAGAAATAACAAAATCACTGGGCAGTCCATTAGTTGCAGTTTGCCAGGTCACACCTCCGTTGGTGGATTTATAAACTCCATCATTACTTTCTGACGCCACATAGATGACCTGACTGTTCGCTGGATCAACCACAATAAAGTTGACCTTGATCGAGGTTAACCCATTGTTCATTGCTGCCCAACTTGTGCCACCATTTATTGTTTTGAAAATGCCGCCATCGCGTGTGCCTGCATAAATTACCTGACTATTAGTTGGATCAATTGCAAGAGAACGGAGATCACTTGAAACTAGACCGTTGTTGGCAGCTACCCAATTTGTACCGCCATTGGTAGATTTAAAAACCTTACCATCAATCGTCCCTGCGTAGATGGTCTGATTGTTAGTTGGATCGATAGCAATGGTTATAACAAAAAGAGATGTTAAGCCGCTGTTAGTTGCAATCCAACTTGTGCTGCCATTGAATGATTTATAAATACCTACATGACCTGTTGCAGCATAAAGCACTTGACTGTTGGCCGGGTCTATAGCAACAGAGTATGTATCAGTTCTAGAAATCCCACTGTTTGCTGCTGTCCAACTTGTACCACCATTGGTTGATTTAACAGTCCCTGCATATATAATCTGACTGTTCGTTGGATCAATGGCTAAATTATTACCAAACAAACCTGCATCGGGACCACCGATGTACTGCCATGCTGCCTGTGATGGTGTCGGTGTTGTTGCCGTCACTGCTACAGTTGCCACTGCACTATTAACTTTTCCGTCATTGATAACTAAGTTCAAAACAAATGCACCAGCAACGTCGGCTGTGAATGTTGGTTTGGCGACAGTTGCACTTGACAGTGCCGCACTACTTCCCGCCGGTTTAGAGGTGAAAGACCAGCTATAGGTCAGCACGTCACCATTCGCATCACTGCTGGCGCTGCCGTCGAGCGTGACAATTGCGCCTGTGACAACACTCTGTGCTGCCCCAGCATTTGCGATAGGAGCAGAATTGGTGCCAGTGGGCGCAGTTGTTGCGGATGTATTACCACCGCCACCACATCCAGCCATAACAAACGACATGGCCACAAACAATCCCAAAATGACATTGATTACATTCCTTTTCATTCCCCTATTCCCCTTTTGTTGGCTCAGAGTGATACCGTTTCCCACCAAGACGGAGCCCTTGTCTTGAAGTAGAACGGGGGCGGCCTTGATCTGTCGGGTTTTTAAGACAGGTTCAAGGACGAAATTATACCTCGCCTTTGAACTTTATTTGCGCTGTTACTTTAGCAATAAGCAAGGTGGCCTCTTTGTCGAACGCAGCAAATGCAAACGGTTGCTGTAATTTTTTCATTGGATGGGGGTATTTATCTACAAATTTGTAATACAAAGCACCAAATTCTTTTGATTTGCTCCAGATCATATCTTGCGACAACAAAACAAGCGGTTGCGTAGGTACTATAAATCTTTCGTTATTGAGTACTTCCATAACTGCATCAACCACTGTATCTGAAAAAAGTTGAAATTCATTTATGTATAAGTTAAAAACTCCGCCATAAACAGAGCCCTCTGGCATAGTAAAACCGCGAGCTCCGCAATTGGCAAAAAGTGAATCAATTTTGTCGTTACGATAGGTGTTTCGGAGATTATATTTTGATTCGCAACTATCCTTTATTAATGAAATCAACTCCTCCTGCTTTTCGGTTGAAATGGCTTCTATTTCCGGTTTTATTTCAGAGGTGGCAATACGGTGTAATTCTTCTATTTGCGTGTCTTTACTGTCTTTTGATAGAAACGCGGCAAGGATCAGGACAGGTCCAGCCACATAGAAAAATACCGAGATGTAGTGATGGCTAGCAATAGAACACAAACCCGCTATTGCGAGAAATACACTTCCGATGAGATTAAGTTTAGTTTGCATTGGAGACTCCCGACCTCGTCGGAATTTTCATGTTTCGGTATGGATTTTGGTTGCGGTGCGTTGTTCGTTTATTGGTGTGACTGGTCTTTCTTGCCGCAATTCATTCCTGGTCCAACGGGCATGGCTTTGACCTGCCGGGTTTTAGGGCGGGTCGTAAGCCTTGTTGGACATTGTCCTTTTCGCTCTGATCGTTACAGCCTCTACTCCGTTTTTACCTGATTTTGTTTTATATTATTTTTGCCGGTTGACTTTATACGTCATTGCCGTATAATCAGCTCATGGTCACTTTCGTCGAATCACCTTTATTTTCAAAGAATGTTCTTGATTACCTGACTGACGACGAGTACGGGGTTTTTCAGAAATTTCTTGCCACCAATCCAGATACGGGCGCTGTGGTACGTGGTTCTGGAGGGGTTAGAAAGGTGCGCTGGAGTCGCCGTGGAACTGGAAAAAGCGGCGGTGTCAGAGTTCTTTATTTCGCTCGCACAGAAGCAGGAGAAATCTGGCTACTTCTGATTTATGCCAAGAGTGCCGTTGACAGCATTCCCGGCCACATTCTCAAAACCCTTAAAGAGGAGATGGAAAATGCCACTCGATGAAAAAAAACTGCTCGAACGTGATGCAAAACGTAACATCGGCGAGGAATTGCTCCAAGCCGTGCGAGACATCAAGGCCGGTCGGGTTGGGCGAGTTTCCACAATGGAAGTTTCACCGCTTGCCTCAGCTCGTCTCAGGATTGCTCTCTCGCAGAACGAGTTTGCCAAAATGCTTGGAGTGTCGCTCCGAACCCTTCAGGAATGGGAGCAAGGGCGGCGCACTCCATCAGGTGCGGCTAAGTCTCTTATTACCATTGCCATTAAGAAACCGGAAGTTATAAAACAACTACTCGCCGCCTGATGCTTTGAAAGTGCTTGGAGCCGTTTTTCCTGCGGTTCCAAGTACCATTCCGGCTCAACTTACCCTGTATACAAGGGGTGGTGAGATTATAATTTTGATTCTTCAGACACCTGCCAGAAGTTACCCATAAAAGTACCTCCACGCTCACAGAACTGCTTGCAACCTTTTGACTTAACATCTACGTTGAAATTGAAGCCTTTTATCTCCTTTACAGATTTACTTGTCTCCTTGAACTCCATCTCGATAAAACAACTGTCATCGTTCTTTTTAACTCTACCCTTCGGTGCCTCACCAAAGACGGCCTTGAACCCGCCACGCTCATCGTATTCTAACTGGGCTTCTTCACCCTCTATTTTACAGGCAGCGTACCCTAGCTTGTTATAAAGATTAAATTTTATAGTTTTGCCTTCTTTCAAAGTGACATCTAATGTCCCCAAAACCTGCCCTTTTCCTTGTTGGTTTTCATAATGGCCTGCAATACGCTTCAATTCTGATGATTCTTTTTCTTGTTTCAACTCTTTGCGTTTCAGGTCGGCTTCTTCTCTGGCTTTACTTTCAGCCTTTCTGATTCTTTCGCCTGATTCTATTTTGCGTTTGGTTTTTGAAATTTCTTCTAATTCTTGATCTTTCTCTTGACGAATTTGATCAAGCCGCTCCCCCTCTTGGGCTTTCTCCAAAAGTTGTTGTTCATTTTCAGCTTTGGCCTTTGCTACTTTTGCTTCCTTTTCTGCGGCTGCATTTTCTTTCTTCCAACAAGATACAAATTGCGAGGAATCAAGTATAGTTCTTGGATTAAATTCTGTGCCGTTAATAATTAGTCTCTTGAAATACAACTTATTTATTTGATCCTCAGACGCATCATGAACAAACATCCAAGAGCCTTTATTTGTTTTTTTCGTCATAACATCCGTATTTTGGGTCTTCATAATCCAACCATTCGTTATCTTTTCCCAGCTAAGTTTATTTCCCATACCTTTAACACAATCAACAAGTTCCCCAAATTCACCGTATGAAGCACCAAGTGATGTATTGATTACCTCTGTCATCATTTGTTGGGGGGGCTCCGCTGCAAATGCTGTCGCTACTGATAGTGCAAAACAGACCAGACCAACGATTACGAATTTCTTCATCTAATATCCTCCATGTTATTACGACTCCGCGCCTCACAGTCAAACAGAAATAAGGAGTCTTTCTCTTTCTGTTCAACGGGCATGAAGTTGACCCGCCGATTTTTTGGGCGGGTCTAACTTTCTGGTTGGAAATTTGTTTTTTCGCAGTGGAATTATAATTCATGGCGGATGGGCAGGGCTGATTCTGTTCTTCATGGCATTTGATGATTCAGGTTACGCTGCTAACTCCTGTAAAACTTCTGGATGCCGCGTAGCCACTTTTAGTAACGTAGCAGCCGCTCCTGATGGCATTTTCCTGCCTTGCTCCCACTCTTGAAGAGTTCGTACTGAAACACCCAAAAGCCTTGCAAATGGTGCTTGCGATAAGCCTGTTGCAGCTCTTGCAGCTGCGACTTGTGCTTTTTCTGCTGCAATGATTTCATCTTTTTCAATTGTTCCGTCACGTCTCAAAATTACACGACGAATTGATCCATTCGGCTGTGGTGTAAATTCTGTTTTTCTAGCCCATTCTCCCCGTTTCATATCCTGTAAAGTCTGCATTAGTTCTGCATTCAAATCACGCTTATTTTCCCATTCAGCCAATTCAATTTCAGATAATTTAGCCATTTTCAAAACCCTCCTTAAGGCGTTTTAGCAGGTTGGGGTCAATATTATCCTGCACATTCTTTGCGTACATTGTAACCAACACTATTTGTCCTGAATTGAGACTCAGGAAGTAGATGATTCTTACTCCACCTCTCTTTCCACGTCCCTCAATTGACCATCTCAGCTTACGGCAACCGCCTGAACGGGAAATTACATCTCCAACTTCAGGGTTATTCGGTCAGATAAAGCTGAAAAGCCGCGAATTCGTCGTCATTCAGATACTTGTCGCGAACAGTTGCAAATGGATGCAATTCTATAAATGTGTGCATGGTTGCAATATACGTCCTAAGCGTATAATGATCAAGTGTATTATTTGGGTTGACAGATATTTGACCGGTCGGCGGGAGCATTTTTCGCCGACCGGCGCTGTTTAAAGTTAGGAATGAGTTTCCTTCGTTTTTTCAATTTACAAAATAGCCCATGTCGTATTGAGCGTATTGGATTTGTTGCCAGCATTGCTGCGCAAATCGGAGTTCCCATCGAAGCATGGCATGCCCTAAATTGGGAAGGGCGGACCATTAAACGATACCGTGCAGATATTCGTGAATGGTGTGGATTCCGAGAAGTAACGCTTTCTGCTTTGGAGAATTTTAGACGCTGGCTTGTTGAGGAAATTATCCCTCAGGTAAATCGGGCGGACAGCGTGCGAGAAGCCCTCGCGCAGAAATGTCGTGAACTCCGGATAGAACTACCCGCAGCAGACCACACGAACAGATTGATTCAATCCGCATTTCAGGAACACGAGTCCGACTTCTGCGAGACCCTTGTCCATAATCTAAATTTCACAACACTGCAACGCCTGGATGCCCTTCTCCAACTTCAATACTCGGTAGGAGAAGAAACGGAGTGGACAGCCTGGCAAACCCTCAAGAGCAATCCTGGTAAAGCTGGCTTAGAAAGTGTTCAAGGGGCCGTTGCCCGGCTATTAACCGTCAGAGAAATAGGGCTGCCTGACATTATTTTTAAGTCAGCCTCTCTAAAACTTATAGAGCGTTACGCCAAGAGGGCTGCCGTCGAGGAACCGTTCGAATTGCGACGCCACACAGTTCATTTGCGTGCGACTTTAATGGCTGCATTCCTCCATCTTCGCAGAGAGGAACTGACCGAGCACTTCCATGGTCGGGATCGGCCTGCTGCAGAATATCAGCATGAGACGATTCATGTTCTGACGTGAGTCATGTTTCAAACCAACGATGCTGTCGCTTAACAGCCAGGCTCTTGTTGTCGTTTAAATTACTTCAACCTGCAG
>CAIQWT010000071.1 GCA_903875605.1 uncultured Geobacteraceae bacterium | reverse complement strand
GCTGCTTCTGAGCATGACCGGAGCATCATATTGTTCGGAGAGTTCAAAGGCCAGTTGTGTGAATTCTTTGCATTCTCGCGAATCTGATGGTTCCAGCATCGGAACCTTTGCGAATTTGGCATAGTTGCGGCTGTCCTGCTCGTTTTGGGAAGAGTGCATTTCCGGGTCGTCTGCAACTACCAGAACAAGGCCACCTCTTACTCCGGTATACGAAAGTGTAAAAAGCGGATCAGCCGCCACATTCACACCGACATGTTTCATCGTGCAGAGAGCACGTCCGCCGCCGAAAGAAGCACCTATTGCAACCTCGAGCGCCACTTTTTCATTGGGTGCCCAGGAAGAATCTATTTCTTTGTACTTGATAGTGTTTTCAAGAATTTCAGTTGAAGGCGTGCCGGGATAAGCACAAGCTACGAGGCAACCCGCTTCATACGCGCCACGGGCAATAGCTTCGTTACCCGAAAGAATTGTTTTCATCAGTGTGTTCCTTATAGCAAACCGAGTTATAAATAACAGCGCGGGACTATACTAAAAATGCCGTGATAATGCAATTTGTTTGAAAAGTGCAGTAGAATGCACCCAATATTTTATTTAGATCAAATATTTATACAAATATTGATTACCACCCCTCTCTACTTGACAAAATGCAGCGTCGAGTACGATAATCCGCATCCTGTAATGTAATGCTACCTTTTCCGGAAGGATTTACTAATATGCGCATTGAAACCGATTTCCTTGTTATAGGCAGTGGTATTGCCGGCCTTTCCTTCGCCCTCCAGGCAGCAAATCATGGCAGTGTAGCCATTGTGACCAAGCGCGATATATCAGAATCAGCCACTAAATACGCTCAAGGCGGAATCGCTTCTGTTTATTCTGCTGAAGACTCTTTTGATGCCCATATAGAAGATACTCTTGTAGCAGGAGCCGGAATCTGCCATGAAGATGTTGTGCGCATGGTTGTAGAGGAGGGACCTCAGACCATACGCAACCTGATCGATTGGGGTGTGAAATTTACTACTAGTGGCGAAACTTATGATCTGACTCGTGAAGGAGGCCACAGCGCCCGTCGTATCCTGCACGCCGAGGACATCACAGGACGAGAAATTGAACGGGCTTTAGTAGAAGCCGTTCGCCAGCACCCTTCAATTACTATTCATGAAAACCATATCGCAATTGATCTGATCACTTCTGCAAAAATTGAACGCCGCAAGCTGGAACTAAACCGGTGTCTAGGTGCCTATGTACTGGATATTCCAAATAATACAGTTGTGACTTTCAGTTCCAAGATTACTCTATTAGCCAGTGGTGGAGCAGGCAAAGTCTATCTGTACACCTGCAACCCTGATGTAGCCTCAGGGGATGGAGTGGCCATGGCTTACAGAGCCGGTGCCACGATTGCAAATATGGAATTCATGCAGTTTCACCCTACGACTTTGTACCATCCGCTAGCCAAATCATTTCTAATTTCCGAGGCGGTTCGAGGCGAGGGAGCAATTCTGCGACGCCGCGATGGAACTGCTTTTATGGAAAAATATCATAAGTTAAAAGACCTTGCTCCCCGTGATATTGTTGCCCGCGCCATAGATAACGAGATGAAGACCAGTGGCGATGACTGTGCCTTCCTAGATATTACTCACGAATCGCCTGATGTTGTCCGTAATCGCTTTCCAAATATATACCAGACATGTATGGAATTTGGCCTGGATATGACTAAGGATTGGTTGCCTGTTGTTCCTGCAGCTCACTACCTGTGTGGTGGCGTGTCGGTAAACTCTGACGCTGAAACAGACATTCCCGGTCTTTATGCCATTGGTGAAACAGCATTCACCGGTCTGCACGGAGCAAACCGACTGGCTAGTAATTCGCTATTGGAGGCGGCCGTTTATGCCGGGCGAGCATACCGTCATTCCAGCGTATGTATCACATCTCTTCCAAGTGATCATCGTGACATTCCAGTTTGGGATTCTGGCACTGCCACCAACAGTGATGAAATGGTTGTTGTTTCACAAAATTGGGATGAAATACGTAGAACTATGTGGAATTATGTTGGTATTGTTAGATCGGATAAGCGCCTGGCACGTGCCATGAACCGCATAAAACTGATTCAGGGAGAAATTGAAGAGTATTATTGGGATTTTAACGTAACTTCCGATTTGATAGAATTGCGCAACATAGCCACCGTGGCAGAATTGATAGTGAGCTGTGCGCAAAAGCGCAAGGAATCACGTGGACTTCATTATAATTTGGATTACACTTTTCTTGACGAAGTCGATGGGAAAAAAGATAGTTTCGTCAAGAAACGCTTTTAAAAGGAGCTGCGTAAGTGGATATCAATGAAATTCGTAAACGAATAGACCTATTGGATGATGTGTTGCTGCGAATCTTTAATGAACGTGCCAGGTTGGCGCTTGAGATCGGTCATGCCAAGAAGGAGTTAAATTTACCGGTATTTGACCCGACCCGTGAAAAACGAATTTTTAACCGCATGAAAGAGGACAATCCCGGCCCTCTTGATGACGAAGCTATAGTCAGGATGTTTGAGCGGGTTGTCGACGAGTCGCGTCGCCTGGAACGCATAATGTCACATAAGGAAGACATTTAAGGGAGCTTATATAATATGTTGATAATTATGAAAACACATGCCGAAGAAGTATCATTGGATTCAATAAAGGAATATTTAATAACCCGTGATTTTGATATTCATCAGTCTACCGGAGCGAATCGTACTATCATAGGCGTGATAGGTGATACCGGAACCTTAAATGATCATGAAATTGAAACTATGCCGGGAGTCAGTCAGGTGGTTCGAATAAGAAAAGATGATTGAAGGTTTAGTTGTAAAAAATCCAAGTCGTTTTGTTGAATTTGTAATTAACTAAAAAAACTTTTAGAACAATAATATATTGACTCTTTCTGAAAGCAGTTAGTTGACAAGCCTTTCGACTTCATTGCTGTTCATTACAGTAATTCCTTTTTCATGGTAACGCTTCAAATAAATCTATCTACCCTGCAGACAACACCTCTATCAGAGCACTATTTAAGCTTTCAATGGTATATGGTTTTTGAATGAAAAACACTGTCGGATCCTCTTTTCCAATTATTGAGGAGACGTTCTCCAATGTATATTCGCTAGTAAGCAGTACCGGCACTTTTGCCCATTTCAGGCGGAGCTCATTTAGCAATTCAGTACCATTCATTTCCCACAGGGTGACGTCAATGAATAGTATATCTACCTGATTTACAAACTCTTTATAAAGCAGCAAAGCCTCAGTAACACTTTCTGCTGTAATGACGGCATATCCAAGAGTTTCAAGAAGAGATGCGGTCATTTCTCTAATTGAATGCTCAATATCAACAAAGATAACAGTCGGTTTTCCAGCCAGTGGCAGCCAAGCAGGACGATCGTTATCTATAAAAGCAGCCATTTTATGATCCGAATAGGCTGGAATAGCAAACTGCACAGTTGTACCTTTTCCGAGCTGGCTCTTTATACTGATTGTACCTTTTAGTGCCTTCACAACACCTGAAACAGCTGACATATTAAGGCCGCGTCCGGTAAATTTAGTACTAAAAAACGGATCAAATACCCTTTGTACTGTCACCTCATCCATTCCGCAACCGGTATCTACTACTTCCAGAACAACCAATTTTCCGCCGGCAGTCGTCTCACAATACCCCGAAACTAATATCGACCCGTTATGATCTCCAATAGCTTCCACAGCATTATTTATGACATTTATAACGGCTTGTCTCAGTTGTCTCGCATCAGCTTTTATTAATGGCAGCTCATCCGGTATGCTTAACTTTAGATCAATATGAGTCTGCGAGAGAAGATCTTTGATCTGAGGTAAGACAGGATCAAGGAGCGCTTGCACATGTATCTTTTCAAAGTGGTAAAATCCTTTGCCAGAATAAGCAAGCATCTTCTGGCATAATTCAGCCGCTTTTTGTGTTGCCTGAGTTATTTTTACAAGATATTGTTGTACTGGTGAAAATAATTCAAGCCTCATTTTTGCCAAATCTGCGGAGCCTTGTATAACCATTAGTAGATTGTTGAAATCGTGAGCTACTCCGCCTGCCAATGTGCCTATATTTTCAAGGTTACGGGCATGCTGGACCTGTTCTAGTAGATTCATTCTCTCTGATTCAGATCGCTTAAAATCACTTATGTCTTGAATAACCCAAATTGAACCATCTTCAGGCTTTTCAGAGTCAATAGCCTGAATGACAAGGATACACGGAAACAAAGTGCCATCTATCTTTTTCAAAGTCACTTCAGTCGAATATACCCTTCCACCGGTGCCGAAATTCGGGCATACAGCCTCTTCAGAGTAAAAACTGTTCGTACTCATTCCGCGGGCTTGTCCAGCCTCATAACCAAACATTTTATCATGACAAACATTAGACCACTGGACCTTATCATTTTTAACGAATCCGATACCGACTGAAACATTATTAAGTATGATTCGCTGCTCATTTACTGACGCTGCAAGCAGCTTAGAGCGATCATCCAACTCTGTCTGCAAAGTCTGGAGTTTGTCTAGATGGCGAAACATTATGCGGGTCAGCGTTACTATAAGAATACACAAGGCAAATGTAAGCGAAGACTGAATGGAGGCTTTGTGGATCCAAGGTTGGAGAATGTCCTCTTCATTAAGCGATACGATTGCTACAACCGGAAAGCGGGTGAGTTGGTTATAGGAAATTATGCGATTGGCTTTGTCTAATACGCTGCTGGAAGTGTGATAAGTACCATACGGCTTATTGCTCTTTATGCCTTTAAAAAGCTTGGTTGTCCTAAAATCTGATTCGTAAGCATTATCAGTGTAAGGTTGAACGACCAGTGGTACTCCGTCTTCACGAACCAATAAAATTCTTCCACGTGGTCCAAGACTGGCTTGAGTAAAAAAACGCTTGAAATAATCAACTTCAAAACCCGCTGCGATCAAACCGTTAAAAGGTTTACCTGGTTGATTGATCGGTCTCATGAGGTTAAATCGCCAACGATTCACCAGGCGGCTCATTACCGGCTTTCCTATGGTAAAACCAATATCCGGGTTATCCAGATATATTTTAAAATAGTCACGATCAGCAACTAATATTTTACGGGGAGGATATTCCTGCGTATTACTAAACATCACACCCTTTTTATCCACCAAAAACAGCGCCCCGACCTGTTGTGGGTTTTCATGCTGGCGCTTTAAATCCTGATACAGGATTAGCGGGTCAGTCTGTTCAAATTTGTTTTTAAGTGAGATATCGTGAATAACTTCGCGTAGCACGCCGTCTGCTTCGGCAAAAGCACTGTCGGTGTGCTCTGCCAGTGCCCTTGCATAATCAGCTGATTGCCGTTCTGCCAGCTCAATAATTTCACTTCGTCCAGTATAGATTTCCCAGGTTGAAAGGGTAATTACCGCAATAATAGTAATTATTACGAAAAGCCTAAGCTTTGATTTTAAATTGAGAATTGTGTTACTTGTCATTAAATGGCCGATTACAGAGCGGTATGGAATACTGTGTGCGCAACTTGATAAAAATGGTGTTTTTACGTTAGAAACTATCAAACTTATACAGTACGAAAATATCTGTTTCAACAGAAATCATGCATTTGAATTCTACAAGAAGTAGTGAGTTACATATTCAAAAACGTAACAGGCGTATCATTTCTAATTGCTTATGAAATACAATTCCCTTGACATGATGTGGAATATAGTGCTATAAAATCAGCTTGAATTTTGTTACATACTCAAGAAAATTTTTGGAGGTGCAGTTTGGCACATCATAAGTCGGCTATCAAGAGGATCAAGCAGAGTGCAAAGAAAACTGCACGTAATCGTCATGTTTCATCGACGCTGAAAACATATATCAAGCGTGTTCGTGAAGCGGTAGAAGCAAAAGACAAGGATGCCGCAGTTGCAGCGCTTAAGATTGCTATTCCTGTTATTGATGCTACTGCAACCAAAGGTGTCATTCACAGTTCGACAGCTTCCCGTAACGTGTCTCGTTTGACAAAACTTGTAAATACGCTCGGTTAGTATTTTATTCACTACGCAAAAAGGGGGCTGCTTACGGCACGCCCCCTTTTTGCGTAGTGGAGATTTCACAATCCGCTAGTTACCACCCACCGGTACAGATCCCCATGGATAAGCCGTGCAGAAGTGTATATGGCTGCCCTCCAGTTTTAGACGAAACATCACACCGGTAAAGTTCTTCAAAAATACGCTTCATTTCTCTTCTTGGAAAATTATTGGACTGCATGACAATCTCCCCAAGAAAAAATGAATTTATTGATAGATCCCTGCCAATATCAGCCTGAGATATCTTTTTATCAAGCAGTTCTCTAACGCGCCATAATTGCCGAAAATGACGAGCCATAGCGCCGAGAATCATCGGAGCCTCCTCACCATTCAGAAACAGTGCGTCAAGACTCCTGATTGAATTTGGTACATCACGCATACCGAGGAATTTTGCCAGTTCGAAGGCTGTGAATGCCTTACTGTTGCTAGCCATGACTCGTACATCGTCAACTGTTATGCGTTGTTTTGGTCCGGCATAAACTACAAGTTTTTCAATCTGAGAACTCAATTCCTGCAGGTTGTTGCCGATAAGCGCCGATAATAGTTCAGCTGCTGCAGTCTCAATAGGTTTTCCTTGAGCTACTGATTCACTTTGAATAAAACCTGACAGTTTGTTGTCATATAACCTTTTGTATTCAACGATAACGCCATGTTTTTTTAATTCCAGAAAAAACTTTTTGCGTTGATCAATTTTGGTACCAGTCAATAGCAGACAGGTACCGGGCGCTGGATTTTGGATATAGGGCAGCATAGTTTCAAGGGCATCAGCTTTTAACTGTTCTGCACGCTTAACCAGAACAGCGCGCCGCTCAGAAAACATCGGCAGGGTTTGGGCTGAATCTATAATGTCGACACCTTTAGATTCATTTCCAAAAAAAACATTGAAATTAAAGTCTTTGAGTGAAGGATCAATCGCAATTTTAAGCAGCGTATTGACCGCCCGCTCTACCAGAAACTGCTCCTCTCCATAAAGAAAGCAGACTGTTGGTATGGAACCTTTTTTCAGAGATATTTCAAATTCCTGAGATGTCATTGTTAATAAGACTCTTCCACTGCAGAGATAAATTTATGAGAAATAATACGGGCTACGGCATCAAGAGCCTGTTCTTCAGCATTGCGCTGCAGAGCAAGATCTCTGCTAGCTGGATATTGTTTTAAAGCATTAATTTTACCTTTCCAGATTGGTACCAGCTGCCCAGATTTACTGATCTCAAGTTCAACTTCCAATGACAGCTTAAACTCTCGGGCTTGGTCAAGAGCTGTATATGAAACAGCCTGACTCGAATAGGAAGTAATACGTGCCTTCATCGTGAGATCAGCTCTGCTTTCACTGTCTGCTGGAATCATACCGCGCAGCGAGTGGAGTTCATCATAAAATGCACGGCGCAGAACAGTCTGTGCCGTCGGACTGATGCTCTCGTTACTGAAAAAAGGTACCCATATTTTCTGGGCGACTCCAAGGCGTTGGGCCTGGGAATTTGTCAGGTGATATCCGCAACCAGCGACAATATTCAGCAGCAGCGCAAGCAACAAACACCGTACTAACACTGACACGGACATACCCTTACCCCACCACAATATTGACAAGCTTGCCCTGGACACAAATAACTTTGCGGACTGTCATACCTAAGATGAACTGTGCAATTTTTTCATCTGCCAAGGCGAGTGCTTTAACCTCTTCCTCTCCGGTACCGGCTGCAACAGTTATTTTGGAACGTAATTTACCATTAACCTGCACCACAACCAGAAGCTCTTCATCGATTACAGCACTCTGGTCATAATCAGGCCAGGCCGTTTGTGTCAATGGAGTAAAGTTGCCGAGGCGCTGCCAAAGTTCCTCTGCCATATGAGGAACAAAAGGGGATATCAGAATAATAACATTCTGGAGAGCTTCTTTCATAACAGCCGGGAACTGCGCCGACGAATATTCAGCCGGTTGAAGGATATTAAGCAGTTCCATTACTGAAGCAATCGCTGTATTGAAATGGAAACGCTCCTCAAGATCTTCGGTTACTTTGCGGATTGTTTTATGTACGGATCTTCGCAGATTGCGCTCTTCTGCCGTCAACAAGTCGAGATCCGGCAGGCCGGCGTTCTGTATCATTGTCAAGCGGTCATGGACTAGCTTCCAGATACGGTTCAGGAAGCGGAAAGAACCTTCTACTCCCTGGTCATTCCAGTCCAGGTCTTTTTCCGGCGGTGCGGCAAAAAGCGAAAACAGACGGGCTGTATCTGCTCCGTACTTTGTGATTAAGGCATCAGGATCTACAACATTACCTTTTGACTTACTCATTTTTGCGCCGTCTTTAATGACCATGCCCTGTGTCAGGAGGTTGGTAAATGGTTCATCTGCAGAGGTATGGCCAAGATCCCGCAAAACTTTTGTAAAGAAGCGTGCATACAACAGGTGTAATACGGCATGTTCTATACCCCCGATATATTGGTCAACCGACATCCAGTGGTCAGCTGATTCACGATCGAGTATGCCGTCCTTAAAGTCAGGGCAGCAGTAGCGGAGGAAATACCAGGATGATTGAACAAAGGTATCCATAGTATCAGTCTCACGGCGGGCAACCATTCCGCAAAGTGGACAGGTACAGCTTACAAAAGACTCCATTTGGGCAAGCGGACTGCCGCCTTCACCGCTGAAGGCAACGTCTTTTGGAAGTACTACCGGTAAATCCTGTTCCGGTACAGGTACAACGCCGCATATATCACAATAGATAACCGGTATCGGGTTTCCCCAATAGCGTTGCCGTGAAATACCCCAGTCACGAAGACGGAAATTAACGGTTTTGGCCCCCTGACCTTGAGCTTGAAGGAAGTCAGCAATAGCCTCTTTTGCATCGTTACTCTGAAGGCCGTCAAACTGACCTGAATTTGCCATAATCCCGGCTTCAGTATATGCTTCACTCATGACGAGTGGGTCAAGCGTAACTCCGGATGGCTGGATAACAACTTTCAGTGGCAGGTCGTATTTTTTTGCAAATTCAAAATCGCGCTGATCGTGGGTTGGCACCGCCATTACGGCACCAGTGCCATAATCCATGAGGACAAAGTTAGCCAGAAAGATTGGCATAAGTGCCCCGGTTACTGGATTATTACAGTAAGAGCCGGTAAAAACCCCCTCTTTTTCAAAATCATCGGCGGTACGCTTGATACGATCAGTTTTTCTGATTTTATCAATAAAAGCAACAACTTCATCTTTATGATCTGGTGTCGCAAGTTCAAGGGCTCGCGGATGTTCAGGTGCCAGAGACATAAAGGTTGCACCGAATACCGTATCTTGACGTGTAGTGAATACACGGATCGGTTCGGCACTGTTTTTGACTGGAAAGTCAATTTCACAGCCGAAACTCTTGCCAATCCAGTTGCGTTGCATAACAAGAACGCGTTCCGGCCAACCGGGGAGTTTATATGTATTTTCAAGAAGCTCTTCTGCATAATCGGTTATACGGAAAAACCACTGATCCAACTCTTTCTGATTTACGTCCGTATCACAACGCCAGCAACCGCCGTCTTCAACTTGCTCATTTGCCAGTACTGTTTCACACTTCGGGCACCAGTTGACATAAGAAGTCTTTTTGTAGGCCAGCCCTTTGGCAAACATTTCAAGAAAAATCTTCTGTTCCCATCGATAATAGTCGATGTCACAGGTGGCCAATTCACGATCCCAATCGTACGAGAAACCCATCTTCTTGATCTGGTTCCTCATGTATGCAATATTTTCGTAGGTCCAGGTTGCTGGATGACTTTTGTTCTGGATAGCGGCATTTTCAGCCGGCATTCCAAAAGCATCCCACCCCATCGGATGCATGACGTTAAATCCACGCATTCTTTTGAATCTACCGATAACATCTCCAATAGAATAGTTACGAACGTGCCCCATATGGATACGCCCTGATGGATATGGAAACATTTCCAGAAGGTAGTATTTAGGTTTATCCTTATTTACCGAGACCTTGAATGTCTTTTGTTCATCCCAAATTGCCTGCCATTTCTGCTCTACATCCTTCGGTGAGTACTTATGTTCCACGTTAATTTCCTTTCGTACTTGAATATGTCTGTATGTCCAGATTACTGGAGTTGTTGCGGACGCCAGTCGGACTCTTTCTGATGACAGCGTTCACATGCTGTTGGATCCTTCACGCTGAACGCCATACTGAAGCCGTGGCAGCTGCCGCAAAATTTACCCTGATCCATTTCCTTCATAACCCAGCGCTTATCAGAGGTTCCTGATGGTATTGCAGTATAATGACAATCATTGCAGGTATAACCTTTGTCGGTATGTGGTTTATGGCTGAACTCAACATTGCCGGTACTCGGAGAAAGTTCAAAACGAACTGATCGAGGAGTTCCGGGATGGCACTTCACGCAGTTGGACTTTACACTGAAAGCAGTTTTTTCATCGTGGCAACTTCCGCAGGATTTCCCTTGTTCCATTTGACTCATGGTATAGCGTTTATTACCAGGTCCTGGAATAAAGATATCCGGATGGCAATCTTTGCAGCTGTAAGCTGCAATATGCACGGTATGGCTGAATTCTGCACTGCCGGGACGAAAACGTATCTGCTTTACTGTATGGCATTTCTGGCAGTCTGATTTCACACTAAAGGCGTTCTTGCCGTCGTGGCATGTACCACACGAAATGCCTTTCTCCATTTCGCCCATATTTACCCGTGTGCTCTCTTTTCCGCCTTTGAAAATTTTATTATGGCACTCTACACAGGTGTATATACTAGTATGAGCTGTGTGACTGAATGTTGTAGCACCAGTTTCCTTGACCTTAAAGACGACATTAACAGTGGATTTGTGACACAGGTTGCAATCACCCTTTACGCTGAAAACAGTTGAACCGTCGTGGCAACTACCGCACGAAGCTCCCTTCTCCATCTGTGCCATGGAAAAGCGTTTGTTATCAGGCCCAGGATTATACAGCTGGTTATGACAATCGGCACAGGAATACACGGCGAGATGTTTGTCATGGCTGAAACGCGCATCATCAGAAAATTGAACTTCTTTGACTGGATGACACTTACTACAGGATTTGCCGCTGAATGCGGTTTTACCATCATGGCATGTCCCACATGATGCACCATTGTCCATCTCTTTCATAGTAAAGCGCTTGGAAGTGACTCCGGCTAAAGCGATACCATTATGGCACTGGTCACAGGAAAATAAAGAGCGATGCTTTGTGTGGCTGAACATGACGGAACCGGCATTTTTAATTTTAAAGTTGACGTCAGCAGGGGTGGTTGGGTGGCATTTATCACAACTTCCTACAACTCCGAATGCGGTCTTGCTGTCATGACAAGTGCCGCAAGATTTACCCTGAACCATTTGCGGCATCGTATAACGGATACTGCGGGTGCCGCCGATAAAAATACTGCTGTGGCAGTCATCGCACTTAAACATTTTAAGATGGGCATTGTGGCTGAATCTTGCATCAAAAGCCTTAAAGCGCACCTCCATGACCTTTTTATGACATTTTTGGCATTCACCCTTAACGGAAAATGCAGTTTTGGCGTTGTGGCAGGCTCCACATGATTTTCCGGCTTCCATATCAAGCATGGTATAGCTTACCCGGTTAGACCCTGGAATAAATATTTTACTGTGACAATCTGAACATGCAAATGACATCTCAAGATGGGCGCTATGGCTGAACACCGCACCGCCAGCCAAAGGGATTTCACTAACCTGATGACATTTAACACAATCGCCCTTTACTGAAAATGCACTTTTGCCATCATGACAGCTTCCGCAGGAATTGCCCTGTTGCATCTGAAACATACTTATGTGCGGATTGCTCCGATCTGTCTTAAAAAGAGCTGTGTGACAATCAGTGCAGGTGTACATTTCGAGATGTTTGCTGTGTTTGAAGACCAGAACCCCAAAGTCAGGAATAGTTATAGATACTGCATCAATTGCGTGACATGCCGAGCAGTTTTTAAGTTGCGGTGTCCCAGGGTTATCCTTGTTATGGCAAGCGCCGCACGATTTTCCTTTTTCCATTTCCGCCATTGTTACGGCAGGATTATTTTTCCGTGAGATATGGAAGATTGAATTATGGCAGGCAGAGCAGTTATTGTTCAGACTCTTAAGGTGATTTTCATGACTGAAGGGAATTGTACCGGCATTCTGAGATGTAATTAGCAGAGTCTGCCTGAAATCTGCAGTAACAACTACAGGAAGGGCAATAAAAGCAGCAAGCAATATATATAATAGGAATCTGTACATTGAGGTATCACCCGTTAGAGCTAAAATATCAATAAAATCAGGAAAATCTACCTAGTTGAACTATTTCAGAGGCTATACGATCCAGTGGGATTGAACGATCAACTACGCCGGTAGCCACAGCTTCACGAGGCATACCGTACACGATTGCAGTTTCCTCTGATTCCGCAATAACTAAGCCCCCATGCTCCTTTATTATCTGTACTCCCTTGCTGCCATCGTTTCCCATACCGGTCAGGATAACTGCTGCGACTCGTTTGCAGTAGATACCTGCACACGACTGGAGCATGACATCAACAGAAGGTACATAGCGATCTGATTCAGAAGGGGTTACGATGCGTGCAGTCACCTGTCCTCCGCACACTTCAAACACCATGTTTCTCCCTCCTGGAGCTATCAGAATCCTGCCGGGAAGAACTAGATCGCCATCTTCTGCTTCCTTTACGTCGAAAAGGGAAGAACGATTCAGTCGATCGGCAAATGCCTTGGTAAAGCCGGCAGGCATGTGCTGTGAGACGACTATTGAAAAAGGGTATTTCTGCTCAAAAGCAGAAAAAATCTGTTGCAGAGCGGGCGGCCCACCGGTTGAAGATCCAATTGCAACAAGATCAATGGCATGATGTATTCCAACCCCTGCCCTTCCAGTAGTCACAGGACCGGATGAAACGCTTCTGTCCGGTAAATTCCCCCCCTGGAATGTGCGTGAGTTAATGCCTGGCTTTAGTGCAAATACCTGCAGTATTTTTTTTTGCAGGTCTTCTTTTATAGTAAGGAGATCAACCGAAGCACCGCTGGATGGTTTAGACACAAAGTCCAGTGCTCCCAATTCAAGAGCCCTAAATACCTTATCTGCACCACTAAGGGCACTAATAACAATTACCGGTAGTGAAAAACGGGTTGTTAGAATACGCAACAGTGTAAATCCGTCCATTTTAGGCATTTCCAGATCAAGTGTGACCAGATCTGGTTTAAGAGCAATAACTTTTTGAATGCCCTCTTCTCCGTTTATAGCGTATCCCACGACCTCAACAGAATCAAGACCTTCAAGCATACGGGTTATGCTACGACGACTGTACGCCGAATCATCAACAACAACTATTCTGATTTTTTTCACTGAGTACCACCCGTAGAAAAACGATCAGGTTTCTGATAAATCATGTCGTTTTTGAAGTGACGTAGCGTGAATAGAGTTGTGATATTCATTAGTGACTCTGAGTGACCAAGGAGGAGATATCCACCGTCATAAAGTGCAGAATGAAAAGATCCAATTACACGTTTTTTGGCTGCCTGGTCAAAGTATATTATAACATTACGACAAAAAATAAGATCCACTTTACCTAGCATTGTCAGGCGATGAGTGTCAAAAAGGTTAAGATGACTGATTGTTACGAGTTCTCTTATGGAATCATTAACCCTGTAACCATTGTCATGCTGATGAAAAAAACGTCGCAGGTCACTCTCTTCAGTGGCCCGAAATGATGATTTGCCATATACGGCACGCCGCGCCTGCTGCAGCACCCTTTGGCTGATATCTGTGCCAATGATTTCTATGTTCCATCCGGATAGTTCTGGAATGGTACTTAACAGCATTGCAATAGTGTACGGCTCTTCTCCGGTTGAGCAGCCTGCGCTCCATATCCTGAGAGAACGGCTTCCTCGCGCAGTTTTATTTTTTATTAGCTCTGGAATAATCTCGTCAGAGAACGCTTTCAGCTGAAATGACTCACGAAAAAAATATGTTTCATTAGTCGTAAGAACATCCATAATATCCATCAGTTCTTGTTCTTTACTCCGATTGTATTTAAGAAAATGATAGTAGTCATAAAAAGAGGTGAGATTCAGTTCTGTTAAACGGTGGGAAAGGCGTTTTTCAAGTATATACTTTGATTCCTGATCAAAATAGATTCCGCAGTGCGCGTAAATACAATCCCTCAAAAGCAGGAATTCATCATTTGACATACTATGAGTCTGTGAAAAAGAAAACGACATGAACAACCTATTTTGAATTGGTAGCTAAAATGCGGTCTAGAGATTTGGCAGCTTGACGTGCAATATCTTTATCGCTGCTACATAGAGCACAACGGATAATATCTTCTGCGTTAGCTCCGCCTATTTCCTCAAGAATTTTCAAGCAGGTAATCATTAACAAACCATCTGCTGTGGTGTGGATATCACTAATAATGGCCCAGGCTCTAAACGGATCTATTGTGGCAATGGCTTTTAATACGGCAGATTGTACCCAGACATCTTCATCAATCATAGCATGGTTAAGTGCGTCAAGTGTGGTCTTGTCATGCAAGCTTCCAAGGGCATCGGCGACGGCGATACGGACATCTGGATCCTCATCAGTAAGTGCCAACACAAGCATCGAACCGGATGTTTCTACACGGTTAGTGCCTATAGCTGAAACAGCCGCTTTACGAACAAGAGGGTCTTCATCTTTTATCAACAGCAGCAAACGATGCTGCTCACCCAGTGCTGCCAGCAATAGTGCGGCAGCCTTCCTGTGATGGGACTTTTTTGACGAACAAAATTGATCAACTTCAGTCAGAATTGCAACACGGCTAATTAAAATAAGTGATTGTAAGCTGGCAACAGTCTCCGCATATACGTAAGATTCACTGTCGTCTATCAGCGAAATCAAACTGGGAATTAGAGTTACCAGCCCAAGCTTTCCAACTGCAAATGCTGCAGCTTTACGGACCTGTGCTGATGAATCCTGCAAAGCTTCAGAGATGAGGTCATTAAAGCCTGAATAACCGCACTCGGCAATCAAAATACAGAGTCCGCTTCTGCCAATCTCGTCAAGTGTTGAATAACGTGAAATAATTTCCTGTAACGCTTCATGACCAAAGCTTTTCAAGGCAAAAAGGGCAGCATCTGAAGTGTGCTCGTCAGAATACGCCCTAATCAGCAGCGGAATAAAACGTGAGTCTCTGGTCACAGTGCTGATCCATAGCAGCGCTTCAGTCAGTGCGCCATCCCTGCTGTCAAACAATTCAAGAAGCCCGGAAATGATATCATTTTCTTTAAGCAGTTGAAGAGCTTCACGGATTTCAGATTGTGCCGCTGAAGAAGACCTCTCGAACACTTTATAAAGTGACTTAACAGCAGCAGTTCGACTGTTTTTCTGTCGGCATGAAAAACCATCCAGCAACAGTTTAAATGTGCTTTGATCAGAAATGGTGCCCAAACATTCGAAAACGGCTTTTCTGAGTATGTCCTGTTCAGCCAGTTTTATTAGTGTTTCCGGTACCGGTCCGGGTAGAGCCAATACCCCGAGAGCCCCCAGCGCACTAAAGCGAAACAGTACTTCCTCTCTCGTCAGAATAGCCTGCATCAGAGGCACGGCAGCGCTTCTTTCGCCAAGCACGCCAAGTTGTTCAGCAGCGGCTGAGGCTACATTTACTTCAGAGTCTTGTAGTGCTTGTACCAGCGTCGGAACAAAAATCAGATCGCCAATACTTCCCATAACATCAATAACAAATTTGCGTACATCAGCATCATGATCCATGACCATATTTATAAGAGGTGGAGCGCATACTGCCCCAAGGCGAATCACGGCCTCTGCAGCAGAGTTTCTTAAACCGGCATTGTCTTCATTACGAAGTAGTTCCAGTAACATTTCTATAGAGTCCAAATCAGGTTTTGATTTGAGATAACAATCTACGGCTTCTTTTCGTACCCGCCAGCTTTCGTCACCAAGTGCAGAGAATAAAATGGTTTGTGCCTCACGGGACGGAATATGCGGTAACGATTGCAATGCCGACCTACGAATCTCTTCATCAACAGATTTAAGTGCGTTTCGTATATGCTGAAGATTCATTACCTGACCTCTCGTGGCTGACTAAGGAGTGAATCAATATCAAGAATCATAAAAACTCGGCTATTTGACAAACATACGCCATGGAGAAATTCCATTCCCACCCCCGCTACTATCTGGATGGGGGGTTTTATCTCAGCAACAGGAACGGAAATTACTTCCATCACATCATCCACAACGAGTGCCAGTAATTGACTGACAAGCGTGACAATAAGCAATTTGCCAACACATAGATCAGCCGCAATAAGCATTCCGAATCGCTTGCGCATATTCATTACCGGTATAACACAACCGCGGAGTGTAATAACACCATCCAAAAAAGCGGAAGCACATGGCAGCGGTGATAGCTTCTGTGAAACTAGAATCTCGCGTATTCTCATAATATCGACGGCAAAAAGCTTGTCGCCAAGACTGAAACAAGCAAGTTGGATATGAGTCAATTCGCAGCCCATTTATCTTAGGCAGCCACTGATAAAGATATCAGCCTATTAATCTGTTCAATAATCATGGCGGATTTGAATGGTTTTACCAGATAGGCATTTGCACCGCATAACACTCCTTTATCATGATCTTCCTGGGATTTCTTCCCGGTTAACATGATTACCGGTACAGTGGCGGTGCGGGGATCTTTCCTGATCTGTCGGCACACTTCAAATCCATCGATATCAGGAAGCATAATGTCCAGTAGTACTAGATCAAACTCTTCTACACCAATTTTGTCTATGGCCATTTTACCGGTAAAAGCACCAATAACCTCAAAGCCTTTAACAGTAAGTAGGATTGTTTCAAGCTTGAGAAGACTTTCCTCATCCTCAACGACTAAAACTCTTTTTTTTCTTAGCATAGACATCCCTCCTTCCTAGTACATATTTATGTCAGCAATATTTTCCAGATTCAAAATTATTATCAAACGTCCATCACAACGACCAAGTCCGCTAATAAATTCACGGTCTATACCATCCAATATACTTGGAGCAGCTTCAACAGCACTCAACGGTACCTGCACAACCTTGATCACTTCATCTACTTGCAGTCCACTGAATGAATTATTGTTTTTTATTACGATAATTCGCTCTTTGCCAGTGGATTTTTCGCTGGGAAGGCCAAGTCGAATTCGCATATCTATAACCGGGATTATTGTACCCCGTAATGAAAGAACCCCTAAAACAAAAAACGGCGCGCGCGGTACTTCTGTAACCTCTCTTAATTTGATGATTTCTTTTATATCCATGATATTTATACCATAGATTTCATCATAAACCCGAAAACAGAGGAATTCCAGATGGGATTCAGCAATTAATTCAGTGGTTACATCTGCAGCTATACTTGATTCATCATCGCACCCGGCAGCAACTCTGCCGGCCAGAATCGCCTCAAGAGGCGTGCGCATACTATTGACACTGGTTTCCACAATCAATGAAGGTGCCGCCAATGTGGACACTACTGGAGCGGAATAAGATTCCTTTTGAAAAAATTCTCCTCCGGAAAGGACGGGAAGAGTGTGGATAATTTCCTGTGAGTTTTTAATAGACGCCGGGGAATTCATTCCAGAAGAGAAATCCTCTGCAAAAGTATCTGTCTGTAAAAGTAAAGATTTTTTTCGTATTTTAGCGAGATCCATGTCTGATTTACCGCCTACATCATCAATTCATCTTTGATTTCATTTATTATGTTCGAATCAATCAGAGCAGCATCGCAACCGTAAGCAACGAGAAGCGCATTTGTTGCCATAGAATTGATCTTACGAGGTACGCCGCCACTTAGTTCATGGATTCGTTGTACAGCATCCGGTGTAAATAAGCCGGATGGTCCACCCGCAGCTTCAAGTCGAAAATCAAGATACTCCATTATTTCATCAAGCAACAAAGGTTTCAGATGGTAGTGAAGAGAAATTCTCTGCCGCAGAGGTTCAAAACGACTTGACGCCATCATCGGGCGCAATTCAGGTTGTCCCATAATAATAACGCCAAGCAGATTCCGGTCGTCCAACTGAAAGTTAGTCAGAAGTCTGATCTCATCAAATACTTCTGCATCCGTAATCATCTGCGCCTCGTCAATCACTAAAACCGGACAGATATCTCTTTGATTCAGGTTGTATATGGCGGTGTGTATCTGATCTATCAAGGTGTCTTTAGCGTCCGCCGGTTGTTCAACTTCAAGGATTCTGGCAATAGTTCGAAGAAATTCAAAGGCATTCAATCGCGGATTAATAATATAACAAAAACGAAATCGTGACCCAAGTCTGTCCATCAACGCTCGAGATAGTGTAGTTTTTCCGCAACCGATTTCACCAGTTAGTACAGCAAGTTCCCGCTCTTCAACGACGAACTCCAATCTGGCCAGTGCCTCCTCGTGTCCGTGACTTAAAAACAAAAATCTTGGATCAGGGGTTTTACTGAAGGGTTTTTCCTTAAATCCGAAATAGTGTTTATACATGGATATCAGTTCCCCGAGCGCATTGTTTCATTGATTATTCCGCCAACATCCAGCACAAGAATTGTGCGCTGGTCGCCTAGGTCTGCGGCACCGGAAACACCACGGAAACGTTTGAATGATTCACCAAGCGGTTTGATTACGATATCCTGCTGGCAGACGAGGTCATCAACTACAATGCCGAGACGTTTTTCTGCAACACCGACAACAACCACATAAAATTCCTTTGGCGGTTCATCGCTGCGATGAATATCAAAGTAATGATTAAGTCTCAGTAACGGTAGAGTTGCCTCGCGGAGTTGCACAACCTCCCTTCGTTCAACTGTCATAATATCCTTATTTGACATCAGCAGTGATTCAAGAACAGATGTGATCGGCATTGCATACGTTCTGCCGCTACAGGTGATTATTAAGGCCTTGATTATAGCCAGTGTGATCGGTAGAGTTATTACGAAGCGGCTCCCCTCCCCCTTCCGAGTCTCAATATCTACCATTCCGGAAATTGCGGTAATGTTGTTTTTTACAACATCCATACCGACACCCCGGCCTGAAACCTCGCTGATAGTGTCATTGGTGGAGAGGCCAGGCAGAAAAATCAAGTCAATAGCGTCACGATCAGTCAATGTACTTATGTCGTTAATAAGACCTTTTTGCTTCGCTTTGTTTTTTACCTTTTCGATATCAATGCCGCCGCCGTCATCTTCAATTTCAATAACAACGTGATTTCCTTTCTGATACGAAGAAATCGAGATGGTACCCCTTTCATTTTTTCCCTGAGCAGTTCGAACGTCCCTTGACTCTATGCCGTGATCGATGGCATTACGAATAATATGCATCATCGGATCGGATATATCTTCAACAATCAACTTATCAAGTTCGGTATCTGCTCCGAAGAATTTAAGCTCTACTCGTTTTCCCTGCTCTCTGGATATTTTCCGGACAATGCGCGACATTTTTTCATATAACTGTCCGATAGGAATCATCCGGATCTCCATGACCCCCTTCTGGAGATCAGAAAGTTTACGTTCAAGTCCTTTAGCAGCCTTACCCAGATCAATTGCCAGTCGTGAGTAGCCTTCGTTGCGCATCCGCGTAGTAACGCCGGCAATGGTAGAATTAGCAAGAACGAGTTCACCGACAATATTCATTAATTCATCAAGCTTGCCGATATCAACCCGAACGGTCCGGCTCATGCTTTTAGCACTGAGAGCCGCGTCCTCTGATACTGGAATCGATGCGATTGTCTGCGATGTAGCGTCTTCTTCTAATTCCTGCAACGCCGCCCTACCGGTTTTTTCAACCATACTGGTAGCAATATGGTCTACCAATCCATCACTTGATCCGAATTCAGTTACAGTGACACTTTCTCGCTCCACGGCGGCCTTTAACTCATCAATGGAGCATACAGAGCCAAAAAGAATTTCAAAATCTATATTAGTTTCAAGGTTTGCACCAACACTCGGCAATGTGCTTATAACTTCACCGCACCCTTTCAACATATCCGTGACGGACGATAATTCTGTATCAAATATGGTCAAATCAAAGGAGGTATGGACATTGAATATAGTCCTGCCTTTGGCCAGATTGTCTTTTAAACGATGCTCTTCATACTCTGTCAGAGCGTTTAGTACATGAGCCGGTAATCCAATGGCTTCAAGAGGTGATGCACCGCTTTGTTTTTCCGGTGGGGCCAGGCAACCATTGATTTTGGATACACATGCTGCAATGTCCTGCGACATATCCAAATCCTCGCCTGAAGCAAGAATTCTAATAAGGGAGCTTAGCAGTTCATGAGCATCAAACAAAACAGCCACAAGCTGTTGAGTAAGATTCAGCTTGCCAAGCCTTAACCAGTCAAGCAGGTTTTCCATATTGTGCGAAAGCTCGGCCACGTAATTAAAGTTAAACATCCCGGCCAGGCCCTTAAGTGAATGGGCTCCCCTGAAAATAGAGTTAAGTACATCCGGGTTTAATTCACCACTTTCAGCCATATCAGATAGGTCTGATAACTCAGAGCTAAGCTGTTCGATAATCTCTTCCGCTTCAGCAAGAAAATCTTGAACGGCTTTAGAATGTGTAGTGCTATGTTCACTCATTACAATGTACCCCAACCCACTTATAGGCAGGCATGCGCGTTACAGGATGTATTTAGTTAAAACATAAATACTATAAGGCAGATAGTTACACCGTCTTATTCAAGTACTGATTAATTAGTCGCTGAAGAGTTAACGGGGAAAACGGCTTGATTACGTATTCATCGGCTCCGAGTTTTTTGCCTTTTTCGATATCTTTGGCACTACTCTCAGTAGAAATTATAAAAACTGGAATGTTTTTATAATTCGGATTGTTACGCAAATAACTTATCAATTCTAGCCCATTGATATCAGGCATATTTATATCAGTAAGGATGAGGTCAACATGATCCCTTGGAAGTAGTCGCAACGCCTCAAAACCGCTTGAGGCCTCAACTACATGATAATCACCAAGTTCTTCAACAGTGGCAACCAACATGGCTCGCATGGTTGCCGAATCATCGGCAATCAAAATTGTCTTGGTACTCACGGGGTTAACCTCTCATTAAGTTGACGTTCTAGTAACGACTTCTCGATTGTTATACCCGCCTGTGAAAGAAAAATCGACAGCGGTTCAACATCACCAATAGACTGCTTATTCGGTAGGTTATCTCCGTAGAGAAACCCGATGACACGAGACTGGCTGATCAGTAGCCCAATAAAAACCTCTGTTGGAATTTCACCACCCAGTTGTTCAAAAATGTGGGAATCCATTGCAGTATTGAGGGGCGAGAAGGTGAGCGATTGTCCAGTTCTAAGCGGTTCGTCGAACATTGAACCGGTTTCAGAAGGAAAATGAATTGCTCGTACCCTTTCATCACCACTGATTGTACCGCCGGTAATGCCAAATTGTCCGAACCCGGAAATGACCTGGTTATTCAAGGTGAAAATAATAGCCCTGTTGACAAATTCAGAAGCGAATCGCAGTACCAATAATAATACACCACCTTGCAGATCAGGGTTGTTCAACTCTTCGAGCATACCGCGCAGTAGTGATAAACCTCCACTCTGCTGCGGGAATTCTAAGGCGTGTGGCATGTCATCATCTTCTCCCATCTCAATGCGAAGTTCGTCACCAAGGTCGAAACGATTCTGCCACTCGCCTAACATTTCAGTATCTGTCGTTTTACGAATATCATGTACAATCCTGGAAATAAAAGAGTCCATGATAGTCGTAGTGTCAATTTCTATTCTACGAGGCTTCATAACAAAAAGGCACCCGAGTTCATGGATCTTCTTTTCCGCCTCAGCGTGATGATAATCCGTCATGATAATCAGCTTTAAATCTTTAAAGTTATTATGTAGGAGTTCTAGAAGTTCAACCCCACCAAGTACGCCGGATCCGTCCATTTTGGGCATGATCATATCGATGATAACCACAGGTCGTTCACCGCTCCTGTGCAGCACATCAACATTGATCAGCGTATCTTCGCTGCGTGTCATAGCATGAACTACAAAACCTTTTCCAGTAAGTCCTTCAGTCATAGCCCGCAGTGTTGGACCGTCATCATCGACAATGATTACAGTCTGCCTGGTCTCGAGTAGTGACTCAAGCGGATATTCCGGAACATCTACCAGATCAAATTCAAAATCTGAATGGTTCTCAGGTGATTTTTCTCCAGAGTATCCCATTTCAGCAGCATGGCGTTTTTCGTCTAATATTCTGGTGCCTTCCATAGCAAGAAACTGTGGATTTAACCCTTGGTCCAGCATGAATTGCAGTGGATCAAGCTTCGTGCCATCAACGGTTTCGATTGTATTCTGGACTTCAAAAGTAAAAACACCCTCTACCCATGCAAATAGAGAAAAAACTACATTTTCTATCTGTTCCCTTACAACATCCTCAATGATCTCCTGTGACACACCGAAGTATTTTACCAGAATCACACCCAGGCGCTCACTGAAACCTTGTTCCTGCTGCAGTGCTAGTGACTTGCGCAACAGTGCAAGATCAATGACCCCCTTTTGGATCAACACTTCTCCCAGACTCTGTTGATAAGTGCTGGAAGATGCTCTCACAACTTGACCCTGACGAAAAAAAACCGAGCCATCCCTCCCCCTGCTACTCAAGGAAAGGACGCCGGTTTTTCTACTGAGACTAACGATCTGCAATATCTCGCCAAGCCCCAACTCTTCTAGGTTACCTACCAGGCTCATTTATTTCTATCCATCTGCACAGTATCCAGTCAAAAAAACAAATGAAATACAAACAGTTTTTAATTACATAAAGGTGGTAAAAACTATAGAAATATATATCGTAACGTCTAGCTCAAGTAAAGCCCTTATCGGATGTTATTCTATGTGGAACGATCAGCTCCAGGTTTACGGGAGGTGTCTGTTTTATCCCTGCCCCTGAACATCAGGCGCAATGGAACGCCGTCAAAGCCGAAAGCTTCACGAAATTTATTTATAAGGTAGCGTTCATAAGAGTAATGGATATTATCAGGCTGGTTAGTAAAAATAACAAAGGCCGGTGGGCGGGTTGCAACCTGAGTCGCAAAGTAAAATTTAACCCTGCGTCCGTGTGACAGCGGTGCGTGGTGAGATTCAATGGCGTCAGTAAAAACATGCACAAGCTCTGAAGTGGTGACGCGCCGACAATACTGCTCCATAACCTCATCAACCGTGGCTATTATTTTACCGGAACGCTGGCCGGTCTTGGCAGATACGCAGACAATAGGGGCATATGCCAGGTATTTAAAGCCGTCTCTTATTTTAGCAATATAAATACCAAGGGTAGCATTATCCTTTTCAAGCAGGTCCCATTTGTTGATAACAAACACGCAGCCTTTTCCCGCTTCATGAATATATCCGGCAATACGCTCATCCTGTTCAGTAACACCTTCTTCGGCATTAATTACCATCAGTACCACGTCGGCACGTTCTATACTGCGTAACGCATCACAAACACTATATTTTTCAAGTTTTTCAGTCGTTTTACCCTTACGACGAATTCCTGCAGTATCAATAAGAACATACGGTTTTTTGTTACAGGTAAAGGGTGTGTCGACAGAATCACGTGTTGTACCGGCTGTCTCATTTGCTACAACACGCTCAAAACCAAGGAGGCGGTTGACCAGTGAAGACTTACCTACGTTAGGTCTTCCGACTACGGCAATTCGGGTAATATTTTCTTCAGGATCAGCTACTTCAGCCGGTGGAAAAACATCAAGAATATTTTCAACCAGGTCGATAACTCCGCGATTGTGTTCAGCCGAGATCGTATACAGCTCACCAATTCCGAGAGAATAGAATTCAGCTGATTCATTCTCCAATTTGTCTCCATCAACTTTATTAACCACAAAAAATACCGGTTTGCGGACACGACGCAGCATTTCTGCCACCTCGATGTCTGCAGGAGTAAGACCGCTTCGGGCATCCATCATGAAAATAATGACATCCGCCTCTTCAATAGCCAGTCGCGATTGTTCACGCATCTGCTGTGGCAGACGGTTTTCGGTTACCGGCTCGAATCCGCCGGTATCAATAAGTATGAACGGCTTATCGAAACGGGTAATGTTGGCATAGTTGCGGTCACGCGTTACACCTGGAGTATCGTCTACAATTGCGCGACGGTGGCCTAGCAAACGGTTAAAAAGGGTTGACTTACCTACGTTTGGACGTCCGACAATAGCTACTAAAGGTTTCATTCGTATCCCAGTTCTCTCAATTTTGAAGGTCGTTCGCTCCAGTTTTCAACAACTTTGACGAACAGCTCAAGATATATTCTGGTGGCAAGCAGACGTTCGATATCCTGTCTGGCCTGACTACCGATTTTTTTCAGCATTTCACCCTTTGCACCGATTATGATCCCCTTCTGAGTGGTGCGTTCCAGCATAATGGCCGCTGAAATGGCAATTACGCCGTTCTCCCGCTCGATGAAGCTTTCCACCACTACCGCGGTCGAATACGGTACTTCGTCACGTGTCAGGCGAAAAATTTTTTCACGAATCATCTCAGCCACGATAAATTTTTCCGGCATATCAGTCAGGATATCATCCGGGAACATAGCCGGACCTTCAGGAAGATAGCCACTTACAATTGAAACCAACTGTTCTACTCCGTCATTGCGACCGGCCGAAACCGGAACAATTTCTTTGAACTGGAAAATAGCAGCCCAGTCAGCAATTTTCTTCAGTACCTGATTTTTATCAGATAGCAGATCTATTTTGTTTATAACCAGCACAACCGGAATTTTTACTTTACCAAGTATATCCTGAACAAACGCGTGGTCGGCACAAGATGTTGCTTCAACAACCAGCATCAGAAGATCAACGCCACTGATTGCAGAGCGTGCCACATCAACCATGCTTCTGTTCAAGCGTGAATGACCGCTGTGAATACCGGGAGTATCAATAAAAACGATCTGACCGTCAGGAATGTTGTGAATCCCCTGAATCCGGTTGCGGGTGGTCTGTGGTTTGTCAGATGTAATTACGATTTTTTCGCCGATAATGCTGTTCAATAGCGTTGACTTTCCAACATTAGGGCGGCCGATTATTGAAACAAAACCAGATGTAAACTTTTTATTATTCATATGTTTATATACCACTCTTTCATGTTTTACTTCTTATTCCATGCATCACGTAATGTGACTATTCGATTAAATACGGGTTTGCTTGTGAGTGAATCCTTTGGATCCATACGGAAATAACCCAGACGTTCAAACTGGTAACGCGTTTCAACGTCTGCTGCCGCCAGTGATGCTTCTAGCTTACAATTTGTCAGAGTTTCAACTGAATTCGGGTTGAGAAACTGTTTGTAATCAGCTCCGCCGCGATCAGGATTCGGATCATTGAAGAGCCGGTCAAAGAGACGAACTTCAGCCGTTACGGCGTTTGAAGCAGAAACCCAGTGAATGACTCCTTTGACCTTTCTACCATCTGCGGTGTGAATCCCCTCACGCGATGCAGGATCATATTCTCCGTGCAGTTCTACTATTTTACCCTGCCCGTCCTTGATAATTCGTAGGCATTTGATGATATAGCCAAAGCGGAGCTTCACTTCGCCGCCAACAGTCAGACGGTGAAAACCTTTGCTTGGCATCTCCATGAAATCATCTGAATCAATCCATATTTCACGGCCGAAATGGATGGTGCGACAGCCCATTTCAGGGTTTTGAGGGTGGTTGGCTGCCTGCGATTCTTCTATTAAATCATCTGGAAAATTATCAATCACCATCTTAATTGGTCGCAACACCGCCATGACTCTTGGTGCTGATTCATTCAGGTCGGAGCGGACACATTCTTCCAGAGTAGAGACATCAATCCAAGAGTCGCTTCTGCCTACACCAATCTGTTCACAGAAATTTCTCACTGACACAGCTGTGAAACCACGGCGTTTCAGCCCCTCCAAAGTTGGCAGGCGGGGATCGTCCCAGCCACTGACTATGCCAAGCTTAACCAGTTCCTGAAGCTTTCTTTTACTCATCACCGTATAGGTCAGATTCAGTCGGGCAAATTCATACTGCCGCGGTCGCACCGACACCGGTAGATTGTCCAGGAACCATTCATAAAGGGGTTTGTGGGACTCAAACTCCAGAGTACATATCGAGTGCGTTATTCCCTCAATAGCATCGGTCTGCCCATGGGCAAAGTCGTACATCGGGTAGATCTTCCACGCATCGCCAACATGCGGATGAGGTGTGTGGAGTATCCGATAGAGAACAGGATCACGCAGATTAATATTCGGCGAGGCCATATCTATTTTAGCGCGAAGAACACGTGTTCCATCGGGGAACTCACCGTCACGCATACGGCTGAACAGATCCAGATTCTCCGCAACTGAGCGGGTACGAAACGGGCTGTTTGTTCCGGGCTCAGTCAATGTGCCGCGATGTGCTCTAATCTGCTCAGCATTAAGGTCTTCTACGTATGCTTTCTCCTGTTCAATGAGAAAAACCGCCCACTGATAAAGCTGCTCAAAGTTATCAGATGCGTAATACAGGTGCTCACCCCAATCAAAGCCTAGCCAACTCACACTTTCCTTGATTGATTCTATATATTCTCGCTCTTCCTTGGCCGGATTGGTATCATCAAAGCGGAGATGACAGCGACCCCCAAATTCACGAGCCAGGCCAAAATTAATGCAGATCGACTTGGCATGACCGATATGAAGATAGCCGTTCGGTTCAGGTGGAAAGCGGGTCACTATACAGCTGTGTTTTCCGCTCTTCAGATCTTCGTCGATTATAGTTTTTAGAAAATTATTGGAAGCAGCGGCAGTTAATTCGGTATTCATCGTGATAGCCTCTTGATTGCTATTTATATAGTTCACCAAGCAGCGAATTCGGGTACGCTTTGGTAATTTTTACATCAATAAAACTGCCTATCATGGAAACGTCTCCTGTAAAGTTGACAATGCGTCCGATGTCAGCTTTACCGGAAATCTGTCCGGGCAGTTTGCCCTCCCCTTCTGCCAGAACATTCATTATGCTACCGATATAGGTTTGACTGATCTCGCGGGTAATACGCCTTTGAAGCTCCATTAACTGATCAAGTCGGGACATTTTTAGCGTGCGTGGCAGATCATCATGTAATTTTGCCGCTTTGGTACCGGGGCGCGGTGAGTAGACAAAAGAAAACAGGTCGATATAACGCACCTCTTCCATAAGGGAGAGGGACTGCTCAAAGTCTGCATCACTTTCACCTGGAAAACCGACAATAATATCTCCCGTAACAACAATATCCGGCCGTATAGTCTTTAGTTTGCAAATTTTTTCCAGATAAGAGTTTCGAGTATAGCCACGCCCCATTAACGATAGGACAGCATCGCTTCCGGACTGAGCCGGTAAATGAATCTGGCCGCTCAGTTTGGGTACGTTACCAAAACAAGCAATCAGATCATCAGACATATCTTTGGGGTGCGACGTTGTGAAGCGAATACGGTCTATACCTTTGATTTCGGCAACCTGTTGAATTAATTCTGCAAATGTCGGCTCATAATCTATTTTGCTGCCATAAGAGTTTACATTCTGACCGAGCAGAATAACTTCTCTAACGCCATCATCAGCCAGTTGTCTGACTTCTGTCAGGATATCTTTTGAGCGGCGACTGATCTCGCGGCCACGAACAAAAGGCACTATGCAGTATGAACAAAAATTGTCACAACCCTGCATTACTGTGACAAAGCGTGATAAGCGTGACTCCCCCTTGATTGAGGGAAACAGGTCAAGCCGCTGTTCGTTATCAATAAAGGTCGTTTCAGACCGCCGTTCACCATGTTCGGCACCTATCACCATATCCGGTAGCAGATGCAGGTTGTGGGTGCCAATGACCAGATCCAGATAGGGAAGTTTGCGAAGGAGTTCTTCACCTTCCTGTTGGGCGACACATCCGCCAACAGCAATAATCTGTTTTTTGCCATCCCGTTTATAGATGCGCAAATTTGCGAGCCGTCTATAAACTTTTTCTTCCGCACCACCACGCACACTGCAGGTATTGAGCAGGATCATGTCAGCAGTGGCCGGATCATTAGTCGGAGCATACCCAAGTTCAGCAAGCATTGAGACGATTCGTTCAGAATCGTTTACATTCATCTGGCAGCCAAAGGTTTCTATGTAAATAAGTTTATCAAGCATAGTCGATCGAGTTTTATACGCGACAAGTACCGTTAAAGTCAAATGAATTGGCTCGTATGGGTTGGTTCAAGTTCTATTTCCGTCTCTTGACAAAAGGTGCTTTTGAAACGTATTCTTCGTGAGAGTTTTAATACCAAAGACGGAACGGATGGCAGATGATAATTGATTGGGATAAAATAGACACTGTACTTCTTGATATGGACGGAACAATCCTTGATCGCCATTTTGACGATCATTTCTGGTTAGAGCATGTACCAAAGCGCTGGAGTCAGCAAAATCATAAGACGCTGGAGTACGCGAAGGAACACCTGTACAGACTTTTTCGTAGCCAGGAAAATACACTAAACTGGACCGATCTTGATTACTGGTCGGATTGCCTTAAACTGGATATTCCTGTTTTAAAACAGGAGATTGAACACTTAATTGCTATACATCCCCATGTTATAGAATTTCTTCTGTTTCTTAAACATACCGGTAAAACAGTCTGGCTGGTTACCAATGCCCATTCGAAAACACTCGATCTAAAGATGAAAAAAACTCGCATAGGTGCTTATTTTGACGGCATTATTTCTGCTCATCAGGTCGGACTACCTAAAGAAGATGTTCGTTTCTGGGGTGAATTACAGAGTTTCATCAGTTATGAACCGGAACGCACTATGCTGGGTGAGGACAGTGAAGCCAACTTGAAAACTGCGCAAACTTTTTTAATTCGCTACCTTATTTATATTAGTCGATACAGTTCTAAAATTGAACCGAGTCAGTCGGAGCATTTTACAACAATTGAATATTTTAAAAGACTTATCCCTAAAAAAGGTAGTAGCTGCATAACTATATAGGCAATTAAATTAATAGCGACTGATATCGAATTAGTATCAGTCGCTATTTGATCCATGCCTTCATTTTTATATAATTTACATTCTGCTCAGCAATGTCCTGAACTTTTCAAGCTTGGAGGCCCCCTCTTCAATCAGCCGGATTAGATCTTTTCTGGCTCCACCCGCAACTTCCTTGCCCTTTTCCAAAAGATCATCAGTCTTCTCACCGATTGTTTCCACTAAATTTGAAACATCGGCAGCAAGATCAACTACTACTTCATCGGCCCTGTTACGGGCTTTTTTTGAGTAGCTAATAATTTTCCCCCTTGTCCTGCTACCCGACTGGGGGGCAAACAGTAGAGCCAGACCAGCTCCTATAACTCCACCAGCAAAAACCAGTAAAGCCGCAGCTGCAATTTTTTTATCTCTATCTTCCATTGATGACCTCCTCTTTGATATGATGACTTAATAATAGCGCATCTTACAGATATGACAAGCCCATACCACTTTATCTTTTTAACAAATCATGTAATAATTCAGCCGTCTTTACATTCTAGTTACAATCACAAGGATGTCCAAATGAAAAATACAATTTATGATGTTGTAATTATAGGTGGTGGTCCGGCTGGTCTTTCTACTGCATATCTTTGCCATAAAAATGGTCTTTCATATCTGGTACTCGAGTCGGGAAAAGCTATTTTTCAAGGAATTGCCAACAGTTATCCCGAAGGTAAGCTTGTTTACGCCTCAAAACCAAAAGACGCCCCGGATCCATTTATGGTTGATGAATTACGTCCGCCTGACAAGCCGGTGACTGTCGAGAGCTATCTCCAGTATGTTCAGCATTTTGTTCAGCATGAAAATCTGCTTGTGCAAACGGAAGTTGAATTTGAAGACATCAAAGATGAGCGCGATGGCCTGACGGTCATCACATCCAAAGGTAATTTTAAGGGAAGAAAGGTCGTACTTTCCTTCGGCAGCAATATACCGCGAGAGCTCTCCGTTTATGGTGATGCCAAGATGGTTGCTAAAAATGTTGATGATCCCGGTAAATATGTCGGTATAAAAACATTGGTAATCGGTGGTGGTAATACTGCTGCGGACGTAATTATTAATATTCTGAAAACTAAACGTGAGGCTGGAGACACTCACCCTGTTTACTGGGCTCACAAAGCTGAAACGTTTGATGTCAATAAAGAAACAGCTCAGCGCCTTGGTGAAGAAATATTGCTGGGTGGAAATATCAGGTTATTGCCTGGAGCTTTGGTGCGTATTGGTGAAGTTGATGATGTAGGAGTGGATAGGCTGGTTATCCGAATTAATGAATTTAAACAGGAAGATGGCATAGACCTATACCATGCCCTGAGCTTTCCGATGCAGAATGTTATCGCCTGTATCGGATCACAGGGGCCGGTTCCAATCTTTGACAAATTGAACATTCAGAGTATCGCCTGCACTTCAGGCGTCTGTAAAATTGCAAAAGAGGGCGAACGCCTGGTACTGCTATCATCTGAATTTGAATCCACCCGGAAGGGAGTGTATGTAATAGGTGGAGCAATATCCCCCTCCTACATGAAGATCAGCGAAGGTTCCATTGCTGAGGAAAGACACCCAAACCTCATTTATACCGCAATAAATGACGCGTATTATGTCGTCGAGGCCATCAGGGCCAAACTATCCAAGTAATATGCAGTTGTAAATTTGAATTAGAAAAGCAGCGACTTGCAGGTCTGGCGAGTTGCTGCTTTTTTTATTCAGGTTACCTTGATTTTCGTGTACTCTGACACTATCTTAGAAAGTATGGTTTTCAATTCATGGATACAAGTACTAATGACACAGGAGTCACACTCAATGAAGAAACACGCTCTTAAGGTTTTCACATTGCTGGCTGCCACTTTGTTTCTTTCTGCCACTGTTATGGAATTTGAGGCTCATGCCAGAGCAGGTGGTGGCAGCCGTTCGATGGGAAGTCGCGGTTCACGCAGTTACTCCCGTCCGGCAAGTCCCAGTCCTCAACCGGCACCTTCTCGACCGCAGCAGGCAGCACCGTCCCCAGCTTTTCAACAACCCGCTGCCGGTGGGTTCATGAGAAGCATGGCCGGCGGAATTGTCGGCGGTATGCTCGGGGGAATGTTGTTCAGAAGTCTTGGCTTTAGTGGCATGGGCGGAGGTATGGGCGGTGGAGGAGGAGGTGGTATCGGTTTGTTTGAAATTATTCTGCTTGCCGGTATTGGCTATCTTATTTATCGCTACATCAAGAAAAGAAGAGAACAAACATCCGACAACACTTTCGAGCCCGAGATATATCGTGGCGGCAATGTAACTCCGATTTCCCAGGGATATCAGCAGACGGCACCTGAAATGGAGGATGTGGACACCGGTCTGGGCCACATCCGCCAATTTGACTCTTACTTTGATGAGAATCGTTATAACGATCTGGTTATGGATAATTTCTTTAAAATTCAGGGAGCATGGATGAATCGTGATCTATCCCCGGTTAGCATCCTTCTGACAGACGAGATGCGGAGGGTGTTTCAGGCCGACATTGATAAATTAATCAGAGATAAACAAATTAACAGGTTAGAAAATATTGCTGTTCGCAAAGTTGAGATTGTAGAGGCATGGCAGGAATCCGGGCAGGATTATATAAATACACTTATTTACGCCAACCTTCTTGACTATACAACTGACGAGTCCGGTTCTGTATTGTCTGGCAGTAAAAGTGATCCGATCAAATTTGAAGAGTTTTGGACATTTACCCGTCCGGTCGGCAATAATCCATGGAAACTGTCTGCTATTGATCAAAAATAACCTAATCCTTCCCCCCTTCTGATACAGGAAGGGGGGGAGGATTTTCTTTCCTTCCCCTTTCGACATTAAAACATCATGAACCTCCTCAATCTTGAAACAATCGCCATCTCCGGTCTTAACCTGATAGAAGCAAGTGCCGGCACCGGCAAGACCTGGACAATTGCCTCGCTATACATTCTCCTGCTGCTTGAGAAGGAACTGAGCCCAGCGCAGATTCTTGTGGTCACTTACACTAAAGCAGCCACAGCCGAATTGCGTGATCGAATAAGGCGTAGAATCGTAACTACACTGGATCTGTATACCAAAATGCGCCCCCCGGATGACGATGAATTGGAGCGGGTTTTATTAACAACTCGTCCACAGAACAGTGAACGGGCAAAGCAACTCCTTACGCGGGCACTTTATTCATTTGATGAAGCGGCAATATTTACTATTCACGGTTTCTGCCAACGGGCGCTTACGGAAAATACGTTTGAAAGCGGCTCTCTCTTCGGCAGCGACATGATCAGTGACCAGAGTACCATTGTCAAACAGGTTTGTGATGATTTTTGGCGATCACAAATCCTGACACAGTCAGATGATTTTGTTGAGCGCCTTGTTGCAGGAAATTATACTCCGGAAAGAATGGTCAGACCGTTTATCGGACATTATCAGAATCCAGACCTCCTTGTTATTCCTCAGGCGAATGGAGTTCCGCTGACTTCGCTGATACTGGAACGAGACAGGCTCTATAAACAAGCAGGTATTCTATGGAACGATGAGAGAAGGATTATTGTCGGGCTACTGGATGAGGCCAGGCTGAATCAGCAGAGCTATAAACCGTTGCAGATTGAAGCAGCTTCACACTCCTTTGATGTGTGGCTGTCTGGTGGAAATGCTGCTCATCCTAATGGCAAACTTGATTTGTTTTCGGCGCATAAAATTGCATCAAAAACAACTAAAGCGTCACCCTACATCCCCGAACATCCTTTTTTCACTGTTTGTCAGCAGTTATCAGAAACACTCTTTTCTATCGACTCAACGTTTAAGGCTAACATAATCGCTTGCCAGCATGACTTCAAACGGTGGCTGGAGCTGGAATTAAGTCAACGGAAAAAACAGCTGAATCAGCGGGCCTTTGATGACTTACTACTGGATCTATACCTTGCTCTTGAGGCTGAATCCGGGACTGCTCTTGTTGAGAAGCTTCGGCAGCGCTACAAGGCTGCCATGATCGATGAATTTCAGGACACGGATCCTCTTCAGTGGAATATTTTTAAACAGCTTGGTTCTGAACAAGATTATCCACTGTTCCTGATTGGTGATCCTAAACAGGCAATTTACAGTTTTCGCGGAGCGGATGTTTTCGCATATCTACGTGCCGGTAAGAGTGTACAGGCCAATAACATGCATACCCTTGGCACCAACTTTCGATCCGATTCAGCCCTGGTGAAGGCTGTTAATACGTTATTTGCAAGCAGTTCGGATCCATTTATGTGCCAGGATATAACATTTCAGCCAGTTGACTCAGGTCGTTCCGGAAAAAATCAATTGCTTTTTGATGGCATCCCGGATCATCAACCATTAAAAGTATGGGTCTATCCTCGTGGTGACGAAACTAGGCCTGAGCTAAAACCTAAGGCCACAAGCAATATTGTCAGTGCAGTTGCGAGTGAAATTTCCAACCTCTTACAACCGAGGTACGCAACCATAACAACCGCAGGCAGGATTCGTTCACTGAAACCCGGCGACATTGCTGTTCTCGTTAAAGCCCATAAACAGGCTGATCGTGTACAGAAAGCGCTTTTGGCACTTGGAATACCGTCTGTTCAACAGGGAAGCGCTACTATATTTGAGTCTCCAGAAGCGCTTGACCTGCTGCGGATTTTTAGAGCTGCTGCTGAGCCTCATCGTGAATCACTTGTTCGCGAAGCATTGCTAACAAACATTATGGGATTAAGCGCAGACCGGATATTTCAATATGTGGAATGTTCAGGGGAACATCCCGAGTGGGATGCATGGTTGATCCATTTTAGGAATCTGCATACGGCCGCTGGAGTTGGAGGAGTGGTCGCGCTTGTATCTCGACTGCTTGGGAGCTGCGGTGTCAGGAAACTTTTATTGTCGAGATTTGGCGGTGAACGGTGCCTGACAAATGTCATGCACTGCACTGAATTACTGCATCAGATTGAGGTGGAACAGAGCAAAAGTCTGAGTGGCTTGATTACTTGGCTTGAACGTAAAATAAGCGCACCTGGCAAGGACGATGCTGCGCTTCTCCGACTTGAAACTGATGAAAATGCGGTTCTTATCTCAACAATACATACAAGCAAGGGCCTGCAGTATCCGGTGGTTTTCGTGCCTTTTGCCTGGGATGTGCCGTCCGGCAAAATTGACAGGGCGCTGTTTCATAACGACCATGGAGATCTTGTGCTTGACCTGGCTGAAAGTGATGAAAACATCCAGCATGCATTGAGAGAACAGAGGGGTGAGGCTGCTCGATTGCTATATGTTGCTTTGACCCGCGCAGAGTATCGCTGTTATGCCGTATGGGGAGGTATAAACGGCGCATGTAACTCACCGCTATTTCAGTTGATATATGCTGAAGCAGCAATGGACAGCAAAAGTTTTTCAGCACTCAGCGATCAGGCGCTACTTGATGATGTGCAACAGCTTTACGGGCCTGGAGAACCATGTATTGCCGCTGAATTAATGCCTGTGGGTACGCTTGCCGCCAGATATTGCCCGGATGAAGGTGCTGCTTCACCTTATGTAAGCCGAACGCTTGTACGCGCTCCTCGTGAAGATTGGCGCGTTACCAGTTTCAGTGGTATGACTTCAGGCTCCGGGCATACGTTTGAACCGCATGATCACGATAAGATTATTGTTGATATGGCAGCAATGCAACCGGAACCAAAGCAGTCATCAGGTATCCTGACTATTTATGATTTCCCGAGAGGCGCTCAAGCCGGAACCTGTCTCCATGAAATTTTTGAACGGCTTGATTATCCTCTGATGACCAGCGAAGCTATATCAGCCATTGTCAGCTATTCACTTTCCGGTAATGGTTTCCACGAACAGTGGTTGCCTGCCGTCTGCGTCATGGTGGCAGAAGTCACCTCCTCCCCTATTATACCTGACAGTCCGGGCTTTACCCTGTCGCAATTAAAAAAGGGCGACTGGCAGGCCGAGATGGAGTTTTATCTTCCTATCAGGCAACTTGCCCCGGATACAATACAGCGTCTTTTTGAAGGTTTACTGGATAAGGATCTTTTCGGAGATTATTATGAGGTGTTGAACCGCCTTTCTTTCCGTCAGAGTCGCGGTATGCTGCAAGGCTTTATCGATCTGGTTTTTACTCACAACGGTCGATATTATATTCTCGACTGGAAGTCAAACCATCTCGGCATGAATATGTCAGACTATTGCCAGGATGCAATGCGGGAGTCGATGTGTCAGAGTACCTACATTCTGCAATATCACCTGTATACACTGGCCCTGGACCGCTTATTACGGTTGCGCCTACCCGATTATAACTATGAAAAACATTTTGGAGGGGCGATTTACCTGTATCTGAGGGGTATTTCGGCAGGTTCAACAGTCAACGGAATCTACTTTGGCCGGCCACAAGTAGAATTTATCCGGCGTGCCGGTGAGTTGATGCTGGATTAAAGAGTCATAAATCATAACCACGATAGTAATAGTGCTACTACCACTCACTCATGGTGTTGAAATACTCTACAAAGATTCAGAACATTATTTAAGAGCGGCATTAAGCGAAGTCAGTAACTGATCAATGGCAACCTTGTGCACGCCTGCCCCATGACCAAGCGTTTCCAGATCAGCAATCTGACATTCGTAACAGTCAAGATTATACTGTTTAAATACTGGAAGGGTTTCCGGGTGTTGAGCAATAATATCGGCAATTATCATTTCCTGAGTAATCATTGTGCACCTCCCAGATGCATGGAATACGAATTAAAAAGAGGGGGAATGCTACTACTGCAACTTAGAATGGTATTTATGGTGTCAAGCCGTATTTCTGCCGCAATGCCGTTTTTATCTCCGGAGGCACAAATTTGTCAATATTGCCATTAAGCGAACAGACCTCTTTAACGATGGAGGAAGAAAGGTAGCCATACTGAAGCGAAGTCATCATGAAAAGCGTTTCGATCTCTCTACCAATACTGCTGTTCATCTGAGCTATCTGAAATTCATACTCAAAATCAGATATTGCCCGGAGTCCACGAATAATGACATGAGCACCACGAGAGGATACATAATCTATCAGAAGCCCACTGAAAGTGTCAACCGTGACTCTCCCCTCCCCTTTTACAACATCCTGAATCAATTCTACCCGTTCCTCTGTTGTGAATAGCGCGTTTTTCTGAGAGTTTTTGGCAACAGCAACGATTATTTCATCAAAAATAGTCAGCCCTCGCTTGATAATGTCTATATGACCATAGGTTATTGGATCAAATGAGCCGGGATAAACAGCTATTTTCTTCATTTTTTCTCCATTGTAAACAATTCAAGTGCTGTTTCCCCGTATACCCGCCTGTCAAAACGCTTCAAATGACCATACGATTCCAGTAGCGGATTTCGTGAAGAGCATTCTGCAACAATTATGGAATCTGGAACTAACAGACCGGGGGAACCAAGTTTTTCAAATACACGCTGATACAATTCAGAACCATATGGCGGATCAAAGAATGCAAGGTCAAAACTTTGCCCGCGAATCGAAAGAAAATGCAGAGCCTTTACCGCATCCATATTCAATACATTTGAGCGATCCTTACAGCTGGAAGAAAGTAAGTTTTTTTCCAGGATGGATGTAACTGAGATACTGGATTCAATGAAGCAGCATGATTCTGCTCCGCGGCTGACAGCTTCAATGCCGAGACTGCCAGTGCCGGCACAGATGTCAAGTACCCTGATTTCAGCAAAATCGATACGGTTGGTAAGAATATTAAATATAGCTTCTTTGACCCGATCAGAGGTAGGTCGTGTCGTTTCGCCAGATGGCGCAGACAACTTTTTGCCACGACACGTTCCCGCTATTACACGCATATTAAGTTTAACCCTCAAGCGCATATTTCTTGGGAAGCTAGCGCAAATAGTGTGATTGGTCAAGCGCGAAGAGTTTACAGCAATATGTAATAGTTTCAACGAATTTCGACTGGTACTTTGTGTGATTAAGCAGATTTATTTTTTGTAGCCATATTTATATTTAATGTTAGTATGGCGCTGTGAAAAATCAAACCGACGACATACCAGGTGACACCGCGGATATAAAGTCACTTGCGACCCTGATTGTCGAGCTGAACATAGCACGACGGAACAGTAGCGCATACCCAAAAGGGCATCCCGTAGTAGCGTCGTCTTTGGCCAAAGTACTTCGAGTTTACGAAAAACTGTTAAATGACAAAGTGGAATTTGTGCTGGGCGTAACTAGCGATTCTCTTATGGTTAATGGCGTTGTTCTTGAAAAAACTAATGTGGTTTATAAGGGGTTTTCTCGTGTCCTTTTTGAACGCGGCATTGGTGCGCTAGTATTTCACCCTGGCCTTACCATCAGTGAACTGACAAATTTCACCACTATATTAGGTCTCAAGCGGGAGCAGATTCATCAACATGGCGGCATTGAGCAGGTGTGGGGCAAAGCTCATATCGTATCCTTGAAAATCCGACCGATTCGCTATGACCTGTTTCTTGCTGCCGATGAGGAAACTTTATCCACTGATCACAACAAAATATCAGGAGAAGGCTTGTGGGACCGCTTTGCTCGAGAGCTTACACTTAGCGATATGCCTCAAGGGACCGACGACAATGCCTCCCTTGATCCGGAAATCCTTGCACAACTCCTTAATAGAAAATATGCTGGCGGCGATATTTCAGAGTCAGACGTTCGTGAAACTATCGCCGCTTTTTTTGCACCTAAGAACGATGACTTGTCTTCAGAAACAAATGACGATTCCTCTCACATGAAACTCGCAACCTTTATCAAAAATCTTACCCCGGAACTGAGCAGGCAATTTATAGACAGCTCTTTCGGCTCTAAAAGTCAGGACCGACAAACTGCAACAGAACAAGTCCTCGCAAACCTCACCGATAACTCAATATTTGAAACTCTGGAGGAAATTAATCAAGAGCGTCTTAACTTGTCTCCGGTCGTCTTCGGACTACTGCAGCGCCTGGGTCAAAACGTCAGCACGCCTCAAAACATTGATGAAGAAGTTTCCAAAGACATTGAGCTTTCCAACAAAATGAAAACAATCTTGCTGGAACACTCTTCTGAAGAGTTTGTACCTGATGATTACCAAAAAAAATTAAATCACATTATCGCATCAAACCAGATTCCCAGCTTAAACATTGAAATGGTGCCAGATTTACTGGCGACACTTGAAAATCGTTCAATTGAAAACAGTATCGGATTAATACTGATGAATCTGATTTATGAAGGGGTTGAAACCCCCGAAGAAAGGGACCTGTTGCTAATAAATCTTAGCGATATGTTCAGTTTTTTCCTTCAGACTGGTGATTATTGCCAGTTACACATAATGATGGATCAGATTACAGACGGAAAATTCCCGATTGAAATTCAATATCGCCTACGTGATGAATATGGACGACGCGAGTTTCTGGAAGAAATACTGGATGGTCTCACAATCTGGGGCAAGCCACGCTTTGATGATATTCGTTCTTTAATTCATAAATTCGGCGGCCACTTTATAGAGGCAATACTTGATCGTTTATCTGAAGAAAAAAACATGTCGCTGCGGCGTTTTTTTATGGATTGCCTGATTGAACTGGGATCAATGACTCGTGTACCAATAGTCAACCGCCTGTATGACGAACGCTGGTATTTCTTGCGTAATCTGTTAATTATTCTTGCCGCACAGAATGACCCATCGGTTGTGCCGGCAATTCGGCCATTACTAAAAAACAAAGATCCACGATTGCGACATGAGGTTCTTAAAACACTTGTGCATCTTCATGACCCTCTGGCGGAGAAACAGCTTCTTGAGGATCTGGGTGGCCAGAATCAGGAAAAGATTACAGCAGCTATTCAACTTGCAGAACGATGTACGTCATCAGCTATTGCAGTTAGACTGGTTGCCATATTGTCGCAGGGTGGCTTTTCGCAGAGTGAGTGTGAAAGGAAAACCAGCATTGTTCATACATTGGGTGAAATTGGACGGGCAGAGGTATTGCCGGAGCTTGCAAAACTCCTCAGCTCCAGAAGTTTGCTTAATTCACGGCAACTGACAAAAATTAAAAAAGAAATTATTCTTTCACTGCCAAAATACCCGCTTACAGTTTCCAGGCCTGTTCTAGATCATATTGCCGGAGGTTCTGGTGAAATTGCCAATCTCGCGGTTGAAACGATTCGAATAATATCAGGGAAAAACTCATGAGCGAGAACAACAGCCAACTTATAAATGATTTCATAAGGCATCTGTTATCAGCAACTGCAAATGCTGCTCTTTACGGCACGGCACATCCTCAGGTAACACGACTTTCTTCACAGGTTTTCGCCAGTGTCAGTGAAATGCTTCAGTCCCGTCCGGACGTGAAACTAATGGTGGTAGAAAATGAGCTGGTAATTGATGGAAGACCTCAAGAAATAAGTATGTTCCTCAATCGCTTTACGCAGATATTAAGGTCTCACGCTATTGGAACAATCAAATTACTGGCAGGAGTCACTAAATCAGAAATTGATGCACTGATTTATGGCTTAGGCAAGCAACAGTTTGATGGTGTGCAGGCGATATTATCCTCAGACCACATCCGCCTCGGTAAAGTCGATCTTTGCATTTCCGGTATGTCCAGTGAAATTGGATCTAGCGGTTCGCCTAAATCTAGAATTATGTTGCCGGATATGCCTAGAGAGGAATCTGCGCGTTTCATGGAAATTTATGAAACTGTAAAAAATAAACACAAGCTGCAGATTAATGGCATATTTGACGTAGTATCAGATTTTATTGATGTGTTCAGACAGGAGGGAAAGCCGCTTCTCGCCATGGCAGCACTAAAAGAGGCTGATGAGTACACTTTTACGCACTCTACCAATGTATGTGTTCTCAATCTTGCGCAGGCTATGGCACTGGGTATTGAAGGCCAATTATTAAACGACATAGGTGTGTCAGCAATGTTACACGATATCGGTAAGCTGTTTATCCCCGAAGAAATACTTACAAAGACAGATAAACTTACCGCAGAAGAGTTTGATATAATAAGACAGCACCCTGTCAGAGGCGCACGACACCTGCTTGAAACATCCGGCGTTCCTAGGTTGGCGGTTATAACGGCTTATGAGCATCATCTCAAATTCAATCTTAGCGGCTATCCTGCAGTTTCGTCCAATTGGCAGCAAAACCTTTGCAGTCACATGACAATGATATCCGATTTCTTTGATGCGTTGCGAACGCGCCGATCTTACCGTGAGCCGATGCCTTTACAGGAAATATCCGGAATGATGCTTGGAATGATGGGTACAGACCTGCACCCTGCATTGACACGTAATTTTTTACGCATTATTTCCGGACTATTAGAAGCAATCGATTCTCCAGCTTAATTCCTTCCCCCGCTTGACTTTCCGCAAATCAGTGTTTAACTCGAATATATAACCGAAATAATTGGAGCTGATCATGGACTTTAACAAACTTACTCAAAAGTCTCAGGACGCTTTTACTGAAGCACAAAATAAAGCTGTTTCGTTTGGGCACATCGAAGTGAGCTGTGAACATCTGCTCTGGGCGTTATTGAATCAGCATGATGGTTTGGTGCCGCGACTGCTACAGCGCATGGATATTCGGCCTGATACCTTATTGATTGAAATCACGGCGGAACTGGACAAAATTCCAAGGGTTTCCGGGCCTGGAGCAGAAGCTGGTAAAATTTATGTTTCCCAGCGTCTGTCACGCATTATGGTGGCAGCTGAAAATGAGGCAAAACGTCTTAAAGATGAATACGTCTCAGTAGAACATCTGCTTATGGCACTTATTGCTGAAGGCGAAAAGGTACCAACCGGGCGAATACTTAAAAAAGCCGGAATAAGCCACGAACGCTTCCTTAAAACTCTGACAGATGTACGTGGCAGTCAGCGAGTGCAAAGCGCAAACCCTGAGGCGACCTATGAAGCTTTGGAAAAATATGGGCGCGATCTGGTAAAAATGGCACGTACTGACAAACTTGATCCGGTCATAGGCCGAGACGATGAAGTGCGTAGGGTAATCCGGGTATTATCCCGAAAAACTAAAAATAACCCGGTATTGATTGGTGAGCCAGGGGTCGGTAAAACGGCAATAGTTGAAGGACTGGCTCAGCGTATTGTTCGCGGCGATGTACCGGAGGGGCTTAAGGACAAGACCGTCTTTGCCCTGGATATGGGTGCGCTAATTGCCGGTGCAAAATACCGTGGTGAGTTTGAAGAGCGCTTGAAAGCTGTTTTGAACGAGATAAAGGAGGCTGCTGGGCGAATAATTTTGTTTATCGACGAATTACATACCATCGTCGGAGCCGGAAAAGCTGAAGGATCCATGGATGCCGGCAACATGCTGAAACCGATGCTTGCCCGTGGAGAATTGCACTGTATCGGTGCCACCACTCTTGACGAATACCGCCTTTATATTGAAAAAGATGCCGCACTTGAACGCCGCTTTCAACCAGTGCTTGTGGAGCAGCCCACTGTGGAGGATACGATATCGATTCTTCGGGGACTCAGAGAGCGTTTCGAAGTTCATCACGGTGTAAGAATTCAGGATAATGCTCTGGTTGCAGCTGCAAACCTCTCTAACCGATATATAACCGAGCGGTTTCTTCCTGACAAAGCAATAGATCTTGTGGATGAAGCATGTGCCATGCTTAGAACAGAAATTGACTCACTACCGGCAGAGCTGGACACCATATCACGCAGGGTAATGCAGTTGGAAATTGAGGAGGTAGCCCTCAAAACGGAGAAGGATAAAGCCAGCATCGAACGTTTAAACGTATTGCGAAAAGATTTAGCGGATGATCGTGAAAAAGCCGGTTCCATGCGAGCGCGTTATGATTCGGAAAAGATTGCCATCCAGCGGGTTCAAGGCTTACGGGAGCAGATCGAACGGACCCGCCGTGAAATCGAGCAGGCCGAGAGGTCAAGCAACCTTGAACAAGCATCGCGGCTCAAATATTCTGAACTTCCCGGCCTTGAAACGGCTTTGAAAAATGAAGAGGCGGCATTAAACCATAAAGATGGCGGACCAAAACTGCTACGCGAAGAGGTCACTGAAGATGAAATTGCTGAAATTGTTGCACATTGGACAGGAATACCGGTTCTGCGCTTGGTAGAAGGTGAACGGGAAAAGCTGCTGCGACTGGAGGATATACTACACCAAAGGGTTGTAGGTCAGGATGAGGCGGTACAACTTGTCTCTGACGCAGTACTGCGTGCCCGCTCCGGCATAAAGGACCCACGCCGCCCGATCGGTTCATTTATTTTCCTCGGGCCTACTGGCGTTGGCAAAACCGAGCTTGCCCGAACACTGGCCGAAGCATTGTTCGATTCTGAAGAAAATATGGTACGGATCGACATGTCCGAATATATGGAAAAATTTGCTGTTTCACGCTTGATCGGTGCCCCGCCGGGATACGTCGGCTTTGAGGATGGTGGGCAATTAACTGAAGCGGTCCGCCGCAAACCGTACAGTGTTTTGCTGTTCGATGAAATTGAAAAAGCTCATCCTGATGTATTCAATATTTTGCTGCAGATTCTGGATGATGGCCGTGTTACCGACAGTCACGGGCGTACGGTGAGCTTCAAGAATACTGTTATTATAATGACTTCAAATATTGGTTCCTCGTATCTGCTGGATGGAATAACAAAATCCGGAGACATAAAGGAAGAAGCCCGTAAGAGCGTTATGAACGAGCTTAAAGCCGGTTTCCGCCCGGAATTTTTAAATCGTGTAGATGACATCGTTCTTTTCAAGCCACTGCATATGGACGAAGTTAAAAAGATTGCCTATATTCTGGCCGATCAGCTCAAGCAACGATTGAGATATCAGCACATAAACCTTGAAATCAGCGAGGAAGCTTTGAGCTTCATTGCCAAAGCAGGTTATGATCCGGTTTATGGAGCACGGCCACTTAAGCGCTACTTACAGCGCGAATTAGAAACCCGTGTTGCCAGAGCAATCATTGGTGGAACTGTATCTGAAGGTGGATCGCTAAAGGTGACTATTGAGGACGGTGCCCTCTTCGTCAAAAGCTGAAAAAATGTATGAAAAAAGGGCTCACGTTTGTGAGCCCCAGTTTTTACTATTGAAAGCAAAACCAACGGTAACTCAGGCCAGATCCCGAACACCTTGGTAAATGATATCAAACAGTTCCTGAATATACTCCTCGGCAATACAGGAAAAGGCGATACGTAGATCGGTTTTGTTAATGGAAATAGCGCCGACTCCGTATTTGTCGAGCAGGTGGATACGCAGCACTTCGGCATCAACATTTTTCAGTTTTAAACACATAAAGTAACCGGAATTAAATGGATAGTAATCCCAGGCCGCATCGTATTTTCCACTGTTGAGGACCTGCTTGGTTTTTAAGGCACGCCCCTTCATGACCTGGAATTTTTCTTCTTTCTGGGCCAGGAATTGAGGTGAACGCAGCGCTTCAATGACAAACGTCTGGGAGGGATGCGGGCAGTTGGAAATGCGAGCACGAATGATCCCCATGGTTTTCTTCTCAAGGGCTGTCATTACCGGCGTATTTTCTTGTTTGCTGCCATCGGCAAAGGTTATGAATCCAGTACGGAAGCCCCAGACAAACTCCTCTTTCGTTGCCCCGTCCAGCTTAACAGCAAGAATGCGCGGATGGAGATTGGCCAGTTTACCGAACAGTGACTCCTTGAGACTATCTTCATAAAAGAGGCCAAAGTATGCGTCATCGGCTACGACAACAATGTTGCAGCCGGATTCGGCTACTTCCTTGATGGTTGCCACCAGTGCATCCCCTTCGGCTACGGTAGGTGTATACCCACTGGGGTTGTTTGGGAAATTGAGCAGGACAACAGCCTTGCCTTTTTCTTCAGCACTGCTTTTCAGTGTTGCTTTGAAGGCGTCAACGTCATACCCACCGACTGCTGTGAATGTTGGGTGTTTTTTTACGATCGCTCCGCTGCAAGTACCAAAAGTAAGATTATAGTTTCCCCATAGCATGTCTGGAAGGATCAGGTGATCACCCTTGTCAATGAATAGGTCGGAGACAATAGAGAGACCGTGGGTCAATGCATTGGTAACGATGGGATTGCTGAAGTGTTTCCCTTGCTGACTTGGGTTTTCCCGAAGCATCTTCTCACGCCAGAGGGAGCGAAGTTCAGGCTTACCAGCGGGGGGGGCGTAGGGGTAAATGTCCTTTGGATCAAAAGCGGACAGCTTGTCCTGGATGCATTGCAAAAACATCGGACCGCCGTTCTCAGTTGCTATGCCGATAGTCGCATTGAATTTGTGAGCCTTGTCTTTTGCTTCGGCCGACTGTGTCAGAATCCCCTTGGGAAAGAAAAGGTTCTTTCCTAGATCGGATAACATTTCCAAAACATGCGGACTGTGTTGGGCAAGCAGATCGTTCAATTCTTTAGCCAATGGGTTCATCGATTTCCTCCTGGAATTTTTGAAAGGGATTCATATCAATTTCGTATCGAAACGAGTCAGTAACCGTGTAATAAAATAGTACCGGCTCAGTTTTGTCAATAGAGAAATAACAACTATCAAGGGTATCGGGATCATAAGCTCAATCGTTTCCATTTTAAGCTCGCATTACCTCCGACTACTTCCTCACAAAAATTTCTTTAGCCAGGTTGGAGTCAATGGCGAATTCTGAGTATCCGACCCGGAAAATATAGGATGGGTAGGCTTGTGTAAGAATGATGCGATTACCTGGAAGTACTCCCATTGCCATAAGTTTTTGCATTTTTTTGTTATCGTCGGTCTGGATATAGGCAATTTCACCCTCCTGTCCCGACTTGAATTCAGTTAACGGCACGACTCCCAGATCCCCCTCTGCGCGTGCCTGATGGCAGCAATCCCCCGGTGGAATCGGTTTCCCATGTGGGCAGGTGGTTGGATGGTTGAGCATGGTGCAGATCTTTTCATCTACCCCTTCATTCAGCAGATGTTCAAACTTGCATGCCTTGTAATCACCATCCTCGCCACGAATATTAAGTACATCCATCATAAGACGTTCCGCCAGGCGGTGGCGGCGAATGGTCATTCGTCCCTCATCGCGTCCTTCAGGTCTGAAATAGACCATGCCCTGCCTGATTTCTATCAGTGCACGCTCGGTAAGCTCCAAATAGGCAGGATCCTCTAGAGCTATTCCAGTAACTTGGGGGTCCAGTGCAGACAATTTGGATTCTTCAACAGCGATCCACAAAGCTTCGAGTATCTCTTCCGCATTATCTGACAGTTTCATTTTTTTCTCCTTTTATATGGTCATTATTATGAAATATAGCTCTGATCTTTTTTAAAAATTGCGGCTCAACCGGATTTTTGTAATTACAGCGAGGACAATGAATAGAATGGCAACCGCCTGGACAACCGCCACACCCTTTCTTTCCATTATTCTCATCAAACTCGTATCCGCAGAATCCGCAAATCATGCAAGTATACCGGTAAACAGCAAAAACGTATTTAACAGATAACCACTTCCAAAAGCCAACAGACTTACAAATATTCCAATCCCGCCAGCGACCTTCCACCCCCGCTCTTTTTTCATGACCAGGAACTGGGCAACACATGGAATGAAAAGTGTTAAAGTAACCGCGGCAACAGTTAACTGCCGAGCATCCAGTAAACCCTTGGTCTGTAGGTCGTAAAGGCCAGCTGCTCCATAGTCACGCCGGAAAAAACCAAATATAAATGCAACGGCTGCTTCTTTAGGAAGCCCAATTGATGCCATAACAGGAGTCATGGCGTTTACTGCCGTACCAAAAAAACCGGTAACCTTACCAAGCCAGAGAAGCACTGAAGCGATTACAAACAGTGGCAGGATCTCAAGAAAATACCACTGCATACGGGTATAGGTCTTAGTCAAAACATTTGACAGCTGTGGAAGTCGCATTGGGGGCAACTCCATATAGAACATTGGTGCTTCACCCGGCATTACTCTAGCAGCCAGAAGGCCTACCAGTACAAAAATCAATAACAGGCAGACGCTCCAGACGGCAAGTGCTCCGGGCGCTTTGGCGAGAAGAGCTATGATTACACCTAACTGAGCCGAACAGGGGATTGCCAAAGCAAGCAGTAGCGTGGCAATCACACGCTCTCTTACAGTTTCAAGTGTACGTGTAACCATGGTTGCCATTGTATCGCAGCCAAAACCCAATACCATCGGAATAACCGCCCGTCCTGTCAAGCCGAAATATTTGAATAGTCTGTCTACCAATAACGCCAATCGGGGAAAATAGCCGGTATCCTCCAGAAACGAGAAGAAGATGAAAAAAGTTGCTACGATCGGCAGAATAATTCCGACCGCATACCTGATTCCAAGAGTGATGATGCCGTATTCTCCGACGAACAGCTCTTGAATAATCTCCCAAGGAATTAATCCTTTAATGACAGTAACCATCCATGGATTAACTCTTTCAACGAATATCTGTTTTTCAAGCAGGTCGACAACCGTACCGGCACCAAATTCACCAACAAATTTATAGAGGCCGAAATAGAGTACTACCAGCAACATTGGAATGCCGGTCATTGGTCGTACTGACCAGTTGGAAAGTCGCTCTGATGGCGTTATTACCCGCTTATCGGGAGAAATAAAGACACCATTGATAATGTTTTTTACAATAGAATTGCGCTGCAGTGAAAGATCGAGGTGAAAAGATTCCCGGCGTTCGAAGGCTTTTTCACGTACCATTTCAGCAAGGACAGGATACCTGTCTCCTTCCCGGTTACGGACAATATCTGTAATTTCCTCGTCCTGCTGCAGCAGTAAAATTGCCAGAGAACTAAGGGAAAGTAGATATTCACCTTTCATTAAACCAACTACTTGATTGATGTCGTGTTCGAGGATTCGTCCATAGGGAAATCGCCGCTCTGTTCTTGGTAACATTCCATAAGAGTTAATAGCTGATCTGATTTCTTCAAGTCCGCGCTTTCTTGCTGTAGCGGCACCTATAACCGGTATGCCGAGGCGTGCCTGCAATAACTCCAGATCAATTTTTAACCCCATTCTCTCTGCTTCATCCATGATATTTACAATCAGGATAACCGGTAAATTGGCTTCAATCAGCTGTATCGTCATTGCCAGCATCCGCTCTAGATTACGGGCATCCAGTACATGCAGAACAATATCCGGGGTTTCGTGCAATAAAATTTCGCGAGCTACTCGCTCCTCTTCGGTAATAGTATGAATAGAGTACATTCCGGGTGTATCAATAACCTGCCAATTTTCACCCTGTATGACAGCATTTCCTCTTGATACCTCTACCGAAGTACCAGGGTAATTGGATACAGTGACATAAGCACCGGTCAGCGCGTTAAACAGTACACTTTTACCAACATTGGGATTGCCGACCAACGCCACCTTTCTGGCACTATTAACACTTCTTAGGTCTTCCGTTACCTTGTGACAGCTTGTTGCCATGCGACACATCCTTTTCTGCTTTTGAAATTCATTTTCAGTTAGCTGACAAAAAAAAGCCCGTTCTCAATATTTCAAGAACCGGCATACTAGGTAGTCAATTACGGCAGTTAGCACACAATCCGTATATTTCCAGTTTATGACTTCTGATCATGAAACCGTGAAG
>CAIQWT010000070.1 GCA_903875605.1 uncultured Geobacteraceae bacterium | reverse complement strand
TCTCTCGATTCTCTTACTATTGATAAATCCCGCAACTTTTCTCCACGAAGAAACAATAGTACACGCACGCGCCTGACTGTTATGTTAATTGCGACGCTTATTGGAGCAGCTGTCATATTTTTTCTGTTTCGTAATCGTTCTGTGACTATCGAAACCGCAACGGTTTCTCTTTACTATCCAACGCAGTCTTTTACACTTCTCAACTCCAGTGGCTATGTCGTTGCTCAGCGTAAAGCTGCCGTTGCTTCCAAGACTACGGGGCGCATGGAGTGGATAGGAGTAGAGGAGGGGAGTAAAGTTATTGCGGGTCAGATTATCGCCCGCCTGGAGAATAAAGATCTTGAAGCTTCAGTCCTTCAGGCGGAGGCGGCGATGCTGAACGCGAGGGCACTTCGTGAACAGTCCCGTGCTGATTTGGCTGATGCTGAGAAAACTTTTCAACGGCAGAAAGAGCTACTTACCCTTGGAATAGTCTCTCAAGCAGAATTTGACAGTGCTGAAGCACGTTTCAAGCGTAGCAGCGCGGCGACTGCCGGTGCTGAAGCTGGGATCGCGGCCGCTGCGGCGGCTCTTCAGGGTGCTAATGTAAATATTGGATACAGCCTCATCAGAGCTCCATTTGATGCCGTAGTTCTGACAAAAAATGCTGATGTTGGTGATATAATTACACCATTTGGAGCAGCGGCAAATTCTAAGGCGGCGGTTGTTACGATCGCTGATTTAGCATCACTGCAGGTAGAGGCCGACGTTTCAGAGTCCAATCTGGCGCAGATCAGGCAGGGACAGCCGTGCGAGATCTCGCTGGATGCTCTTCCGGGAAGTCGTTTCCGTGGCGTTGTACATACAATCGTTCCGACTGCTGATCGCAGTAAGGCCTCAGTTATGGTTAAAATCCGTTTCCTTGAGCGGGATTTACGCATTTTCCCGGAAATGAGTGCCAAGGTCGCCTTTTTACAACGAGAGGCTTCGGTTGGTGACAACAAAGCAAGAATAGTTATTAATCCTGCTGCAATTGTAACTAAAAACAATCAAAGCGGCGTTTATCTGGTTGTTGGTGATAAAGTTGTCTTTACCCACGTGATACCCGGGATAAAAATGGGAGATCTTCTGGAGGTGGCTGGCTTAAAATCCGGCGATAAAGTTGCGCTTAAACCCCTTGAAAATTTGAAGAACGGCTCTAATGTTTCATTGCCGGAGAAAAAATAATCATGTCGTTAACTTCAGCAGCTCAGCAGGTTCTTATATCCGTTAATGCGGTTTCAAAAGCATATCAAAGAGGCAATCAGTCAGTTCCTGTACTTGAGGGGATCTCTTTTGAGATCATCAAGGGCGAATATCTTGCACTCATGGGACCATCTGGATCCGGGAAATCAACGCTGCTCAACCTGATTGCTGGAATTGATACTGTAGACAGTGGTTCAATTGTAATTGACGGAATTGATATTGCGACGTTGAATGAGTCGGATCTTGCTCGGTGGCGGTCTGCACATGTCGGCTTCATTTTTCAGTTTTACAACCTTATTCCTGTGTTGACTGCATATGAAAATGTTGAATTGCCGCTTTTGTTAACATCTCTTTCCCGCCAAGAACGCCGTAAACATGTTGAAACGGCTCTGGATATTGTCAGCCTTTCCGATCGTATTGAACATTATCCGTCACAGCTTTCGGGTGGTCAGCAGCAACGGGTGGCAATTGCCCGCGCTATCGTTACTGACCCGACAATTCTGGTTGCCGATGAACCGACCGGTGATCTTGACCGAGTCTCAGCCGAGGAAATACTCAGTCTGATGGCGCGACTCAATAGAGAACAGGGTAAAACGATAATCATGGTGACCCATGATCCAAGGGCAGCCGAAAAAGCTCACATTATTCGCACTCTGGAAAAAGGGTTGTTGAACGATGTTTATCCTTAAACTTCTTTCCCGTAATGCCTTTCGGCATCCTCTTAGAACTCTGTTAACTATTTTCGGCATCACCGTAGCTATCCTGGCCTTTGGACTCTTGCAGACCGTTGTCAGTGCCTGGTACGCTGGTGTCAATGCTTCATCGTCTGCCCGTCTTGTAAGCCGGAACTCAATTTCGCTGGTATTCACTCTCCCAATTGCCTATCAGGAGCGCATCAGGCGTATAGAGGGTGTAACGGCTGTTTCTTACGCTAACTGGTTTGGAGGGGTATACATAACTGAGAAAAACTTTTTCCCCAGCTTTGCCATTGAACCGAAGAGTTATCTGGAGCTCTATCCTGAATTCGTCCTTACATCTGAGGAAAAACGTGCATTCTTTCTTGATCGAAAAGGGTGCGTAATCGGTAAAAAGCTTGCAGACCGCTTTGGCTGGAAAATTGGAGACACAATCCCTCTGAAGGGAACCATTTTTCCCGGTACTTGGGAGTTCGTTGTGCGCGGTATCTACAATGGAGCTGAATTATCAACCGATGAATCACAGTTTTTTTTTCAATGGCAGTATCTGAACGAATCGCTTAAAAAAACAGTACCCAGACGGGCTGATCAAATCGGTGTTTATATTGTTGGGATAAAGAATCCACAGGCTACTGCAGAGGTTTCTACAGCTGTTGATTCGACCTTCAAAAATTCACTTGCTGAAACACTTACCGAAACCGAAAAAGCTTTTCAGCTCAGCTTTGTTTCAATGACAGAAGCGATTGTAGTCGCCATCCGTGTAGTATCTTTTGTCGTTATAGTTATAATTATGGTGGTGGTGGCCAATACAATGGCAATGACGGCTCGTGAACGCATTGGTGAATATGCAATTTTTAAAGCGATGGGGTTTCAGGCGCATCATATCGCCGGTATGGTTTTCGGAGAATCGCTCTTTATCTCTGCTGTAGGTGGAGTACTTGGCATATTATTAACTTTTCCGGTGGCACATAAATTCAGCCAGATCATGGGGAATTTTTTCCCGGTGTTTCAGGTAGAACAGTCTACATTGTTTATGGATATTTTTTTCTGCATGATAGTTGGGATTGTTGCCGGGGTTTTTCCAACCTGGCGTGCGGTAAGAATCAAGATAGCGGATGGATTGCGCAGAGTCGGATAAGCTGTCCATATTAGATGCCTTTGTTTTTCGTATAAACTAGGTTCACCGAATACCAAAATAATGGAGAAGCGAGTGATGAAAGTCAGGATTCTGGTTGTTGACGATGAATTGAGCATGCGGGAATTTCTCTCGATTCTGTTGGAGCGTGAGGGGTACGAAGTGTCCATTACCGGCTCAGCAGAAGAGGCATTACGTATGATGGATGCATCGCTTTATGACCTGGTGTTATCTGATGTAAATATGCCGGGTCTATCGGGAATTGAGCTGTTGTCACGCATAAAGGAGAAATCTCCTGAGACTGCCGTGCTGATGCTTACCGCGTTTTCCGCAGCCGAACAGGCGGTGGAGGCGATGAAACTGGGAGCCTATGATTACGTCTGCAAGCCATTTAAAAACGAAGAAATAAAGCAGCTTATTAAGAATGCTCTAGAAAAGCAGGGGCTTAAACGAGAGAATACTCTTCTGAAAAAAAATGTCAGTGAACGGGATAGTTTCTGCGGCATCATCGGAAAAAGCCAAAAGATGCGGGAACTTTTCGATATGATCCAGAAAGTTGCCGTCAGCCAGAGCAGTGTGCTGATTCTTGGTGAGAGCGGAACCGGTAAAGAGTTGGCAGCCAGATCGATTCATACTTGCAGTCAACGTAAGTCAAAACCTTTTGTGGCTGTTAATTGCGGAGCGATTCCGGAAAAATTGATTGAAAGTGAGCTGTTTGGTCATAAAAAAGGATCCTTTACCGGAGCGGTTGGTGATCGTCCAGGCCTGTTCGAACAGGCTGAAGGCGGAACCCTTTTTCTGGATGAGATAGGTGAGTTGCCGCTTTTGCTGCAGACCAAGCTACTGCGAGTACTACAGGAGCGTGAATTCAAAAGGGTAGGGGACGCCCAAACCCGTAAGGCAGATGTTAGGATTCTCTGTGCCTCTAACCGCGATCTTGAATCACAGGTAAGGGAAGGATCTTTTCGCGAAGACTTGTATTATCGCATCAATGTTGTTCAGTTGATCATGCCCCCTTTAAGGGAGCGGATCGAAGATATTCCTCTCCTGATCGAGTATTTCTGCCGGAAATTTCAGACCGGTAGTCAACAAAATACCACTTCAGTTACTCCTGGCGCTCTCAAGAAGCTGATGAATCATCCTTTTCCAGGTAACATCCGTGAGTTGGAAAACTGCATCGAACGGAGTCTGATTATTGACGCATTGGTTATTTCCGAAAGCTCTCTGCCGCAGCAGTTGCTGGTCAGCAAGATGCCATGTCTTACTTCTGACTGTGATATCCCGGAAACCGGAATTATGCTGGAACCACTACTTGAAGAATTGGAGAAAAAATATCTGCTTAAAGCACTTGAAAAGACAAATGGAGCTAAGAAGAAAGCTGGTGAGTTACTAGGTATGTCGTTTCGCTCGTTCCGGTATCGTCTTGCAAAGTTCGGCCTTGATAGTGGAGATGAGTAGATTCCTGATGTGAAATCTATGATTATCAAAAATGGCAGTTCAATGGCACGGAGAAGAAGGAGAACAACAATAATTTAGAGGTTTAATGCAACAAAGACCTATTACTCCATGATTACCATAGCTCTTCACACCGATTTTGCGCTTTTTCAAATATATTCCCACGAAAAGACAAAAGTTGCAGTGTCAACTTCTGTACTCATCTGTTAATCCGACGATATTAAAGTAAATAACAATAAATACAGCAATGGTGTCAACTAAAGTTGCTATTAAACTAGAGATGTATTTAAGGTCATTAAAGTCTTTATATAGCTGTATTTATAGTGATTATATTGTTTATTGCAACTGGCACATAAGTTGTAAACCCACACTAAGAAGAATTTCAATATAATTGATATTGGCGGGTGAAAAAGGAGAACATTTATGAGAAACAGACTTGATAATAAAGCGGGTTTTACTTTGATCGAATTATTGATTGTCGTTGCAATAATCGGAATATTGGCTACTGTTGCCATTCCCCAGTTTTCAACTTATCGACGTAAGGGCTACAATTCCAATACTACTTCCGATGCAAGAAACTTAAGAACCACGCTTGAGGCAGTTTACAGTGATAAAAGCAGCTATCCATAATTATGAACTGTGACAAATATTGTCGTAGATATCGACAATAATCTTCCCTTATGCCAATTAAAAAATCTTCTACAAACAGTAACCGTTTGATTTGATTGAATGCAATTATATGGCACTTCTATTGCTTACAATAAAAGCGTTCATTATAATAAACCCTGACAGCAGGGAACAATCAAAACGAAAGGAGAAACATTTATGTTACAGAAAATGAGAAGCAAAAAAGGCTTCACCCTGATCGAGCTTTTGATCGTTGTGGCGATCATCGGCATCCTGGCAGCTGTTGCCATCCCGCAGTTTTCTACGTACCGCACCAAAGGGTACAACTCCAATGCGACAAGTGATTTGCGCAATTTGAGAACAACTCTTGAAGCTGTCCAGGCAGACCGTCAAGCATATCCATAATTAAAATAGAAAGGAGTTCATATCATGGCAAAACAAAATTATCTGAAACTTGCACTCGTAATTGTTCTAACCATGGCCGCGTCCTCAACAGTTTATGCAGCCGCAGTTTCTGTTGGTACTTCCATTGGTGGCAGTAGTTTTGCCGCTTCTAACAAAGTATCATGTTATTATGAAGGCGTCGCCACATTTACAAGTTATACTATTGCGTGTGGGCATAATGCCGGTGACAAAGTTATTGCTGCTAAAAGTGGTGATGCAAAGCTTTATTTTGCAACTGCGGCGGCTAACGCTGCAACAGCTGGTGCTGCGGCTATTAGTTCTACTTCTGATTTTACAGTGACATCAACTTGGACATCCATGTAACTTGTTTCATGTCCTGAGCTTATAAGGGTTGGCCTTTTAGCCAACCCTTTTTTTGTTAATAAGTAGGGTCAATAATATGAAGAAGCTTTCAATACACTACCAGATAATGTTTATCATTGCCGCCACGCTCGCAGTGTATTATCCAACTAACTTTGCGGAAATATGTCTTATCGATGACTACGGTGCGATTTCGTATTTTTTTTCTGAAGAGACGTTTTCACTAAAATCTATCTTTTTCCCACACAGTGCGGATGGTGGCTACTATAGACCGCTAATAATGCTCAGTTATATCCTGGATAAACAGCTCTGGTTTCTTCATGAAAGACTAATGCATTTTGAATCAATATTAGCACACCTTGTAAACGGTTTACTGGTTTATTACATTTGTCGAGAAGCGGTTTACCTGCATCTCAAGCAGTCTGAAACCTGGTTACCTTTTTTTGCTGCACTTATGTTTACAATTCATCCAATTACAACTGAATCAGTTAATTGGATTTCAGGTCGAACGGACATAATGATGGGAACTTTTGTACTTGTCAGTGTTATGTTTCTGTTTCGATATGTTCAAAATAGATCTAAACTTTTGTTTGTCTTGGCTATTATCATTGGATTTGTAGCCTGTTTTGCAAAGGAGGCGGCATTCGGTTATTTGATCGCCTTTCCGCTTCTCACACTTTACAAAGTCGAAGTTCGTCCCAACCATAATTGTCTTATAAACATCTTAAAATTACGTCGCTATATACTTTATTTCGTATGCTCATTTATGGCCGCCTTATTTGTCGGTTCGTATTGGTTGGTTCTCTGTATCGTCCTGTTATATTTTATACATATAACTTACAAGGAATCAGAGGTCTTTAGAATAACGCTCTCTTTACAAAGAATCTCTAATTTAATCGGAATTATTCTTACCACCAGTTTACTTTGCATTTGTTTATTTGTCTTTCTTCGCAGACTGGTATTCACTTCTAATGTCAGTAAAATTGGCCAGACCATGGCACTAATGCTGGCAGATTTAAATTACACGATTTCTTTATTTTTAGGTGCTTTGGGCTTTTATGTGAAGAAGTTTTTTCTGCCACTACCACTTAATTTTTTCATTATTGAAATAGATCCGTTATATGATTTTGCCGGTATTGCCGTACTACTTCTATTATGTCATCTAATTGTATCTAATGCACTGCCTGCAATTTTATCTCTAATTGGACTATTAATCCTTCTGCCGGCACTCCCTTTCGCCTTTGGCACTATTGCCTGGACCGCGTATGCTGAACGTTATATTTATCTTTCCAGTGCCTTCTGGATAGTTGCTCTCTGCCTGTGGGGTGCCCAATGGCTGGAAAATAATCCTGCTCGAAAAACTTTAGTTACCAGCATGGCTGTAATTATATGCCTGTCTTCCGCCTGTTTAACATTTTGGCGAAATATTGTTTGGCAGAGCAATGTCACACTTATGCGCGACACAGTAACTCAGACCCCCAAGATACGTAAACTTCGCAATATTTATATAAAAGCTTTACTTGACCATGGACTGACTAATGAGGCTTTGAAACAGTATCGACTTGCAGCGACAGATCTGCCGTCACCCGCACATGACGAACAGGCGGATTTAATGATAGGCGGAAAACTTGTTAGTGAGCATAATTATAAGGAGGCGTTTCAACTTTATCATGATGCTTTGCAACGCACTGAATTCACCTCCGAACCTTTGCTGAAAGCTTCAATAAAGCTTTTAATAACGATGCAATCTTTTGATATTACATCTGAAGCGGAACGAACTCTTAATTCTGAATTATTAAAGAAGTATTATTACCTTCTTGATGGAATAATCGCAAAAAAACGCAATTTACATAATCAGGGCGATCAGAAGAGCTAAACTCGTTAGAATCTGATAAAAATGAGGATAAGTGAAATCTTTAACTAACATAGAAAATCAAATCGAGTATGAGTTTATAGAAATAAACAGGCTTACCGATCGGGGA
>CAIQWT010000069.1 GCA_903875605.1 uncultured Geobacteraceae bacterium | reverse complement strand
TTAACCCAACTTGCAGGGTTTTCTACAAAATAGCAGAAAAATCAGTTTAAAATCAGGTTTTTTAGCGACAATTACAATCATTTTTTGTATTTTATTTTAGTAAGTACCTGATATTCAGTTGTGGCATTCTATTTATTTTAATTTGTAGTCCTCAAGGGGGTATTGATTTCCAATGATTTAGATATTTACTTTGGGACATGTATTTCAAAGTATCCATGCGCACGAATCCCACCACGGGAAAGTACTCGGGTTATTACCGGTTAGTTGAGAGTTATCGCAACCATCGCGACAGGGTATGCCATAGGACAATTTTGAATGCCGGCTATCTCGACGAACTGTCCACCGACCAGTTGAACCTGATCCAGAAAATACTTACCGCAAAAGTTGCCAATTACGACAAGCCCTTATTCGAACTTCCTTACACTGATGACACAACCGCGATTCGGTATGTCGATGAGTTTTACCAGCGGATGGTTGCTGAAAAGCGTATTGATGTATTAGTCGAAAAAAAGGAGAAAAAGGCACCGCGAAGTGGTAAAGACCTTCAAATGATTGATTTGAACAGCATCCGCAACAAAGATGTGCGCGAGATTGGGGCCGAATGGTTATCGTACCAGGCCATGCACCAATTGCGGATAGCTCCGTTTTTAGAAAGCCTCGGATGGGGTGAAGACCAGATTAGACTGGCTCAGGCCCACATCATCAGCCGTGCAGTTTATCCAGCCTCTGAACTGGAAACAACGCGGTGGATCAGGGAAAACTCGGCAGTATGCGAGATTACCGGGTGCGACACCGAACTGGTTACCAAAGACCGCCTGTATGCCATCTCCAAAAAGTTGTATGCCGAAAAGGAAGCCATGGAGCAACATTTGTCGGTGCGGACCAACGAGTTGTTTGATATTCAGGATAAAATAGTACTTTACGACCTGACAAATACTTATTTTGAAGGCCGGAAACAGGGCAGCAAGCTGGCAAAGTTTGGGCGCAGCAAGGAAAAACGCAGCGATGCCAAGTTGGTTGTACTGGGACTGGTGATCAACCCTGAAGGCTTTATCAAATACTCATCGATCCTGGAAGGGAACATGGCCGATAGCAAAACATTGGAAGGGATGATCAATAAATTGCGTATCAAAACTTCATCGTCGGCCCGAAAAGCCCTGATCGTGATAGATGCTGGAATTGCTTCCGACGAAAACCTGAAAATGATACTGGAAAATGGTTATGACTACCTATGCGTGAGCCGTTCAAGCTTAAAGAGATACAACATCGAAGCGGGTGCAACCACCGTTTCTGTAACCGACAACAGGAAACAAAAGATAGAGCTTTGCCGGGTAAAATCTGGCAATAATACTGATTATTGTCTCAAAGTCGAAAGTCACTCCAAAGAGTTGAAAGAACGTTCGATGAACGAGCTGTTCCGTTCGCGTTTCGAGGCCGGTCTGCAAAAAATAGCCGACAGTTTGACAAAAAAAGGTGGAGTAAAACAAGAGGACAAAGTAAATCAGCGCATTGGACGTTTGAAGCAAAAATACCCTTCGATACAAAGGTACTTCGACATTATTACAGAAGTGCACGATCAGCCTGAAACTAAACGGGAAAAGAAGGTTACTGAACCCGACAATGCGAAAAAGCAAATTGTATCCGCAGTAAAATGGGCTGTTAAAGAAGGTGTTGACATCAACGCTCGAAGCGGGGTTTACTTTCTGCGAACATCGCTTCAGGCCAAAACGGAGGAAAATGTATGGCAGTTTTACAACACTATCCGCGATATCGAGGCCACCTTTCGGACTCTTAAAAGTGATCTTGATTTACGCCCCATCTATCATCAAAAAGATGAAAATACGATGGCACACCTACACCTTGGGCTATTAGCTTACTGGCTGGTAAACACGGTTCGGCACCAATTAAAACAAGATGGCATCCACAGTGGGTGGCGCGAGATTGTAAGAACCATGAACACGCAAAAGGCAGTGACAACTTTGGCACAAAACAACCACGAAGAGGTGATAATGATACGCCGGTGTTCGGAGCCAAACCAACAGGTGAGAAAACTTTACGATGCCCTAAAATTCAAATACGCACCCTTCGTAAAACGAAAATCTGTAGTACACAAATCAGAACTCGAAAACTGCCAATTCATTGAAAAGCAACAATTCCGTTCAGATTAACTGCAAGTTGGGTTAATATCCTTAGTACATCAACTGTCATATGAATCTCTGAGAGTGACCGTAGTTTAAGTAAATCATGTGATTTAATAACAGGGAATTCACCCTCCTCAAGGATAGCCTTAAAGCATTTTTCAAGACATTGCTGGCAATGAAAAGCCACAATGTTAGTAAGGCGGGTATCATCTGACAATCTCTATGCTGCCAGCAAATCTTCCTCTGCAAAAGTAATCCATTCCTTAGTTGCCGGTTTCATATATAACTGATCCTGTCGTTTCCAATTCTTTCTTGAAATTACTGTTGAGGAGCAGGAACTTCTCATACATTGGCTTGGTATGAACAATCATGTCAATATCTGCATAATCTCTTAAGGAATCGAGAGCCTCTGAATATTTGACTTTTGTTTCCATCTTTTTTGCGAAGGAATCAAAAATAAAATTATCGTTTGTCACCACAAGCATATCTATATCGCTACCTTCTGAATTTGTCCCTTTAGCCCAGGATCCAAAGAGAATAACCTTACTGACGTTCAGGTTCTGCAGGGATACCCTGATCATTTCGATAATCTCACTTCTGGTCATAATACAAAGCTAAGAAAAAGATTAATACAATTACTATTTATAACTGATGGACCAGGAGACTGAGAGACGAGGAAGGGGAGAAGGGGAGAAGGGGAGAGGGGGAGACAGCGGTCTTGTTGTCACAATATAAAGATGACTTGCATGACCCGTAAACCTGTAAACCTGTAAACTGTAAACCCGTAAACGAAATGGAACGCGGATTTTGTTATCAGCGTTAATCAGCGTTGTACAGCATCCGCGTCATCAGCGTTCCAATTCTTAGCAACTTGCTCGCCAGAGCCACATTTTCCGGGGCATATAATGATATCTTCATTATTTCATTGGACTTCCAGGAAGGATCATTATCTTTGAACTTTAAAATATCATGATAACAGGAAGTACAACATTAATATATCATGTATTATAGGAAACAGATATTTGAAGGCATCGGAGAGGAAAGTTCATTCTTATGGGGTGCACGTCAGACAGGAAAAAGCACTCTGCTGAAAAAATTGTATCCTGACGTTTTATATTTTGATCTTTTATTATCTTCTGATTATGATCGTTTTCTGAGAAATCCGTCGGCTTTGAGGGAAATCCTTGAAATGAAGGTCACTTCGCAGCCTGTAATTATTGATGAGATTCAGAGAATCCCATCCTTATTAAATGAAATTCAATGGTTAATCGTTAACCGGGGCATTCATTTTATTCTGAGTGGATCAAGCCCCAGAAATATATTGCGTTCAGGGGGAAACCTGTTGGGAGGCAGAGCGTTGAGATATGAATTATATCCCCTGGTTTCAGCTGAGATTCCCGGATTTGACCTTTTAAAGGCACTTAACAACGGATTGTTACCCAGGCATTATATGGCAAATAATGCGGATAAGCTTTTATCGGCTTATATTGGAAGCTACCTTCGCGATGAAATTATTACTGAGGCAAAAATCAGGAATATAACCTCTTTTTCGAAGTTCCTTGAGGCAGCAGCATTCTCAAACGGGGAGATGGTAAATTTCTCAAACATCGCATCCGATTGTGGTATAAGCTCGCCAACTGTAAAGGAGTATTTTCAGATTCTTGAAGACACAATGACCGGGCGTTTTTTGCATTCATTTCAGAAGAAGCCTAAACGCAGGGTAATCACTGCGCCTAAATTTTACTATTTTGATGTCGGAGTAGCAGGGTATTTATTAAAACGGGGGAAGATACAATTTGGAAGTGAGGCATTCGGGAAAGCCTTTGAGCATTTCATTTATAATGAAATATATGCTCACAGCCACTATCCGGATCTTAATTATCCGGTTTATTACTGGCGTACAGCTTCGCAGCTTGAGGTCGATTTTATTTTAG
>CAIQWT010000068.1 GCA_903875605.1 uncultured Geobacteraceae bacterium | reverse complement strand
TGATGATTTCTGTAGATCATTTAGCTTCCAGGTGCCGATGCCAGTTTGCCCTTAGCTCCATTATATCGGTTTGATGCTCTATTATTTTCTCATCATCACGGCGTGTCTGACATGATTCTGCTATAAATAGCCATCGCTTGTACCAATCTGCGAGTGCATCAGGATCATGTTGTTTGACAAGATTATTGATATTAAGCAGCATCGGTCTCATACCGCAGGAATAGCAAAGATTCCCACAATCCATCTCAATCACTTTTTCTCTATTGTCCAGACTCTTTTGATAGAAAGCTAATGACTGATCTGGTGCAGTATCAGAGCAATTTCCCGCCAACCCACGATATGAATCTGACAACCACCAGAAATAGCGCGGGATGTTTTGGACCTTTGCCACAACTCTCTCCAGAGCCTTTGCCTCCATTTCATACCAGAGAGAGGATAATTCCGACTTTGCATACTCAGTTAATTTCAGCAGTTCATTAACAATCATGTTTATCAGAAGTTGGAGGTCCGTATCTTCGGGGGCACAATCTCCAGCTTTGTCAGCAATCGCCAATATCTTTTCGTAGAAAGGAATATCGTATTTCTCATTGAGTGCTAGAATTTTCTGGAGAGGAGCGACAAACATTCCCTCCTTATAGTTACTGTTATCCTGCTCAATCAGCTGTTTTCGCAGGTTAAGACATTTCATATACCACTCACGAGCAGCTGAAGGCTCACTGGCCGCAGACGAATCTCCCATATTTTCATAACAGACGGATAGGTCACACAAGAACTCACTGCTATTGTTCCCCATTTCTTGCAGCAATTGAAACTGTTCCAATGATTCCAAATAGCACTTACTAGCTGCCTTACCTTTTCTCCTGTCACCCTGCAAATTCAGGTAAAAACCAAGCGCTTTGCGGTAGCGTTCACATTTTGGATCTGCCTTGACCAACAACCGCCCAGCACTAACACACTTCTTTACGCATGCAGGGTATTTTAGATATGTTCCAGGGGTGACATAAAATGCTCGTGCAATTTTTTCAATCTGTTCCACACAAGCGGCATAAACCGACAAAAGCGCCAAGTCAGGATTGTCTGCATCAATAAATTCTTCCAAAGCTTTTTCAACCTTTTTCAATATAGTTATGCGAATACCCTCATTCGCATCCATCTGTTCCAGCTTTTTATCCAGTTGGAAGACTATTTGATTGGTGATATTGACCAAGCCATTGCTGCCATCGTCAGGTATGTTTTCATTATCAAATCCTTCGGCATATAAAACATGAACTTCACATGAGTCGTCCCGAAAATATCTTTCTGCACAAATGGTATTATCCAGTATGGCAGAGACAAATTTCACTCCCTTTCCGTAATCTGCGAGCATATATTGAGCCAAAGCAAGGTTGGCACCCTGCTCCACGTCATCAGACAGATCATCGCTATAAAATCCCTGAGCCTCGGGAATATTCCATGAGGTGATTAGGCCAGACATAACACTAAAACCTGCATCGTGATCGTCTGTTAGAGATCTAAGATCCACATTATTATTTTTGTCTCTACTCACTGCCCACCTCGTTAATAGAACTCAGTCCGTTACACCTCGCAACTAGCCTTCAATTCCAAACCCTATATTCCTCATCTGCTTACCCCTACTAGCGACAACCTCCTTGCCAGCTATCTCCATCAACATTGATCCATCAAGCTTCGTATGACCAAGAAATGCAGCTTTGCGTACGGCCTGTTCGAGTACTAGGCGGATTTCCCCACCTGACAAAGGGTATGATGCCAGTTTACCCATATCAATCTGACCTGAAATCAATTTCTGCGGCAAATGGGATTCCCACAACATGCGTCTGGTTGATAAATCAGGTGGTAGCAATTCAAGCTTATAGGTGAAGCGCCTACTGTAAGCACCGTCAAGCAGTTCCTTGCGGTTGGTAGTTGCTACTAGAATCCCATCAAATCGCTCTAGTGCTTCCAAGAAGAGATTCTGCATATTGTTATTAGATTGGGCAACGGCACTTGTTGGTGGTAAGCGCTCGCCAAGCAACTGATCAGCCTCGTTCAATAGGAGTACGGCCCTTTTCTTCAGAATCTTGTACATGGTTGCGTAATCATCAAATATGCGCTTGGTGTTCTTTTCGTTTTCGCTGACAAACTTCCCAAGTATTTTTGAACAATCCACCTTGAGAATCGGAACATTCAATTCGCTGGCAAGATAAGATGCAGTCAAAGTTTTCCCTGTGCCTGGCGGACCATAGAGCAGGATGGTTGATCCAGTGGGACATCCAACTGTTGAAGGAATGCTCTTCTCCAGAACAGCACGCAACTTTCTACCAGCAGGTTTTTCAGCATGGATGATTATCCTGATACTTTCCATTATTTCAGTAGGAAGCATCAGCGCATCTTTTTTCATCTTTGGCCTTTCAAAGTCAAAGACAGTTTCCTTAGTGGTAAAAGACTTTATCGCCTCGATTGATTTGGATTGAATTTTCTTACCAGTTATCATTCGGATTGCCTTTGCAGTGGGTTTTGTACCGGACCATGAAAACCCATCACTATTCTCAATCATTCCATGGAGTATTAAAGGGCTTTCTTTGCCTACAAGATGCTCACGCAACATGCGACGAACGTTATAGCCTGATGCAAAAAGCTTTAGCACATCAGTTATGTAGGAGAAGTCATATTTCACAACGCTTTCTGAGCTTCCAAGTATCCCTATGAAAAACAGGTACTGCCAGCCTGAAAGCTTGAGCGTGGAACGAATCTCAGCTGCGGCTACTGGCACTTTTGTCTGTAACAGTCTAGCCTCAATCTTCATAAACTGGTGATCCGGTGTCCATTCAGGAAGCTGATGCACTTCATCGCTACAGAGGGTCTGATTATTGCTTTTAAGACGATCTGCAAGCTGATTGATATATTCTACAACGGCATCCAGATACTCCTCATTTGATTCAAAACCACTAGAAGGTGTAATTTTTGTCTCTGGAACGCTCAAAAGCTGTTGGCCCATTTCAACACGTGCTTGCAACCAGCACCATGGACGCAAATTCATCTGTGATTCAATATCAGGTGTAAGATTTATCCACCCAGCATGATTTAAATCATCCAGAGCCTGAAGGTAAACAGGGGACTGACACTTATCTGTTAAAAGAGCGTTGATGACTTCGTGTCCTAAGATTTTATCTACACCTGATATTTTCTGATTCACGAAATGCGCAAGAATTTGGATTGCTTCTTGACTGAGGTTAGTCATCTGCGATGGAATTGCTTTTGATGACATGTCAGTTAAATCGGGAAGTGACCAAACCACGTCTTTGGTGATTGAATTGTCTGCATGCTCTTTTCGGAGAGCTTCATGTCGACATGCTATATCTATCAACCAAGTAATCGTTTCCATTATTTTCCTCGGAATCTTGTCTCGTCAGCAAAAACACAAATTTCACTAATCTTCACAGTACTTAGCCATACCTATCATCCCAGGAATTGCGCAGAAAAACCCACCTGCGACTGCGCCAGCAACCACCAGAGTTTTTGTAAAGATAAGAATTATTACTCCTTCAAAAAGCTTGGTCCACTGAGCAGGATCAGCCATTGAGGCAATATGAGCCATTGATTTAAAGATCACCAAGTACCCTGTAACAAGGCCACCGGCAATGCCACCAATTAACGCTCCAGATACGGCAATAATAGCGAATAGAACAAAACCCATGATATCACCTCCTCCACATGCGTTAATCTACTTGCAGATTTCTTTGTCCTCCGATTCAAGTTGTAGGCGCTCAAAAGAACGTGAATAAGCATCTTTGGATACAAGTTTTGTACAGGCAGGCTTCAAAGTCCCCAGAGC
>CAIQWT010000067.1 GCA_903875605.1 uncultured Geobacteraceae bacterium | reverse complement strand
ATTAGCGACGTTCGATCCAAAATTTCCACGAATATCGGTATCCCATGCGAAAGTCATTCTTTCCAATCGCGGGGAAAACACCTGGCGCTGATGCGTGATATTTATAATTACCTGGTGTAATGGTGATTGTCTTTGAGTTGTTTGAAGGGATTTCGAAGCGTTCTTCGCCGACTTTTAAAGTCAAAGCCTTGTTTGAAGCATTCTCTAAGTAAATTTCTGGACTTGTACTGTCATCTATTTTTTCTTCCGCAAAAATAGGTTTTTGGTAATGTGTTCGCGACAAAGTAACTGAAACATGCTTTGCTTTAACCCAGCCTTCTTTACCGCTTTTAACATGAATAACATTCAGCCAACCGTCAGTATCTTCTATATCAACAAGTGCAAGAACTGACTTCTTATTGAGAACTAAAACCTTCTCACCGGTATCAGATGGCTGATCTCTCAAAACAGTATTCAGCTTGGTTACGGTTGCTGTATCCGCGCATAATGCGATTGGGGTTAAAGTCATACAGAGAAGACTTAGTAACATCATTATCCAGAAGACTTTAACTAGCTTCATCATGATTACCCCAAAGCAGAACTTTGATATTTACGGCGTTCCAAATACCTCTTTTACGAGTGATGAAAATTCACCGTAAATGGCAGTGTTACTAAATTCATTATTTCCCAGTGCGTTCACAACTCCACGATAATACCAAGCTTGAGAATCCTGACCCCGGTTAAAGCGACACCAGAGGTCGGTTCCATGAGTTTTTAGGCCAGCAGCTATAGTCGATAGATTGTGGAGTTTATCAGCACAGGCGACATATTTGATATCAGTTGATGCATTCGACAAATGCTGAATGGTATGCTCTTTACGCTCCTCCCAAGAAAGAGACTTGTCAGGCTCAGAGCAGCTATTAACTATTTCAGCGACTCTATTTCCAAAATCGAACTTAATATCCTCAATGAGGATCCCCGCATCTTCGATCGTATCGTGTAACAGCCCTGCAGCGATAACCTCATCATCACACCCAGCTCGTCCCAAAATAATAGCAACTGCACATGGATGGGTAATGTATGGGATTTCAGTGCCTTTACGCTTTTGTTCTGCGTGAGCTTTTGCTGCAAGTTCTAAGGCTCGATTTATCATGAGTTGTCCGTTAATTTAAAATAGTAATATTAGAGTATTAGCGAGTGTATTTGTTTATCAGAATCCATGTAACATTGCCATAAAATTACATTTTAATTAAGAACAGATGCAAGGGTGATTTGAGTTTTATTTTGTATAATTAACGTAAATCAATGAAGAATTACGACTAGTTTATGGTAATCTCCCATATAATTTAAAGGTCTATGAATTTAGGTTCATCACCGTTTAATGTTACATTGGTATAATACAAGAAGGCTTTTTCTCTGTCACATGACACACCTTTGCCTACCATAAGCATATCCGCGTAATTTCTCTGTGCCTTGGCCAATCCTTGATCTGCAGCACGTTGGAACCAAGTCGCAGCTTGCTCAGGGCGAATTAGCGTAGATTCGCAGACTTCGCCAATCAGGAACTGCGCGTCAACATCACCCTCTACAGCAAGTTCTCCTAAAATATTGTAACCATCTTGGCCATGCTTTTGATCTTGAAGCAGTTTTACCGCAGCTCCTATTATATCTGCTCGGCATTGAATTTCCTCAAGCTTGAGCAGCTCCCTTATGGTTATCGGAGAATCATCCTGCATAAGGACATTTAGTGTGATTTTACTTGGCTTCCCAAACCAGTTAAATAGAGACATGACCTCTCCTTACGCATAATAGAATCTCAATAGGTTTTGATGAATGCTAGTTACCACTATCCCGATTGAACCACCCAATAAGGATTTTCTATCGGTTTTGTTACATAGTTTTTGTCGTACGAAGGATCACTCATCGCACGTAAAACAGCTCAGTTCACCATCATCATTTTCTTCAAGATTTCTTCCGCAGATTGGGCAGGTATTACTTTTGCCTGGTTTTGTGGCATAAACAAAGGCGACAAGGTCTTCAATCAGGTCAGGCATCATGATGTTTACTCCAGGTTTTATATTTAACGCCAGAATAACATCAGACCTCCCCCTTCTAGTGACCTACGTTATAAATATAAGTTGCTCATTTATTAAGACTGATATAACGATCATTCCAAGATTGTATATCATCGGCGGTCTCCTAATCGAATATGGTACTGCGGCCACTAACACCGCCTACAGCCAGGACCAGCAATTATACTTCTACCACCAGTTTGAGGAGTTACTTGAATTTGCGTGCTAATGCGCTCCTTGAGTGCGGGAACATGCGAAATGATGCCAATGAGCTTGCCATCCTGCTGCAAACCAGCAAGGGTCTCAAGCGCGGTATCAAGAGCCTCTTCGTCCAGCGTACCAAACCCCTCGTCCAAAAATAGGGAATCTACGCGGACATTTTTACTGGCCATATGAGAAAGCCCAAGTGCCAGTGACAGACTGACGATGAAACTTTCACCGCCGGAGAGGTTCTTGGTGGACCGGATCTCACCAGCCTGATAGTTATCCACTACATTCAGCTCTAGCGGCTGGACAGCATCACGGATCAGAAGATAACGGTCAGTCATCTTCTGTAATTGCCGATTGGCGTGGGAAACCATCATTTCAAATGTAAGCCCCTGAGCAAAATTACGGTATTTTTTCCCATCAGCGGACCCAATAAGCTCATGCAGAAGATCCCATCGTGAACATTCCTTCTTCTGAGCGTCAATGGCCTTAGCGCGATCTTTGCTCTGTAGCTTAAGATTATCATTATCGATTAGCTTCTGACGAATGCCCCCGATCTCCTGCTGGAGAACTTTTTGATCGGCAACTAGGGTAGTCAGAGCTAGATTGAGAAGATCACGAGGTTGATCAGTAACCTGCAACAGTTTTTCAGTATCCAGCAGCTTAGTTTTCTCACGCTCTCGAGAAGACAGCTCTATTTGTTCGTCGGACAGTTTCTGGGCACGCAGTGTTAGATTGTTACGTTCATTTTCCGGCAGACATGCCACCACATAACAGTCTTCATCTGTAAATCCCAACCCATTAAGCCTGACGAGGAATGATCCTTCGGCAGTCTTCAACTGCTCTGCGCGGTCGGTGATTGTTTTATTCAACTCTTCGATTCTATTTTTCAGATTCCCAAGCTCTTGATTCGCCGTGTTCAATTTCAATCGAGATGCATCAAGATCTTTTTCGGCTGTTTCTATAGCCGCTGACAGCCGGACCTCCTCCACTTCCGGGTCCTTGTCGCCGAAAAGGTCGTGGCGTTCAGTACGCAATGTCGCCTGGTCACTCAGAAGAACAGAGAGAAGCTCTTGCTGTTTTGCTAACTCTATTCCTGATTGCTTAATCTGATCAGCTTGGTGGACTGTTTGTAGTTCCAATACCGTGATCTGTTGATTCAGTTCCAACTTCTCTTTTTGCTTTTTAAGCCATATATCACGCCTGCAGATCAGGTCCGCCTGAATTTGATCCAGGGCATCAATCGACACATTATCGACTCCATACCCTATAAGTTCTTGCTGTAATTCAGTTAGAGACTGCTTCTGTTGATCTTCGATGGCCTCAGCTTCTTTCGTTAAACGTTCAAGTTGCTTAACCGCTGAATCCTTATTGTGTGCGGCAGTTTGGGCAGTTTGTTCTGCCAGTACAGCAGCATCTTTGGATTTCTCAAGTGATTCACGTAAAACGGAGAGCTCTTTTTCCAATGCGTCTGCAGATTGCACAGTTTTTGATGCTTGGCTCAATTTGTCATCAGTTTCCTGCCGAAGTTGCTGTAATCTATCAAGCAAATCATGAGCAGCCACATCATAATCTAAAGATTCGGAGTTTTGATTGATCAGAATTTCTGATGCCGAAATACTTTCGGAGCAATCCTTCATCTTTGAGATGACTTGCTCAAGATCCTTATTTGTCTCTACCAACTTTATTTTTTGATCTGCAACTGTTTCAGTTGATGTTTTCAGATCGGCCTTGGCTTTGGCCAACAGAGAAGTAGTTTCATCCGGTATTGGGATGTTCCCTTCAGCGAATGGATGCTCAAGAGAACCGCACAGCGGGCAGGATTCTCCATCATGAAGCTGGTGTCGCACTTCCTCATAACTCTGGATTTTATTGAGTAGAGTAAGCTGCGTTTCAAGTAGGCTCACCTCCCGTTCCAGAGTGGTGGTCCTTTCGCTTTGGGCCGCAATCTGTTCGGTAAGGGTTGATTGCACCAATACAAGCCCATCATGTTGCTTGCCTAACGCAACGAGGGATAATTTCGTATCAGTAAGCGACCGGGTAGTTTCAAGGACAATATCGAGGCGTGACTTTTTCTCCGTCAGTAACGACATCTGACTACGCCACTCCGTAAGGGCCTGATCTTCAAGGGTGGTGTTAAGTACAAGCTGCTTTTCAGAAAATGCATTTTTGCTGATCTCAAGGCTGTTTTTCAGTGTGTTCAGTTTATCAGTCAGATCACTCGATATTAGAGTGGTCTCCGTTACCTGACATCCAGCTGAGGTAACCTCTTCGAGCTTAGTCTTATGCAGTGTGAATAGATTATTCAGCCCATCTATTCTTCCGCGAATCCCGGTGAGATTTTCAACCAGTGCTTCATCTGCCTTGGTTGTTGCTAAATGCTTCAGCACATCTTCGAGAGTTTTCTTATTCTTATCAAGAACCGCAACATCTTCATCTTGCTTTGGTTGAAGTACGCTGAGTGATTTTTCCAGTTCAGAGATCGTATCCCCAACCGACTTGACTGGAGCATCCATTTCCTTAATCTTGAGGTCAAGCTCTCTTGCTTTACGGATGATAAGCGCCGCGTCTTTTTGTTCCGTCTTCCTCTTATCAAGTTGTTCGCCAGCAAGTTTCATCGCTTCTTCTGCAACTTTTACTGATTCAACATGCGTCGGTAGCAGCTCCAGACATTCTCTGTGAACGCTAGAATCTGTCTCCTGTATGCTTCGTATTGATTTCAGACCTGCATGATCGCCTGCCAGCTCCAAGGCATGAATAGCTCGCTGAAGCTTTTCCTGCTCAGGAGCAAAGGCAATTTGCCTTGTCTGCCATTCCTGCTTCTGTTCATCAACAATCTTCAATTCCTGTTCAATTCGAACAATTCCATCTAGCCAGGAGATAGCTTGATTTGTTTGCACAACCTTCTGGCTTATTTCCGTCTCAAGTAGGGTTTTCTGCTCCAAGCTGGTGCCTAGTTGCAGTTCCTCTTCTTCGTTCAATAGTTGCATTCCGGCCAGCTCTGCTAAAAGTAAATCGAGTTTTTTACGTTCAGCAGATCGCGTTTCATGGACACGTACGGAAATCTGGCTATATATCTCCGTTCCAGTAATCTGTTCCAGGATAGGAGCTCTTTCATCAGGAGCTGCTTGCAGGAATACCGCAAAGCCACCCTGGGCAAGAAGCATAGAGCGGGTAAAACGATCAAAATCCATACCGGTGGCTGATTCAATCTGTTCAGCAACACCCCGAAGCTTTGCCTCAAAGATCTGTCCGGAATCAGCATCAGCAATTTCATGCTTTGGAGCCTGCAATTCTCCATCGGATTTTCGGCGAGACCGGTGTTGACTCCAATGACAGCGATAGCGCCCTGCCTGGGTCTCAAACGTTACCTCAGCAAAACACTCTCCGGTTTGCCGTGACATAATTTCGTTTCCGCTTTTGGTGACTTTGTTAAGGCGGGGTGTCCGGCCATACAGGGCCAGACAGATAGCATCGAGGATTGTTGTCTTGCCTGCACCGGTCGGACCGGTAATAGCGAAGATTCCTTCAGAAGAAAAGGCCGGTTGAGTAAGATCAACTTCCCATTCTCCGACCAGTGAATTCAAGTTTTTGAAACGTACCTGTTGTATCCGCATCGACAGCCTCTCTATTCAGCCATTTTGTCATGTTCATAGAGAGACGTCAGGGTCTCCTGGTAAGCACGCAATAATTCTGGTCGTTGCTCGTCCGGTACATTGTGCATCGACATGCAACGATCAAACACATCATTCACATTCAGGTCATCGAGTGTTTCATCTTCGTGGATTTGATTGAGGATACTGTCGGTTATTCGGTTGTTCTTTACTCGAAGAATTTCCAACTCAGTACCAGTGACTACTGCATCCAGACGTTCGCGCAAGTCACCGATTACTTCCTCACCATCATAGACGATTTCAATCCACGCTTGGGACTTGGTAGCCGAAAGCTCAAGAATTCTGGCAGAGATTTCCTTCCAGCCACCCTTTATGCGTTCAAGGCGCTGGAATACAGGTACATTGACAACTCGAACTTCAGAATTTTTGTTTTCAAATTCGACCAGACAGACGCTCTTATTCTGTTTAGCCTCCCCGAACCCCATAGCCAGAGGAGATCCGCTGTACCGCATCGTATCAGACGCATTGACCTTCTGTGGGACATGCAAATGCCCAAGCGCCACGTAGTCCAGGCAGGCAGGGAATATTCCAGCTGTAACATGAGCCAGTGACCCTACATACAGCTCCCGTACACCGTCACCATCGACAGTTTGTCCCCCGGCTGCGAAGAGATGCCCCATTGCAATGATCGGAATATCGATTCCAAGCTCATTACGTTTCTGTTCGGCGAGCACTACAATATCTGCGTAATGACTACGAATCCCCTCACTTAATTTCAGCTCCTTATCCTCGATACTCTCACCAGCTTCAGCTGTACGAATATCACGATCCCTCAAATACGGGACAGCACACACGATAAGTTCAGGAGAACCATCCTGTTTATTGAGAAGCAGGACTTCATCCTCAGGATTCTCCATGACATTACCTAATACATGAACATCAAGTGCGCGAAGGAGTTCTCTGGGGGCATTAAGGAATGAAGGCGAATCATGATTACCGGCAGTCACCACAACATGTCTGCATGAGGATGCAGCAATGCGGCAGAGGAAACGGTAATAAAGCTCTTGTGCACGGTTACTCGGTGCGCTGGTATCAAATACATCACCGGCAACCAAGAGAACATCAACCTGCTCCACGATAATGGTTTCTGACAGCCAGGACAGAAATGCTTCAAATTCTTCGTAACGCTTTCGCCCGTAAAGGGTGCGCCCGATATGCCAGTCTGAGGTGTGGAGAATTTTCATTGGGAAACCGGGCCTTTAGTTTGTAGGAATGATTGTATTCTTCAGGATGCGTCAAGTCGACCGACTCACAAACCAAGAGATTCTTTTATTGCTACTTGTGGCGATTTATCGGTTTCAATAAACGATACTAATTGTTCTAGGCTGTTTAAGCGGAAATCACTTCGCTCCTTAACCATAGTTAAAATCTGCTGTTTGATGTTTTCATCAAAAACCTTCGATATTGAGTAAAACAGATCTTTCTCCGGTGTTTTCTCCAAAGAAAGGTCTCCTTTATGGTAAGCCGAATACAAATCATTCATTATTGATGTGATCGAGCAATTCAGCTTTTTGGATAATCCCATGATCAAACCTGTTCGGGAAACACCTTCATATTTCTGAAATTCCGCTGATGTTTTACCCCTGGCAGGCTTAAAATATGAGGTACGATCCGTGCCCCTAGCCAGAATATCAATGACACCCGTTCGTTCAAAATAACTCCAAATAACAGCATCGAGGTTTTCTTCTGAGAAGTCTCCCCACGGATTTATTCTGGCAATAACGTTGTCGCCATTCGGCTGCCTGCTGTCAAAAGTCTCAACCAAGTTGTCTTCATCTGGTATTGAACCATTGATTAGATCTTTACGGATTCCCGCATTCTTTTGTGTATAGAGCAAATAACCATACGCTTGAGCACCGTCACGACCCGCTCTACCAACTTCTTGATAATATTGTTCAATAGATTCCGGCATAAGATAGTGGATAACTATTCTAATATCCTTTATATCAATGCCCATTCCAAAGGCACTTGTTGCAAAAACAATATTTATGTCACCATTTTTGAAGGCAGTAACTACGCTCATTCGCTCTGCGGAAGTCATGTCTCCATCAAACGGCATACAGAAATAACCTTTTTCGCGAAAAGATTTATCTAACGCCTTTGTCCCGTACTTTGAGCTGGTTTTACGATGTACATACACAATAATTTTTTCATTCTTGTTTTGTTCAAGCAGCTCCTCAAGGCGAACCAACTTTGCTGTCTCATCAGTGAGTTTCTCAACTTTTAGATCCAGGTTGGTTCTCAGAAGGTCATTGCTTATGACGATGTCCGATTTAGCAATTCTGAAGAGAGAAGTTATTTCATCCTGGTCCTTTGGATTCAGTGTAGCGGTAAGAGCCAGTATGGTGGGCCAACTGCCTGATCCGAACACACGATCCAGGAAATTTGGAACACCGGCATATGATGGGCGGAAAGTATATCCCCACTGGGAAACGCAGTGAGCCTCGTCAACAACTACCAATCCAATTTTTTCCTTATTCTGCTTCAGTACGTACTCAATATATCCGTCAAACGCAACACGCTCAGGTGTCAGAAAGAGGAATTGTGGCTCTTCTGAAAACTTCATCGCACGGAGCTTATTGTAAGTGTCCTTACCGGAATACTCTGACAACGAAATCGCGCTTATGCCTTTTTCGTTCAGAGTCTGAACCTGCTGACCCATGAGCGCAACAAGCGGTGAGAAAACAATAGTTGTCTTCCCTTTAGCGAGGCCAGCCAGTTGATAGATGAGAGACTTGCCAGAACCGGTAGACATCAGGCATAGCGTATTCTTATTGGCAACGACGTTATCCAAAGCAGGTTGTTGAACATCGCGTAATTGACTTACTTCAGGGAAGTATTTACTGAGAGTGTCAGTATTCATGCTCATGAATACCACCTTGCAGTTAGATCCTCGTCTCCACCAGTCATCGTTTTGATGTTTTCGAAATTTTCAGTATAAATTTCATCGAAATAACGCATTACATAGAGGAATCTGTAGTTAGGGTCCAAACTGACTTTGTGCTTCAGGCATTCTTTTTCGATCAATCTGTAAATCCGTAATGAGTAAAGCATCACTAAGCTGTAGTGGTACCAGTAGTTATGGTTCATAGGGATGTTTTTGGTTTTGACTTTTTTGGTATCGCTGATCATTAGGAACTCAGAAGTTTTGCTTGGGAGTCCAAAACTACCTCTACCAGACAGAAAATAGAGGCCATACATGGACAGCTTTGTTAGTAAGGGGAATACGCGAGGATTCAGATTATAAAGCACCACCGTCTTGATTCCGGCTCCAATTACGCCCTGAACTCCATATTCTTGTTCATCCAAAATTCCGACATTAAAGTCTGTCACACTGTCGAACGTTGAAAAATCATCATCAGGTGTTTTAACTGTAAATTCTTCAGCGAAAGTAAGAAGATTGAAAAAAACGTCCAACAACTCCGCCCCTTTTGTAGGAATGAACTTCTGCTTCCACTCATCCATAACTTCATGTGGGGAGTTAACAGAGTTACGAATTACGGGGCACTCTTTTCTCAATGACGCTTTGAAAGCGTTTGGGTCATCGTCTTCGAATTCCTGAAGAATCTCACGATCAAAAAACTTTCTATATTTGTCTGACTCTTTTTCATATTCTTCAAAAGCTTCTCTAAATATCGAATTTAGGATTGCACCTTGATTAACAGGAGCCTGTTTGACCTTGAATCCATTTGTAGACAATTGACTGGCCAATGTTTGAGGTGATTCACGGTTGATCATACTTTGCCAATATGCTGGAAAGTTTTTCTCGATTTCAGCCCAAACCTCAGCTACGTGGTTGTCTTCCTTGACCATCCCATACTCTGGGCTATCATCGTTATACGAAATCAGCATACACCCTCCTCATTTCAAAAAATGGCATTTCTACGCTTCTATCCAGCGAACATCAAGAACACGTTCTAGTCCCGCACGAGTCCTCGGAATTTTCCTACCCTCTCCAAATGTATCTATTACTTCGTTTATCGATGATTCGTTTACACCGGTTGCTATAAGATTCAATTCTTGTTTAGCTCGTGATCCGCCAACGTAAAGCAGCTTCCTTTTCTCTTCATTGCAAAGGTCCGAAAGATCAAAATCAACAATTATGATGAATCCGGCTTCCAACCCTTTGAACTTTCTTACTGTGGTTGCAAGCACGGAGCCACTTGTAAACTCCTCAACAACAGACTTGCCAGCGATCTTTTGCAGTCCTTTGAAACACGCCTTGTCTGCTCCGGCGCATGAGAGAACAGCTATTTCCTCCGGTTTTACATCCTTTGAAAGTAGCTCTTTAACCAACTTATCAAGCAGAATCGCCGCATCTTGTTGACTTTTAGCTTCACGAATTGCAGGCTTGGGGCCTTCTAAAGCATTCGGATGCTTGTCAACCGTAAGTCCCATGAAGCGATGAGAGCTGCGATGAATCTGTTGAGAATTTCTGCAATTCCTCCGCAAGCTTAATTTGCATGAAGCCTTAGTGACCCAAGCCGGTGTTTCATCGATATGAACCGATTGATTCGGGTCATAAAAGACATAAAAATTACTTTTGGTACGAAGTGACAACCAGTCAATCCAATCACTCTTGAAATCCTGGCCCTCATCAATTATTACGGATGTATATTCCCACGCCTTGCTATCATCAGCAATGTACTCAACAAACTTATCGGCAAGATGTTCAAAGTCCCCATCTTTGGCACTTTTCACAAACTTTGCCGCCAAGCTATGAAAATTCTCGATTGATATTTTGGGAGCATCAAAATTCTTGCGAAGCCAGTTTTTAAGCGCCGCATTGTAACAAAGCAAAAGTACATTCTCTCCCTTGGCAGAGAGTCTACGTGCTTTTTCCAAGGCAATAACAGTTTTCCCTGTACCAGCAAAACCAGAGATGACGGCTTTGTCCTGATCATCGAGAAATTCAATTATACGAGCCTGCTCGTTTGTAAGTCTCAAGAGCTTGCGTTCCTGTTCTTCGATGCGGAAACGATTTGATGGTACAACAGAGAGAGTTGGGCAGATTGCATTCATTACCCTCTCTGTTCCACCCTTTTTCAAAGAAGTCGGTCTGAATTTACTTGACCAAAAAGCGAAAGCACGGTTAATCGCTGATTTTGCATCTGGTAGGTCTGTCGAATCAAATAGCATTTCGCTATTCATATTCATCGGAAGGATCTTTTTGTCCACAGGGGCTGTTGTGAACCAAACCGCATGGCAAACGAGACAGCACTCGTCTTTCTGAAGTTTGCCATCCAGTGCGTTTATTATCTCGAACTTCGATCTTGAAGCTTGTGCTTCTGGGTCTTGCATCCTTTTTGTGATACCGGTGCGCCTGTTCTGCTGATTCCAAACTCCATTTTCGAGAGTGACGTTTCCGGCCTTTACTTCGATTACAAGAATCCCTTTTGATGGTTCAAATATTACAAAGTCAGCTTCGCCCTGTCCAGGTGAACGCTCTGTTCTCCCAACCCACCTGGTAGAATGAAAAACAATGTAGTTGTCATCTAGTTGTGCCAAAGAATCATACGCTTCTTGTTCGCCGTCACTTCCATGAAAATCAAGGGGCATTGCCGGTATCATTGTTGCCATAGTCCCTCCTAGAGCTTTGTGAAATCACCTTGATACAAAAATATATTACCAATACATTTTTTCTTTGGTCACCACGTTGAGTACAAGTCAGTTCGCCGTCGTCATTCTCTTCCAAATTAGCTAAACAGACAGGGAATATGTTTTTTTGTTGTCCTGTATGCAACTAGGTCTTCAAGCAGGCCTGGTAACATGCGGAGATCTCCTTCTAAGTTTGATATTCCTAGTATAACTCACGACCTCCCTCATATAGCGACCTAGGTATCTCAATCTATTTCCTTTTTATGACGATAAATGTTCCTCTAGCATTTATATTAAATTCTCCGAGTTGTCCCTCGCTAAACAAAGCTGTTGCTGCTGCCTTGATTCTCGCTGGAAAGCGAGTGATGTCGTCATAACTGGTATGAGTCCATGCCACAAACTTTTGTTCTTTATGAATTTCCATATCCATACTACCAGCGTAGCCTTTCGAGCCAAAATCGAACTCCCAACTATTTGAGCCTGGATCGTCAACAATAACCTTACGAATAGCTTCAGAGTAACCGCTGTCAGGACGTGTGGCATACGGAATTTCTACTGCAAAGCCCTTCATATTCCTGGACATCAAAGATGCATTGTCTTTTCGGTGAAAGTATCTTGCCAAACCAAAATCAACACGATCCGCTACCAGTTGTTGAAACTCAGGGTTCATCCAGTCAGAATGAAGGTCTTTCCTGACTCTGAAGATCTTTTGCTGTTTATCCAGCTCAAAAAAATCACCGCCGGTATTTGTCATTTTATCGAGCGGCATACGCATAAGATGCGCTACTACGCTTGCAAGTGGAAACTTTGCAGGATCTTCAGTCTTAGCCAGTTCATCCCAATCGGCAAGACGGTCTCTATTTTCCAGATAATAGTTCAGGAATGGACGGGCTATTTCATCCACAGACCATTCAGTGCCACCCAAGACCAGGAGCGATTTCAGTACAACCATTTTGTATGATTTTACCGGGCTGAGTTCTTTTTCAATGTGCTGCAAGAGCTTTTCAGCAGGAGTCCCTATAAGTGTCGTTTCAAACTGAGTCAAATCGTCCATGAATGATTTGACTCGCAGCCAGTTACCACCTAGCTTTTCTTCTTTGAGGAATACATATGGATCATAAACAGCAGGATTTGCAAAGAAATCCATTATTGAAGGAGACGTACCGAGGTTTGAACGCAATTCAAGGTAGAGCTCCCTCAAAGCCTCTATCCTATTGGCTGGCGTCAATACCCGTTTAATCTCCGTATCCCATATACGTTTGACTTCCGTGTCCACGCCCACATAGCAGGCTGCTGGTAATTGTTTTTCTGGTTCCTTATTTCGTCTCGCCTTCTTGCATTCTTCAGCACTGGTATAACCCCGTAAAGCAAGTGGTGCCACATATGACTGGCGGAAATTTCCAACAAAATCCAGAGCAACAAGGTAGTCCTTTTCCGGCAACTGACGTAATCCCCTGCCAAGTTGCTGGATGAATACTGTGAATGACTGCGTTGGTCGTAGAAACAGAATGTGGGAGACTGCCGGGATATCGACGCCTTCTCCAAAAATGTCAACGGAGCAGATGATCTGCAAATTACATTTTTCATCTTGCAACTGATGCATGGCACATTCACGGTCTTCGATGCTATCCTGACCAAGCAGGCAGATTGATCGCATCCCAGCAGATGTACCGAGTTCATTGAATTTACGGTTCATGTATTCGGCGTGGTTTTTCGACGAACAAAATGCCAGGGCTTTGATCTTGCCGGTTGAGGGGAGGAATTTCAGCAAATTATTGAATACAAGCTCCGCACGGGTGTCGTGCATCAGTACATCATCCAGTTCACTGTCCACATATCCTCGGCTTGTCCAGCGTAATGAGGAATAATCCGTCGGATCATGAATGGCAAAATACTGGAATGGCACGAGCCACCGGTTTTCTATGGCATCAAAGAGACGGGCTTCAAAGGCAACATCGTAATCGCAGATTTTCAGAACGTCGCGACCATCCATTCGTTCTGGTGTGGCAGTAAGACCCAGTAGAAATTTTGGTTTGAATTTTTCAAGAACGCGCCGGTAAGAAGCTGCCTCCGCATGGTGGAATTCATCTATGACAATATATTCAAAGGCATCGGAGTCATATGCATCAATTGAAGCAGACTGCGAAAGAGTCTGAACCATTGCGAACAGGCTGCCAGTATGTTGTTTCGGCTTGGTTGAACCGGACAGAACTGCACCGAAAGAGCAATCATCCATTACCCCGCGAAACGTCTCCATTGCTTTGACAAGTATGTTCTCCCTGTGGGCTATGAAAAGAACGTTGCTCATGCCGCTCTGTTTGAAGTCAAATGCGGCAAGGTATGTTTTGCCAAGGCCGGTGGCGGCAATCACAGTTGTCTTCGTTACTCCCAGGTTGCGACGCTCTGCAAGGGACTGCAATGCTGTAATCTGTGCCGGTCTCGGTTCTAATGCAGTCTGGAATGCCTTTTCCATCTCTTGTGCAACACCTGTCCGCAACTCATGTGCTTTTTCCCAGCGCGGCAGATATGCATTCATGAATCGATCATCTACCGGCACAGATGATTCATTCCAGTACGCTTCATATTCTTGCAGAGCATACTGAAACGCAGAAAGGTTATGCTTCAGAAGTAGATTTGTTTCACTGTTGGAGAAGTAATTCCATTCGTGGTTTCTGGCAAGTCCTGATCCGGTAAGGTTTGATGATCCAACGATGATGGAATGTTGGTCGGTTGGTTTTTCAAACATAAAACTTTTGACGTGAAATGGGGGTGGTTGCTGGTTGAAATCAGCTCTGCCATGTTCATTGAGTGGATAGAATATCCTGATATCGATCTCAGGAATTAGTGAAGACAGGTGCAGGAAGTCTTTTGGGTTGTTGAAGTTACCCATGACTGATGTGAGCAGCCGCAATTTACCGCCACGGCGTACAAACTCCTGGAAAGGATCAAGTAACAGGTTGAGCATGCCGCGTGAATAAAAGGCGGATGCTATATGAAGGGCATCGGCATCAACCAGCTCACGCTTGATAACATCCACCAAGCCAGTCAATGAGTTGAAAGTGAGAAGTTGCGGAGGGCAGGTTTCACGATCGCCGGTGTTGGCGATATTCTGGCTGGTGCCGGTTGCGTAGAGCATCAGCTTTTTATCAAATCCACCAGCCTCTTGGCGTTTTTTCGTTTGTCGTGAAAAAACTTCTTCCCACTGAATGCCGTGTTGTTTGAGGATAGCAGCCATGAGTTCAAGCAGATCGGCGGACTCATTGATTATTTTCTCCCGCGTGTCAGCATGAAAAAGTTCGTGAGCTTCCTCCAGAATTTTAAGGCGCAAAGCGTCTAGAAAAGCAGGATTGTCTAGGGTTCCTGTTGACGAAAATTTGCCTGATTGAGCAACTCTCTCCGGCACCAGATCTCGTACCAATTTATTGTAAATCAGTGGACGATCAGTCACGGTATTTCCTCAGAGTTCCAATATGCTGCCTTGTCAGGAAATATCCAGCGCACGCCGCCACGAGGGTCTGTTTGGTCGCCTGCATAGCGTGGGATCATATGAATGTGTAGGTGCATGACTGTTTGTCCTGCGGCAGTCCCATCATTGATGCCGATGTTGAAGCCGTCGGGCTTATACTTTTCCTGTAACTCAACTTTTACCTTCTCCAACAGGTCAAATAATGAATCTCGCTCGTCTCTTGTCGCCTCAAAAAGTGAGGCTATGTGTCGTTTGGGGATGATAAGAGCGTGGCCGGTGGAAATTGGAAAACCATCCATTATTGAAATTGAATTGGAGTCAGACGCGATTATACGGTTCGAATTGAGAGAGCAGAAAGGGCAGGTATTTGTCATAATATTACGTCTTTTCCCTATTTTAAGCAGGTATCTAATTGGTTAGCTAATCATTCCAAATACAGACATAAATTGCTCTAGTTCAAGATGCTTAACAGGATATTTCTTTAATAAGTCTGCAAGAGCACTTCTATCATATAGTTCGACCTCGTGTAATGTTGCTTGATTTTTTGCCGTTGGATTGAAATACTGATTTGTAGCAACCGACATTGAAAAGTTTACACCAGGATGTTTTTGAGCATATGAAACTTTACCTCCAACAACTTCATAGACAGCGTTGTAGGGAAGTCTTTTGCCTTTTTCAATAGAGGTTTTACACTGTAACAAAACACCTTGATTTGCATTTATTGCAACTACGTCTATCCCTTGGTCACCAGAATGTGGTGTTTTATATGATTTATAACCCATCTTACTCCACAGAAGTGCACAGAAGGCTTCAAAAGCATCTGCTTGCATAGAACATAGGCTTTCATCATCAATATCTTCATTTGCAAACAGGCTAGCACCACCAATATCTTGTAAATCTCCAAAGTCTGCCGCACTGACATCACCAGCTCCATTGAGCATATCAGTTGCAAGCTCTCGCTTTAATTTCAAAAGAGTATCTAGCTTGCTATCAAAAGTTACAAAATCATCTGCTGTTATTATTGGGTAATAGACGTAAACGTCTTTCGTCTGCCCTATTCGATATGCTCTATCTGTGGCTTGGTCTTCTTTTGCCGGATTCCATGGGCGCGTGAAATGAATTACATGGTTTGCAGCTTGAATATTCACCCCAAACCCGACTGCAAGTGGAGAAAGTATAATCACTCCGAACCCAGGTTTTTCTTGAAATATTTTGAGGCGTTTTTGTCGACTGTTAGAGTTTGAGCTGGAGGCGGAGGTGTCACCGTTAATTATGTCTGGGGTTATATTGAATCGGCTTACGATACAATGACGAAGTGTGCGTTGAAGATCTCGAAATTCACAAAATATTATAACTTTTTCTTCTTTTTGCATTATGTCGGTCAAGGCTTGCATAAGCCAAAGCATCTTGGGAGAAGATGAGAGAATTTCTTCGACATTGTCATTATCACACCACTGATGCCCAATTTGGCGTGGGTCAGAACAAAGCCTGCGAAGATACTGTATTAATCCTAAATGACTGGAAAATGATGCGGTATGATCTACGTTGTCTCGCTTTTTAAAGATAGAGATCGCATGGGCATAAAGTTTTCTTTGGTGATCAGAAATAGGAAGTGACTGACAACCTGGGCTTTCAATCTTAGCGGGCAGATCTTTTGCAACTTCTTTCTTCGTTCTGCGAATGATTTGAGGTTTGATTATTGCCCTTAATTCCTCAACCATGTTTTTTTGCTGATCCGTTTTTGCTTCAATGGGTCTTCGGTACTTTTTACCAAAATCGTTTAAAGCACCCAGTAATCCTGGTTGTATAAAATCATACGTACACCAAAGATCTGCTAAAGTATTTTCTACAGGAGTACCTGTACACGCTATTTTAAATTGTACATTCTGTTTTTTAGCTGCACGGGTTACCATAGCATTTGGATTCTTTATTTTCTGCGACTCATCACATACCATGATAGACCACTTTTGTGCTGCTAATGAAAATTCAAGATCACGTAAGGTTTCGTAAGTTGTAAGAACCATTTTGGCGTTACCAATCCATCCTACTTTAAGAAGCCTTGTAATCCCCTGAGCTTGCAACTGGTCATCAAGCTCTTCTTTCGAACAGCGTTTGTCAGCAAGTGAATCTCCATATAGGGTGATAGTTGGAATTGCATTCGGACTAAAGAATTTTTCAATTTCATCTAACCAATTTTCTAACAATGAAACTGGTGCAACTACAAGTACCGGCTTAAGTTCCGGGTCGTCCTCAAAACACCGAATTATGAATGTTAATAACTGTAGCGTTTTGCCTAAACCCATATCATCTGCGAGTAAGGCACCACGGCAGCGTTCGGGAGCATGATTCCAAAGGTGTTGTAACCACGCGACGCCATCTAGTTGATGTTGCTTTAACTTTTGACGTATTTTCAGAGCGGCTGGTAGTCTAGGCGCAACACCTTCTGAGCTAAGGATCTTGCGATCTTCAATATAATCTATTTCAGCAATATTAGGCTTTATGACTAGTCCCATTTTGGGTCTAGCAGTTTTTTCATCTGGTCGTTTTTCCGGAGAAAATTCTCCTTTACTTACCTTCTGACTTACTTCATCAAATATTTTGAGAATATCTTGCGCCTGATCAAGAGGTATTGGTTTTGGACATCCAGTAAAAGAAAATTCAGATTTCCCACAATTATTTGCCTCTTCGACTTTTGCACGAAATGTTTCTAATATTTCTTCATTCATAGCAATTGCAACAGACTCACTAGAACCATGAGGAGTAAAAGTGATTCCAAACATCACGTTATCAGGAATCCAACTATTATCATCTGATTTACGTGCAATAAATGCTGAATAGTATGGTTTCTCTTCTCCAAAACACTCTATTCGGTCGGAATAAAGGGAGAGATCAAATACTTCCGAATGCGTATGTATATTTTGTTTCAACCAGACATTGAGAGTCTGCTTTAGTTTAGAAAGTTGATCTGGAGTGTCACCAAGTATTTCAAGATCAAATCCCTCCCAAATGCAACATTGTGCATTGCGTTCAATGCGAACTTCAAGTTTCTTTATGAAACTTTCAAGTATTTCAGGAGATTCAAAACGCCAGTTTTCAGAACAAATTTCTCCATGAATACTTTCTTCTATCAATAAAGAGACATCATATGGATACCCATTCTCATCGTGCTGAATTTGAGCCGTAAATCGTGAGTATGAAATTCCAGCATCTTCACGGGCCTGTTCAAAAGCCTCCGGTACAAGGACTTTATGGGCGTCTGGACCAAGTAATGCACCAGGATTCCGCACAAAGGCTTCAGCACGTTCACCCGAGACACGTCTTCCAGGCATCCGCTTTATTTCGCTTAAAACTGTTTTTACTTCAGGAGAAATTATAATCTGAACAAGCCCTTCACCGCTTGGTACATCGTACCGGTCTTGGATTCTAAATCTATCAAACATTTCTAGCCATCGATCGGGACAATTATCAAAAGATGGTATAATTTCAACCGTTTTAGAACCACTAAAATCAGTTTTCCGTAAACCTAAGTTGAGTCGATTTGGAGTCAATACCACCGTTTTCTTTAAAAAATCGGATAATCCAGCACCTGCTTTAACAGCACATTGACGAATTAAGGACCACTTTCTTCTATTATATTCAGGTGATCGCTCTTCAATTGGCCTGCGATGGAATGATGCCACTTCACAAACAGTTTCCCATGATGATTTTGAAAGTAGACTCGTCTTTTGGCCAAATGTAATTACAGCACCTTCTAAAACTGGATTCCCAATAAGAGGGCACCCGTATTCATCAATCCATCCAGAAATTACGATGGAAAAATCAGAGTCAGTAAGACTACCTCTGCTGGTCAATACTGGTCGCCATTGAAGTTGCTCTGGTAATTGCAAAATGTGCATACTTGAAGCGTAATCATCAGAATGTAAGAGATTAAATAGAGAGGGCCATGAGAGAATGACGGTTCCATGTGAATATTCACATAAACCTTCTTCTTCAATTTGAGAAAGGAAAGAAATAAGAGTTAGATCACTTCCAAAGCTTTCTGGAACAGTCAACCATTCCGAAGAAATCGAAAGTGAATGACTATATACTATTCCATCTGGCGAATACTCGGCATGCAACATATTTTCTCCGCTAGTAAGAGTAATCTAGTAATCTTTCAATGATTAGCAAACAACTAATCGTTTGATTGATCTTTCCACCATCCACGGCCATATTTATACTTGAATCCAAAATCAGTTAGCATTTTAGAAATTCCTTGATCTGTTGTATGTGTAATGACCCAAAGGGCACCACCTTTTATTCGCAAGTCCTTAACCGTAAGCTTATTTCGAACTGTAAACCTGTAAAATTCTGACTCGTCGAATGTTTTTACTTCTGGAAACTGACGTCGAAGAACAGTTTGACTTGAATCTTGCTGAGCCCGATTTTTTGACTGTTTTGTCACAAGATTGTAAGGCATTTCCGATGGACGCCACGCCAAACGTGGGCACAGCCAATCATCAAGCTTCTCTTCCCAGCTACTGCCATAAGAACCACCATCACGGTGAATAAATCTCTCTCCTTTAATCTGAGATTTTAATTCTACATCGCCTCGAACCCATTTTCGTTTTCCGAGTTCAAAGGGGAGTTGGCTATTGTTATAAACGTAACAGGCATTCCCTTTACTACCGAATTCGACAACGACCCAATTACCCAAGCACAGAATGAACGCATTATTTTCAGCATTTCCACCATTTTCCAAGTCAAGCAACCGACCCTTTGCGCGTTCACGAAATTGTTTGAAATCGACACTCTTATTTTGGCGGGCATATGGCCCAAGAGCGAACCACATATCATCAATAGACGACTCAAATCGCAGCCAGTAATTAAGTCTCCGTTGATCGGCTGATCCGTCTTCAGACAAAAGGCTAAAGAAATCAAAAATGAGCCGTTTTTTGAGCCATCCATCGACCATCGTTCTAGCACTATCGTTATTTACATGAGCATCCCACATAGCTGGACTAAGCCAGGGATTTCCAATGATGCGAACAGCTGTGTCTCGTAATTCAGGGTGTTCCT
>CAIQWT010000066.1 GCA_903875605.1 uncultured Geobacteraceae bacterium | reverse complement strand
TGAACTCCCGGAAAACAGCCAAGAGCTAAAGTCTCATTTAACCGGCAAAATGGAAGGAGAAAGCAATGCTGTACTGCCTTACGCTGAGTCACAATAATTTACACCTGATCCTGGCCCTGACAGTTTCAATTCTGTTTATAGTAATCACGTTAACAAAGGAGAAGAGAGATGAGCGAAAGAGAGCTTGAGCTGCTGAATAGAATCGAAGAGCTGGAGCGTCATACCTGGCGTAACAGTGCCATTCTGCGTTCGGTTGCCATGGTGGCCTTCACGTCGATAATCGGCTTCGTGATCGCTTCCGGTGTAGTCGGTGGCGGCCACGGCAGTCACTGGTCAGGCCCGGCCTGGAACACCATGTGGCTTTATGGACTGTTTGCCGCCAATGCAGTATCCATGTTTTGGACCACTCACAAGGAATAGGGGAATACGCTCATGCCAATGAAAATTACTCACGCAATCATGCTCCTGTTAGTCTGCGTTTTATGCGCCGGCTTCAATATGCAGCTCTTCGGTGGTCTGGACGAAATGATGGGCGACCAGTACTGGGTTGTCGACACAACTCAAGGTGACCACGGCTGGTACGCCATGGGGCTTTTGCCCCACCTTAACAAGGTGCCTAAAGATGTTGTCAAAGCGGCCAATACAGACGCCGACCCGACCAACAACTACATTATCTATGCACAAAACGGAGATTTCGCCGGCAAGTCAGTCTACGGCATCTGTTTTGGCATCCCGCTGATCATGTACCTGATCTGGTTTGCTTTTATTATCGGATTCCCAGATCGGGTTGACCCCTATCTGCTGCCGCGCAAGATCTTCACCATTGCGGTAATCATTGCCTGTTCGGTGATCGCCAACCTCTTTCTGATGCGTATTGCTGGTGACTTTGCCCGCGAGCCGATGTCCCGCATCGCCAACGTAGCCGGCAACCATGCATCGCTGCTGTTTCATAACGCTGGCATCTGGTTTGCTATTCTCTTCTCTGCGCTCGGCACACACAGCCACTCATTTGACGAAGTCAAGGCACCTGACAGCCGCAACTGGCAGACACAGGCCAATGAAAAATTCAACTGGATGTTTACCCTTCTGGGTGTTGTTACCGTGCTTGAAGTTGTACTGGTACAGAACAAGCTTGCCCTGCCGGATGCCGCAGTCGATTATTCGGTCTGGATCATCTGGGTAGTAATTTTCATGCGTATGTACGGTTTCTCGCCTAAATACTGGATTAAACGTCCTACCGGACTAGCCATTATGGTTGTCGGTACATTGTTAACGCTGCCGGTTTTTTATCTGCTTGAACGGATGACCGGAACACTGGGTGCCGGCTTTGCCTCGCCGATTCTGGCCAAAGCGCTGGGAGTTGAAAATCAGAATATCGGCCTGTCACTGATGATTTCGATCTACCTTGTTTTCTGGATGGAGTTTGCTACCGCTATCCGCATGAACGGCCCGGATAAGAAGTTTGCGTCAAACAAACTGTAAAACCAACCTCAAAAAATAGATGATAGCACGTTGATTTGGCATTGGAATAATTAGAGGGAGATGAAGATGAGTGAAATCAAAAACAAGGGTTGGACCGTAGTTTCAGCAGGCCTTGCCATCAATCTGGCTCTTGGAGTGCTGTATGCCTGGAGTGTTTTCAAGGGAGCCATCAAGGCTTCCATAGAAAAGGGTGGACCGGACGCATTCCAGTGGGATATCGCCTCTATTAATGACCCATACGCTATCTGCTGTCTGGCCTTTGCCTTCTCCATGATACTGGCCGGCAAATGTCAGGACAAGATCGGCCCGGCCCGCACTGCCCTAATCGGCGGTGTATTGGTGGGAGCAGGTTTTATGCTTATGGCGTTTTCCAGTACATATATGTCCTGGGTTCTCGGCTTTGGGGTACTTGCCGGAAGTGGCTTCGGTTTTGGCTATTCGGCAGCCACACCACCAGCATTAAAATGGTTTTCTCCTTCCAAGACCGGCCTTATTGCCGGAATAGTCGTGGGCGGTTTCGGCATCGCACCGGTTTACATTGCACCGCTTGCTTCTTATCTGATCGGCGCTTTCGGTATTCCGAAAGCCATGATGTTTCTCGGAATCGGTTTCACAATCGTTGTTTGCGGTCTCTCCTTCCTGCTTGCCAATCCTCCTCAGGGGTTTGTACCGGCTGAACCGTCTGATCCCGGACCACTGGCCAAGCTTAATGCCGCCAAACCGGTAGTAAATGCCACCGTCAGTGAGATGCTGCGGAACTATAAATTCTATGTCCTCTGGGTCGCTTTTTTCATCGGATCGGGAGCCGGATTGATGGTTATCGGCAGTGTCGCCGGATTGGCCAAAAAGAGCATGGGGCCTATGGCATTCGTAGCTGTTGCCATTATGGCGGTCGGTAACGCCGGCGGACGTGTAGTCGCAGGTGTGCTTTCAGACAAAATTGGACGTCGCGCCACACTCTTCATCATGCTGTCGATGCAGTCAGTAATGATGTTTCTTGCCATGACGGTAATCAACTCCGGCAGCGCCGTGCTGCTGGTACTGCTGGCCAGTTTTATCGGTTTCAACTACGGCTCGAACCTTTGTCTTTTTCCCTCTTTTGCCAAAGATTACTGGGGAACTAAGAACTATGGCCTCAATTACGGTGCACTTTTTACCGCCTGGGGTGTTGGTGGTTTTGTAATGGGCAAAGTGTCCGAGATGATCAATGCCCAACCGGGTGGTCTCGGCAAGTCGTTTATGCTGTCCGGGCTATTGCTTGCCGGCGGTGCCGCAATGACTATTTTTCTGGCGGAACTCAAGCCTGTCAGTGATAGTGAGGCAGCTCCTTCCCAGTGGAAAGAGTTTTGGGCGGAATTTATGCTTGGTGCTAAAGTATTCGCAGGGTTTGAAGAGGCCCGGATTCGCGTGCCACGCCAAATAATTTAATCCGGTTTTCCTGCAGTACCAAGAGGAAATAATATGATAAGAACAAAACAGCCTCACGGAAATCGTGGGGCTGTTTTGCATTTAGGATAAACAGACAAGACTTGTTTTTACTCGGTGTCTCACGGTTGTACGGTTTTTTTACGGGGGGCGCCCGGCAGATACAAATTACCGGGGTGGAGTTTCCGGTTGTTCTATTGCCGCATCCAGACGCAGCCGTGCAAGAAGCGGAACACGAATATCGCTGACTGGTTGGAGCTCCTGTCTGCGTTGGTGGATCTTGAAGAGATGCAGGCCGCCATCACCGGGAATAATCTGTGACAGGCTGCCTTGTGAAAGGTCCTGGACTTCAGCAGGTACGACAATGGATGTATATTCCTCATGATCCCCGATATGCCAGGCCGTACCATCAAGCTGGAGCTGGTTGTAGGCCTCCGGTATAGTCACCCCCGTCACAACCAGTAAGCGCAGCCGCTCCATCAGAGTGCGTCCGGCGAGTCGTCCTTTTTCATCTTCAGCATCTTTAAGCCAGGCATGATCTACAACCAGTGTGACATTAGGCGGTGGGATATCAAGGGCAAGCGCACGTGCCAAGGCGTATTCGATGCCGACACGCACTTCCTGACTCCATGGTTCTGTGGGTGCGTTGATCTTTTTCTCAGCTGCCGAGGCACGCAGCAGTTTCAGATCAATTAAATCCTCCAGTGCATCTTCGTGGGACAGTTGCGTCTCTGCAATGTGTGCGTTCAATTCGGATGCTTTGATGATTTTTCCGTTAACGATGACAACGGTCGGATCCGCCTGCTCCTGCTGTGCTTCTGGTGCTGATGCCGGTGTCTCAGCAGCTGCTGCAGTCTGCGCTGGAAAAACACCACCAATAGATACAAACAAAAAAGCAGCGATAAAAAGAAATTTGATCATGGTTAATCCTCCTTAAACCCGGTTATATCCGCTTATAGAGCGGTCTCAGGGTTCCCGTCGGGAATGTGCGCAAAATTCTTTTCCTCTGTAACAAAAATCACAGGCTTGTGTCAATTAGTTAAGCAGTACCTGGACAGGCATAAAAGGTCTAAGGCGAAGGGGCGCAATACGTTCTGTTTGGGTGCAATAGTCAAAATTATTGAAATTGTGACACCACGGTGTATGCAATCCGACACTGGAAATACCAGTCGGATTGACTATATTCATTGTGTTGAATGGTTGTAATAAGACCGTAATTATCTTATGCGTGGACATTAGTTGCGCTGCAATTTTTGTCGCTATCGTACAACTACCTTGATTGTTAACCAAAAATTTAAAAAATATGCAGATATGTCAACTTGTATTGCCAAGTAGGTTTTTCAGCTTTACTGTTAAATGCTCTGTAATGCATTGATATAAAAGGATGTTATTATGCTATTTTTCGTCAGGTACATAACGTGCACCTATACGGTTAATGAAGCACGTTGAAACAGCAGCAGCTGTGACTCAAATGCTAACTTCGCTATTCATCTTTTTGAGCCAGATAACGGATTTTTCCTTTCATACCTGGAGGTAGATCATGGCACTCAAAATCACCATCAATCAGACGGTTCGCATTGTAGACGAAGACTCCAATAATACCGGCTGTATAATCGCCTTTGATTGTGAAGCCGGTATAAACGTAGCCAACCCCACCCCCGTCGGCACCAACCAGATTACTAATAATGCCAGGTCAGCTTTTTTGGTTTTATTTTCAAATAACTCGTAACATGCTTGTATTTGACGGCAATAGTTTTCTGTTTTTCGTGTGGTACACAGGCATACGTACATATAGTTAATTAATTACATTGAAACAGCTGCAGATAAGGAGTTTGAAACCAGTCACTCGCCGGGGAGGGTCATCATGGAAATGAAAGCCATCGTAAGAACATTTACTGCAATTCTTGTTTATGTCATGTGCAGCGGTGTAGCGTTTGCCGTCGACCTTGTCGTCACTTCTGATACAGCCTTGTCTGAAGGTAATTATCCGTATGACAATCTGATGGTCAGCAATGGCGCATCGCTGTCCATAGCCGGTGGTTCCATCCTGAATGTTGTAGGTAGCGTAACCGTGAGCGGCAACTCCAGTATCCTCATCCAGTCGAAAAATAATGCAACCCTTGTTAATGGCCAGTGGCAGGGCGTGGGGGTCACGATCAATGCAGCCAGCATTCAGGTTGACACCGGATCGAAAATAAACGCTGACGGACAGGGGTATGCCGGCGCAGGATGCAATGATTCTGGTACTGGGCCGGGCGGAGGATTGGCTAACTGTGACTGGGGGGGGAATGGCGGCAGCTATGGCGGTACCGGAAGCGGTCCGAACAAAATCTCGATGAGCACATATGGTTCGCAGTTTGCCCCTGTGGATCTTGGTTCCAGTGGCACCGGCAGCAGTTCAGGCGTTCAAGGGCTGTGGTCAAGCACTGGAGGAGCGGGCGGTGGTGCAATCCGGCTTATAGTAAGCGGGACGCTCACCAATAACGGCGCCATCTCCGCAAACGGAAACGCTGCAACAGCGACATACGGGGGTGGTGGCGCCGGCGGTTCGGTTTACACCACAGCACGTACGCTGGCCGGTAGCGGCATATTCAGCGCAAACGGCGGTGTCAGTAATAATGGTGGTGGTGGGGGCAGAATTACAGTCCGGTACATGGCGGCCGATGGTTATTCCGGATTTAACAGATCGACAGTTAATGGCGGTACCGGGGCCGAAATGGGCACGGCTGTTTTCATAGATGATTCTCAAAAATATCCCCGGCTCCTCGTCACAAGTAATTTCGTCTTTAATCAGGATTTTGTTGCCACCTATGATGCCATTCGCGTTAGTAACGCCAGTCTGATTAAGATTGGCGGCGGTTCGCGGCTGAGCGTACTTAATAGTGTAACGGTTGAGGGTAATTCAACGGTTTTGGCTCTATCCAAAAACAGTGCTGCACAAGTGAACAGCCAGTGGCAGGGTATAGGTGCCACCATCAGCACCGGCACCCTCCAAGTCAATGCAGGATCAAAAATAAGTGCCGATGGTCAGGGATATGCTGGAGCTGGATGCTCTAACTCTGCCGCTGGCCCGGGTGGCGGTATCAATAACTGTGACTGGGGAGGGAATGGCGGCACCTACGGCGGCATAGGAAATGGTCCGAACAAAGCTTCCATGAGTACGTATGGTTCTCTGTTTGCTCCCGTTGATCTTGGCTCCGGGGGCGCAGGTAGCAGCTCAGGTGTTCAGGGGTGGGGATCAAGCATAGGAGGAGCGGGTGGTGGTGCAATTCGACTGATGGTGTCTGGAACACTTACCAATAACGGCGTCATCTCCGCCAACGGAAATGCGGCTTCTGCTTCGTTTGGCGGCGGCGGAGCTGGCGGTTCGGTGCATGTCATATCAGGTGCGTTGGTCGGAAGCGGCAAATTCAGCGCCAATGGAGGTGCTAACAAGAGCGGCGGCGGGCGGGTGGCAGTGTACTACCACAACAACAGCGGGGTCACTGAATCATCACTTACGGCAAGCGGCGATAGTACTATCGGCGCCCAGGCGGGACAGCCTGGTACGGCGGTCTTGTCAGATAGTGCTCCGCTTTTTGCCTGGTTTAAGCCTGAAGGAGAACTTGTCCATGGTACAGTTAGGCTGGAAGGCACAGGTATTGGTCTTGATGCCGCCACGACAACGGTTGATGTGGAAATAACGAATGAATTCCGCAAATACGTTCTTAGTCTTAACCATGAGATAATGTTGGGGCTTGATTGGGATACCAGCAATGTACCAGATGGCCGATATGAAGTGCGTCTGACATTCCGAAACTCCAATAATGAAATTATCAGTGAAGTAACCCGTTCGCTTGCGGTCAACAATTCAGCTGCTTGGCATACAGGCGTGGTTACAGCTAGCGAAACATGGGGCGCAAACCGAATTCATCTTGTAGAGGGGGGGCTTGTCATCCCGTCTGGTGTGACTGTTACCCTTGAAGCAGGTACTGTCGTCAAGGCGCTGGATGGTTCCCGGATCATTGTGGAGGATGGAGGAGTATTCATCGCTACTGCGGCAACGGCCGGCTCGAGAATCACGTTTACCTCAGTGAATGATGATAGTGCCGGAGGCGATAGCTCTTTTAACGGCACTGCAATAATGCCGATTCCCGGCAGTTGGTTTGGGATTGTGACAAAGGGTAGCGGGCGATTCGACTCCAATTATTACACCGGACTCTTTTATTTTTTGATAAACCGTAGCGGAAAAGTGACTGGCGATGAACTATGGGATGGCACCTATGTATATCGTATTACCGGCGATCTCGTTGTGCCTAACGGCGTTACTCTGGCGATCCAGCCGGGGGCGGTCGTCAAGTTTGATCAGAATGTCGGGATCGTGGTTCAGCCGGGCGGTAAGTTGACCGCTCAGGGAACTGTAGCGCAACCCATCTATTTTACCTCTGTGAAGGACGATTCTGTCGGCGGCGACACCAACAGCAACGGGAATATGACTGTTCCTGCCGCCGGAGATTGGCGTTGGATCTATCTTGATGGTGCTACGGCATCCTTTGACCATGTTCAAATACTCTACGGCGGAGGCAGCGTCACTGGCTCCTGGGACAATAGTGGATCCATAAGCACAACCGGCTCTACATCACTCACCTTTAAAAACAGCATTATTCGAGAGTCATTTTACGATGGCATCGTAGCTCAAGGGGGAACCACTGCCAACATTGAGAACAGTATCTTCACCGGCATCCAGCGGGCCATATTCACTAACTGTACCCAGACGTACGTAAATGGCTGTACGCTGACCAATAACATCATTGGCCTGTTCCATCATGGCGGAGGCGGACCGGTTAAAATCCGAAACTCAATCTTCACCAGCAACAGTCAGTCCGGGGTTAATTCCGGTTCCGCAACGATAACCACTTCCGATGTCTGGGGTAACGGGAGCAACTACAGCGGTATGGCTGACCAGACTGGAAAAAACGGTAATATCTCCGCCGACCCACGTTATCACAACCAGGCCCAGGGGGATTTCCGTCTTGACTATGGCTCCCCGGCTATCGATGCTGCCGATGGCACCTTTTCTTCTCTTACGGATATGATGGGTGCGCCGCGCTATGATGACCCGCGAACTCATAATACGGGTATCGCAACGACTACCGGCGCTTTCTCCGACATGGGAGCCTTTGAGTTCGTGGAAAGCGCAACATCGGACGTTGATCTGGTAGTTTCGAACGTAGTCGGTCCCACGTCAGCGATAAGCGGCGATTCAGTCACCCTGACCTGGACCGTCACTAACAGCGGTTCTGGGTGTGCTACCGGACCATGGCATGACGCACTGTATCTGGTACGTAGCCCCGATTCCAACCCAGTGCTGATTCAGGCAGATGAGGCGCTGGAAGGAGAGAATATTGTACTCGGCCCTGGACAAAGCCATTCCGCTTCTGCAACGATACGGGTTCCCGGCAGCATCATCGGCCAGCACCTCTGGATGGTCAAAACCAATGTGCGCGGAGATATATTCGAAGGAACCAATAGCGGCAACAATGCAGCCTCATCCCTTGATATGGTAACTATTGATCTACGGGAAATCCAGGTCAACGGCTCCTCTCTGACAGGTCGTTTCACGACAGCCGGTGAGGGGCACTGGTTTAAGTTGAATCCAGGGGCGGGACGCAGCATCACCTCAACTCTTGTTCTGGGCAACAGCTCGGGGCTTGTGCAACTCTATATTGGCCAAGGGTACATGCCCGATCAGCAACACTATGATTTTCGGCAGCAGGAGTGGAGTTCTGCTACAGCCAACACCATGATCCCGCAGACGTCGACGCAGGCTTATTACGTGGCTGTTTATGCAGGGACGCTGTCCGGCGCCGAAAATTTCACCGTGTCAGCTCGTGCTCTCACCTTCTCCCTGACTTCCGTCAGTCCTGGCGTCGTTGCCTCAACCGGCTCCGCAACCCTGGAACTGTCCGGCGGTATGTTGAGCCAAAGTGCAACCTACCGGATGATCGGTTCCGGCGGGGTGTCCCGTACGGCGACCTCGGTCTTTCTCGACACCCCCTCACGTGTCTATACCACATTCTCCCTTGCCGGGCTGTCGGCAGGGAGTTATGGAATACAGGTAAGTCAAGGTGGCAATACCGTCACCCTTAACAATGCGCTGACCGTGCAGCCCGTCCTCCCACAGGGGCAGATCGAGTACAGCCTCGACGTACCAACGGCGCTCCGCCCCGGCTGGACCGGGACCGTCACAGTCAATTACCGCAACACCGGCACCAGCGATGCAGTTGCGCCGCTCATCTGGGTATCGGCCGATGGAGCGGATACAGGCCTGATCCCCCCCCAATGTTCCAACTGTTCGCCTACGTTCAGCAGAGTGTATGAGACTGTATTCAACAGCGGCTACATCCTAGGGATCAACCATGATGGCCCTGCCGGTGTTCTCCCACCGGGGTACGGAGGGAGCATATCGCTTTCTATGCGCCCAATGGTTAACAGCGGCACCATCACTGTTTCAGCCAACCTGATCAATCCTGCTGAATTAATCGACTGGACAGCGCTCAAAGAATCACTACGACCGCCGAACGTTTCCGTGGAGGCATGGGAGCCGATTTTTGCCAACTTTACATCATCTGCAGGTAGCACATTCGCCGATTATAATGGTTTGTTAGCCGCCAATGCTACGTACTTGAGCAGCTTGGGGGACTATATCTACAACACACGGGAGCTCTACCAATTTGAACTAATAAAATCAGGCTTGAAAGAAATTTCAAATCGCTACAGAACTGGAACCTTCGGGCGTGGAAGTAACCTCCCTTACGATATACGGATTGAAGTTGACAGAGGGGTTCCAGATGTTAAGTATGCTGATGGTGCTGTGCGAAGCTTCCTCAACGATCCAGATCACGCGAATCAGTATGTGGGTGGGCGGGGAGATCATGCTGCTCTCACCTATTATCCAGCTGATAAAAATTGGCAGTTGACGGAGCAGAACGGGCTTATTTACCGCTTCGTGCCTGACTCTTCAGCGGCTGGTTCAAGCATTCTCGAGTACATCCAAGATTTAAACAGTAACCGCTTTACATTAAGCCGACAAGGGGGGGTGATAACCGGGATTGCAACCACAAATGGGGATACGGTCACCTTCGAGTACAATGCTAGCGGGAGAATTATCAAAACCACCGATGCTGTTGGTAGGGAGACTATATATGGATATGATCTTGACAACGAACATCTAACCAACGTCACGACACAGCAGGGAACCGTCAGTTTCACCTATGTCACGGGTCAAGGGGCGGCGCGGGAACACGCAGTTCAATCCATCTCCTATCCTGACGGCAGTCATCTCTATTTTGAATATGATGCTCGCGGGCGTCTGTTCCGGAAATACCAGGACGGGCAGAGCAAGCCATTAACCTATACGTATGAATCAACCGGTGAAGTAATCATTAAGGATGCAGATGGCAATTCGACTAGAAACAAACCGGATCAGTTCGGAGTCATTACGTCTGTTGTGGACTCCCTTGGCGGGATCACATCCCTCCGCTTTGATCATGAACACCGCATCGTGGGCTTAACTGCTCCGCTGGGGGTATCTCTTGCATATGAGTATGATACGCAAGGAAATCTAGTGCAACTTCGTGACGCGCTTGGCAATCTGCAGAACATGTCGTTCAGCCAGTACGGCCGTATGCAGACCCATACCAATTCGGTTGGTGAATCGATCGGCTATGGGTACGACAGCCGTTACAATGCCACGGGTATTACCTATCCCAGTGGGGGTAGCGAACAGTTCGGGTACGATGCACGGGGGAATCTGGTCAGTTGGACCAATCGACGGGGACGCACCTATACATATACCTACAACAACAAAAACCTGCTTACTCGTAAAACGCTCTCCGGTGGCGCTTTAATCGACTATACTTACAACAGTCACCGCAATCTTCAAACCGTGACCGATGCGTCAGGGGTTACGACCTTTACCTACGATGCTGCCGACAGACGGACTGCTATCACCTATCAAGGGGGGCGTTCGCTCCAGTACGCCTATGATGCCTCGGGGCGTCGAACCAGCATGACTGACAATACTGGGTTCAAAGTCAACTATCTGTATGATGCCATGGGACGGCTTGTCCGCCTTAACGACGGAGCTAATGCCCTGATCACCGCTTATGCATATGATCTGGTCGGCAGATTAAATCGCGTCGACATGGGGAACGGCACCTATACCACCTATGCTTACGATACTGCAGGGCGGCTTCAGAATCTGGTCAACTATGCCCCGAACGGAACCGCCGAGAGTCGGTATTATTATACCTACGATGCACTGGGGCGCCGGATAGCTCTCTCTTCTCCTGAAGGGAACTTGACGTATGGCTACGACGCCGAAGGGCAACTGACCTCTGTAATGCGTCCTGATTCTACCGTCATGCAGTATAAATACGATGCCGCTGGGAACCGCCTGACTTCAGTGGTAAATGCGTCGTCGACCGCCTATACGGTCAATGCCGACGGGCAGTACACTGTGGCTGGGGCTGCGTCATACAGTTATGATGCTGACGGCAATGTGACGGCCAAAACAGAGGGAGGGGGGGCTTGGAAATACACCTACGATGACGAAAACCGACTGACTGCCATGACGACCCCGGTCGGCAACTGGTCATATGAGTATGACAGTCTCGGCAATAGGGTCGCAGAACTGCACAACGGACAGCGGAAAGAATTCCTGATCGACCCGTCAGGGATGGGGAATGTGGCAGCCGAATTTAACGAAGCAGGTCTGCTTGTAGCTCACTACACTCATGGGATCGGCCTGGCCAGTCGTGTGCCGGCTGCCGGAAACAGCGCCTATTACCACTTCGATGCATCGGGGAACACGGTCAGGATAACCGGCACAGCTGGAGCCGTGGAAAACAGCTATGCATACCTCCCTTTCGGCGAGAAATTGGCCAGTGTGGAAACTGTTCCCAACCCGTTTACCTTTGTTGGGCAGTTTGGGGTCAGAGATGAGGGTAATGGTCTCTATTATATGCGGAAGCGATGGTACGATCCGATTTTAGGGAGATTTAATTCACCTGACCCCATAGGTACCGGTTCTGGCGATGCCAATTTGTATCGATACGTATTTAATAACCCGACAAGTTTCATCGATCCTTTAGGATTAGAAGAAAATCCTATGAGCAAGGCATTATACGATTCCGCTCAGACTGTTGTTGGGGTTAAAAGTGCTGTATTAACACTAGCTGAGAGCGAGTTAGCTAAAATAGCAGTTACCGGTGATTCATCAGTTGCTTTGGTAAGCGGAGCGTCTAAAGTATGCAATGTTGCTGGTTTATTGATAAGCGTAAATAACTTAAGTAATACTTATGTTGATTACCAAGCGGGCAAGAAAGATTATCTTGATATGATTCATGATTCTGGAAATGTTGCTCTGTCTGTAGTAGGTTTCATTGGACCCCAAGGAGCTGTTATCAATGCTGTTGGCTCAGCAGCAGATTACACAACTCAACAGCTCGGAAAACCTGTCGCAGATTGGTACTATTCTACTCCAGATGAAGATGTCTTCAGCGATCGAGTGAGGTTCGGTCCCAAACGGCCGGTTCGCATGGTTGGCTCCCAGGATCCTAACAGTAAAGTAACAGTCGGATACGGTGATGCAGGCTATGTCACCGGCGCCACATCGTTCCTCTACACCGTTCACTTCGAAAACGTTGCCTCTGCCACTGCCGCCGCCCAGAAGGTGGTGGTCACCGACCAGCTCCACGCAAACCTGGACTGGTCAACGTTCGAACTGCAGCAGATCAATTTTAATAAGGTGACGATCGATGTACCGCCGGGACTCCAGAGTTATTCCACCACATCCTCCGTGGCAACGGATCCGAACCCGGTATCGGTTGTCGCAGCCCTGAATCCGGCCACAGGGGTAGTCATCTGGACCATGAAGACTATCGACCCAGTCACCGGAACGAATTCCAGAGATCCGTTCGCCGGATTTCTCCCCCCCAACGATGCGGAGCATCGCGGGGATGGATATGTGACATTCCGAGTAAAACCCAAGACTGACCTACTAAATGGAACTGCAATAACAAACAGGGCATCCATCATATTTGACGCCAATGTACCTATCGTAACGAACGAGACGACGAATACGATAGACAGTACAAGGCCCACTAGCAGTGTCATTGCGCTCCCGTCCAGCACAACGACTTCTTTTAACGTGAGTTGGGGCGGGGCGGATGCCGGTTCCGGTATCTCCTCATACGATATCTATGTTTCGACTGACGGCGGGGCCTTCACCCTATGGTTGGCTGGCGCAACGAGTACATCGGCTACTTATGCCGGCAGTGCCGGGCACACATACGGTTTCTTCGGCGTTGCAACCGATAACGTCGGCAACCGCATGGTCACGCCAGCCAATGCCCAGACAAGCACTACGGCATATATTCCAGGTGATGTCTCCGGTTCTGGCGGCACTCCGTCCATCAGCGATGCGCTCAAGGTTTTGAACGCGTTCAGCGGCAAGATCACGCTGACGAATGACGAGAAAAAACGGGCCGATGTCGCACCTCTTGATCCGGCCACCGGAAAACCGAAGGGTGATAACAAGGTCGACCTGGCTGATGTTGTAGGTATCCTCGGCTATGTGGTGGGGGTTATAAGCTGGTAAGAAGCCGCGCCCGTTCCTCCCGGCCCGGATGGTTGAAGAGAAGCGGGCGCGTACCTGAGTCGAAAAATCGAACCATCAATACAAGGAGATGTAACCATGAAACTGTTCTATACTGCGATTATTCTGTTTGTCGCTCTTCTGCTCTCCGCCTGTGGAGGTGGAGGAGGAGGCAGTGTCAGCCCACCTCCACTGTATTCGGCAGTGACTCTCAAGCTGATTACTGCCGGTACGCCATCCAAAAGCCTGAGAGGGGTCGGAGTCAAAATTACCCTTCCCGATGGAGTTACTCCGCAGCTCAATGTTGACAATAGTGTTGATACCAGCAAAATAAAGGTTTCGGGGGTGGCCGGTGATGGGATTTCGCTGGCTGACTACACTGTCGCAGCAAGTCCCGCAAAAGGGACGCTACTCATATCGTTAAGTTCCACAACTCCAGAGGGTTTTGGCGCTGGTGAATTTGCAATTGTGACTTTAAACATCGATGCCGGAAGTATCCCCGGCCCAGTGGATTTTGCTCTCAGCGAGCTCGACCCGATTGATTTCGGGTTGAATCACGCAACAGGCCTAACGGTTTCGTACACGGCGGAATTCAGGTAAGCAACAGTCTCACTTGAATCGCATTTCAACTGAGGCAGAACAAACCCCAGTTTGCCATTGCATGCGGGCGCTGTTAGGCAGTTTTTGTCAGCATGCCTGGCATCCTGCGCTTTCTGTTAGTACACTGCTGTCTAGGTTTTTACTGGTTAGGTGACCACACACGGGCACCACAGACAAAAAACTGGTATACTCCGTTATATAGATCATACCGCAGACGGGGTGCGTATGCAGATAGAATGGTGGCACTGGATTATGGCCGGTTTTTGCCTGATTGGGATGGATTTGATAATTCCTTCATTTGCGATCATCTGGTTCGGCCTGGGGGCGCTGATGGCGGGTGTTTTTTACTGTTTTTGCCCCGGTTTTCCACTCGTTGGACAGGTTTTACTCTGGTTATTGGTTTCGAGCAGCTTTATGGCAATGTGGTTCAAGTATTTGAAACCTATGGTTGGACTGACCGGAGCCGGGAAGCTAAAAGAAGATATTGTCGGAGAAAGTGGTGTCATTATCCGTGGGACAAATGACTGTGACGGCCGCGGAGTCGTTGAATTTAGTGTTTCAGCTCCATGCGAACCCAAGCTGGGCTGTTATTCCAGTGAGGCACTGCATGTAGGGGACCGTGTCCGGGTAGTTGATGTTGAAGGGGAAAATCTGCAGGTTGAAGTAATTTAAACGACAACAAGAGCCTGGCTGTTAAGCGACAGCATCGTTGGTTTGAAACATGACTCACGTCAGAACATGAATCGTCTCATGCTGATATTCTGCAGCAGGCCGATCCCGACCATGGAAGTG
>CAIQWT010000065.1 GCA_903875605.1 uncultured Geobacteraceae bacterium | reverse complement strand
GTATGTCTTGGCACTCGATCTCTTCGTTATGATCATCAGGACCGTTATGCACTGTTTCTGTTGACCACAATTCTTGGAGGTGGGATGAGTTCAAGGCTGTTTCAGGAAATTCGCGAAAAAAAGGGTCTGGCGTACTCTGTCCACTCGTACATCATCTCCCATTCTGACTCCGGGGCTCTTGTTGTCTATGCCGGGACTGAAAAAAAACATTGTCATGATGTTATCAATATTGCACAGCACGAGATGTCACGACTTGTTGACGAAGAAGTTCCACAAGACGAACTTGATGCCGCTCGAGAACAGCTGAAAGGCAAAACGCTTATGTCTCTCGAAAGCAGTGACAGCTTAATGACCCGCCTGGCAAAAAACGAAATATATCTTCATAAACAGCAGACGATCGAAGATGTACTAGCTAATTATGATGCGGTAAGCAGCAAAGATATTAAAAGTTTGTCTCAAAAATTGATACGCAGTGAATATTTACATCTCGAAGTAATGGGGCAGGTAACTGATATGGGACTGACTGACGAAATCCTTGCGGCTTAGCTGTTTTCCCTCTCTGGATTTTACATGATCAGGTAAAATTTTTGAAAACATACTTGACCTGTTTGAGTTATAAATGGTAGTGTCCCGTCACTACATACACTCCCTTTTAAGTTAGTCCGAGAGGCTGACAAAGGAAACAAAGATGATTTTTATTGAATTTTATATATAGGAAGGGTCTTGCCGCTTTGTGCGGGAAGGCTCTTTTTTTATGCCCTGGGAGGTTATATGGTTGCTGAGCAGACGGTACTAATGGATGGTGAAGGAATAAAGCGGGCCTTGACTCGAATCGCTCATGAAATACTCGAACGCAACAAAGGGGTTACGGATATTGTTCTGATCGGCATCCGTTCGGGTGGTGTGTTTCTTGCGGACGGGATTGCTCAGCAGATCGGTGTTATTGAGGGTGGTACCGTTCCGGTCGGAGCAGTAGATATTACCCTGTATCGCGATGACTGCTCTGGACAGTTGCCTCACCATCCTGTTGGTAAAACCGAGATTCCTTTTTCTTTAGAGGCTAAAAAAGTGATTCTGGTTGATGACGTTCTCTATACTGGTCGCACTATCCGGGCCGCTATGGATGCCCTGATGGATTTTGGGCGCCCACAGTCTATTCAGCTGGCTGTGCTGATTGACCGTGGTCACCGTGAATTGCCGATAAGAGCTGATTTTGTCGGACGTAATGTGCCTACCAGTCTGAAAGAAAATGTCCAGGTTGTTTTTGATGGAATAAACCAGCCGATTGAAGTGGTACTCGAAAAATAGGGGGTAAACAAGAATGGCCGAATTCAAGCACAAACACATTATTGCCCTGCGGGACCTGTCTAAAGAGGATATTGAGCTTTTGATCTCAACCGCTGAAAATATGCGGGAGATTAACGGTCGAGACATCAAAAAGGTTCCAACACTGCGTGGAAAAACGATCATAAACCTGTTCTACGAAGCTTCAACACGCACTCGCACTTCTTTTGAAATTGCAGGTAAGCGGCTTTCGGCCGATACCGTCAATATCACAACTGCTTCCAGTTCTACTACCAAAGGTGAAACTCTTGCAGATACCGCCTTGAATCTGCTGGCTATGAAACCAGACATTATTGTTATGCGACATTCCGTCTCAGGCGCTCACTATTTCCTAGCTGATAAAATTAACTGCTCGATAATAAACGCCGGAGACGGCGCTCATGAACATCCATCACAAGGTTTGCTTGATATGTTGACCATGAAGGACCGCTTTGGCCGACTGGACGGACTCAAAGTTGCGATTGTTGGTGATATTACACACAGTAGGGTTGCCCGGTCCAATATTCAGGGGTTGACCAAGCTTGGTTCAAAGGTCTTTCTTGCCGGACCGCCTACTATGATGCCGCCGGGAGTAGAAAAGCTGGGTGATGTCACTGTCTGTACCACAATGAACGAGGCGTTACAGGATGCAGATGTTGTTATGATGCTACGTATTCAGCAGGAGCGTCAGGGTAAGGCACTTATGCCCAATGCCAGGGAATATTCTCGTTACTTCGGTTTGAACCCTGCAAATATTAAACTGGCCAGGCCGAATGCCATGGTTATGCATCCCGGTCCAATCAATCGTGGGGTGGAAATGTCCTCAAGTATGGTTGACTGTGACCAGTCATGGATACTAAAGCAGGTCGAAAACGGTGTCGCGGTAAGAATGGCGATGCTCTATCATGTCTGTGGCGGCGAGCTGGAATAACGTAACGGCGATAGTGTAAAAATATTCTTTCGAGGTGACAATATGGATTTGCTGATAAAAAACGGCCGGTTGATTGACCCAGGCCAGAAGATTGATGACACGCTTGATATCCTTGTACAAAACGGTCTGATCAAGGAGATTGGCAAGGGGTTGGCAGCACCTGCCGGAGCTGAAACTGTTGATGCAAGCGGCACATATGTTGTGCCGGGGTTGATTGATATGCATGTCCATCTGCGTGATCCGGGTCTGGAATATAAAGAGGATATTGTTTCCGGTACCAAAGCTGCCGTTGCCGGTGGCTTTACCTCGATATGCTGTATGCCAAACACCAAGCCGGTTATCGATAACAAAACGGTTGCCAGCTACATCATCAACAAGGCTAAAGCTGAAGGCTCATGTAATGTTTTTCCTGTTGGCTCCATTACCTATGGACTTTCCGGAGATCGTATGTCCGAAATGGGCGAGTTAAAAGAATCTGGCTGTGTTGCCGTTTCTGATGATGGCAAGCCTGTAAATAATAGCGAACTGATGATGCGTGCACTGCAATATGCAGCCGGGATCGGAATTATGGTGATTTCCCATGCCGAAGAGATTGAACTGGTCGGTGAAGGTGTTATGAATGAAGGCTTTACCTCGACCGAGCTGGGGCTGAAAGGGATTCCGCGAGTTGCAGAAGATATTGCCACTTCCCGTGAGACGCTGCTGGCAGAATATACCGGAGCGCCGATTCATATCGCCCATGTGTCCACAAAAGGGTCGGTAAGGATCATAAGGGAAGCTAAAGGCCGTGGGGTAAGGGTAACCTGTGAAACGGCTCCGCATTATTTTACTCTGACAGATGATGCAGTGCGCGGATACAACACTAATGCCAAGATGAATCCTCCGCTACGTGAAGCCGATGATGTTGCTTCTATCAAAGAAGGGCTGAAGGACGGAACCATAGACGCAATCGCTACTGATCACGCCCCCCACCATCTGGACGAAAAAGATGTCGAATTTAATGTTGCTATGAATGGCATTATCGGTCTGGAGACTTCTCTGTCACTTTCGCTGGGACTTGTAGAAGAAGGTGTCCTCACACTTAATCAATTGATTGAAAAAATGTCATCTAACCCATCTAATATCCTAGGTTTAAATCGCGGAAGTCTTAAGGTTGGGGCTGTTGCAGACATTACTCTTATTGATCCGAAATTCGAGTGGATTGTAGAAGCTGATAAATTATCAAGTAAATCTAAAAACTCCCCTTGGCTCGGGCAAAAGCTCAAAGGTGGCGCAGCTGCGACCATCGTTGGCGGTAAACTGGTGTACAAACGTTAACTGAATTCAGGAGAGGCAGTCTATGAAAGCAATCCTTGCGCTCGCCGATGGGCGCATTTTTGAAGGGAAATCATTCGGAGCACCGGGTACTGCTACCGGTGAAGTTGTGTTCAATACAGCAATGTCCGGTTACCAGGAAGTCTTAACCGATCCATCGTACAAAGGTCAGATGGTTACCATGACTTATCCACAGATAGGTAATACCGGTATAAATACTGAAGACATTGAAAGCCGTGGGCTTTTTCTGTCCGGTTTTATCGTCAAGGAATATCTTGATTGCTATTCCAGCTGGCGTGCAACCATGAGTCTTGCTTCCTATCTGATGGAGAATGGTGTTGTGGGTATTCAGGGGATTGATACTAGAGCTCTTACACGTCATCTGCGTGACAAGGGTGCCCAAAACGGTATTATCTCTACAGTTGATCTTGATCGTGCAAGTTTGATTGCAAAGGCCAAAGCTGTGCCGAGTATGTCCGGACTTGATCTCGCTTCCGGCGTCAGTTGTGACAAGCCATACCACTGGACTGAAGGGGTGTGGGATCTGGCGGATGGTTATCCTCTTGTTGACAAATCAACCTTAAAGTACAAGGTCGTGGCCTACGATTTCGGTATCAAATACAATATTCTGCGTTGTCTAGTGAACGCTGGTTGTGATGTGACGGTCGTTCCGGCAAACTTTCCGGCTGATGAAGTTCTGGCCATGAACCCGGATGGCATCTTCCTCTCTAATGGACCTGGTGATCCTGAACCATTACGTCAAGTACAGGAAGAGATCAAAAAGCTTGTTGGCAAAAAGCCAATCTTTGGAATATGTCTGGGGCACCAATTACTTGGTCTGGCTCTCGGAGGATCAACAGTTAAGCTCCCTTTTGGTAATCACGGTTCAAACTTGCCGGTCATGGATATGTCCACTCGCAAGGTTGAGATTACCTCACAGAATCACGGATTTGCTGTAGATCTTGATTCGCTGGGAGATACAGCCTGTTTGGGTCATGAAAACTTGAATGACCAAACTGTCGAAGGGATACGCCACAGTAGCCTGCCGGTCTTTTCGGTGCAGCATCATCCAGAGGCATCGCCAGGGCCACATGATTCGCAATACTTGTTTGATCGTTTTGTTGAAATAATGGAAAGACATAAGGTTTTGTAAGTAGTGGAGTATACTGCTCTTTATCAATCCGGTGAACTGCTTCAGCGTATTCATAGAGCATATCAACGCTTGCAGTGCTGTGATCTCTGCCCTCACGATTGCGGTGTCAATCGCATCAAGGGCGAGAGTGGTATCTGCGGTGCCGGGCTGAAGCCGAAGATCGCTTCGGCCAATGTTCACAGGGGTGAAGAACCGCCAATTTCCGGTTCAAACGGTTCCGGAGCCATCTTTTTCTCGGGATGTTCTCTGAAATGCGTCTTCTGCCAAAATTTCCCTATCAGTCAGCTTGGCAATGGTGAAGAGATAACCACTGTAGAATTGGCGGGGAGGATGCTGAAGCTGCAGCAGCGGGGTGTGCATAACATCAATTTTGTTACTCCGACCCACTACATGCCGCAGATTCTGGCGGCGCTCTGGCTCGCGATTCCTCTTGGTTTCAGCCTGCCTATAGTCTGGAATAGCAGTGGATACGAAAAGATTGATTGTCTTAGTCTTTTGGAAGGAATAGTCAGTATTTATCTGCCGGATATGAAGTACAGTGGTGAACTTCAGGCGATAAGCAGCTCATCGGCTCCTGATTATTGCCAGATTAATCGTGTGACTGTTGCCGAGATGCTCCGGCAGGTGGGGCATCTTCAGGTAAATGATAGCAATATTGCGGTCAGTGGGTTGATAATTCGTCATCTAGTTCTTCCGGAGGGGAGGGCAGGGTCCTCGGAAACGCTTCCCTGGATTGCTGAACACCTTGGACACGAAACCCATATTGCGCTGATGAGCCAGTATTTTCCGGCGCATCAAGCTTTGGTAACGCCCGGGATGAGTCGCCCGGTGAGCCATGAAGAGTACGATTCAGCTGTTGAAGCCCTAGAGGAAGCGGGCTTGGAAAACGGTTGGATTCAGGAGCTGGACGAAGAACGCGGGTCGGTATGAGGACAATCGTCCTTCTGGTTATATCCAATGTCTTTAAGACAGTTACCTGATTGAGTCTGTTTTTTATATTTCGATAATCACACGAAGGAGTACTGTATAAATGCCTAAAAGAACTGACATTAAAAAAATACTCATTATTGGTGCCGGACCGATAGTCATTGGTCAGGCATGCGAATTCGACTATTCGGGTACCCAGGCTTGCAAGTCTCTAAAGGAAGAGGGATATGAGGTTGTGCTGCTGAACAGTAATCCAGCCACAATTATGACGGATCCTGATTTTGCAGACCGTACCTATATTGAACCCGTAACGCCGGAAATTCTGGCAAAAATTATTGAGAAGGAACGCCCCGATGCCTTGTTGCCGACTTTGGGGGGACAGACCGCACTAAATACGGCTGTTGCAGTTGCCGAAGCTGGTATACTTGAAAAATTTGGCGTTGAGTTAATCGGTGCAAAACTCCCGGCAATCAAGAAAGCAGAGGATAGGACGCTTTTTAAGGCTGCAATGGAGAAAATAGGGCTAGCTGTACCAAATTCTGGCCTGGCTCATAATTATGCAGAAGTTATGGAGGTTATCAAAACTATCGGTTTTCCTGCTATTATTCGGCCATCATTTACTTTGGGTGGGAGCGGTGGCGGTATTGCCTATAACCTTGAAGAGTATGAAAAGATGGCGATGGGCGGGATTGATGCTTCGCCAACGGATGAAATACTCATTGAAGAATCGGTTATCGGCTGGAAAGAGTATGAGCTGGAAGTTATGCGCGATACTGCTGATAACGTAGTGATTATCTGTTCAATTGAAAACTTTGACCCAATGGGTGTTCATACCGGCGATTCGATTACTATCGCTCCAGCCCAGACTCTGACAGATAAGGAATATCAGATTCTGCGTGATGCTTCGTTGATGATAATTCGCGAAATTGGCGTTGATACCGGTGGTTCTAATATACAGTTTGGTATCAATCCGCGCGATGGTCGTCTGGTTGTTATAGAGATGAACCCCCGTGTATCACGCTCGTCGGCATTAGCCTCTAAAGCGACTGGCTTCCCGATAGCTAAAATTGCGGCTAAGCTAGCGGTTGGCTATACTCTTGATGAGGTTAGAAATGATATAACCCGCGAAACACCTGCCTGTTTTGAGCCGAGTATCGACTATGTTGTTACCAAAATTCCCCGCTTTACTTTTGAAAAATTCCCGGCAGCTGATGCAACCCTGACCACGCAGATGAAGTCGGTTGGTGAGGTTATGTCTATTGGCCGAACCTTTAAGGAATCATTCCAGAAAGCTATCAGATCTTTAGAGATAGGTGTTAGCGGTTTCGATTCCAAATTGTTTGAACTTGGATCTGAAACCAGGCGGGCATTGACCGGCAAGGAGCAGCAGTTGCTACTTGAAAAGCTGAGAGTGCCTAATGCTGACAGGCTCTGGTATCTTGGAGATGCCCTGCGCAGTGGCATGGGCGTGGAAGAAATTCATAAACATACCGCAATTGACCCCTGGTTTCTGCACAACATTCGTCAGATCATAGAAAAAGAAGATGCGCTGAAGTCACTTTCCTTTGCGGAAATTTCATCTGCGCTACTGCGTGAAGCAAAGCAGTACGGCTTTTCAGATAAGATGCTTTCGAAGCTTTGGAACGTCAGTGAAGATGAAGTGCGGGAGTTGCGTTGGTCACTGAACGTGCGTCCTGTTTACAAGCGTGTTGACACCTGCGCCGCTGAGTTTGTTGCCTACACACCATACATGTATTCCACGTATGAAGATGAATGTGAAGCTGCCCCTACGGATCGAAAGAAGATCATGATTCTGGGTGGAGGCCCAAACCGGATAGGGCAAGGGATCGAATTTGATTACTGTTGTGTGCATGGTGCCTTTGCACTGGCTGAAGACGGTTATGAGACGATTATGGTCAACTGTAATCCTGAAACAGTTTCTACGGATTATGATACCTCTGACAGGCTCTATTTTGAGCCATTGACTCTTGAAGACGTTCTGGAAATAGTCGCAATAGAAAAACCGGTTGGCGTCATTGTTCAGTTTGGCGGACAGACACCACTTAAGCTGGCGGTTGCCTTGGAAAAGGCAGGCGTGCCCATTATTGGAACATCTCCGGATGCAATTGACCGGGCCGAGGATCGTGAGCGTTTTCAGGAAATGCTTAATAAATTGGGTCTTCTTCAACCGGAAAACGGAACTGCACGTTCCTTTGAGGAAGCAGAAAAAGTTGTGGAACGTATCGGTTACCCTGTAGTTGTTCGCCCTTCTTACGTACTGGGTGGTCGGGCAATGGAAATAGTTTATGATGATGAGAATCTGCAGCGCTACATGAAAACGGCCGTACTGGTTTCACCTGAGCATCCTATTCTGATTGATAGTTTTCTCGATGAAGCCATCGAGATAGACGTTGATGCACTATGTGATGGAATTGATGTAGTAATTGGCGGAATTATGGAGCATATCGAGGAGGCTGGTATTCATTCGGGAGATTCTGCATGTAGTCTGCCACCATACTCGATCAGTCCTGAAATAGTTGCCGAGATCCGCCGTCAGACGGTTCTGATGGCACTTGAGTTGAATGTTATAGGATTAATGAACGTGCAGTATGCAGTCAAAGGTACTGACGTCTATATCCTGGAAGTGAATCCACGTGCTTCCAGAACATCTCCATTTGTTTCCAAGGCTACCGGAAGGCCGCTTGCTAAAATTGCTGCTCGTATTATGGCCGGTAAAACCCTTAAAGAACTGGGGGTTATCAGCGATATTATTCCGAAGCACATCTCGGTTAAAGAAGCTGTGTTTCCGTTTGTGAAGTTCCCCGGAGTTGATACCCTTCTTGGGCCTGAGATGAAATCAACCGGCGAGGTCATGGGTATAGGGGAAACTTTTGCAGAAGCTTTTGCAAAGTCTCAATTAGGAGCGAATGTAAAGTTGCCATTGTCAGGAAATGTCTTTATCAGTGTGCGCGACGCAGACAAGAAACATGTTGTCAGCGCTGCTGAAAAGCTGTATAAAGCCGGGTTCGGTATACTGGCAACCGGTGGAACCGCTCAGTTTCTTGAAGAAAAAGGAATTCCCGTCCGGCGAGTCAATAAAGTGCTGGAGGGCCGTCCGCATATTGTTGATGCTATCAAGAATGGGGAGGTACAGCTAGTACTTAACACCACTCAAGGTGCCCAGGCGGTTGCAGATTCATTTTCAATCCGGCGTGAGTCTCTGATGCACGGACTTGCTTATTATACGACTGTTGCCGGTGCAAAGGCCGTTGCCGATAGTATTGTGTCATTAAAAACGCAGGAGCTTGGTGTTAAACCGATTCAGGATTATCTATAAGCCTAATTTTTAAGCATAGGAGCAGACCACAAGATGTCCCATTCAATACCACTTACAAAAGAGAGTTTTGAAGCGCTGCAAGAAGAGTTGAAGCGACTTGTCCGTGAAGAGCGTCCCAAAGTTATTCAGGATATTTCAGAAGCGCGCGATCATGGTGATCTGTCAGAAAACGCCGAATACGATGCCGCTAAAAACCGTCAGGGATTTATTGAAGGGCGTATTCAAGAAATAAACGGTAAGTTAGCTCGCGCGCATGTTGTTGATCTCACTGGTTTGAAGCCGGATAAAGTCGTTTTTGGTTGTACCGTGACGGTATATGATACGGCATCTGAAGAAGAGGTTACCTATAAAATAGTCGGAGAAGATGAGGCCGATATTAAACTAAGTAAAATATCCTGTACGTCACCGGTCGGCAAAGCTTTGATCGGCCATAAGCTTGATGATTCAGTCAGGGTGATAGTGCCGTCAGGGAAAAAAGAGTACGAGATTATTGATATAAAATATGAGTAGTGTTGTTTATTTCCCATTTAGTTAAAAGGAGTTATCAATGGCTGAAATTACCAAAGACATGACATTTTTTGAGCTTATGCGCTCTTATCCTGATTCCGTAAAAGTTCTTCAGAAGCATAATCTCGGCTGCGTAGGATGCATGGGTGCCCAAAATGAAAGTCTTGAACAGGGTGCCAGAGCACATGGTCTGGATATTGATATTCTTTTGAGCGATCTAAACGCAATTATCGGTTAACGGATTAGCTTTTGATACATAATGCCCCTAATGGACTTTCCACGATTAGGGGCGTTCTGTTGTCGTACTGTAGGTTCTGACAATGTAGTTGTCTCCAGCTGATTCCTTGTGTTTTAAAGGTGGAGAGAACAAAAAATATTGACTTTTAGAGCTAGTTCGGGCTATAAAAGCGTTTCCTTCTATGGTGGCTGTGGTGAAGCGGTTAACACGTACGACTGTGACTCGTATATTCGAGGGTTCGATACCCTCCAGCCACCCCAAATATCCTAACTTGCTGTAATTGCTTAAGTTGCTATAATATATAGGTTTTTTCGAGTGTGTACCGTAATTTGTACCACACGGAGAAACCTATTTTTATGTCTGCCTTGCTCAAAAGAAACGATACTTTCTACTTACAGTTACGAATTCCAAAAGATATACAAAAGTTTTTTCCTCGTCCTTAAATTGTCAAGAGTACTCGCACAAAGAAGTACACACAAGCTAAGGGACTGGTTCATGGTTTACTTGGAAAAGCGGAGGAGCTGTTTATGGTGATACGGTCTAAGGTTCTTGACTATATAGCAATCGGTAGCGACTGAACCAGTCAATGATCACTACCAGGTAAATAAAGCCTTCCTAAAGCCGGAAATACGTTATGTCAACACTCCAGACCTGGTTGACTCGCACGATTGGTACATTGCGCAAAAGGTACTGATAGATCTTGTGCCCCGGAGAGCGGCGACTCAAATTGGGACCGGGGTAGATGTCCATCAGGCCCATTAAGCGCCTCGTACGCCGTGTTCCTACGTGCGGATCACCCTGTTTTTGAGCCAGTTAGTTAACTTGATAACACCCAGAAAGGGATGCCGGGTGTACTCCTCGTCCAGCAGTCGCATCAAAGTCAAATTCACTTTGGATACGAGAGTTGGCTGGTAATACAAACTGGAGTGACTCAACCCCAGCAGGCGGCACTGCCTGCCAGATTTTTTTTTGAGCCAGTCTAAGTTCAACCTTGAGCTGGCCTATCTGGCAATACAGTTCCTCTTTGAGCTTTTCGTCCGCTTTTGAGGACTTTGACTTCTTGCGGTCGAAAGTCGTCACCAACTGGTCCTGCGCATGGCGTTTCCAGGTAGTTATCTGGTTCGGATGGATTTTATAGAGAGATGCCAGTTCTGTGACGGTCTGGTCTCCACGGATTGCAGCCAAAGCAATCTTTGCTTTGAATTCGGATGTGCGTTTCGTTCTCATGTTTGCCAACATAGATTACCTCCGTAATCATGGGCATACCAAACTTAACTACCTGTCCGAAAACCGTAAGCTTTATAATCCTGATGAACGTCAACTACTTTTACCGACCGGTAAAAGTAGTTGACGTTCATCACTTTTGCCTCTCTATTGAAGAGAAAGTTGGTCTAAATTCTTATGGCATCGTTAACAAAATAATTCCTGGTGTTCGATGTGCCCTCGCTCGGAACATTGGACCCGCTCGAACAACAAGGCTGCAGCCTACTTATATGAAAAGTGGCTGCCTGAAAGCGGAGAAGTGCTGGGCGATTTCCCGATCTTCTTTTCATTATGTAAATGTCGGGCCAAATGTACGGGAAGAAGAAATGATTACCGACGTGTATCTACCATTGAAGTGACTATAATAACGGCTAAAGTGCAGTATAAAAATTAAGTGATCCCCAAAACAAAACCATTTACACAAATTATTTACAGCCCCAATTGTGTAAATTTTTTTCGATCCTAGTAAATCTTCTGTATTGCCTCTTTCAGCACAGACAATTTGTACGGTTTCTGGATGAATCCAGCCAAGCCTTTACCAGCGAACTTTTGTGTAACTTCATGTTCGCTGAAGCCACTCGACATAATAACCTTCACATCATGTTTGATCTGTCTCAGTTCTCGGAAACACTGCTCCCCGTCCATGTGAGGCATGGTGAGATCAAGGATGACGAAAGAGATGCCAGGCGTTGCTTTGAAAATCTCAACTGCTTCCCTGCCGTCATTAGCAGTGATGGTTGTGAAGCCAAATTCTTGAAGCATATCTTTACCTATGCCTCGTATTGTTTCTTCGTCGTCCACCAATAGTACCGTTCCGCTGCCTTTCCAATTATCCTCGTAACCTACATGGTTGAAAATATTGGCCGGTCTGCCCGATGCTGGCAAGAGGATTTTGAAGTTGGTACCTTTACCTGGCTCACTGTAAACCTTGATAGCACCCTTGTGTCCTCTTACAATACCAAGTACTGCGGCCATTCCCAAACCTCGCCCGGTAAACTTGGTGGTAAAGAATGGGTCGAAAAGCTTTGCAAGAGTATGCTTGTCCATACCACAGCCGGTGTCGGCAATCTCAAGATAGACGTAGAGACCTTGATTAAGGTTCTCATCCAACCAGACATCTTTCAGGTAGTCTTTGTTACAGTCCATGCAGCCTGTGGTAACGGCAATAACACCACTTTGTTCGCCAATTGCCTCCGAAGCATTGATGACCAGATTCATTACGATCTGGCGTATCTGAGTGGCGTCTACTTCCACCAAGGGAAGATCCGGGATCAGGTTGAGACGCAACACAGCCTTCTTGGAAATAGAGACTTCAAGCATGTGCAACATATCCTGTAGAAGCAGGTTCAGATTGATGTTTTCAATTACAAACTTTCCCTTACCGGAGTAGGCCAGCATTTGTTTGGCAAGATCGGCGGCTCTGGCGGCAGCTTCCTCAATCTTATGCAGGTTATCCACGCCAGGTGATTCTTTGTTTATGCGAAGCAATGCCAATTCTGCGTTGCCGATTATTGACGTCAGAATATTGTTAAAGTCGTGGGCTATGCCGCCTGCCAGAACTCCCAGGCTCTCCAATTTCTGAGCGTGGAGTAACTGGTGTTCAAGTTTTAGGTGTTCTTCTGCTATACGCTTGCGTTCGTCAATGTTTCTGACAACCCCCATGATGGCGGGATTACCATTATAGTTGACGCAACTTGTATGAATTTCGACGTGGAATTGTGAATTGTCTTTGCGGCGGTGCTCCGTTTCAAATGTCACGGATTTTATTTCCATCAAGCTCTTAAAAAACACTTTGACCTTTTCGGGATCTAGGTAACTAGCATCAAGGTCAGTGATCCGTTTAGTGAGCAGTTCTTCGTATGTGTACCCAAGCTCATTACAGGCTTGGTCGTTGGCATTCAGCATTTTTCCCGACATGTCAGAAATATAGATTGGATCTGCAGCATTTTGAAACAGGTCTCTAAAGAGCTGCTCGTTTCTTTCCCTTTCAATTACTTCAAGTTCCAGTTGTTTGTTTTTATCATGCAGTAAATCCTCTGCTATTTTTCTGGCATTCTCTTTTTCAGCAAGTGCCCCAGTCATAGCATCGAATGAATTTGCAAGTTGCCCAATTTCATCCTTTTGATGAGTTATTCCGATTCTTGCTGAAAGGTTACCACCTTCAACTTCCCTTATCGTTGAGGATAATTTTTCTATCGGTTTAATAAAGGATGCTTTTGCCAAGATATTGGATAAGAGATATGAAACTAATAGTGCCAGTAATGAGATACCTAAAATTAAGCCAACAAATTTATAGGTTTTTGAGAGGACAAATTCGTTCGGTACAGAAGCCCTGATGTAGAGGAATGGCGGATCACTGGGGCTAAGACTTAACCGCTGAAAACCAAATACTCGCTTGACACCATCACGACCGGTATCAATGAAAACTCCATTTTCCTGATCACCTGTCAGTTGTTTAAATAATTGGAGAGGATCTGAACTGCCACTTTTTAAACTACTCAGCTCTGGGTATCGATAAAGTAAAATGCCCTTATGATCGATTAGGCTAAATGCTGAGCCTTTAGGAAAATGCTGAGCTTCAAAAGAACTTTTAAAGCGAGTGAGATCGAGAGCTGCATAAAGGACAAATTTGGGATTTCCCGATGAATCAAGTACCGGCAGGGCATAATGAAGGGTTGGTTTTCCAGCTACTCTGCTTACAGTGTACTCACCGGAGCTGAATTTCTTTGTTCGTTTTGCATCTTGAAAGTACTTTCTGTCGTTGACTTTGTAACTAATTGGCAAAGGCTGCTTTATGCCTGTAGCTATTACATTTCCTTCCGGGTCCGCTAAACCGATGTTCAAGTTAGTTGGACTCTGAACAAGAATGTGGTTGAGAATTTTCATACTTGCTGCTGGATCCATACGTTGAATTTCAGGAAACTGGGAAAGGGTTATGAGGAGGTTTCTTATCCCATCAACCTGAGAATTATGCTCCTGAGCGATCGATTGAACAGCGACAAGCACATCATGCTTGGCTTCCTTATAACTCTGTTCATATTCAACTCTGAGAAAGTAGAGGAATGCAAGTACGACGGGGATAGCAGAAATCAATATGACAAATAAAAGTTTCGTTCTGATTGAATTGAAATTCAAATAATTTAACATTCGCTATCCTATTTAATGGATGTGGAAAAAGTAAAAATAACAGCCATGCTATGAATGTTTATTATCATTATTAAATACTCAACTCAACAAGCGATTTTACATAGCTGGAATCCTGACCTCAAAAAGAATGTTGAATTGGTTCAATACAGACTTCCAGTCTCTGATTTGCATTGTCCATTTCTTCGTAATTTTTTTCAAAGCATGCAAAATCCGGAGTACACTGGACACCCAAACCGGGTTTGACTGGACACTGAATCCTATTTTAACTGGACACTTTTTCAATTTTCCGGATTTGGTGTCCAGTCTATTTCGGACTAAAATTATCTAATTCTTCTCGTCGCAATCATCTACCATGCCGGAAAAAGTTTCGGAGGTCATGGTGAAGAAAGGCGGGAAGAAATCCATGCGAACAGTAAGAGAAATATTGACGCTGCATTTTGAGCATGGCCTAAGTCCGCGCGCCATTGCCCGCTCCCGTGCGGCATCTCTAACAAAGGTTGGTGGCCATATTGAACGTGCCGTTAAATCCGGCAGAGATTCGGCAGCGCTTTCCGCTCTTGACGACAGTTCTTTGAAAATATTTTGTATTCTGACGGTAGTACGCCGCCTTTGCGTATACGGGGGGCATCGTATGACAATAAACATCGAGCCACCAAATCTAAGTGGTTTTGTACAAAAGATCGGTGCCAAGTTTGGCATCGTTTACAATCGGAAGAAAGTTAATTCTACTGCGACTACTGCTCCTTTTGAATATTTCATTTGAAGTTAGCTTGAGCAGATCTCGGCACGATTGACTGTATTTACGAGGCAGAGACCTCATGTTGGGTATCTGCCTTGTTTTGCATGATCAACAGAACAGTCCATTAGCATAAACCCTGAACGGCAAACCACCATATGCCTGTCAAGGGGGCTGGAACGATCCTGTAACGGTCTTCTATAGTCACTTTCTGAATGGATCTTCCTCAATTGCCTTTTTCATCAGCTTTAGATTTCTCCCGCCTGTATATACTGAACAAGAAACTAATATTTTATTAATCAATGTAGCTAATTTCTTTGATCCCAACTTTAAGAGCCCCTTTCAGTATTAAATCCGAAGTTTGTACGCCTCCTTTTTACCGCTCATTAATTATACAACTGGCTCAAATATAATAAATATTTTTATAAATAATATTTGACTAGAGTAAAACATGTGATATCTAATTATGATCATATTAGGTTGCGTTTAGTCTGTAATTAATTTCAGAGGAGAATTGACTTGAAGAGTTCAAACATTAAAATTGGTGTACGTCTTGGACTGGCTTTTGCGGTAATTGTTTTTTTGATGATGATTGTCGGTGGGTATGCAATCTCACGGATGACTGCAATGAATGAAAAAGTTGATAGCTTGACAGATGATAAATGGCCAAAAACAGTCATGCTGAACGACACGAAAGGTCAACTTAACATTATTGCACGTGCACTGCGTAACGCGGTTATTATTAGCGACACAGAAGAGACTAGTAAAGAGATAAAACGAGTAATAGAAGCTCGGGAGGTCATTAACAAAAGACTCGAAGAACTTAACAAAGTAGTGCGGTCAGATACTGGAAAGGCACTCCTGAAAGAGATTGTTGATGCCCGTTTTAAATATCTAGAATCTCAAAAAACAGTTATTGTGCTTATTGAAGGTGGAGACAAAGAAAAAGCTGGAAAGGAATTAATGACCAGCGTTCGGAAAACACAGAGCGCATATTTTGAAAAGCTTGACAAGATGATTGAATACCAAAGTAAGGAAATGGACAAAACAGGTAAAGATGTAGAGAGCATTATAACACAATCAAGGATCGTCGTAATAAGTATCCTTTTAGCAGCATTGATTCTTTCAATAGTGTTAGCCGTTATAATTGTTCGCAGTATCACAAAACCTGTTTCAGAACTTGTAATTATGAATGAAAGGTTGGCAAATGGCGATTTAACTATTTCAATCTCAGTAACAGGAGCAGATGAGGTTGGGCAGTTGGCTGATTCATCACGGAGGGTAGTTGAAAATCTGAAAGAAATTCTCAACAAGGTTTCTGATACGTCCAGTCAAGTTGCCTCAGCATCTAATCAGCTTCAATCAACTGCGGAACAAATTGCTACCGGAGCTGAGGAAGTTGCAGCTCAGACCAGTACTGTTGCTACTGCAAGTGAAGAAATGGCAGCTACAAGTTCTGATATTGCCAGAAATTGTAGTATGGCAGCAGACAGTTCACGGCAAACAAGTGAGTCTGCTACTCGTGGTAGTGCAGTAGTTCAGGAGACTATTACTGGTATGGGTAGGATTGCTGAAAGAGTTAAACTCTCAGCAGCCACTGTAGAAAACCTTGGTAAGCGTTCTGAGCAAATAGGCGAAATTGTCGGTACTATCGAAGACATTGCTGACCAGACTAATCTCTTGGCCTTGAACGCTGCTATTGAGGCGGCTCGGGCAGGTGAACAGGGCAGAGGTTTTGCTGTCGTAGCTGATGAAGTGCGGGCATTGGCAGAAAGGACGACCAAAGCTACAAAAGAGATTTCTGAAATGATAAAGGCTATTCAGAATGAGACTAAAGCTGCTGTTAGAGCTATGGAAGAGGGCGTTTCTGAAGTAGAGAAAGGTGCTGCAAGTTCTGAAAAATCTGGACAGGCATTGGAAGAAATTTTATCGCAAATAAATGAAGTAACCATGCAGGTCAATCAAATTGCAACCGCTGCTGAGGAACAAACAGCAACTACTAGCGAAATAACATCAAATATTCAGCAGGTGACAGAAGTTGTAGAGCAAACATCCAGGGGGGCAAGTGAAACAGCTACTGCTGCATCACAACTATCATCAAATGCTCTTATTCTTCAAGATTTGGTAAGAAGGTTTAAGTTGGCATAACGTGCAATGCTTGCAAGGGCAATGAATTAATAACCTTTGCGTTCGCTTCTACCCATGGTTTCTTCAGAATGGCAAGATAGGAGCCGTAACCATCATAGAAGATACAGTCAGCACTAGAGTTGTCGTGCCATTTCTGAGAGATCCCGGTAATCTTCGCTGCATCTGCGGCACTCAACAGATGCAGCGTCGTCGAAATGGTGGGAGTCAATTTAATTTTATTGGAACTAGCTGGAATTTAAAGCAAAAGATTAAGTCAATTAACAAATGATAATCGTGATAGACTTAACTGGCAGGATCAAAGAATCCTCCCTATCCAACCTCTGAATATTCTCTAACTCTAAATTCAGCTCCCAGTGATTCTGCCAACGTTCTACAAGCATCTATATTCGCTCCGGGAACCGTAACGGCACTTGCTATTACTTGTGGAATGTGAGCAGATGCCTTACGAATAAAGTCGCATACGCTGTTAAAACCGGTTTCACCGAACGGAGTATTACATAACTGACTGTAAGTTGACGCATTATGAGCATTCAGGCTTATCGAAATGCTGTCAACCAAACCAGCTAATTCCGGCAGAATATCACGTCCATGTACATGGTTGGCCTGGCCGTCTGTATTGATGCGAATCAGATATCCACGACGCTTCAATTCACCAGCCACACGTTTTACCAGTTCAAACCTAAGTAGCGGTTCCCCGTAGCCGCAAAATACAACTTCATCAATCTTTTCAGGTTGACCTACCGCAGCCATTATTTCTTCAAATGAGGGTTCGCCATCCAGAAGCAGATTATGCCCTTTGACAGTGAAGTCATCGAATTTAGGGCAGAACGTACAGCGGTTAGAGCAGTGGTTGGTGATGTTAAGGTAGAGTGAATTTCGAATCCGGTAGGCTATTTTTGTTGATTGATCCCAAAGGTTGATACTGAAAAGTTCGCTGGCATTTTTGGTAGTAATACGGGCAACATCTTCCAGTGTTAATCCTTTAAGCTCAGCAATTTTTTCTGCAGCCAATCTTACGTAGGCCGGCTCGTTACGCTTACCTCTAAATGGAACTGGAGTCAGGTAGGGACAGTCGGTTTCTACAAGCATACGATCAATGCTGATCGAACGTACAACCTCGTGCAGGCCTTGGTTTCCCGGAAAGGTTATTGTCCCTGGAATTGAAATATGAAAACCGAGTGTGGCAGCCTCTGTCGCCATAACTGCGTCACCGGAAAAACAGTGCAAAACGCCCTTTCTAACTGATTCTTCACGTAGGATGGTAATTACCTGCTTATGTGCATCACGATCATGGATGATCACCGGTTTGTTCAGTTCATTGGCCATTTTAAGGAAACGTCGAAAAACACGTTCCTGTTGGTCGCGTGGTGAACGGTCGCGGTAAAAATCAAGACCGATTTCACCGATTGCTACTACCTTTTTACTCGATATTGCGAGAGTTCTAATTATATCATAACAGGCTTCGGTGACTCTGCCGGCGTCGTGGGGATGGATTCCTACGGCTGCATACAGCTGAGAGTGTTTTTCAGCAAGAGCCACAGACTCACGGCTGGATTCTATATCTGTACCTACTATAATTATGGCCGAAACCCCGGCATCGCTGGCTCGTTCCAGCATTTCGTTAAAATCCTCGGCATAATCCCGATAGTAAATATGTGCGTGGGAGTCAATCAAGACCGGTTTTTGCTGCGTCATGATTACCCCTTCAATTCTTCTTTAAGACCTTCAATTACCGCTTTCACCTCAGTAATCATGTCAGCAGCCTGAGCCGATTTTTCGTATTTTAGATAATTTTCAAAATGTAAAATTGCATCAGTTGTACGATCCTGATCCATACAGAGGCCACCCAGGGTCAGATATGCCATACTGAATGCGGGATCCAGTCGTACCGCCTCAAGACATGCGTCTTCAGCTTCTTCTAGCTCTTCGAGATCGTAGTATAGTTCGCCAAGATTGAAATGAGCAGCAGGGTCTTCTGGATCGTTTTCCACACTTTTGGTGAATGAGGCGATAGCTCCATCGACATCTCCCTGCCCATATAACGCATCTCCTAGAGCATTAAGTGCAAAAATGTTTTCCGGTTCAAGATCAAGAGCCTGGCGGAAGGCAACAATCGCTTCCTCACTGCGGTCCTGACTGTTGTGCACCAGTCCGATGCTCACGAGGGCATCTGCATCATCAGGGTCTATCTCAAGGACTTTTTTGTAGCAAATGAGTGACTCTTTGTGATT
>CAIQWT010000064.1 GCA_903875605.1 uncultured Geobacteraceae bacterium | reverse complement strand
GAAGCTTAAGCAATTAACACGATGTTTCTAAAGCCGTTATTATTTCTGAAAGGAGGTGCCGACCATGAAAAAAAGATACGTAACTCCAAAGATCGTAGGTAGTGCAGTTGTTCATCCCTGCTGATTTGAAATGAAATGAAAATAATAAGGTGAGGTCGCGTTTATACGACCTCACCTCATTAACACTTCCGTGGGTAAAATCCCTTAGCCATGCTTCGCTGAGAGAGTCACTGTTAGCGTTGCCGCTTTATGTTATAGCCTTACCGTCTTATACAAAAAGTTCTTAAACCGAAACATTTGTCTCTGTTCTTCCTCCTTCTCCAACCCCTCCGATAATGCCTTCAAATAACGTGCGACAGCCGGCAGAGTCTTTCCGGCCTTGGCGCGCGCTTTTTCAATAACTAGTCTCACCGTTTCACGAGAAATATCGTTGCGTGAGAAGGGTTCGTATACATCGGACCAAAAATCGCCCCCTGCAGCAATTGTGTTAATTATTTCTCCGGCCAGTCGTTCGTCCAAATCAAGTGTACCTGTCGGTACTGTGCGCTCTTCAAGGCGCCCGGTGCCGGCAATCGCTTCACGGATAGCTTCGCCGGTTATTACGCTCTTTTGTCTAAAGAACAGTGCCCGAAGTAGAATGCTGCGGAGTTCACGGATATTCCCTTTGTAGCTGTGAAGCATAAGGATTTCTTTGGCCTCTTTGGCCAGATAGGGGGGTGTTTCCCCCGTGTCATTCTCGGCGCGATAGGTGCGATAAAGTTTACCGAGGAAATGGACTGAAAGATCCGGTATGTCTTCGCGGCGTTCGTTCAGTGACGGCAAGCGTATGGAAAGCTCTGAAAGGCGGTGGTAAAGGTCCTCGCGGAAACGACCGGCAGCGATCTCGTCGGCCAGATTCTTGTTGGTTGCGGCCACCAGCAGAACTCTGCTGTAGCGCTCGGTATTTTCACCCAGCCGCATGAAGCCGCCATTGTCTAAAAAACGGAGCAGCTGTACCTGGGTTTTGGGATCGGCGTCACCGATTTCATCAAGAAAGACAATGCCGCCGATATTTTCTTCGAGAATCCCGCGCCGATCGGTATAAGCCCCTGTGAATGCTCCTTTTTTATGACCGAACAGTTCCGAATAGGTCAGGTCGCCGGAATATGCTGCTATGTTAGTTTTCTTTACCGGTAACCCACCACTGGCATTGATATCGCGACGGTATAACTCGTTAAGCTTGTTGTAGAGGTTATTGAAGAAGAACTCCTTGCCGGATCCGGTCTGACCGGTAACCAGAATTGAAGGGAGGCCTATAGTCGCTTCCTGGAGGATATTCCGCGACCAGTATATAATACGATTGAAGAGTGGCGGCGAGACGGTGTTGATAAAATCAACCACCTCCTGCGATTTACGGCTGTTACCTATGATGTTCCCCAGTCGATATGAGGAGACATGCGGGTCCTTATAGGCAACATCGGTTGTCAGGCGGTTTACCTCGCCCTGCAGGCGCTCGATACGTTGCAGGTCGGATATGTGGCGCGCTGTCAGAGACCCTACGATCTGCAGTATGCGGCGGTGTTCTTCCCGAAAATAGTCGTACTGAAGGGAGTTGAGGCAGATAACGGCGATAACCTCGTCATCGCAGATAACCGGGACCGCAATTTCACTCTTCAAAAGTGCGCTCATAGAGCGATGGAAGCCATCACCCTGAAGTTCGGACTCAACTCTGGCGGTTATTTTCGGTAGTTTGGTAAAAGCAACATATCCCGTAAGGCTGCGCTCTTCTTTGGGCAGGTCTTTCCCGCCGACTATCAGCGGTGGGATATATTTTTTCAGCCACTCTTTATTCTTGGCGCCGATTATTCCGCCGTTCTCGTCTTCCACCACCAGCCATTGAGTCCCATTCCGTTCACTGACAACGGCAATGCTGCCGGTGTCAGCGCCTATCAGTTCGGTCGCTTTGGACAGAACTCTGGTTAAAAACGGCTGCAGGCTCTCTGTCCGCTCGTTCAGGAGATCGCTGATTTCGGCCAGCACCCGAATTTCCAGGTGTTCTCCGCCGACCTCGCTGATGACTTTTTCAACCATTTCGGCATGGGTCTGCAGTAACCCCATCTCGAAATCACTGAATTGGTACAAGTCGTGAGAATAGTAATTAAGCAGGCAGATTATCCGCCTTGTTTCAGGGTTGAAGCGGGGGACAACGTAGAGTGAGCGGAGCTCCATTGATTCAGTCAGTTCACGTTTTTGTAGATTGTGCTGTGTTAAATCAGGTATGAAAAGCGGTTTTAGCAGTAGTTCGTCAGCAATTACCCCCTGATCGTTGATGTAATTGGAAATCAGTGATGTCCCTTTGCGAAGATCCAGTGCCCCTAGTTGGTCATACTTCTTTTTGAGATTATCATCTGCCGAATAGCTGGCAAGATTTTCCAGTACGCCTGCAGAACCATCCTGATGAGTCGGCACCAGCACGGCTGCGAGTGACACTTTCTCAATGAGTTTAACCGCTGACCGGACCATCATACCGGCCGCTTCGCGAGCCTTAAATTCTTCAAGACGGCGGGCAAGACGGACTTGCTGGTGATATATTCTTGCCTGATCAAGTGGCTTAGCTACAATCCCTGCCAAGTCAGCCAACGCCCTTTGGGTGGGTATATTCAGTACTTCTCCGGGGTGGTTCTGGTCAATGCAGAGGACGCCGATCGATTTCCCTGCGCTTACAATCGGCATAACATAGCTGGAGCAAAATTTGAAACGTACGGCACATTCGTGATCCGGGCTTTTAACATCAGAGCCTGAAAGTTTGAACGCAAGCGGAGACTGACTGACAAAAACCCTGGAAACGACTGAATCCTCTGATACAATCGGGAAAGTTGTTTCAATAAGCTCCTTGCCGAAAGTGCCGATGGCGTGAAGGCAGGTAAGTGTGCCCCGGGTCAGGTCTTCAAGGTAAATGCGGATCTGTCCGCATCCGGATAGCTCTCTGGTGTTTTCGGCCAAGGCGTAAAGCAGTTCGCCGAGGTTTTCCTTGCCGTAGGCGGCAATTGCTCCCTCAAAGTCTTTGGATCTTGATGTTGACGGCATGAAGTTTCCTGAGAGTATTTAAATTTGAACACGTGTGAGTACAAAATATACACAGTTGGAATGTAACGCGGGAGGCAGGTCAGGTCAAGGGGGAAATAATTGTGTCTCATCCTGTGCAAAATGCAAAAAACCCCGTCAGGCGGGGCTTAGATTCTCAGTTCTTGAGGATTTTTATCATCTTGTCAGCGACATCCTTACCGCTGATATTATAGGTTCCTTCGGACAGCTGGCGCCTGATGGCGATTAACCGCTCATTACGAGCCGCGTCATCTAACTGCATAGCTGCTTCTGCCGAAATGGATACATTGTCGGGTGCTTTACCGGTTACTGCCGGTGCGCCGGTATTTTCTTTTGATTTGGCGGCTGATTTTGCCGGATCTGCAAATAAAAGTGACATATAATTTGAAATCCTGTCATCTATTTTCATAGGTGCCTCCGAGTGGGCGGTTCAATTTCGTATGTTAAGCAAATCGGCTGATTGACGGAAAAACTTTAGGACACATCGGTTCAACAGATTAAAAAATTTCCTCAGCTTAGTCCTTTTCGAATCTGATACAACTCTTCGATGTCCAGTCCGTTTCGTTCGTAATAATCACGCTCCAGCTCTTCTACATAAAACCTGTCGAGCCCGGAATTCTCCAGGAAATCTTCCCGCAGGCCGACGTTAAGTTCTGCTATGATCTGCGGCAGCAGCGAATGCAGGTACATGGCCTCTTTCTTGATGGTAAAGATGGTTTCGTTAAAGAGATGATCAGGAATATCGGTGCTGATACGTTTCTTTGTTTTTAATTCCTCGACAACTTCCCTCCGCAGAGCCTCTTGATCAGCCTTAGTTGTGAATTTGGAGTAGAAGTTGCGAATGCGGTCACGTACATGCTCTAAAAGGACAATGGCAATTCGCTCCTCCTGATCAATATCAGTCAACTTCAGGTGCAGGTCCTCAATTGTTGAGCGCCGTGCCTCGATCGCCTCCAGTCCCTCCATAAGAATATTTACCTTACGCCTTCCAAAATTACCGAGATAAGCGTTGGATAGCAGTTCTCGAATAAACAGCTCTGAAAAACAATCATCATGCAGGTTGTCAAAAGCGGCTTTATGCTCCAGTAGACCGCGCAGCATCTCTTCGTTGACCCTGACGTTTTCCATGAAAGCAAGCTGACTAATCAAATTGGAAACTGAGTCAAAACGGTCCAGGTAGGTTATGACATACGAAAAACCGTCCAGTAGTGAAGAGTCAACACCGTCGCGGATTTTCTCATCACACTCTTTGCTTGCATCAAGCATCAGTTGATCAAAGCTGTGGTCTCTGTGTTCCATCGCCTTTTTCTTGCCCTGAATCAGTTTGAGCATATCATGCCGGTCGATGCGACTCTCTATGTCTTTCTCCCGAAAAAATATCCCTTCAAGAATTTCTCTTGTCGCAGCGATATAATCCTGCTCCTGATCGCTCCTGAGATTCCGCCCTTTCTTGAGCATCTCATCCAGAGTATAAAACAGCGCCCCGGGGATCTTGTTGCGTACAGACAGTGTTTTCAGTCTGGTAAGGCGGGCGTTATCCAGATTGCTTATCTCTCCTTTGGCGTTGCAGGCCAGAAGGATGTTGCGGTATTCGTCGACAATCCTCTTGTTTGCAGGACTGCGGTACATGGCGTCTATTCTGATACGTTCCTGTTGATAACGATCAATTTTGTATTTGTTGGCAATAGATACAAGCCGACTGTAATCCTCGTCAGATATTTTTTTGTTGCTGAAATAGAAACTGCGAAACAGATCGCGGTATTCGCGATGATGGCGGTTGATAAGCTTGACAACGAAAAGCTGGGAGGATTCGTCGTTTAATAACGGGAACAGTTCGGAGATAAGAGCATCATCCCGTTCAATACCAACTGCTTCTGAACGCTTGATACTCTTGCCGAGCCGCTTGACCAATTCTTCCTGCTGACCCTTTAATTTACGCGACAGCAGATTGGAATGGACAAAAAAGAAGTAATTGCTGACTGCATTACCTTCAAAAAAGATGTTGTCGAACGTTTCTGAACCTGAGGTGCGGTCACTGAAACGGACAGCACCATCGTTGTCAGAACGGGCTCCGTACATGACGAGTCGGTTGATTATCTCCGGTTTGGCAAGATCGGAAGGGGGCTGTTCCACTCCGAACATATATTCACAAAAATTGCCGCCGTTCCCCTGATAGCTGACACCTTCCGTTGAAATAATCATTTCGTTGCCGGGTGAAAAAATGCGCAACTGTTCATCTTCCTGTACGATATTAAAGAAATAACGCTGGTAGGCATCGTTGCCTACTACCATGACGAAATACTCTGTCTGGTCTCCCATCATACCGTGCAGCCGAATGTCTTTGTGCATATCGTTCCCCTTGCAGCTACAGCAGCTCAAACTCCATGCCATCATACGCTAATTCGAATCCGGATGGCAATCTGACCTCTTCAGAATAAGCTATATGATGGGTAAGATGTGTAAGAATGGTACGTGGTGCTCCTATTTGCCTGGCAGCGGCGATTGCACCGGCAATGTTGAAATGAAACGGATGCTCTAACCAGCGCAGACCATCAATTACCAAAAGCTGTACACCTTGCAGCAGTGGCAGCGAATGTTCAGGAATGGCGCTGCAGTCGGTCAGATAGGCAAAATCTCCAACCCGGTAGCCAAGCGAGGAGGTCATGCCGTGCAGTAGCGGAATCGGAATTATGGTCCGCCCGAACAGCTCAAAAGGAGCATTTATTTCATGAGCAGCCAGAAGCGGCGAGTATCCTGAGCCCTCGTGCTCATTGAATATATAGCTGAATCCGCAATGCAATGTATCCAGTGTGGTTTGCGAGGCATAGCAGGGAATGATCTCCTTGTGGAGAAAATGAAAGCCGCGCAGGTCATCGATACCATTAACATGGTCAGCGTGGGCATGGCTGAAAAGAACAGCGTCGATGCGCCGGATATGCTGTCTGAGAACCTGAGCCCGTAAATCGGTAGATGTATCAACGAGAACGGTGCGGTTATTATAACACAAGATCGG
>CAIQWT010000063.1 GCA_903875605.1 uncultured Geobacteraceae bacterium | reverse complement strand
GAAGCTTAAGCAATTAACACGATGTTTCTAAAGCCGTTATTATTTCTGAAAGGAGGTGCCGACCATGAAAAAAAGATACGTAACTCCAAAGATCGTAGGTAGTGCAGTTGTTCATCCCTGCTGATTTGAAATGAAATGAAATTTTAAAGGTGAGGTCGCATAAGCGACTTCACCTTTTTTAGTATAGAGGATATGATATAGATCATGTTGCGATAATATTTTTAAGAACAACTTTGCAGAGAAGGTAATAACTGGTGCTAATTCAAGCTATAAAGAGAAAGCTCATATCTAATAAATATCATGTGTCTCTTGTCGCACTTATTCTGTTAATGGTTGCATTTATAGAAAGCCGCCAGCCATTTTTCTTTCTACAAGATGATAACAGATCGCTGTATCTCCCCTTTTATGTTCATAATATGAGAGCTTTGCTAGGAGGAGAGTTTCCTCTCTATAATTTTCATCAGTATCTTGGCACTCCAGTCACAATTCAATATGCGACATTATATCCAATAAACTACATCGGTCTTTGGTTGAGTAAATTGTTGTTCGGCAATTATTTTGGAGCTATGGAGTTTATTGCTACTTTTCATTTGATTATTGCTTGTCTTGGTTTCTATTGCCTTACTCGTTTTTTAAAGTTGCGGGAAGTGAGTTGTTTTTTCGGTTCCATCGCTTGGGTGTTTTGCGGGAGCGTATTGATTACAGGCAACTCATGGATTCAAACAGTTGGTTATGCTGCCTATATACCGTGGATATTACTATTTGCAATAAAGTTGATGTACCATTTCGATGTAAAAAACTTCTCAATACTTGTCGTATTAAAAGTATGTGCCCTGCTTCTCGGTAATCCGCAATTATTTGTTTATACAATAACCTTTGAATTCCTGACGGTTTTTTTGTTGTTTCTAGTTACTAAATCAGGCACTGGTTCGGTAGTTGCTTTTCCTTCCAACGACTATTCATTCCCACGATCAAATATAATCAAATTTATGTCTTCTGTTATTGCTAATTACTTATGTGTTTTCATTATTACAATGCCGCTCATATTGCAAACATTACAGCAGGCAGCTGTGTCATCCAGCAGAAAACAACTGCTGCTGTGGGATGAATATGCGGCACACAGTCTTAAAGTATATCATTGGCTCCATGGCCTGTTTACTCCCTTTGGTGCGGTAGCTATTCCTACACAGTTTGAATTGGATTTCACACCCCATATAGGTTACCTGACACTGGTATGTATCCTGATATATGTATTAGGCTTTAAAAACAGAGTTGACAGAGCACATAGTTTGGTCTTTTGCCTGTTGGCGATATTTTCTTTTCTATGGGCCAGCGACATTCTTGTTGCAAAACTTATTTATCAGATCCCTTTTTATAACAGGATGAGGTTCCCGTTCCGAGTTGCTCTTTTTACGAGTTTTTATCTTGTGATAATATCTGCATTCGGCTTTGATATATTTTATAATAAAATATTAAGTGCGAATAAATACAGCCGTAAAATCATCGGGATTATTATAGCCGTGCTGTTATTACTCCACTCGGCTAACTTTCTCCTATATTATACTACGTCACCGCAACGGATGTTTTCCAGGCACTTTGATAAAGTGCCACTATCTGAACATTTAAGTGAACAGCTTACAGATGGTAGAATTGTCAGTGCTGGGCTTGATGATGTTTGGGACGGTGAAAAAATTGTACCTGGTTTCTCAGCTCCTATGCTTGGTTTCAATTATGCGACGTTGTGGGGACTTTTTCATTTTGGTGGCTATGATGCCCTAGTGTCTGAGAAGGCTCAGGTGGCCGCTCTAGGAATAAAAAACAATCCGGTATTTAATCTACCAGCAGATGAACCTTTCAAGATTCTTCCTGATACTCTTGAGTACTTCAGAAAATGGGGTGTTAAGTGGTATGTTGTTGATAGGAAAATACCACTGGGTAATGACAGCCCCTTCCGCTTGTATTATAATGATAAGCGCAGGCAAGTGCTTATGGACCCATTAGCAAAACCTTTTGTGTACTGGCGGGAGGCTCATAGTAACAGTGACAGGATTACCTGCAAATTCAACACAAACTCTGTTGATATTACTTCTGTATGTGAAACAGGCGGTATGGTTATCGTTAATGTTTTATTTCATCCCTTCTTTACAGCTCAATTAGATGGCAACGAGTTATTAATCAATGAAACTAGCGATAATCAGGTCTCTTTACGCGTGCCTGAAGGGCAACACAAGATTATTTTAAAATACACGGACAAAAACTTCTTTTACGGCTCTCTTGTATCAGCGGTCTTTACTCTTTTGCTCATTAGTGGTTTTTTGTTTTATAGATATAAATTACGGCAAAGGCAAATAAAAGGTTGAGGCACATGCGTCGTATTGCCAGTCTGGCATATCATATTGTACGTAGTAATATAAGAGAGTTGGAATTTCCGTATCGTCTCACTTTTGCCGTTACAAGTCGTTGCCAGGCGCAGTGCATTATGTGTAACATCTGGCAAAAACCGGTCGATAATGAGCTGTCTCTTGAAGAGATTGAGAGGATCTTTCGCAATTACAGGCACTTTTCCTGGGTTAACTTGACCGGTGGTGAGCCATTTATGCGTCCTGACTTTACTGATATAGTTCGCGTTATTGATAAAAACAGCCCCCACCTGTATCTTCTTAATTTTTCTACTAATGGTTACCTTACTGATAAAATTGTACCGGCCGTGCAGGATATTCTGGAGCAGACATCTATTCCTCGTATTATGGTGAGTGTCAGTCTCGATGGCCACAGCGAACTTCATGATAAAATTCGCGGACTGCCCGGTTCATGGGATCGTTCTCTCACCACCTTTCGTCGGCTTCGGGAACTCCGCTCCCGTAGATTTTCAGTATATCTTGGCTACACTATTCAAGAGGCAAATATCGGAGCCTACGACGATACCGTTGCGGCTGTTTGTCGAGAGCTCGGAGATGTCTCTTCTGATGAAATACATGTAAATATTGCACATAATTCAGGTCATTATTATTCCAACTCCCTTTTTAATGGCGTTCCTGATCCAGTAACCACCGGGAAGGCTATGGATCGAATCAGCAGGGCACGAAAAAGGAGATTATTCGACCCTGTATCAACTCTGGAGCACCGCTATCAAAAACTGGCTCAAATCTATATGCAGAGTGGTAAAGTTCCTATGACTTGTCAGGCAGCCGCTGCGTCCTGTTTCGTGGATCCTGAAGGTAATGTTTACCCCTGCTCAATCTTTACTGCTCCCATTGGCTCCCTTAGAGAAAGTGACTATAATCTTGATACGGTATGGTGTTCCTCACACAGGATGCTAACGCGTCAATTAGTCCGTGAAGGCTCATGCCCTGGTTGTTGGACTCCGTGTGAAGCATACCAGACCATACTGGCTAACTTGTTGCCAAAGGGGCCAAACATTTTATGATACGTAAGATATACAAAGATTTTATTATTCGGAAGATGCAAGAGGAGGGGGCAGGATGGCTACTAAGCAGGGCGAAGCAGTATCTGCTTCTTCATCTTTCATCGCTGCTGCGTAGGCCTCTGTGCGGGCCAATTCATGGCTCCCTGATGGTTACATATCGATGTAACTACGATTGTGTCATGTGCGATTTTCCGCAAAAGTGTGTTGATAAGGTGCGTGCAGGAAAGCAGGAGCTTGACACTGACAGGTTTAGGCAGATTATTGGCGAATTTGCTCGCCTTGGAACTCCAGGACTTGGCTTTACTGGTGGGGAGCCGATGCTAAGATCCGATATTTACGATCTTCTCGCGTGCACCAGGCAGCATCGCATGATCACACACCTCAACACTAACGGCTATTTTATTGATGACGTGGCGGCAGCCAGAATCATTAATATAGGAGTGGATTCGGTCAATATATCACTTGATGGCTCACGGGCCGAAACCCATGACAGGATCAGGAACTATTCAGGAGCCTTTGAGCGTGCTGCAGCAGCAGTGGAACGCCTTCATCGACTTAGGCGGCAGCAGGGGGTGTCTCTCCGTATCAAGAATGTTGCAGTTATCGACGGGGCCAACATTGATGAGGTTCCAGAGCTAATTAGTCTCTCCCGCGAGCTTGGAGCAGATTGCATTGAGTTTATTCCTCGCCAGCCGCTTGTAGCTGCCGATCTTCTTGTTGATCGAAACGCCACGGTTGATGAGATGCTCCTTGGTAAGGTCGACATTATGGTTGCGCATATCAAAAACGCGGCAAATGAAGGATTCGGCATTGAGAATTCTCCGGCTCATCTGCGGCTCCTTCGCTCTTCTTTTGCCGGGCTTCCTTCACCCGTACTTTGCCGTGCTGGTTACAACTCACTTCTAGTTGATTGTTATGGCGATGTGTTCCCCTGCTTTCCCTATATAGGCTGGGAAAAGCCGGCCGGTAATATTCGTAACGGGAGTCTTGTTGATTTATGGAATTCACAGGAGTATCAGCTACATAGAGACTCCGTATCGTCTTGTCATGACTGTTATCTGAACGGACAACTCGAACTGAATTTACTCTTTGACCATAAAGTCAGGATGGGGTTTGAGGGCAAGAGAAAAAGATGACAATAATAAATTTTTCAAGCTTATACAACCTCATGGGTAGACTGCACTCGGCTATACCATTTGCTCTTGGTTCAAGCAGGGCTTTAGCCCCCTTGTTTGTGCAAATCGAGGTAACACACAGATGCAATGCCGGTTGTCCCATGTGCTATCAGAATAACAAACTCAGTATAAATGAGGAGATGACGCAGGAAGAAATTAAACATATCATAGATCAGTTGCCATCATGGTGTGTCCTCTCGATGACCGGTGGAGAGCCATTTCTCAGGGAAGATTTTGCAGCGATACTGGAATATGCCCTTAGTAAGAGGAATTGTTCGTTGTTAACGAACGCTTCAATGGTAACCGACAGGCATATAGACATGATGGTCAGGAACAAGCTGCTGCTTTTGGCCGTTTCGATCGATGGTATAGCAGATGTGCATGACGGAATACGGAAGAGGGCGGGGCTTTTTGACAAGGCGATCGAAACGATAAAAAAAATACAGAGAAAGAAGAGGGAGTTAAACACCTCATTCCCACTCATAGATATTAAAACAGTGATCCTCAAGGAAAATCTGGGCCAGTTGTATGAAATACTGATGTTGGCCGACTCTATTTCTGTAGATTTTGTTACTTACTCGATACCAAGGGGGATGGATAACCTGTACTGTCCACCATACAGGGAGGATATTCAGGAAATATGTCAGTCTAGACCCCCTTTTCCAAAGCTCGAAGTTGATGAGCTGGCGCTCCTGAAGAAACAGGTGACATTGATAAGAAAATATTCCGGCAGGACTAAAGTCCGATTCTATCCCGATAATATGTTGAATGAGCAGACATTAAATAAATTCTACCATCAGGAATTGACTGCGCACGACTTTCAGACTTGCAAGCTTCCGTGGTCGCGCATGTCTATATCTCCGCATGGGGATGTTTATCCCTGCCTTTCATATCGAGTTGGAAATGCAAGGCGAGAAAGTCTGTCCAGTATATGGAACGGTGAACGCTTCCAGGAGTTTAGGAAGTGCCTTGAACGCGAAAGACTATCAGATTTCTGTCTGAGTTGTTGTAACTCCGTCTGTAATGAGACGCGTCTGAATCACCGGTGACTATATCCAAAAATTGAGAGAGTTTATGAAAGTAAGTCTGATATTTACCCCCATCGACGTCAATCCTCACAATAAATCAGTTTCTTTCAGGGATGAAAATCTTGGTTTTGTTCCGCCTCTGAGCCTTTTGATCGTTGCTGCTCTTATGGAAAGAGAGGGCGTAGAGGTAGATCTCATAGATATGGAGGCTGAAGGGCTAAGTTACCCGGCTACACTTGAGCGGATTCGCCTGTTTTCGCCGGATCTTCTCGGTTTCACGGTTACATCGTGGAGCTTTCATTCTGTTATCAGGTGGATCAAACAATTTAAATCAGATACTGCAATTCCGGTACTGGTGGGTGGTGAGCATTTGAGGCTCTACCCCCATGAAACGATGTCCTATGATGCGATAGACTTCTGTATTACAGGCGAAGCGGAGTTGCCGCTCCCTGAATTTATTGAAGCTTTTCGGGGAGAAGGGTCTTTTGATGGTATAAAATCACTCGGTTTCAGAAAAAACGGGAGTGTTGTCATCGATCGAACAATTCAGTTTGTCGAAGACATAAACACAATTCCATTCCCAGCGAGGCATCTGATCAAGAATGAATGCTATGAGAACGTCCTTAGTCGAAAGAAAAATTTTACTGCTCTTATTTCCTCCAGGGGTTGTCCATTCAACTGTGCTTTTTGCACACACAATCATCAGAAATATCGTACCCGCTCACCAGAAAATGTTGTTGACGAAATTGAATTCAACCTGAAAAACTATAACATTTGTGACTTTGATATTTACGATTCAACCTTTACCGCTGATGAGAAAAGGGTGATTCGTATATGTGAAGAAATACAGCTAAGAAAACTGGCAGTCGGTTTTACCGTGAGAAGCCGGGTAGATATCGTTTCGGAAGAGATGATAGACAGTTTGAAGTCAGCTGGATGTCATACGATTCTGTATGGTATCGAATCGAGCAATCCGGACATTCTTAAGATGATGAACAAAAGAATATCAACAGAACAGGTTATGAAAACAGTATGCTACACGAAAAGGCAGGGCATAAAAGTCCTCGGTTTCTTTTTATTTGGTTTCCCCGGAGAAACCAGCCAGACCATCGAGGACACCATCAAATTTTCTCTCGATCTGCCACTTGATTATGCCCTTTTTTCTATTCTTCTGCCAATGCCTGACACCGATATTTATGCATATTATCGTGAACGCGGCCTGGGCGATTACTGGGCTGAATACACCTTGGACGATTCTAAAACGGATCTGATTGAATTCATTGGTACCGAAGTTACGCGGGCGGAAACAGCAAAATATGCCCTAGAAGCATATCGACGGTTTTATTTCAGGCCTCGCATTATCTGGAACCGGTTAAGAAAACTCAGTTCGTTTGGAGAGTTCAGGCGTTTGTTCAGTGGTGCCATCGCCATTCTTACCAAATGACTAAGGTTTTTATCACAGGTGCTACCGGTTTTATCGGTAAGGTTGTGCTGCGTGAAATCTTGAAGCAGCTTGAGCCTGAAGACAGGGTGTACATTCTCGTCAGAAAGCCTGTTACAAGCGAAGACAGGCGCGTCGTAACGGTTGTGGGTGACCTCGCACAATTGGAAAAAGTTGACGGATTTGTACGCAATGCCGATTTCATAATACATATTGCCGGTGAGGCGCGACTTAGAGGCGGTTGTGATTATAATACGGCTAATGTCATGTCAATGCAGCTGTTGCTGGATAGTGCTAAAAAAAACAACTCCCTGAGACGCTTCATCTTTATCAGTTCAATTGCAGCAGTGGATCGGTCACCTTCTGACTTTTGCAACACACCCATTACAGTTGACAGTCTCTGCTTTCCAAGGACGGAGTATGGCACCTCCAAACGCATGGCTGAAGAAGCACTTTTAGAGAGTAATGTACCGTATACTATATTCCGCCCCGGTTGTGTTTATGGGCCTGGTATGAGGGATGATTCTCATCTAAGGACTTTTGCACGATACATGAGGAAAGGTTTGCCACTCCACTGGTTTGGTCTTCCGGGGAAAATGTCATTGATTCATGTCGATGATCTGGCGTCTGCGATTGTAAAGTGCCTGACAAGTGAGTCGGGATATAATCGCACCTATCTTGCTGAAACCGAATATCTGCCTTTAGGTAATGCACTGTCATTGCTAGGTAATTCATTGTTTGGTCGGCATTCACCCCAACTTTATATACCACCTATGAAATTTATATTTCAAAGGTGGCATTCCAGGTTGCCTGTTATTGTTGCGGGTATATTTCTTGATTATTTCTGGATGGATGATCCTAACTTTAGGAACGAACTTATTGATGCCAATCGACAAAAGCTACTCCGCAATAATGTTCAAGACATTATCCGGGATTTGCTGGCTTAATTCGGGTAAGTAGTCGTTATATGACTTATTGGCAACAAGAAGATGGATTATGGTATATCAAGTAACTGCCTAATTCGTTAGTTGGCTGAGTAAATAAAAAGTAGCTGTTATACCAATGCTTACAGAGGATTTTAATGATAGATAACCACCTGATTACAATAATTATACCTACATTGAATGAAGAAGAAACAATTGCTACAGTTATTGAACAATGCAAAAAATATGGTGATGAAATAATAGTTGTAGATGGGCATTCAACGGACAAAACACAAGATATTGCCAGCCGTTTGAACGTGAAAGTAATCGTTGATAATGGTACCGGAAAGGGAGCCGCCTTACGACAGGCTTTATCCATCGCAACTGGTGACATTATTGTTTTTTTTGATGCGGACGGTTCTCACGACCCTTTGGATATTCCCAAATTAATCCGGCCGATTGTTGAAGATAGAGCTGATCATGTAACCGGTTCACGCATTTTAGGGGGATCTAGCGAGCTGTTCGGAGGTTTTAACGAGTTCCTTCGTCTAGCAGGGAGTTCATTTATCACTGAGTGTATAAATTGGCGTTATGGCGTGAAATTAAGCGATTCACAAAACGGATTCCGTGCAATAAAAAGAGGTGTCGCTATCAAGCTTGGCCTGCAGGAAAATATTACTACTATCGAGCAGGAAATGGTAATGAGAACACTTAAGAAAGGCTACAGAATGTCTGAGGTTCCTTCGCATGAGCATAGAAGAGTCGTTGGTGATTCTAAAATAAAACTCAGCAAAGTCTGGTTCCGGTATGGATATTCACTCGTGAAACACCTGTTTTTTTAATACTTGGCTTATTCCGTTGTGAGGTGACATACATTGTACATACTCGGCATTTCCGCCTTTTATCATGACGCTGCCGCTGTACTTATTCACAATGGCGAGATTCGAGGCGCGGTACAGGAGGAACGCTTTACCAGAAAAAAGCACGATCCATCATTCCCGGTTAATGCCATACGTTATTGCCTTGAACATGAGGGTATTTGTCTGGCGGATGTTGACTCAGTTGTCTTTTACGACAAGCCATTTTTGAAGTTCGAACGACTGTTGGAAACCTACTACGCTTTTGCACCGAAAGGTCTTTACTCATTCATTTCAGCAATCCCGGCTTGGATCAAAGAAAAACTGTTTCTCAAGAAACTTCTGCTGGACGAACTTAAAACAATTGACAGCACTATTCGCAAAAATATAAAGCTGCTCTTTACCGAACACCATCTTTCTCACGCTGCCAGCGCCTTTTTTCCTTCACCTTTTCAGGATGCAGCTATTCTAACTATTGACGGTGTGGGGGAGTGGGCAACTGCGTCAATTAGCCACGGGCAGAGGAACTCCATAGAAATACTGAAGGAGCTGAGGTTTCCTCACTCGCTTGGTCTCCTCTATTCTGCTGTAACCTATTACCTGGGTTTCAAGGTTAATTCAGGCGAGTACAAGCTGATGGGGTTGGCGCCTTATGGCAACCCACTTTCCGGCCGTGTTGAAATATATAGCGCGTTGATTCGGGAGCATCTGGTGAAAATCAGGCCTGATGGCTCTTTGCGACTCAATATGGTGTATTTTAATTTTGCCACCGGTTTGCAGATGACCGATAATGCCAAATGGGAAACTCTCTTCGGATTCCCGCGGCGGGGTGAAGAATCTGAACTTCTGCCGGAACATTGCGATCTTGCTCTGGCAATCCAGCAAGTTACGGAAGAAATTGTTCTTAACATGGCGAAAGAGGCCAGTCGCCTCACGGGATCTACAAACCTTTGTCTCGCCGGCGGAGTCGCGCTCAACTGTGTCGCCAACGGTAAACTACAAAAGAGCGGTATCTTTGACAATATCTGGATCCAGCCTGCCGCCGGGGACGCCGGTGGTGCTTTGGGTGCGGCTTTGGCGGCCTATCATATTGGCTGCGGCATTGAGCGTTTGGCTGATGGTACACACGATTGTATGAAAGGCTCATACCTTGGGCCTGAGTATTCAGATATAGATATCCTCAGGGTGGCCAGAAAGTACCGGGCGAACTACCGTAAGTGTGACTCTTTTGATGAACTTTGCCAGTTGACAGCGGAATATCTGCAGAGCGAAAATGTGGTCGGCTGGTTCCAGGGACGTATGGAATGGGGGCCACGTGCGCTGGGAAACCGTAGTATCATTGCCGATGCCCGCAGTCCAGAGATGCAGCGCAAGCTTAACCTGAAGATAAAACAGCGTGAAGGGTTCCGTCCCTTTGCTCCATCGGTGCTGGCGGAGTCCTTGCAGGATTATTTTGATAATGAAGTCTCCTCGCCCTATATGTTGCTTGTAGCGGATGTGCTTAAATCGCGTCGCAATAATTTACCGGAGGGCTATCACTCTCTGACGGTGCGAGAAAAACTGTATCAGCTTCGCTCTGATATTCCATCGGTCACGCATAGTGATTATTCTGCCCGTATACAGACAGTACACCGGGAGACCAACCCTAGTTATTGGCAACTGATTGACACATTCAGGAAAAAAACCGGTTGTAGCGTTATTATTAACACCAGTTTCAATGTTCGTGGCGAACCAATCGTCATGACACCAGAAGATGCCTATAGCTGTTTCATGGGCACTGAGATGGATTATCTTGTTATGGGCAACTTTGTTTTTGACAAAAATAAGCAGCCGGATTTTAGTGCCGCTAACCGGACTAAATTTCTGCTTGATTAACGGGGAGAGAGGATGACATTTTTAAAAGAGTTATGGCAGTTTCTGCGGGAAAGAAAAAAGTGGTGGCTTATGCCGATTGTACTAGTGTTGTTGTTTTTAGGGCTATTGATTGTAATGACTAGCGGCTCGGCACTTGGACCGTTTATTTACACACTTTTTTAAATAAATGTGCACTGATAATGTTTGATAGAAAAACAGTAACTTATCTGATTATGTTTGTGTCACTTCTCGTCCTGTTTTTCTCGGGGGGGGGGCTGTTTGTGACATTTTATGAAGATAGTGTCCAGTCGGCTACCTCCGATATTGCCGTTCTCAGCACAATAATAACTGCTGCTTTTCTTGGTGTTTTTTTCTGTTGTCGAAGTCTGTTGCGATGCAAGCCTGACGACAGCAATACCGACTGCACGTCCCGGTGCAATCGCCTTATTTTTAGCCTTATATTTTTTATAGTACTGGTTACAACTACTCTTGTGCTCATGAATTTAGCAGCATCATTTTACACAGTTTCCTGGCCAATGAGTGGTCTGCATGGTGTTTCCTCTGATGTCGGGGAAAAGGCATGGTTGTACCACGAGAAGTCGGAGCATTTTGTAAAAGTCAACTCATGGGGACAAAGGGATTTGGAACGTACTTTACAACCCAAACCCGGAACCTACCGAACTATATTCATCGGAGACTCTTTCCTGGAGAATGGGGCTGCAGTGCCGCTACCGTTTAGAACCGAGGAGATCCTCAAGAGTATGGGGCGACAATCTCAGGAACTTATAAACCTTGGTGTATCAGCTACCGACCCTGACGAATATTTTTTCAGACTCAAAAAAGTCGGGCTTCCTCTGCGGCCCAACCACTGCGTCTTGGTTTTCTCAGCTGGCACCGATTTTATCCAAGAGCCTAGCCTGCTAAGTTATTTTGGGATTTCGGCAACTTATCCAAGATGGTCATTCCTTCAGATTCTCGGGTTACGTTCACTTGATCAGGTAATCAGCAATGAGCGTCGTCCACTTTTGCGAGCATGGTTCAAGGGGGGGGCTATACTAAAGCATGAACTTGAACTTAAGAAGATATTCAGCAATACCGTTGATGATCAAGATACTGAAAGTACATATCTTTCCTTTTTTCCGCCGGATGAACAGGCACAGTTAAAGTCTGTATTGTATAAATCTTCAGCCGCTGAACGGAGCAGGTTTTACAAGATGCTTCGACAACCTGATGGTAGAGAATTCAGGAGTTATTACCTTGATATTGCTACAAAAGTTGCCAAAGGGTTAAGTAGCCCCAATAGCACCTCTGCTGAGTACTCTTTTCGCTGGGTTAATGCATCTTCTGAGCTTTGTCGTAGAAAGGGAGTCAAGTTTACACTGGTTATTATTCCTGACGGGTTTACCGTAGACACCCGATTGTCCGAGCAGTATTTAGCTGTTGCAGATATGAAAGCTTATATGAAACATAAGGATGATGCTGTTAATCGGCTTGTCAGTCTCTCAGATGCTTCAGGGATAGATGTTCTGGACCTTAGAGAGTTGTTGAGGGGACAGTCGGGGACATATTTGAATATGGATGGTCACTGGTCACAGCACGGCGTTGACGTTGTTGCTAAACACCTCGCAGAAAGAATCAGCCGTAGTTTGATAAATAGGCCATGAAAATCAATGAAGCGAATTCTATATAATATTTGCATCTCGATAATATCCATACTTCTTACTCTGATTATCATCGAGGGGGGTGTTCGTTATTATTTTAGCGATCACTTGAATTATGATTTTGAGATGTGGAGGTATGCTGCCGAGCTGAAAGAGCCTTTGGGAGACACGCTTCTCCCCTTCCATCATAAGGCTAATGTTTTCGGTAAATATTATGGGGTTGAGATCAATACAAATTCACTAGGCTTGAGGGATGTGGAATTTAAAATTCCTAAACCACTTGGAACTAAGAGAGTCATGATGCTTGGAGATTCTTTTACGCTTGGTTGGGGAGTGCCCTTTAGTGAAACCCTTGCAAAACGGCTCGAAAAACAAATTGCTACAAAATTTAGTAATTATGAAATATTAAACATGGGGACCGGAAACTATAACAGTTCAATGGAGGTGGAACTGTTCAAACGCAAAGGGCTGACCTTGGAGCCTAATATCGTTGTGCTCATGTATTATATCAATGATACGGAACCCACGCCTAAAATTAGCAGTAACACTTATCCATTGATGAAACATGTTTATCTTCCAAACTATGTGAACGCCAAACTGACACAGTTAAGTATGATGGAAGGTGCCTCCGATTGGCTGCAAACATATTACAGAAAATTGTACTCTCCTGACTCTGAAGGTTTCAGAAAAAGCAAAGATGCACTAAAAGAGCTGATAAGGCTGACTGCAGATAAAAAAATAAAACTGCTTATAGTAAACATTCCAGATCTACGACGACTTGATAAATATCCATTTGGTTTTGCTACGGCTTTGGCAAAAGAGGCGGCAGAGAAAAGCGTCCTTCCTTTTCTTGATCTTCTCCCTTTTTTTGAAAATTATGATGGAAAAACCTTGTGGGTATCTAAGGATGATTCACACATGAACAGTCATGCAAACAGTATTGCTGCTGAGGCCATTTTTGAAAAAATGATTAAAGAAAAGATGCTGGAGTGATGGCAGAGTTTGTGGCAAATGGAGTGGTGATGACAGAGTGGCTAAAGAAAAAAAACGGCGCCGACAAATGGCGGGTAAAGGTGCTGGAAACCCACAATGTTTTGGCTCTTGCTGCTCTATCAGTGGGGCTTCTTGCCGGGACCAGATGGTTGCTCTGGTCCGGAATTTTCCTGCTTGTACTGGCAACATTTGTGAAGCCGGTTGCTTCTCTACTTGCACGCGGTTGGTTAAAGCTTTCCGAAAAGATCGCCAATGTAAATAATATGATTATTCTGACGATCCTTTATTACCTGATACTTACCCCCATTGCGCTGGTTTTTAGGCAATTCAACAAAGACCCATTACAGCTTGATCTGGATGGCACGGATTCCTTTTACTCCGAACGTAACCATGTGTATTCCAAAGCTGACCTGGAAAAAATGTGGTAAAATTTTTTAAAGAATACCTAGGTATTTATTCGTTAATCATTGCAGTATCTGTGGCTGTTCACTTCAAATGCGTTTTCTACGGGATTACCAACGCCGACGATGATGTACTCATTGTTGGAAATATTCCGTTTTTACAGCATTTTCCAAACCTGCTCAAAGTGTTTACTACCGATGCATTCTACCTTGTAAAATCAATTGACCTGTACAGGCCTCTCCAGTCGGCGACTTTTATTCTCGACGCCCAGTGGGGAAACAACACGGTTTTTAATGCCCATCTCACCAATCTATTGTTGCATGTAGTCTCATGTCTGACAGTCTACCATCTCCTACTGCGTCTCGATTTTAAGCATCGTCTTGCCCTTGTCGGGGCGCTGGTATATGCAGTGCATTACAACTTCATGACTGCAGTGGCCTGGTTGCCGGCGAGGGGGGATCTGCTGCTGGGGCTTTGCACTTTCCTGGCAATGTTGACTTTTATAAAATCCCTGGAAAACAGAGGTTGGAGTAATATTCTTCTTCACCTAATCTTTTTTACGCTGGCTCTTTTTTCAAAGGAGAGTGCGGTTGTATTGCCGTTTCTCTTTGTAATATACCTGTTTACCTACGATAAAACAGGACTGTTGCATAAAAAACACTTTGTCCTTCCAATGTATTATATTGCTATTGGCTCAATGTACTGGGTGTTAAAAGAAGCAGCTGTCGCCGTGTCTAGCGATGGAAGCGGGGTCATTCCGTTCATCAAAAATCTGCGGATTTTACCAGAGACAGTTGCCAGGTTTTACCTGCCTGTAAATATCTCTACGCTACCGGCGTACAAGCTTTCCGCAACCCTTAGCGGAGCAGTTTTAATATCTTCGTTGCTTCTGCTGCACTTTTACTGGAGAAAATGCCTGCGGCGGCAGGCGCTCTTTTATCCGGCGTGGTTTTTGCTTTTTATTCTCCCGAGCATGACCTACTACCCTAACTTTTACTCTTTTTGCAACGATCACATAGATCACCGCTCTTATGTAATCTGCTTCGGTTTACTTATGATCACTCTAAACGTCATACACTTGGCTGCAATAGAAAGTAAAAAGATTTTTGCTCTGGCGGTATTTTTACTGCTTGTCTATCTAGCGGCGCTCAATTTATATTTTAGTCGGAGTTATAAAAACCCGATTGAATTTGCATTGCGGGCGATCAGGACAGAGTCAAACTCCACTCTTGCCTACTCCAATTACGGAATAGAAAAATATAAACAGGGAGAGGATCTGGAAGCACTTCGCTTCTTGAATGCGTCGTTGCGTATTTGCGATAAGTTCATGCCGGCGCTTCATTATAGAGCAAGAATATTCCGGATGCGTGGTATGAGCGGGGCGGCTTTGGCTGATCTGGACAATATTTTTTCGGTCGATCCGGAGTACGATGCATCTGACTACGCTCTCCGGGGTATAATCAAGGCCGATATGCAGGATCCTGATGGTGCAAAAAGTGATTTTGAGTCAGCTCTCAGGCTCAACCCGACCCAGGTTGATGCGATAAATGGTCTGCACGAGTTGCATATACCCGGCGGTGCAATTAATAAATGAGAAATCCGTGAATTCCAACAATAAAACAGTTGTCTCGATAGCCGTATTAGTGGGTCTGATTACTCTTGCCGTCTATTCAGGATCGCTGACCTGTGGGTTCATCAACATGGATGACCCTTTTTACATCACGAACAATCTCCTGATTAGAAATTTGGATCTGCAAACGCTTCGCAGGCTTTTTACTGAAGCGCATCTTGGCGCCTGGATCCCTCTAACCCACGTTTCTTTTGCCATAGATCACCATTTTTGGGGGAGCGATCCTACAGGGTATCACTTAACTAATATTGTCCTGCATGCGTTGAACGCCACAATGGTAGTGTTGCTGACGGACAGGCTTTTGAAAAATGAAAGAAAATGGATTGCTGGGGACATCGGTAACTTCCTGTATCCAGTTATGCTGTTATTGGCCGGTCTCATGTGGGGTATTCATCCACTGAGGGTTGAATCGGTGGCCTGGGCTGCAGAGCGCAAGGATGTGCTAAATGGTCTGCTTACTCTCGCTGCAGTTATCAGCTATATCAGATATGTGCAACTGAAGGAGGCAGGAAAGAGGAGGATGCTCCTTGTTCCATATCTGCTGGCGTTGTTGTTTTTTGTGCTTTCATTGCTGGCCAAGCAAGTGAGTGTCACCCTGCCTGTTATCCTACTGCTTCTGGATTGGTATCCACTAGCCAGGTTCAGAAAAAAAAAACTGGTGTCGCTTCTTGTCGAAAAAATACCGTTTTTAGTCATTGCTTTGCTTATTGCTTTTATGACAATTTATATTGCAGCTG
>CAIQWT010000062.1 GCA_903875605.1 uncultured Geobacteraceae bacterium | reverse complement strand
GGTCAGTCAATAGAAGAATTTGCACAAGAGCTTGAAGAAGTCGCAGTGAATACTTATCCCACAGTGGGCCTGATGCATCGCTCCGCCAGGGTTCCTGAACTGCTTGAAGATCATTTTCGGGCTATTCAGCCACAAACTGACGCGCTCAAAAAAATATGGGACTTGCCTGTTAATGACCCTGAGTTGTCAGATTTAGTTGATAAATTGCCATCTGACCAACAAGAAGCGATTGCGGAAATTCAAAATTTTGTTCGCTCGCATCCTGGGATAGATACAGATTTGCCTTTCGGAAAATTGCAGGAAGCTGCTTCGATTTGGGTAGGCCAATTAAATGAGTTTATTAAAGCGAATGAAGACCAGGATTTACTAGCCAAAGATTTTTCCGCACTGGCTGATAAACCAGTCAGACTTAATTTCGGTAGTTTGCCCCGTGAGCCGATACTTCGTGAGCTCAAGGCTTTACAGCGCATGTTGGCTGTGGCCGAAAATGCCACTTATGCACAGGTTTTAATGAGGGCGGGCTTCTATTCATCCACGCAGGTGGCACTACTCACCCGTGAAACTGTTATGGAAAAGACGGGATTAGATTATGCTGAAGTTGAAGTTCTGCGTGGGCGTGCTTTAGAGCAAAGCGGCCAGGTTGCTACAGCATATTTTGCGATTCTTGATGCAGTGCAAACTAAAAACATGGTTACCGGCGCTGCCGATATTGGGAAAATTCAAGAGTTAGATGTGCTGCGAAAATTGTTCGGAAACCTGGATGCCTGTGAGTGTGCGCATTGCTTATCAGTCTTGAGCCCTGCTGCATATTTTGTTGATTTGATGTACTATATTGAGAGGTTTATTTCTCAGCCTGAGGAAACCAAAAGGGCACTCAGTGTACGCAGGCCAGATCTTTGGGCATTGCCATTGAGCTGTGAAAATACTAATACAATAGTGCCTGCCCTGGACATTGTGAATCGTGTATTGGAAGGTTGGTTGAAGCAGAAATTAAATGTTGGTTCGTCTGTGGCCGTCTTCAATGAAATTGCCACACGGGCTGCTACCAGTTTCAATCTGCCTGTCAATTTCCCATTGCAGAGACTTGAGATACTGCTGGCGCATTTTGGTTTGTCGCGCGACAGGGTAGCGCAGGCCTTGGGGTGGGCTGCAACAGAACGCGTACGAACGAGACTTCAGTTGACCTATCACGAGGCTGAATTGATCTTGACACCTAAGACCGTTGACCCTAGTGCAGCAGCGCTTTATTTTGAGCAATTGTACGCCACAAGTTTATCGCATATTGACGTTGATGCCGTATTAGCAGGTGATTACGACCTTTCACAACTTCAGCGTATTACAAAAACAGATCGCAATGTATTGCGTGAATTGGTGCTTAGTCGATTTATTAGTACTGATGGATCAACGAATCCCTCCATCACAATGAAACTGGTTGCCAGTACCGGCTCTGTGCAAAATGACTACGAAATGATTCGCGGCTTAAGTGTTAGACGGCTTGATCGCCTGCATCGTTTACTAAGGCTGTGGCGGGTATTGCCTTGGACTGTGGGTGAAATTGATTATGTCCTGATGCGCTTATCAGCCCGGCAATCACTTGCCCCTGCCGAAATTACCACAGATGTACTGGGCGACATCGTTAGCTTGCTTGATCTTGCCGATCGCACCCGTTTGCCATTAGATGAGTTGATGAGTCTTACCGGAGCGATTCCCGATATTGGCTTGCATGGTGATGATAGCTTATTTAATCGTCGCTTTAATACGCAACCATTTGTCGTGCGTGATGGTATATGGCCGGCAGATTTACCGGCCCAGTTGAAACATCCTGCATTCGAGCCTGATGAAGGAATTTCTGCGCCCGATAAAAATACTCTGACGCGTCTCCTGGCTGCCCTGCAAATTGATAATTCTCAGTTTTTGGACTTGGTCAATGGATTGGCCAGCGCCTCTGTAGCCGCCAATGAAACATTGAAAAAACAAGTGAATACAGGGCGCTATGTGATTCAGCTTACTTCTGTGTCATTGCAATTACTCTATCGTCATGCACGACTGGCCCGCCTGTTAGGGGTAAAGGTATCCGTATTGCTTCGCTTGATGGCTTTAACGCCAGAACTGAATAGCAAAGCATCGAATAGACAATTTGTAGAATCTATGTCAGATTTATTGGCCTCGCTGCGATTTGCCGATGCGCAACAAGCCAGCGGCTATAAGTTAGAGCAAATTGACTGGCTGCTTAATCCTGCAAATGTGCCAGCCCTTACGCGGGCTGCACAAGAGATTGCTACAAGCGTAGTGCAAACAATCGCTCAAGAACGGCGACTCATTATTGCATCAAAAACGCTAACAACCATTGGGCTAACAGAGTATGAATCAACGCAAGCCATACAAAAGCTAAACGAAACGATTCTTGAACCTTTTGGTTCAACGGATGAATATCGTTTCCAATCCGGCGTAGCGATTAGCGATATTGAGCCACAAGTTCTGAGTAAGTTAAGCGCAACGCTCGATTTTGATGTTGCTGAGACAGCCATTCTTTCGCTCACCAGGCATCTTGGTGAATTTGAAGATACAGCACTATCAGCACCCTTATATATTGACGATGTCAGTTCCAGGCAGATAGTGGCGGATAACTCAGTGTCGGTTGCGAAACCCAAAAATGCGTTTTTAAGAATCCGCGAAGAAGATTTAACGGCAATACCTGTGCAGCGTGCACGCTACCGTATTAATCCAATTTTTGATCAAACACTTCCCGAAGGCCGGTTACAAAATATTGCTACCGGGTTATCAGATAAGATTGTAAGAGAGTGTTTAAAAGCCATGTATGCGGCTGGAAACACAAAAGTATTGCCAGAGACACTATTTCAGAAGATCTTCCTTTCAGAGCAGCAGTCGCGCTGGCTTGCGGCTGCAAATATGGCTGAGTCTCCTGAGCAATCGCAGCCTTTAATAAAAAGTCCCTCTGCTGATGGCGTGTTACTGAACCCGATATTTTTTGCTGCCGGATCAGCACCAACTTTAGTGCTTAACAAATTATTAACAAAGCAAATCAACACACTTCTTGGTCGCTTTCATTGGCAATTGGTATTTGATGAAGTTGTGGGTAGTGAACTTGGCATCCAGGCTGGCAAAGTAACTGAGTTCAGATCTTATGATTTCCCGCTCAACACCAATGCGATTATTCAGGCATTGCTGGGGGTGGCGACCGATTTATTGCCGCTAACTCAATGGATTGTTCAGGTACAGAGACTGCAATGCCTATTGCAGAATCCAATATTTGATATTGCTGCATGCCATTTGGTACTAGCCTCCTGGCCGAGAGTCACAGCGTTACCCACACGGCAAATACTTTGGAATCAAATACTTTCAGTCTCTGCCTATGCTCGCTGGCTGAAGGCAGTAGGCAACGTTATGCCGGAAGCGGCGGTTCGGCGAATGGCTATTGAGCATTTGATGCAAACTTCAGTGACTCAAGATTTAGCCGAACAATATATTGCCGAGGCCTTGGCGGTACCGGTCGATGACATCAGGAGTGCACGACCCGTAACGCCAGCTCATGGCCAATGGTTTAAACGTCTTGATCAATGGGCTCTGATTCTGGAGATTACCTCGAGGCTTGGAGTAAGTGGGGAAACTTTGAGCCGCATGCGACCAAAAACAATATCTGAAACTGTTGGCACCAGCACAGTGACGGTGGAAGATATAGGTAGTTTATGGCGTGCCGCAGACGATATTCATGCCGCATTCCGTACGAAGTATTTTGATGAAGCTATCTTCAATGAAAAATCCGAAGCTTTCGAAGACCTCACTCGATCGAAACAACGTGATGCGTTGGTGGCGTTTCTTGTTAGTGAATATGCATTTCAGGGACCATCACAGCTTTATGCTCACTTCTTGCTGGACGTGGAAGTTAGCGGATGTGCCCGTACATCTGAGCTGGTTTCTGCTACCACAAGTTTACAGCTTTATGTTCATCGCGTGTTGATGGGGCTGGAAATATCAGATTCACAAGGATATGTGCAATTTAATTCAGAGGATGCGCGCAAGGAATGGATCTGGCGTAAGCATTACCGGGTATGGGAAGCCAATCGTAAAGTCTTTTTGTACCCTGAGAATTTTATCGAGCCCGATCTGCGTGATGACAAAACGCCGCTTTTTCGTGATCTGGAATCCGAATTGCTACAAAGGCAGATCAGCACGGGTGAAGCAGAAGAAAGTTATGCGAAATATCTGAGTGGCTACAGTGAACTGGCAGACTTGAAGGTTGTTGGTGCGTTTCATGATGTTGAAACAGATGTTTTGCACCTGGTGGGCGTCACTGAAAGTGATCCGCCGATTCACTACTTACGCCAGGTAAATAATATGACAATGAGTGAAAGCATGGTATCAAAACCTTTGCATTTTGGTCCGTGGGAAAAACTGAATGTGCAGATGCCGGTGAAATGGGTAGCACCTGTTATTTATCAGCGTAAGTTAATGTTGTTTTGGACTGAGATTACGACGGTTCCAGGTAATCGAAAGATTGATAATGAGAATTATTTTGATGGTTACGAACATAGTTTCAAAGTAAAGTGGATTGAAAGGAAGCCCGATGCGTCGTGGTCTGCGCCACAAGAGATATGTTTTTTAGATGGCGAGAACCGTCAAAAATCTCAATATGCAGATCCACTTGTCATCTATTGGGAGCCAGCGACTATAGCCGGAAATTATGTGCCATTTCCTCTTTTTCTTACGGATTATCGCGCGGCATTTAGAGGCTTAGAGAAGAACACAACGGAAGGCCATATTCCTATCGGAATCCAGATTGAACACTATAAGGCTGAGCCAAAATCCGTTGGGTTGGATCGAACAGGTTGGTTTTTGGCAGGACTACCTGACAAGATAGAGGATTATAGGTCAGTTCATCATCATGGTGCCCCAATTGATGCCCATACGTTGACGGGTTGGAACTGGGAGCGGGCTTTTCCAACAGTCAGATTAATTGGTTCAGGCGCATCAGTAACAGAGACACTACAGATTGCCGCGATGAACTCCGATGTTCACGGCTTCATGCCGATAAGCGAACGTCGCATTCCTTTTGTGTCTTATGCCGACATTGAGGCTGGCAGGAATAATCTTGCTGCGGCGCATAGGATGTATTCGTTCTTCTTTAATGGAAACCAACTGCGTAGATCAAGTGACAATAGGATATGGCCGGTGGGTCACCATGTGGTCTATAGTACAAATTATTTGCTTACAGAAAAATCGGACGATACAAAAGTCACAATATTCAACGCAAATATTTCCGATGGTCTGGTGGTTAATTCGCGTGCCTGCGTATCAGAACCTGGAAGCAGTGTTGATGCGTTTCGTGCGAGTGCTGTATTGCATGCCGGAACATTTCAGGTGCTGGCAATAAGTGCAGCTCAACCAAGGCTGATTGCACTTTCCAGTTCTCTTGCTCAACCGATTTTGAAGCAACTTGCAGCAAAGGGCCTTCCGGGCCTGCTTAATCTTAAATTCGAGAACGATCTGAACGAAGCAGAGCCCTTGCAAGATAAGCTCATTGGAGCAAAATTTGGCTCGGGTGCTTTTGGCACTTATTCGCGCGAAACATTTTTCCACATTCCCTTCCTGATTGCAAATCATCTTAATAGCCAACAGCGTTTTGCCGAATCACAACAGTGGTATCACTATATTTTTAATCCGATGAATTCGGCCAACCCTTGGCAGTATCGTGAATTCAATGGTCTTGCCGTGGAGTCAATGCGAAAAATGCTGACCGACCCTGCGGCACTTGCTGCCTATCGTAGTGATCCTTTCAACCCACACGCGATTGCACGAACCCGACTGAGCGCTTATCAAAAATCAATAGCGATGAAGTACATCGATAATCTTCTGGATTGGGGTGACAAATTGTTTTCCCAGTTCACGATGGAATCGTTAAACGAAGCAATGATGTTGTATGTGTTGGCGTCGGATATCCTGGGACAAAGACCGGCTCAGTTACCCCGCTGTGCAGATGAAAAGTCACGCACTTATGCACAAATCAAACCGAGCCTGAGTGCCGTCAGCGATTTTCTGATTGAGGAAATCGAGCAAATCATTATCAACCCTGACAGGCACAAAGGTATAATGAAATCGATTCAATCAGCTGATTCGCCAATCCGACATACCCGATTTCGAGCCGCATCCTCAAGCGCGATATCATACGCAGCAACGATGAATGAGGCGGGAGCCTTCGCTGATAAGTCTGGTGGCTATAGTAACTCCGGTGGCGGAACAGTGTGGACTTCAACAACAGGGACTCCGTTATCAGGATTACAGCTTGGCAATAAAGAGATTAATACTGAATTAAACTCCATTGGACCATCATCCACACGCCTGATTGGCGGCAATATTGACTTTTTGCCTGGCGAAACGCCGGTGACTACCGGATTATTTAATAAAGTGCCTGAAATTAATGTTCCTGGGCTAAATCTCACTGGTACGAAGTTGGAACAGTTGGATATCAAATACACACTTAACGATGTGCCGCCACCTCATAGAGACGTATTTTACGACCAACCCCCGAAGTACGAGCCCATTGAGTTGGTTAGTGCAAGGAGTGTATTTTGTTTCCCGCAAAATGAAGAATTGCTTGCCTATTGGACTCGGGTAGAAGATCGCTTATTCAAGGTTCGTAATTGCATGGACATTGACGGTGTGCGCCGCAGATTGGATTTATTCGCGCCTGAAATTGATCCGCATTTACTTGTGCGTATGAAAGCGGCTGGCTTATCGTTGGAAGACGTGTTGGATATCACCACGGGTCACGCGCCGCCATATCGTTTTGCATTTCTACTTGAGAAAGCACGACAGTATGCTAGTACGGTGCAGAGTTTGGGTGGGCAAGTATTATCCGCCCTGGAGAAGCGCGATGCCGAAGAATTAGCCGCAATGCGCTCAGTGCATGAACAGCAATTGCTGGAAATGCGCACGCAACTCATGCGCTGGGAAATTGATGCCAGCAATGATGCCCTGGAAGTTTTGAACAAACAGAAAGAGGCAGCTGGATACCGTAAAGAGCATTATGAGGGATTAATATCCGGTGGATTATCGGGTTGGGAACTTGCGCAAAGTGCTGCCACGATATCTGCGACAAGTTTCAGTTCCTTGAGTGCGGCTTACGATATTGCAGCTTCTGTTGCAGGGTTTATACCTCAGGTTCACACCCCAACTATAACGGGAGCTACGGCAGAAACAGGAGGTCGCTCGGTGTCTGAAGGACTTGCACGACTTTCATCATCTTTTAAAACCATGGCAGGGATAGCTGACCGTATCGGTGGGCTCGCTGGTTTGGAAGGTGGATTTCAGCGGCGCGCTGAAGAATGGGAACATCAGGCTAAACTAGCCGCCCATGAACTTCAACAAATCAACAAACAAATTGAAGCCGCAGAAATTCGAGTGCTAATCTCAGAGCGATCACTTGAATCGCAGGAAAAAAGTATTGAGCAGGCAAAAGAAGTTTATGACTTCTATCGAAACAAGTTTAGCAATTTAGGTTTATATACGTGGATGTCGACACAGTTAAACCGCATGCATCGTCTGGCGTTCAATACCGCCTGGAGCATGGCGCGTATGGCAGAAAAAGCCCTGCACTTCGAGCGCCCTGACTTGCGCGACAGTGTAAATTTAGGAGCTACAGCATGGGATGCAGGCCGTGCCGGATTATTAGCAGGTGAAAACTTATTACTTGAGCTACAACGGATGGAAATGCGACATCTTGAAACCAATTATCGCGAACTGGAAGTCGAACAAACGTTCTCACTCGCCCAGTTCAGTGCAGATCAATTGATTGAGTTGCGAACGAAAGGTGAGTGTGAATTTAGTATTCCTGAATTCTTTTTCGATTTGCACTATCCCGGCCAGTATCGTCGCCGCATCAAAGCAGTCCGGCTCACTTTGCCATGCCTAATTGGTCCTTACGGTAATGTTGGTGCTACACTGACAATGATAAGAAGTGAACTGCGTGATCGTCCACAAGCAAACGATGCGTTGAAATCTGTGCCTTTGCGTCATGCCCCGACCATTGCGGCAAGCAGTGCCCAGAACGATGCAGGCGTCTTTGAATTTAGTTTTCGTGATGAACGCTACATGCCATTTGAAGGCATGGGAGCTATCAGTACCTGGAAGTTGAGCTTGCCCATGACAGTGCAATCATTTGATTACCGGACGATTTCAGATGTGATTCTTCGAATAAACTACACGGCGCTTTATGATAGTGACTTACGTGATAATATAGAACAAGATGAGCTGTATGTGCAATTCCAGGCAGCAATGCCGGTAAGGATTTTCTCATTGCGCCATGACTTCCCTACGGCCTGGTCACAGTTCATGAATTCAATGCCCAATACCTCGCAGCGCTGCGAACTCAAAATATCACTTAAAGCGGAGCACTTCCCTTACTGGGCTTCATCGTTTATTGGGCGAGGCACCCTTGAAACGAGTGTCTTGGTTGATTCAAGCGTTTTGGATTATTCACTCCCCCCCGATACCATTTCAATCTACAAACTTGGGACTTTACCATCGAGTTCATTAGAGCCTGAAGTACTCGATAATGTTAAGAAACCCGGTCCTGGCCAGGTATATTACGGAGGGGTGCTTGCAGCGACGCAACCTGTCACAGCTTATGGAGATTGGAAGGTCTGGTTCAAATCTTTGGATAGAGACAAAATGCGCGATTTGTGGTTGGTTATGCACTTTTAAGCCTGGTTCAGGTAAAAGCCATTTCAAGGGTTGATTCATTATCACGGAGGTGTTGTTCGATCACAATTTTACCAGACATTATAAGTGTTGGTTGGCAGGTTAACCCTGCTCCTTGCTCTGCATCATGATTTCCCGGATGAATGGTATCGATACAATAAAACGGAAACCGACAAAACGGCAACTGTCAAATTGGAAAGTGACAGATTTTCCATCATCTCAATGTTTCCAAAATGGTTCCAATTATAAAAGAAAAAACCCGTAAAAATTCATTTACAGGCTTATGCGCTTTCGCTTTGTAGACAAGAGGTTTGAAATATCTAACCTTGATTTGATTAGGCACATTACAGAATTAATTAAGCTAATAGATAGTTTTCCAAGGGCTTCAGCCCAAATTTATCAGGGAGTTTGTGAGGATTAATTAAAAATATTTAAAGCTGGGAGTCAGTTTCCTGATTGTTGCAACCAGATAATCACGAAATACGGTATACCATTAATGCGCCACCATGCCTGATGTACAACTTACCTTTATGTATAACGGGATGTGAGAAATGGGGTCCGTCTCCCAAAGGGACTCTGAAACGGCTTATGACTTTAAAGGCATTCCTGTCGGCTGAAACCAGTGCAACTTCTCCCTTCTTTGTATAGCAGTAGAAAAGCCCGTCGGCCCGCAAGATTATCCCGTCGCCCAATCCCTTGAAAGAATGAATTTCAGATCCGTCTTTTGCGTCAACGCAGAGCCATTTCCCGGCCTCGTAAACTGAACCGTAAATTAATCCATCCAGGATAATAAATCCTTCCATCAGGTTCATGAATTCCCTGTTCCTCCATAACGGAGTGACTTTCTTCCCGTCATCTGAAAGCTTTACTGCAACCATACCATTGTCAGAATCGGCCTCTTCGGTGGCACAATATATTATACCATTTGAGTAAACTGGTGTGTTGGCGTGAATGTGATTTCCCTGATTCTGCGGGTAGTGCCAGTAAGCCTGACCCGTATTGGCATCGATCCCGATGACAGATCCATCAGTGGTGTTTATTATCAGCTCTGTTTTATTATGTTTAACATAAATAGATGAGCAGTATGCGGAGGCTCTTCCATCTCCCGGACTTGACCATATGAGTTTCCCGGTCAGCCTGTTTAGAGCGACAACATTATTTTCTAAACCTCCCGGAGTGCAGATTACCTTGTTGCCAACAATCAGCAGATTTTCAACCAGGCCCCATGTTACCTTCTTCCCGCCATATTCTTTCACGAGATCTATCGACCATTCAGTCCTGCCAGTTCCTTCATTGATGCAGTAAACAACTCCATGTCCGCTCTGAAAATAAACCCTGTCATCAATTATAACCGGTGTCGATCTTGGACCAATGTAGTTCTCAGTCCACTCAGGGCCGTAGGGTACCTTCCAGAGAAGTTTACCACTATAGTCGAAAGCAAAAAGAAATCCTGTATTTCCTTCAAGCCCGGTTATAAATAGTCTGTCTTTTGCGGGTCCGGCACTTGTATGGCCTTCACCAAGACCGTTAAATGACCATAAAAGTTCCGGACCTTTGTCAGGCC
>CAIQWT010000061.1 GCA_903875605.1 uncultured Geobacteraceae bacterium | reverse complement strand
TTTAAGTGAAAAAACACCCGGTACCCAATCCAGTAGATATTTCCGTTTTTAATGGGACGCCTGATTCTTTAGAAGCAAAATACGGACTGCCAAAGCATGTTGAATTTTGCACAAAATGCGTAATTTCAAATCAACGCCCTAATTCGGCTGTTGAGTACGAACACACCAAAGCTAGCAAAAAGCAGACCATCCATTTAGATGAGCATGGCGTGTGCGATGCTTGTAAAGTCACTGAACAGAAAAAAATTACAATTGACTGGAATGAACGTGAGCGTGAGTTAAAAGAACTGTGTGATAGATATCGTAGCAAAGATGGTTCTTTTGATTGTTTGGTACCGGGTTCTGGCGGCAAGGACAGTTTTTTCCAGTCTCACGTGCTCAAGTACAAGTATGGGATGCATCCGCTGACCGTCACATGGGCACCACACGTCTATACCGAATGGGGTTGGAAAAATTTTCAGGCATGGCTTCATGCCGGGTTCGATAACTACCTTTGCACACCCAACGGGCGGGTTCACCGCCTGGTAACAAGGCTGGCAGTCGAAAATCTTTTTCATCCTTTCCAGCCGTTCATGTTCGGCCAGAAGTCACTGGCTCCCAAGATGGCTATTCTGCACAACATTCCACTCGTATTCTATGGTGAAAATGAGGCAGAGTACGGCAATCCGATTGCAGACACCTCTACCGCTAAACGTGATTGGTCATATTTCACTGCAGAAGATAAAAGCAAGGTTTACCTTGGTGGAACTTCGGTCAGTGATCTTAAAGGAAGCTTCGGGCTTGATGACAATGACCTGCAGGCATATTACCCCGCAAATCCTGAACTGATCGAAAAAAACAAGGTAGAGGTACATTATCTCGGCTACTACCTCAAGTGGCATCCACAGGAGTGCTATTATTATGCGGTGGAAAATGGCGGGTTCCAGGCATCACCAGAAAGGACGCCGGGCACCTACAGCAAATACAATAGCATTGACGATCGTATAGATGACTTTCACTACCACACTACCTATATTAAGTTTGGTATCGGTCGCGCCACGTACGATGCAGCCCAGGAAATACGCAATGAAGATATCACGCGAGAAGAGGGGGTTGCACTGGTCAAAAAATTTGACGGCGAGTTCCCTGAGCGATTTGCTGACGAAATATTTAAATATCTGAGCATTCCTGAAAAAGAGTTTCCAATTGCGTCTAAAATGTTTGAACAGCCGACAATGGACAGAGACTATTACATGAGCCTTGCAGATCAGTTCCGCTCACCACATCTCTGGAAGTTGGAGAATGGCACCTGGAAATTGCGGCATACAGTGTTTGGAGAATAATTAATTCATGGCCAGCAATATAAGAGTAATATCAAGGTTGGATATTAAAGGACCGAACCTCATCAAAGGCATAAACTTTGAAGGTTTGCGCAAACTTGGCGATCCGAACCAATTTGCCAGAGATTATTATGAGCAGGGGATCGACGAAATTATTTATATCGATATCGTTGCCAGTCTGTACGAGCGGAGCAGTCTACTGAACATAGTCCGACGCACAACCCTGGACGTATTTATTCCGATCACAGTCGGCGGGGGGATTCGCTCTGTTGACGATGCGCGTGAGATGCTGCGGGCGGGTGCCGACAAAGTAGCAGTGAATACTGCTGCTGTAAAAAACCCTGAGTTGATTCATGATATTTCACAGAAGTTCGGGGCGCAATGCATGGTTCTATCCATCGAAGCGAAGCGGACTGCTCCAGGCAAATGGGAAGTGTATTATGACAACGGCAGGGAAAAGAGCGGCATCGACGTTCTGGAATGGGCTCAGAGGGGCTGCGAACTGGGAGCTGGAGAGATACTCCTTACCTCAGTAGATATGGAAGGGACCGGCAGAGGCTTTGACTGCGAGTTGACATCCGCCGTCTCTAGAGCTGTCCCGATCCCGGTAATTGCCAGCGGTGGTCTTGGTACCACTGATGATTTTGAAAAGATTGTGAAAGCAGGCCAGGCTGATGCAGTTGCAATTGCTGGAGCGCTGCACTATAAAAAACTGACGGTGCGGGATATCCGTTTTGAAGCTCTGAAACGGGGCATACACGTCCGAAAAGAGGCTCTATGCCAACAGTAACGATCATTGACTACGGGATAGGGAATCTCCTGAGCGTTGCCCGTGCGTTTGAACATTGTGGCGCTAATATTGTGCTAACGGATGACCCCGTTAAAATCACAGGAGCGGATTATCTTGTATTGCCTGGAGTAGGAGCCTTTGCTGATGGAATGTCCGGCTTGACTGAGTGTAGATTGGTTGAGCCAATAAAGATTTTTGCGGCGAAAGAAAGACCGTTTCTTGGCATTTGCCTGGGGATGCAATTAATGCTGGATGAGAGCGACGAATTTGGAGCAAATGAGGGATTGGGGCTTATCCCCGGAAAAGTTGTTGCCATTCCTACGGTAGGTAGTGATGGCCTCCCGCACAAAATACCACACATCGGGTGGAATGAAATTACTCGGCCTGAATCCACTTCATGGCAAAATACAATATTGCAGGAGACACCGGAAGGGACTCCTTTTTATTTTGTACACTCCTTTACAGCTGTTCCATCTCAGCAGGAGCATCGTCTTGCTGATTGTAGTTACAATGGCACTATGATTTCGGCAGCAGTAAAGAATGGCAATCTGTATGGTTGCCAGTTTCATCCTGAAAAAAGTGGCATAGCCGGTCTAAATATTGTGAGCAGATTCCTGAACCTCTGATTTTTCCCATAACCTTAAAACAGAATAAAGCCAAGGCAACACTGTAACATTTTAAATACCACACCCAAAACCATCACGACCCCGGTACTAACTTAATGCGAGTTCTGATTATAAAAACGTCCGCTCTCGGGGATGTAATCCATGCCCTGCCAGTACTTGACTACCTACACAAAGCTTCGCCTGGCATAGTTATCGACTGGGTTATCGAGGAAGGCTTTAAAGACGTTCTTGAGGGCAACCCGCTTCTTAACAAACTGCACGTGTTGAGCACACGACGCTGGAGAAAGTCGCCGTTTACGGGTCAAACACGCAGTGAGATCACAACATTATGGCGTGAATTACGTAGCAACCGCTACGATATAGTTTTCGACATCCAGGGAAACTTCAAGAGCGGCCTGATTGACCTGGCAAGCGGCGCGAAACTGAAAGTCGGCTTCCCGCTTAAGCTGCAGCAGGAGAAAATCAATTCATTTTTCACCACCAAAAAAGTTCCGCTTTCAGCAAGTGACGACCATGCTTCATTACGATGCCTGAGCGTTGTCAGCGCTCCTTTTGAGCGACCCTACCAAGACGCTGAATACAGCACTGATATTGCCTTTAGCAACCATGACTCTTCTGAGGCTGCTGGCTTAATATCAGAACTTGAAGCAGGCCCAAAAGTTCTTTTCCATTGTGGCACCACCTGGCAGACTAAATTCTGGACTCCGGAAAATTGGAGTAAACTCGGCACACGCGTATGTTTAACATTCCCCGGTAGTGTCATACTGTTTACATGGGGAAATGAATCGGAGAAAACTACCGCGAACATCATAGCCTCACATATTACCGGTAAGACACACCTTATCAAACGCCTGCCGCTTAAAACGCTGGCAGCATTATTTAAACATGTCGACCTGGTCGTCGGTGGCGACACCGGTCCCGTCCATCTAGCTGCTGCAGTGGGCACACCAACCGTCTCATTGTATCGTTCCAGCGACGGATCCGAAAGCGGTCCCCGGGGAAAGCGGCACATCATTGTCCAAGCCCCGCTCCCCTGTACGAAATGTTTCAAAACCTCATGTCCGAAAGATGCGGAATGCCGAGAAAGCATCACCGTTGATGCGATGTTTACCGGGGTTTCAAAGCTTCTTGCTGCAAGGTCTCCCTCATGATCATAAACCGCAGACTTTCTATTCTTCAGGTCATAACCCAACGCCGCTTCTCTGGAGCCGAACGTATCTGTCTATCTATGTGCGAGGCATTGCAACAGCGTGGACATAGAGTTCGACTGATTTGCAAGGAGGGTGGACAGATGGCGGAAGAGGCAAGGACTCGAGCCATTGACGTTAAAACACCCGGAATATCCGGTAAATTCAACTTACTGGCCCCGGGAAGAATTATCCATTCCGCTCGAGAGATCAAGGCAGATATTATCCATACCCATCTGTCAACCGCTAGCTTGATGGGTGGAATTGCCGGCAGATTTTCCGGGATTCCGATACTCGGCCATGTCCATGCGCTTAATACATGGCAATACTACCGCTTCAGCACTCTAATAGCGACATGTTCTGCCGGTGTTGCACGCCATATTATCGCCAAGGGTGCACCTGCCGATAAAATAAGGGTAATACTGAACGGTATTGATCTGCACCGTTTTGACAACATTCCCTCAAAAGCGGAATCCCGGCAACTTCTCCAACTACCCGCGGAGGTACCAATAGTCGGCTGTGTTGCACATCTTTCAGCGAAAAAAGGTCAGGAGTATTTATTAAAAGCTGTTGCGCTTCTGCGAGATAAATCACCTGATCTTCAGTGTCTGCTAGTCGGAGAAGGGGCCATGCGGGAAGATCTTATGCTTATGGCGAGTCAGTTGGGTATAGGTGACAGGGTCCACCTGCTTGGATACCGGGCCGATGTAGTATCGGTAATGAATGCAATGGATATAGTCGTGTTACCGTCTATTGCCAAAGAAGGGCTCGGCCTTGTATTGGTCGAAGCAGCACTACTCAAAATACCGACAATTGGCAGCGATGCCCCTGGAATTGATGAAGCCGTACAGGACGAAGTATCCGGTTTCCTTGTTCCACCGGGTAACGCTAATATGCTTGCTGAGAAAATCATCAAGCTGTTAGAAAATCCGGTATTACGAAAAAATATGGGTGAAGCCGGTTTTACAAGGGCACATAATCAGTTTTCACTGGATGCCATGATCGATTCAACTGAAGCCATATATCGGGAAATGGTTACACGTGGACAATGAACACCAGAAGATGAATGCCTATCTCTTTGTAAACCCCGCATCCGGGCACCATACCGCCAAGCGTTTAACACTTAGTTTAGAGCGTTTACGGATATCTGCTATAATCCCTGAGGTTTTTAAGGTACGCACCCCAAATGAAATTTATGCCTGTTGCAGAACCATCAATAAAGACAACGGCCCTCATCTGGTTATCGTCGCCGGAGGTGACGGCACCTTCAATGCGGTAGTCAACAGCCTGGAACCAGGCAGTGCGACACTGGCAGTGCTGCCATTCGGCACTTCCAACGTATTGGCTGCAGAAATCGGGATCAGAAACCTTGATGACGCTCTTGGGCGGATTGCAACCGGAAAAACGCAATCTTTGTCGGTGGGTCTTCTTGAATTTGAGGGGCGCTCACTCCGTTTTGTGCTTATGGCGGGAATTGGACTTGATGGAGCGGTAGTCAGGGATGTATGGCCACTGGCTAAAAAGTTTTTGAAACAAGGTGCGTACGCACTATCAGCACTAAGCAATGCAATGACATGGGATCCGGCTGTTTTAGAAATCCGCTCTCCGGAAGGAGATGTCACGTGCCACACTGCCATTATCTGCAACGCCTCCCGCTATGGAGGAAACTTTATTCTGTCACCTGAAAGCAGCCCATTCTCACCAGGGCTTTCCGCTGTCTGTGTTACCGGGAACTCTCGACGCACCTATTTGATCAGCATCATTGATCTTTTTAATGGCAATATCGGAACAAACAACAACATGATTCAGTTGCACTCTTCAACTTTTGAAGTTCTTGGACAACGCCCTATCCAGATAGATGGCGATTTTGTCGGATATGGTCCTGCGCGTATATCAGAGCTTCCCGATTTTGCAAGAATAGTAGTTTAGCTGGAATATGTTACTAATCTAATTAACCAATAAGAACAGGTATCCGTACACTATGGCACTTCATCGTTTCTCCCGCTCTGAACTTCTGATCGGATCTAAAGGATTATCAACCCTGGCAGGAAAACACGTCATGATTTTTGGCATTGGCGGTGTCGGCGGCTATGCGGCAGAAGCCCTCGGACGTGCCGGAGTCGGAAAGATCACGCTGGTTGATTTTGATGACATATGCCTGACAAATATAAACCGGCAGATCCATGCACTGTCCAGCACGGTTGGCCAACCAAAAGTAGTAGCCATGGCAGCACGCTTACGCGATATAAATCCATCAGCAGAGATAATTCCTCTCAAGGAATTTTTCTCACAGGAAAATGCCGAACGCTTACTCATGCCGAGCCCGGATTATGTACTGGACGCAATTGACCACTTCACTGCCAAAGCGTCGTTGATAACAACCTGCCTTCAGCACGGCATTCCGGTTATTTCCAGCATGGGGGCGGCAAACAAGCTGGATCCATCAAAAATCGAAGTTTCCGACATATCAGCCACCAAAAACTGCCGGATGGCCCGAAGCATGCGTAAAATCCTTAAGAACAGTGGTATCACCTCAGGAGTACAGGTTGTATACTCAACAGAACTGCACCGTGAACTTGACCCAACATCAGCAAGCGCGTGCGGTGCCGACTGCATCTGTCCCAACAAGTCCGAACAGACGTTCCGCTGTGAACATCGCCGAGTTATTCTCGGCAGCATTTCGTATATACCATCTATATTCGGACTAACTATGTCTGGAGTGGTCATCAACGAGCTATTGACCCCATAATGATGCCATGAAACAAAAGATTGGCGTTTACCGGTAAACTGTGATGTTTTTTATTGACAAGCCCTGAAAATAAAGGGTAACGTGAAACACCTCAATTTGAACATCCATGGCAACCAAATAGATCCCTAGACTTTTAACTCTATTTTTATTCATACCTTCTGGAAAAATATATTCTGCTGTTGCGCAAGAAGCTACCGACCATCGCATTTTTCATAACTGATAGCCGATCATGGCTCCCCCGGAAAAACTAAGAATATTCTATGCAAAATCCCCATATAATGAAGATAGTCACGCAGGAGAACAGATGAATTTACAAGAGCTTAAAGGCAAGAAAATCAGTGACCTCAACACAATTGCCCGTGATCTGAACATTGAAGGGGCATCAAGTCTACGTAAACAGGATTTGATCTTTGCGATTTTGAATGCCCAGACTGAGCAAAACGGCTCGATCTTCGGAGAAGGAGTCCTGGAGACGCTTCAAGATGGCTTCGGCTTTCTTCGTGCTACCGATTACAATTACCTGCCAGGCCCGGATGATATATATGTTTCACCCAGCCAGATCCGTAGATTCAACCTGCGCACCGGTGATACAGTTTCCGGACAGATCAGGCCGCCAAAAGAGGGTGAACGGTACTTCGCGCTCCTTAAAGTAGAGTCGGTGAATCATGAATCACCTGAAATAGCCCGCGACAAAATACTCTTCGACAACCTGACTCCTCTCTATCCACAGGAAAAGCTCACACTTGAGACTACGTCGGAAAATATGCCGATGCGGGTGATCGAACTTGTAGCTCCCATCGGTAAAGGTCAGCGCGGACTGATTGTTGCCCCACCCCGTACCGGAAAGACCGTTCTCATTCAGAACATTGCCAATTCGATTGCCGCCAATCACCCCGAAGTTTACCTGATAGTTCTGCTTATCGACGAGCGCCCGGAAGAGGTTACCGACATGCAGCGCTCTGTTAAAGGTGAAGTGGTTTCTTCTACTTTTGACGAACCTGCGACCCGTCACGTCCAGGTTGCCGAAATGGTCATTGAAAAAGCAAAACGATTGGTGGAGCATAAAAAGGATGTTGTTATTCTACTGGACTCCATCACGCGCCTAGCCAGAGCGTACAATACGGTATTGCCACCGTCCGGTAAAATCCTGACCGGTGGTGTTGATGCCAACGCACTGCAAAAACCAAAGCGTTTTTTTGGGGCGGCCCGTAACATTGAAGAGGGCGGTTCATTGACAATCATTGCAACTGCGCTGGTCGACACCGGTAGCAAGATGGACGAGGTCATCTTCGAAGAATTCAAGGGTACAGGCAACATGGAACTTCACCTTGATCGCAAGCTTGTTGAGAAACGGACCTTTCCCGCCATTGACATCAACAAGTCCGGAACCCGCAAGGAAGAGCTCCTTATAGAAAAGTCATCTCTTAATCGCATCTGGATTCTGCGCAAGATTATCCATCCGATGAATGTGGCGGACAGCATGGAATTTTTGTTGGATAAGCTATCAGAAGCCAAGACTAATCAGGCTTTTTTGGATTCAATGTCTAAATGACTAAATAATGGTTGCAAAATATATTCAAAATAGATATGTTTACACTTTACTGTTCATAACTGTTTACGTTACACCGTAAAGCACTACTGAAGGAGGAAGAGATGAAAGAAGGCATCCACCCAGAATATTCCGAGATTACCGTTAAGTGCCTGTGCGGTAATGCATTCCAGACACGCTCAACAAAAAAAGAGATCAGTACTGAGATCTGTTCTGCCTGCCATCCGTTTTACACCGGCAAACAGAAGTTAATTGACACAGCAGGTCGTGTTGAGCGATTCAAAAAACGTTACGGTCAAGTTTGATCGGTCGTTTTGTAGATTCATTAGAGGGGCTTTGTCGCGAGGCAAATCCCCTTTTTTTTCTCCTGGCTCAGTATTTAATTGATTGTGTTTCAGGAGCACCAACTACAAATCAGAGCATGCCAGTTTTGGAATGACCATCGCTTAACCCTGAGCATGGCTCGAACAGGATACCATGAACGTCACCCTGATCGAACACACCCCCAACCCTGAACGTACGGTTGCATTAGCTGCCCGCCTCTGTTACTCGCCTACATCAATTGATGATTTAAGGGAAAAACTGGCGGTTTCAGATATCGAGTCCTTTCTGGACAAGGTAATGTCACTGGGTCACCACTCAGTGCTTGAGCACGCTTCATTCACCTTCGGCATCGAAGGGATTTCACGTGTAACCACCCATCAAATGGTTCGGCATCGTATCGCCTCCTTTTCTCAGCAATCTCAGCGCTATGTGTCTCACAAGGAGGAATTCACCTCCATTATGCCGGACACTATTGCTGAAAACCCTGAAGCGCGTCAGATATTTGCTTTTATGTCTGAAACCGTCCATAAGGCATATGCTCAGCTGATCGAGATGGGAATTCCGCCTGAAGACGCACGCTATATTCTGCCTAATGCCACCGAGACTAAAATCATAATGACAATGAATGCGCGCGAACTTCTGCATTTTTTTGCACTGCGCTGCTGCCAGCGCGCCCAGTGGGAAATTCGGGAAATGAGTGTCGAGATGCTGCGATTAGTTAAACGAATAGCACCAATTTTATTCCGCAAAGCCGGCCCCGGGTGCGTAGGTGGCCCTTGTCCTGAGGGAAAATTCTGCTGTGGGCAGACAACGGAAGTCAGAGAATTTTACAAGAGTCTTGAATAGTTCAGTGAGGCATCATGGATAAGATACACGTTGGCGGACAGGCGGTAATTGAAGGGGTTATGATGCGCGCTCCCCGCTCACTTGCAATTGCAGTACGCCGGGCCGATGGCGAGATAGTTGTCAGGAAAGAGCTCGTAATACCACTTTCAGAACGCTTTCCTATTGTCAAACTGCCGATTATTCGCGGGGCTGTTGCGCTTATATCCTCTCTCATTATCGGTATTAAGGCGTTGAATTTCTCTGCTAACGAAGCAATGACTGAAGATGAAAAAGAGAAAGAAAAGAAAAAAGATGGCGGCAAAGAGGGGGGCAGTGAACTTTCTTCTTGGGCTATGGCCGGTACTATGTCCATTGCTTTCGGCTTCGGTATCTGCCTGTTTTTCCTTTTCCCCCTCTATCTAACCAAATTACTGACGCCGGTCATCGGTGACAATAACATCGTCTTCAATCTTGTGGATGGCGTTATCAGGGTAATTGTTTTTCTTATCTACATATGGGCAATTTCGCGCATGGAAGATATCCAGAGGGTTTTTCAGTACCATGGTGCTGAACACAAGTCCATTTTTGCTTTCGAGGCCGGCGAAGAACTTTCAATTGAAAATGTGCGAAAGTACAGCCGTCTGCATCCTCGCTGTGGTACCAGCTTTCTGTTGATTGTCATGTTGGTCAGTATTGCCGTATTTTCCCTGATCCCCAAGCTATGGCCATTTTACATCAAAGCCGGATCGAGAATTGTATTACTGCCGATGATAGCCGGCATTTCTTATGAGTTTCTCAAATGGAGTGCCATGAATGACAGCCACCCGCTTGTCAAGATGGTTATTACACCCGGTCTTGCGCTACAACGCCTGACAACTCGTGAACCGGATGACAATCAGATTGAAGTTGCTATTCGTGCCATGAATGAAGCGCTGGAGGTAAATGCAGGCTATAAAGACGATCGGCTAGTGGTATAATCCGCGTCTTACCAGACTGTAACACGTATGCTCTCCTTTGAAATTACCCACCTGGACCACTGCAGACGTATGGAAAGCTATCTACGGACTCTAATGCCGACATCGCCGTTCGGCTATGCTCGCAAACTGATAAAGAACGGCGCTGCCAAACAGAATGCCGCCCAGACGACACCGGATAAAAAGCTTGCACTACACGACATCATCACGCTCAAGGAGAGCAACACTACCGCTGGACACCTCACATCAACCAGGCCACATCTGGATATTCTCTATGAAGACAGCCTTATTCTCATCGCCAATAAGCCACCAGGCCTGCCGATGCATCGTACAGCGGAGTTTGAGGACAATCTGGTAGAGGTCGCCCAGGCATATATGATTCAACGTGCCACTCCTTGCAAACTATACCCGATAAATCGACTCGATCGCGGTACATCCGGCGCAGTAATTCTGGCAAAGAGTTCCAGTTCTGCGGCCATCTACGGCCGGCAGGTTAAGGAGACCGGGCTGAATAAACTTTACCTGGCACTGGTGCATGGAATTCCCGGTGAAAATGGCGTTATCAGTGAGCCTCTGGATGGCAAAGCATCAGAAACCCGCTACAAGATCCTTCTCTCAGGTGAGGAGTCTTCACTATTAGCCGTCACCCCGATTAGCGGGCGAATGCATCAAATACGGCGCCATCTGAATGTTATCGGCCATCCGATCGTCGGTGACAAACGTTATAATGGCGGAGAGATGCCGGAACTATCAGGATTTGCCCTACATTCATTACGGACTTCCCTGATACTTGATGAATCCGGAGAGTTGACCGTCTGTGCTCCATTATCTGAAGAAATGATGATACTTTGTACACGAAAAGGAATAGACCGCGACTTGTTACTGGAAACAGTTTATCAACTGGTATGAATAAGCCCCGATTGTCTATTTAACGTCGCCCGGAGGTTATAATGGACGGAAAAACTGTTTTTATTACCGGTGCGTCGGCTGGATTTGGCGCTGCCTGTGCCCGCATGTTTGCCACTGATGGCAACCGGCTTATTTTAACCGCCCGGCGGGTGGATCCGCTCATAAACCTGCAGGAAGAGCTGTCCGAATGTGCAGATGTGCACATAATCCCACTCGACGTGAGCGATCGCGGGGCGGTGCAGGGAGCGGTTGACGGTCTACCGGAGCGTTTCCGGGCAATAGACATATTAATCAACAATGCCGGTCTGGCTTTAGGTCTGGAACCAGCCCACCAGGTGGATCTGGATGACTGGGAAAAAATGGTGGACACCAACATCAAGGGAGTCATGTACTGTACCCGCTTTGTATTACCAGGCATGGTGGATCGTAATTGTGGACACATTATTAATATCAGCTCAACTGCAGGCGCGTGGCCATATCCTGGGGGCAATGTGTACGGCGGCACAAAAGCCTTCGTGACTCAGTTTTCTCGAAACCTTCGCTGCGACCTTCTCGGCACAAGAGTTCGAGTTACCTGCATTCAACCCGGAATGGCAGAAACAGAATTTTCAAAAGTGCGCTTCAAAGGCAATGACGAGTTGGCCGCTGGCGTATACAAAGGGACTGAACCTTTAACTGCCTCAGACATCGCCGAAACAGTGCGTTGGATTACCTCCCAACCACCACACGTTAATGTTAATACCCTGGAATTGATGTCAATTGACCAGAGCTGGGGCCCATTCGCCATACACAGAGAGCAGAAATAAATTTATTAAGAGGATTAGGAACATGGCAAAAGAACTTTACGTTGGACATATTTCGGAGCAGGCTACAGAAGAAGATCTCCGCAAACTTTTTGAAATTATGGGGGTTGTCACCTCGGTTCACCTTATCGTCGACGAGCAAACCGGAGAGTTCAAGCGTTGCGGTTATGTGAGGATGTTGTCAGAAGTTAATCTTGATGAAGTAGTGGAGACTCTTGATGGCACTTATCTGATTGACCGATGTATTGTTGTCAGTATTGCGAAGCCACAGAAAGATCGTCCGGCGAAAGCACCATACGTTAAGAGAAAACCTACATCTGGCACAAGATCCGCTGTGACTGAGGATTCCAATACACGAAAGCAACCCACAGCGGCAAAAAGCTCCCGCCCGGTAGTTAAAGAAGCCGCCAAAACAGGAAGATCTTCCGCTGCTAAAGAGGCTGTAAGAAAATGGCGTCCAGCTGTAGCCAAAGATGCTACAAAAAGTGATCGTCCTGCACCTGTAGCCAAACGCACCGGGCGACCGGTTAGTGCCAAGAGCAAGGGAGACAGTGCGCGCCCATCATCGAAAGGGCGGCGGTAACACCCGCCTTCGTAGTTATTGCACCGGGTACACACTACTAGCGCATTTGGGTAAATTGGCTACATTTCCTGTCTCCTGCCACCTCTGGCAGACTGTTTTACCGCTCTATCGGGTGAACCGGCTTTCTTAAAACTTTTGGGTGGAGCATTTTTTACGACAATCAAGCTGTCGCCAAGCTTGGCTCCATTCAGAAGATCAATCGCCTCTCTGGCTTCTTCATCGGTAGACATCCTCACGTACCCACACCCTCTGGATTCACCAGAACCGGGATCAATTACCAGGTGTACGGATTCAACAGTACCAACCACAGAAAACAATCTCTGTATTTCATTTTCTGTAACCGTACCGGAAATATGTCCTACATAGACTTCGAATCCCATTTATTTATTCCTTTTCTCACGATAACCGGCTCAAAGTAGACGATACTGAAGTGTGTAGTGTTATAGCATTATTATAAGAATGAATGACTGCAATTTGATCATCTTCTTATTGGATGTAATAAACATTGGGATGCTGAGGTACGTCCTAAAAAGAGTAGCCAAAGCTAATTCCGCCAAATGGAAATACTCCGCTAGTTGAAAAAAAGGGTGTGAATCCGGCCCGAAAAAGGAACCCTCCCTCGTCACGCTGATGGCGGTAACCTAAAACCGCAGAACCGGCTATTCCACGCGTTTTTCCTATAAAATCAATATCCGCATAAAGAGCCCCCGCTCCAATCTCGAATTTATTATTACCTGAAGTCAGATAACTAAGTCCGACGGGAACACCGTAGCCTATCAATAAGGTTGATATTCCGATGTGGAAGCTCATATTCGGTGCGACTAACCGGTCGTAGTTAATGCTGAGAAGCCCGCCCTGTCCGAACATTTCAGTATAGACGGCATTCGCTGCTGGTGATTTGTGCTGCAGCTCATCATCGAGAGCAAATGATTCGCCATGACAAGCCATAATAACGGTTAAAACCAATGTAATAATAACAGTGGTTGATAAACTTCTTACTGAGATCACAGCCCCTCCAAACAGTTCAGGCCATCCGCTTCAATTCATCCAGTAAATTAAGAGCCTCCAGCGGAGTCAGTGTTGCAATATTCAGCTTCTTCAGGCGCTGACGCAGTTGATCTTCACTGGTTTCAAACAGAGAAAACTGAGCTGGCTGTTCACGAACCGGCTTTTTACTGCTCTTGGCGAGGCGCGGGGCGCCCTCCTCGAATTCTCCTCTCTCAAGGTTTCGCAGGATTTCCTTCGCTCGTTCGATTACATCAGCCGGCATTCCGGCCAGACGAGCCACCTGAATGCCGTAGGAGTGAGACGCTCCACCAGGAATGATCGTACGCAGAAAGATGACCTGATCATTCCACTCACGCACCGCAACAGTGAAGTTTTTTATGCGTTCACGAGTCGTGGACAACTCTGTCAATTCGTGATAGTGGGTGGCAAAAAGCGTGCGACTGCGGCAGGTAGGGGTGTCATGTATATATTCAGCGACCGCCCAGGCAATGGAAACACCGTCAAAAGTTGAGGTGCCTCGCCCTATCTCATCCATGATAATAAGACTGCGGGGAGTGGCGTTGCGGAGTATTCCAGCAGCTTCCATCATTTCCAGCATAAATGTGGACTGCCCGCGTGCCAAGTTGTCGCCTGCACCGACGCGAGTAAAGATGCGATCGGCAATGCCAATGCGTGCCAAACTGGCGGGAACAAAACTACCTGCCTGTGCCATCAGCGTAATCAGAGCCACCTGACGCATATAGGTTGATTTACCGGCCATATTAGGACCGGTAATCATCAAGAGCTGGTTGGCATCGGCATCCAGCAGGGTGTCATTCGGGACAAACCGCTCCCCAAGCTTCATAGCCTCTATGACCGGATGACGTCCATCACGGATATCTATAATGTCAGATTCGTCAACCAGGGGCTTACAGTAATTGCGTTCGCCGGCTACCGCTGCCAGTGAGAGCAGTACATCCAGAATAGCCAATCCATCAGCAGTTCTGGAGATTCTCTCGGCCTGACCGGCAACAAGTTCCCTAATTTCCTGAAACAGGTTGAACTCAAGACTGCAGATTCGCTCTTCAGCCCCCAGTACCTTTTCCTCGTAGTTTTTCAGTTCTTCGGTGACGTAGCGTTCAGCATTGGCCAACGTCTGGCGCCGTATGTACTCGGTTGGCACGGCTGAAAGATTACTTTTGGTTACCTCTATCGAGTAACCAAACACACGATTATAGCGGATCTTGAGAGTAGAAATACCGGTGCGGATCCGTTCCTGTGCTTCAAGGCGCGCAATAAAACCTTTCCCTTCGCTACTGATTGCTCGCAAGTCATCCAGTTCTTCGTTGTATCCTGGAGCAATAATTCCGCCTTCACGAAGTGAAAATGGGGGCGCTTCGATTATGCCGCTTGAAACCTGCAGACAGAGGTCAGCCAAAGGATCAATTGTTTGCGTTAGAGACTGGAGCAGTGCGGACTGCACCCCTTTCAGCCGAGCGAGCAGTGGTGGCAGGTGAATTAATGAATCATGCAGTGACCGCAAATCGCGACCACCAGCACTAGCCATACCTATACGTCCATTCAGTCTTTCAAGGTCAGCAATGTTTTTAAAGTGTGAGAGCATTCCTTCACACAGATCCGGCGAATCCAGCAGCTCCTCCACTGCATCTAGACGCTGCCTGATCGGCTCCAGCTCAATGAGAGGATAGCTGAGCCACTGCTTAAGGCGCCTTGCTCCCATGGCTGTGCAGGTGCGATCCAGACAGCCCAGCAGTGAACCGGTGCGCTTCCCCTCAGCCATGCTGGCAGTTATTTCCAGGTTACGACGGGTGGCAGGATCCAGAGTAAGGTGCTGACTGCGGCGCGAAATAGCTATTCCGCGAATGTGCGGCAGAGCGGCCTTACGGTTTTCACGCAGATAATAAAGAGCAGCGGCAGCAGCCAATAGAGCCGTTGGTGACCCGTCCAGACCAAGCGCTTCTGCTGAGGCGGCACCAAAATGTCCACAAAGCAGCGTCGTAGCATAGTCCCGATCATAGATCCAGGATGGAGCACGGGAAACAATCCTCTCGCTTAGAAATGAGCGCAAATCAGGGGGGAGAGATTCGCGCTCAAGGCTGTCAGAGAGAAGTATTTCACGGGGATTGATACCTGCAGCCTCAGCCAGCGCTGCAGCGGCTCCAGTTACTTCGGTCGCACGGAACTCACCAGTTGACACGTCAAGCCAGGCACACCCCCAACTACCACCTGAACCTTCGCAAATGGCCAGTAGAAAATTATTTTCATCCGGCACCAGGCTCTCTGATTCAATCAATAATCCGGGGGTAACAACCCTGACAACCTCACGACGAACAATACCCTTGGCTTGTTTCGGATCTTCAACCTGTTCACAGATGGCAACTTTGTAGCCGAGTTCAATCAGTCTGGCTATATATGGTGCTACGGAATGAAAAGGCACGCCGCAGAAGGGTATCTCGTCTCCGCTCCCTTTGTTTCGTGACGTCAGGGCAATATCCAGTAGACGAGAGGCGAGAATGGCATCGTCTAGAAACATCTCGTAAAAATCCCCCATGCGAAAAAACAGGATCGCATCGGCATAGCCCGACTTGATTTCCAGATATTGTCGCATCATGGGGGTTTGTTCGGCCATAGTTGTTTGCCTTTTATTGCTGTGATATTTATACTGTTTTTTACTTTGTGACCTGCAACTATTTAGCATTATCAGATTAAGTGTATCATGTCTGCTACGCAGGGTTACAATACTTGAGGACTTGCTGCAATAAGCAGTTTTTGATATTGTGCCACCAGGGCTTACGCTACAAACACCGCATAAATACAGAGTGTTTGTAGCACAGGGATTGGGGTATTTCAAGGAGTTGCGTAGCCTGTGAAGCATGTATTCTCAATAGTGAAAGATACCTTTATTTGTGTATTTTAAAAAGCATGTTATGCTGTTCAGAGTTTCAATTGATTCTGTTTTACAAAGACAGATAAAGACACTCTTACCGCAACCCGCACTACAATGATATCACGGACAGGAAGCTGCATGAACACCAACAAAAAACTTAATTTAAAAAGTAAGATTATCGGCATAATCATTGCCATTATTTTAACGATGACAGCTGTTTTTGGCTATTTTATAAAAACGGCCGTATACACTTCACTCGAAGAAGAGATTGACAAGCGCGCCCTTGCTATAGGTAAACACTTTACTGAAATGTCTGCAGACGCCGACCTCGCTGGAAGCACATCACTCCTGCAAACCCATCTTGCCGATTATATCAAAACGGAAAGCTACCTTGCCTATATCGTCATAATCGACTCCAGCGGACAGGTTCAGGCACATACTTTTCCATCAGCAGTACCATCAGACATTCTTACCGCAGTCAATACCCACAGCAATAATGAACCGATACATATTTCCCGCCGAACTGACGGCGTTGAGCTGGAAGACTTTTTCATTAAGGCCGGAAGCAGCCATGATGGCGGAGTTCATATCGGGATTTACGAAACAAAAATTGCAGGTGCGATTAACACTCTTATGTTCAGGCTGACTCCATTCATTCTGGTTGTCATTTCTTTTGGCTTTTTGAGTGCTTTCCTTTTTGCAAGCGCTATCACACGGCCGTTGCAGGTGCTATTAAACGGTGTGAAGCGGGTAACTCGCGGCGATCTGGATTTTAGGATTGAAGTCAGAACAGGCGACGAAATAGGGCATCTAGCTGAAGCGTTTAACCAGATGACCGAAAAGCTCCGCGAAAGTACCGTCTCGTGGGAATTCATGGAAAAGCTCATTAACACCATGAATGAGGTACTGGTGGTCATCTCACCTGAAGGGGTGATTATGAACGTAAACAGGGCCTATTCCGAACTGTTTGGTTCAACTTCACTAGAGATAACCGGTCGGCATGCATCTTCTTTTGAGCCGTCTGAAGCCCCCTCCCGTATGTATGCCGCATATGAAAATTCTTTGGAAAACGGTCGGATGCAGGGGATCGAAAATCTCTGCCTTTCGGCAAGTGGTGAACAGATACCTCTTTTGCTTTCACTCGCCGTAATGCGGGACGAAGAAGGTGTACCGCAGGCTATAATATGTGCTGCCCAGAACATATCCACCTTGAAAAAATTTCAGGAAACACTCCAGCAAAAGCAGAGTGAGCTCGAGGACATTAACCATAATCTTGAAAATATTGTTGCATCACGAACTGCTGAGTTAGCAATAGGTAACGAAGGATTACGGGCGGAGGTCGCCGAGCGGCAGAAAAAAACCGAAGAATTAAGAGCAGCTCGCGATATTGCCGAATCTGCCAATCGTTCAAAATCCGAATTCCTGGCAAACATGAGCCACGAAATGCGTACCCCGCTCAACTCCATAATTGGCGGTGCCGAATATCTTGACTCTGCTGAATTGAACGAAGGTCAACAGCGCTGCCTTACTATGATACGCCACGCCGGAGACAGCCTGCTGGTACTTATAAATGACTTGATCGATCTTTCGCGCATAGAAGCTGGACAACTTGAAATTGTTAATCGTCCCTTTAATCTGCAACAGTCACTGGATTGGGTCATTCAGGTGGTGGCACAGGATATCAAACGCAAAAGTCTGAAGCTTACTCTTAACAGTGATCCATTGATACCGCTTGTTGTTACCGGTGATAAAATCCGACTCCAGCAGATATTAGTAAATCTAGTCACTAACGCAGTCAAATTCACAGAAGATTGTGGATCTATTTCTATTTCTATCGATCCTGCACGTGGCGACCTGTTTCCGGTAATTTTTTCTATCAAGGACACCGGTATCGGAATCGATCCGAACAAATTGGATTTGATTTTTGACAGCTTTTCCCAGGCAGATACGTCAATCACCCGTCGTTTCGGAGGGAGCGGATTGGGGCTTACCATCAGCCGAAAACTTGTGGAGGCAATGGGTGGTGCCATGCAGGTTGAGAGCGTGCCGGGAGTCGGAAGCACCTTTAGCTTCACATTACCTTTTTCAGCCACGCAAGCAGAGCCGGTTGGAGTTATCAATGTAGAAGCGCATGAGATCAAACAGGCCTCAACGACACTATTAAATATTCCCATACTAGGATCCAAACGCGTTCTACTGGTTGACGACTCTCTTGAAAACCGGCAACTTATGAAACTCTTGCTGCACTCGTTCCCCATTGAACTGGATGAGGCAGGAAACGGCCAGGAGGCCCTTGATCTATTTATTTCAAACCGATACGACCTGATTTTTATGGACATCCAGATGCCTGTAATGGACGGTTACACAGCCACTCGAATGATTCGCCGGCATGAGGAACTCTCAGTCCACCGCAAAGCATCAATCATTGCACTTACCGCACATGCCTACGAATCTGATATTCAAAAGTGCCTTGAAGCCGGATGTGATGGCCATATAGCAAAACCTTTTAAAAAGCAAACGTTGCTGGATTGTTTGGCACACCATCTACAGGAGGTTTAATATGATGGTAAACGCTATTGTTGTTGAGGTCGACATTGAAGTGCAATCAATAGTTCCCGAGTTTCTCGATAACCGGAGAAAAGACTGCTTGCTTATAAGCAGCTTGTTGAACGGGGAATTATTCAAAGAAATAAATACGCTGGGGCATCGCATGAAAGGTGCCGGTGGCAGCTATGGTTTTGATGACATTTCAGAAGTAGGTGAAGCAATTGAGGAGGCAGCCTTGATTAGAGACAAAGAAACTATCAGCAACTCGATTGAGCGGCTGTCTAACTATCTTGACCGCGTTGTTGTCAAATATGTGTAACCCCTATTTTAGCTCATAGGATGCAAAAAAAGGCCTGATAGTTGTGTCGGGGACACCGACTCTAGATTAGTCTCCTGAACCTGACTCAAAGTAATCTATTTTTGATGCCTACGGCTATTTCAATCCATATAGCTGACGATAGGTCGCTGCTGATGCGTAGACTTTTTTCACATAATCCCTGGTTTCCTGATAAGGGATACTCTCAATAAATTCATCTTTTTTTAGCCCCTTAAAGCTCTTTTTCCATCTCTCCAACGCCCCCGAACCGGCATTATATGCAGCCGACATATAGACAACATCACCATCATACTGCTTCATCAGGTCATTAAGATGCTTTGTACCCAGACGAATATTGTAATCCGGCTCGGTCAGACGCAGGGGATTAAAAACCCCTTTTTCGCGGGCGGTCATTTTTGCCGTAGCAGGCATCATCTGCATTAAGCCGATTGCTCCGGCGCTTGACTTTATGGCGGGTGCAAAACCGCTTTCCGCACGTATAAGGGCATACACTAATCCTTCTGACAGTCCGTTAAGGATTGCATTCTGGCTGACAAGTTCAGAATAGGCCCGTGGATAACCGGCAGTCCATAGCGGCAACACTCCTTTTTCCCACGCAACCGGGCGGTTTTGCATAAACAGGGCAATCGCTGAACCATAGTCTCGCATTTCGAGATAAATTCTGGCGAGTACCGGGAACAGCGCCTTCTTTTCGCCATTTTTCTTACGGACCGCCGCCATCTCTGCCCGGGCTTCTTCAAACATTCCGAGTGAAGCAAGCAAGCGCGGTTTATCGTAGCCTGTTGCCTGTGGAAGTTCCGCCAGAGCATCGCGTTTGCCAAGCTGCTCGCGAGTATCCTTAATTCCCTTTTGCTCGCGATACCAGGTGGCATAGAAACCTGCAGGATATTCAGCCAATAGTGCATGATAATAAGAATCGGCAGCTGTCATGTCATTTTTTTCCAGCATCCTGCCTAGCCAGTACAACGCTTTCTCTCTCTGGGTTTCGTCAGCAAGTAATCGTTTAAAGAGATCGACGGCAACTGGATATTCGCCGGCTAGATAGCGACACCAGCCGGAATCCCATACCGACCTGGCAATAGTTTTTGGTTCAGACGAAAGCCTGGTAGCCTGATCGAACAGACCGGCCGCCTCAGCATACTGTCCGAGGCCCCGTTTTAAAGCGGCCGCCTCAATCAGTGCGTCATCAGCAAATTCCTGTTTTTTGCCTTCACTTGCCAACTCAAGATACATTACAAGAGCCCGATCTTTTAAATCCTGGCGATCAAGTGATTTAGCAAGCCAGAAACGCGCCTCTGACCGCACTCCCGGCAAGAGGCTTGCTGCAGCCTTTATAAACTGTTTCTCTGCCTGCTTGTACTGTCTCAAACGATACTGAGCCATGCCAGTGCGAAGATCTATCCGGTTTGTCACGGCCGGAGGCAATAGCGCTAGCGGTATAGAACCCAGTGTACTCAAAGAGGCGCTGAATTCATTTTGTGTATAGAGCGTTGAAGAACGTTTTAAAAGTTCTTCCGCTGTGTAGGAAGACTCTTTGGGGCCGGAACGCTCAAGAAGCTTAAATCGTTCCTGCGACTTGGCAGCCAGAGGTGACGCCGGATTATTAAGCCAGATGCTACGATAGATCAATAGAGCCCCGCCCGTATCGGCAGATTCTTCCCTGCACCGCGCAGATTGATAGCTGGCGTCAACGGCATCACTTCCCGAAGGATATTTCTCTATATAGATTTGATATAACTTGAGTGCTCCTTTGAAGTCGCCGGAGTCGTATAAAATATCCGCACTCAGTTTTTCCGAGCGGCGAACCATTTTTGAAGAAGGAAAAGCTACCGGAATTGAAGCTGCTTTGGCAGATGCTGAAGGATATTTTTTTAGTTTTAGTAGCGCTTCAGCCTGATAAAACGCTGCATAATCGGCAATCAGCGGTAGTTTTTGCTCTGCATCGGCGAGAAGCGCTGCCGCTTCTTCGAATTTTTCTAGCCGCAACGCAGCCATTCCGCGAACAAAAGAACGGTGAGTTTGATCAGCAGATTTACCGGCCGAAGTATATGCTGCACCGTAATCTTTATCGCGGTACTGCGCCGCAGCACGGCTCTGATATTCGTCAACAAGTCCGGCTGTAACGGTGCCGGATAAGAATGTTATTCCTGTAAAAGCCAGTATTGCCGGCCTGAAGTAATTCAACATAAAAAATAACCTTTCATAAAAAAGGCCGCGAGCAGCAGCTCATGGCCGGTATGGATGTGGCTGGTTTACTGGATTTCATCTACGGTGTCAGTTTCTTGATAACAGCTTCAGCAAGATCCTCTGCCAGTTTTTTACCGAGTCGCGCTTTTGCAGCAGTTATGTCACCACGGTCATGATCGTAATAGTGCTCAACCGGAACAAAAACTTCGAAAGTCGGATTATTATTGCCAGGTTCATACAGATATATTCTTGATTTAACCTTCATATCAGTCGAACAGCAACCGGACGTTTCAACATAACCCCAGATATCACCAGAAATATAGGTCTGCTTAATCAACCAAGCAGGCTCAACCTCTTTCAGGTCTTCTTTTAGTATTACGAACCGGCCGACTCTTGTCTGTTTACGACGGGAGTTAAGGGTATCAACAAATTGATCAAATATGGGATCACCGAAATCGGGGGGCACCAGAGTAGCATCGAACGGGACGATATATAATGATTCGCGTTCCAGATTCGGATCAATAACCGAATAATTTTTAGTCCTTGTAGTTGCAGAACAACTCGATAACAACAAGAAAAATACAAAGATAAACAACGTAACCCGACCGGATTTCACAGTTTTCTCCGGGCCATTTCGTCGTGATAGAATTTTTGGTAGAGGACATCATAATCCCTGCTGCCAGGAGCTTTGTTGCGCAGCTTAGATTTTACCGCCTCCTCTATTTCATCTACAGCACCAAAAAAAGATTCCAGAGATTGTTTAACCCTTCTCAACGCCCGACTGTCGTCAGAAACATCCGCCAGATCGTTCCGCCAGATGCTGGTAATAATTTCGTGGGCTATTGTTGAAATGCGGTCTTCTGATAATGACATATAAAAATTCCCTTCTAAATTAAGGACGAAATCAATGCGGTGATAATCGGGGCAAGGAGGGAAATATCCTGGCGATGAGAGGCCGATGATCCCCGTTATCCGACGATGAAATCACAGGACTATTTTGCGTTCCTTGGCCAGTTTATCCTTAACCATCTTCAACATTCGGCGGCGGTCAATACCGGCAGCACCGCTTCCCATGGCATCGAGAGTTTCATCAAGAAGCTTTTCTGCATCTCTCTCAAGTTTCTGCTCGACCGCAAAATTCTGCGATATGGCGTTGGCAATTCCAGTGATAACAGCCCCGCGTTCACCTCGCGGAGTTATCAAACTTTCTACCGATAGATCGCTATAGACCTTTTCTGCCAACCCGCGTATCTGTTCCTCTTTTAGTCGCATGTCGCCTCAAATGAAAAAGGCCTGCTATCCGGCAGACCTCATCCAGTGGATGATTTAACTTTTTTCCGGCGGAGATCCATGAGAAAAGTGGACTTATTGTACTCAATACGCGTAAAATTGCAAACCCTAAAGTTCAGTACATCTACACGGAGACTCACATCATGCAACGAAAAGCGGTTGTATTGTATAGTAGCGGACTTGACTCCACTACCTGTATGGCTATTGCCAAAGAGGAAGGTTTTATTCCTTACGCCATCAGTTTTTCCTACGGTCAACGACACAGTTTGGAGCTGTCAGTAGCACGCCAGAATGCCGTAAAAACAGGTGCTGCTGAGCATCTGGTTGTCGATTTCGATCTTCGCTTGATGGGTGGAAGCGCCCTGACTGCCGACATTGACGTACCCAAAACTGGGGTGTGTAACGACATACCGGTTACATATGTCCCGGCTCGTAACACAATTTTTCTATCTTTTGCTCTAGGATGGGCAGAAGTGCTTGGGGCCTCAGATATTTTTATCGGCGTCAACGCCCTTGATTATTCAGGTTACCCAGACTGTCGCCCTGAGTATATTGAGTCATTTGAAAAAATGGCTAATCTGGCAACCAGGACTGGAGTTGAAGGTATATCTAAATTCAAAATCCATGCACCGCTGATCAGCATGAGCAAGGCCGACATTATCCGTCGAGGTCTTGAGCTTGGAGTGGATTACGGATTGACTCATTCTTGCTACGACCCGACACCGGAGGGGTTATCCTGCGGGGCATGCGATTCCTGCCGCTTGCGCCTTAAAGGCTTTGCTGAGGCCGGTTTAAGCGATCCGCTCCTCTATGTATCCTAAGAGGAAATCATGAACATCGAACAAATGAAAATTGTCATTAAGGAGATCATCACCAAAACCGACCTGACCCCATGTGTTGTCGGGCATCGCGGAGTTGGGAAAAGTGCCGGCATCATTCAAGCGTGCCGTGAGATTGATCGAAAATATGTTTCGCTACGTCTTGGACAGATGGAGGTGGGTGATCTGGTTGGTATTCCTTTTCGCGATGGCGATGTCATGCACTGGTCGCGTCCATCCTGGTGGCCCGGAGACGATGATCTTCCGACAGTCGTTCACTGCGATGAATTGAATCGCGCCCAGCAGGAAGACACCTTGCAGGCCATTTTTCAGTTTGTTGAGCCTCCGGCCGAAGGACTGCTCCGCTCACTACACACACATCACCTCTCCAAACGGCATAAGGTCATCGTCAGTATTAATCCGCCTGATGGCACATACCAGGTTGCCACTCTCGATCGTGCCTTGATCGACCGGATGATCATCCTGTTTGTAGAAACAGATTACAGCTGTTGGGCTCTATATGCCGCAAAACGTGAATTAGCTGGTGACGTAAGACAGTTTCTTGCTGGCAACTCCGGTATGCTTGCCTCCCAGGGGGCACCGATGGAGCTTCGGGTCGAACCGACTGAGCGAGGCTGGGAAATGGTTAGTGTCCTGCGTAAGGCTTGTCGATTCCCCGGTGATCTTGAAATGGAGGTTTATGCTGGGATAATTGGCAAAGAGGCCGCTATCACCTTCATGCGCTGGCTGGCAGATCAAAAGGGGCGCCCCCTGACCGCAGCTGAGGTGCTTAACAACTGGCCACTGGTAGCCGACCGCGCGGCTGAACAGCGGGATGATGTTCAGGCCGCCACGGTCAACGACCTTATCTTCACATTGCAGTCAGCGCCGTCTCTGGAGTCGGGACAGGAAGATAATCTGGTCGCCTACATCGCCGTGCTGCCGCGTGATCTACGTTTCGGTTTCGTAAAATCACTACTCAAGATCCCGGAGGTAGCGCTTGCCATTGCCCAGGATAAATATGACAGCGTTGTGTTTGACGCTATCCAAAACATTTCCCGTGAGGCATGAGTAACAGTACCCTTGAAAACGCTGTAGTTCGCTTGCTGCGGGAACGCCCTTTCTATGGACATTTCATCCTCAATCTGCGTCGAGAGCAGCGCCAACTGGACGGAAAAGGAGCGGGAATAACTGTGCGGGACGGAATTCCGGTTCTGGCGATAGATCCCGTAACATTCACGGCTCTTGCAACGATCCAGCAGCGTGCTCTACTGGAACATCTGGTCAAACATCTACTGCACCTTCATCCGCTGCGCCGCAAGGGGCGCAACAATCACGACTGGGATGTTGCATGTGATCTGGCCATAAATCCAGGTATTGCTGACCTTCCGGACGATGCGCTACTCCCGGAATATTATGGTGCAGAGAATGACCTGGCAGCAGAAGAATACTACAATCAGCTTGTCCCCCCGTTTGACACAGGCAATCTTGACGGCAGCGGTTATGGAGAGGCGGATCTTTCCGAGCGTGGTGCCGCTGGAGAGGGGCGTGGCACCGACTCAGAGGTCACACTTGACAGCCATGCACTCTGGGGCGACGCAGACAGTACTCCGCTGGCTTTGGCGGAAGAAACCGTTCGGGCGATCACCCGGGACAGCCTGCGTGGAAGCGATGGAGAAACGCCGGTTGAGCTCAGACAGGTTATTGAGGTTCTGTTACACCCTTCTCCACTGCCATGGCGTCAAATTCTGCGACAATTCGCTGCTACCGCCGGGCGCACCGGCCGCAGAAGTTCCTGGCTTCGGGAACACCGCCGTTTTGAGCACACCACACCTGGAATCAGAAAACGGCGAAGGCTTAATATTTTGGTCGGAATTGATGTCAGCGATTCAACCAACTCAATAGAACTGCGCGAAGCGTTTGCCATGGAACTGCTACATATTGCCCGTGGCCGTGATGCCTCCATTACAGTATTGTACGCCAACAGCCGTATCCAGCAGATCGCATGTTTTAATAAAGCACCTGATATCATGGAACGACATGACGGCGGCGGCTTTACTGACCTGCGACCGGTCTTTGACTATGCTAAAACCATGCACCCCCCGCCTGCTGCGGTGATCTATATTACCGATGGTATCGGACCAACCCCGGATAGAATGGAATTTCCGACATTATGGGTACTGACGGCTGCCGGAGAAAAACCGGCTCCGTGGGGTGTCGAACTAAGAATGGAGATATGAGAGTGGAAACATATACAGCAATGACGGCCGAATCGGTCGGAGAAATCTTAAAAGAGGCGGGTGCCGATGTTATGGTACGTTCCGGAAGAAGCGACAGCTATAGCGCCCCGCGTGAATTTTCATTTGAAGTGAGAGCAATATTCCCGAATAACATGGGAATGAACGTGATTGCCAGACAGTTCAACTATCGTGATCCCTGGGAAGGAAAGGGACGCGTAAACGACCTGGTTGATGTGATGCTGCTCCGTAATGGCTCTTTAACACAACTCCCCAAAGGATATGAGTGGTTTCAGCAAAATGACGAGGAGTGCGGACTTGATGAAGAGCGACTGAGAGAGGTTGTAGAATGTGTGCGCAAGGTTAACGTAAAGCTTTATCTGCTCCAGGAAATGACCGGTGATATGTAGGGCACTGATAAAACAACAAAAGTCGCACTCTTCATCAGAGATGCGCCTTTTGTCGTATCAATAGAAACACTTTACCCCTGGGCCGCCTGCACTGCCGTAATGGCAGTAACGTTGACGATATCATCCACAGAACAGCCGCGCGAAAGGTCGTTGACCGGCTTGGCCAGTCCCTGAATAATAGGGCCAACGGCTTCTGCGCCGGCGACTCGTTCAACCAGTTTGTAGGCAATATTTCCGGCATCCAGATCAGGGAAGATCAGTACATTGGCTTTTCCGGCAACTGTGCTGCCGGGTGCCTTTTTACTCCCTACATTCGGAAGTATTGCCGCATCGGCCTGCAGTTCACCGTCGATCTGCATATCCGGTTTGATTTGTTTGGCAATCTCCAGCGCTTTCAAAACCTTGTCACAATCGGCATGGCTGGCACTCCCCTTGGTAGAGAAAGATAACAGGGCCACACGGGCATCCACATCCAGAAACGCTTTGCAGTTTCCGGCAGTAGCAACAGCAATCTCTGCCAGGGCCTGGGCATCTGGATTCGGATTTACGGCGCAGTCAGCAAAGAGGATGATACCGTTTTCGCCGAAATCCGGGTTTTTTGTGACCATCAGAAAGAAAGATGAAACAGTTTTGATACCAACTGCCGGGCCAACAGTCTGGAATGCGGCTTTGAGCACGTTTCCGGTAGTTCCTGTCGCACCTGCAACTTCACCGCCGGCATCGCCATTACGAACCATCATACCGGCGTAATACAGGTTATCATCAGCGGTTAGAAGTTTTCTGGCAGCATCAGCGGTCAAGCCCTTGCTCTTGCGCAGTTCAACGAGATCAGCAACATAGGCGTCGAGTTTAGGTGATGCAGCAGGACTCAGTAACTCCACACCGGCCAGATTAATACCCTTTGCCACTGCTTCAGCCTGAATTTTGACAGGGTCGCCCAAAATGACAATCCTCGCCAGACCATCAGCTACTATTTTTTCTGCAGCAAACAGCATTCTCTCATCGTAACTTTCAGGTAATACAACCGTCTGCAGGTTTTTTCTGGCTTTCTCTTTGATCTGATCAACTAGGTGCATGGCAAGCCTCCTTCATAAATAAAAAGCGGGTTGATATATAGTCGAAACAACAGCTGTCGGTCAACAGAAAAAAGCCCGATTTCTCGGGCTTTTAGCAATGCTTAACAACTTATACCAGCGTTAAAACTGCACGCCCAACGCCTCAGCTACCGTATGCATATCCTTGTCTCCACGACCCGACAGACACACCACAATAGTTGCATCTTTACTCAGCGTGGGGGCCAGTTTCATGACGTGCGCGATGGCATGTGATGATTCAAGTGCCGGTATAATTCCCTCTTCCCGGGTCAGTGTACTGAACCCTTCCAGTGCTTCATCGTCGGTAATTGATACATATTCGGCCCGGCCTGAATCTTTCAGCCAGGAATGTTCCGGGCCGACGCCAGGATAATCAAGACCTGCAGAGATTGAATGAGCGTGAGAAATCTGGCCATGCTGGTCCTGCAGCAAATAGGTCTTGTTGCCATGCAAAATGCCTGGAGATCCGGCGCATAGCGGAGCAGCGTGCCTGCCTGTCTCAATACCGAAACCTGAAGCTTCAACCCCTATCAAACGAACACCTTTGTCTTTTAGGAACGGATAGAACAGTCCCATGGCGTTACTGCCGCCGCCGACGGCTGCTACCAGATAATCCGGCACACGCCCTTCAACTTTATAATGCTGACGCCTCACCTCTGAGCCAATCACAGACTGAAAGTCACGTACCATCATCGGATATGGGTGCGGCCCGGCCACAGTACCAATCACATAAAATGTTTCATGGATTGTGGTAACCCAATTGCGCATCGCCTCATTCATTGCATCTTTCAGTGTTGCAGTACCGGCAGTAACCGGTGTCACGGTAGCCCCCAACAGCTTCATGCGAAAAACATTCTGAGCCTGGCGATGGGTATCCTCCTCACCCATAAATACTTCACACTGCATCCCGAACAGGGCTGCCACTGTAGCAGTAGCCACACCATGCATACCGGCACCGGTTTCAGCGATGACACGCTTTTTGCCCATTCGCCGTGCCAGCAATCCCTGACCGATGGTGTTGTTTATTTTATGAGCACCGGTATGGTTCAGGTCCTCGCGCTTGAGGTATATTCTTGCACCGCCCATTTTATTGGTCAGTTTTTCGGCAAAATAAAGCGGATTAGGCCGTCCTACGTACTGACGCAGATAATATTTGAACTCCTGCTTGAACTCTTTATCGTGGCGAAAATGTTCATAAGCCTTTTCCAGCTCAAGTAATGCAGGCATAAGCGTTTCCGGGACATAGCGCCCGCCATACGCGCCGAAGTGCCCTTTTTTATCCGGTAATTTCACGTTACATACTCCTTGTGGCTCTTATGAAACGGTTGACCAGCCCTGCATCTTTTTGCCTTGGACCGCTCTCCACTCCGCTGGAAACATCAACCGCATACGGCTTGACAGCTACTGTCGCTTCGGCAACATTTTCCGGGGTCAGTCCACCTGCCAGAATGATATGCTGAACGCCAACTGCCCGGGCTGCTATTTCCCAGTTAAAAGTTTTACCGGTGCCACCATGAGCAGACGGCGACCAGGCATCCAGCAGGAAGGCGGCAACGCGATAATTAGCCATAGCATTCAGGCTGGAAGCATCCTTCACCCGAAAAGCCTTGATAATTCTTCGTTTAACAGCAGTACAATAGTCAGGTGATTCCTCACCGTGTAGTTGAACTATATCCAGACCACACTGATCAGCGACGGCATTGACTGTTGATAGTTCTTCGTTGACAAACAGACCAACCGTCTGCACGAAAGGTGGGAGACTTTGTATGATGGCAGCTGCCTGCTCTGGAGAGATGTAGCGAGGTGAGCCCGCAAAGAAGACGAAGCCGAGAGCATCAGCTCCGGCTTCGACCGCCATTAAGGCATCTTCAAGATTGGTTATGCCGCATATTTTAATTTTTATCATTTATTTAAAGACTGATTTTAGGCAACCGCTCTAGCGCCGCCTTTACCATGGCATCCGGATATTCGTGATCATCCAGATTGCCTGATAGGTAGGCGTCGTAGGCGCCCATATCCAACTGACCATGGCCTGAAAGACCGAATAGAATCGTCTTTTCCTTACCCTCTTCTTTGGCAAGCACCGCCTCGTCGATTGCAGCCCGGACGGCGTGGGATGACTCTGGAGCCGGGACAATCCCTTCACTGCGGGCAAACAGGAGTGCCCCCTCGAAACAGGCGTTTTGTTTGTAGGACTTGGCCTCGATCTGACCGGCATGGTATAGCTGAGAAACCAGCGCAGACTCACCATGGTAACGCAACCCGCCGGCATGAATGCCGGGAGGCATGAAATCGTGACCCAATGTGTACATCATCGAGATCGGCGCTAACTTTGCGGTATCTCCATAATCAAAGGCATAGACGCCTTTAGTCAGAGTAGGACATGATGCGGGCTCCACAGCCACACAGCGGACTTTCTTGCCTGTCGCGCGGTCAGCGATAAAAGGAAAAGCGAGGCCGGCGAAGTTTGAACCACCACCGTTGCAGGCGATAACAACATCAGGATAATCACCGGCTATCTTCATCTGAGCCTGTGCTTCCTGGCCGATGATAGTCTGATGCAGACAAACATGGTTTAAGACACTCCCAAGGGCATAGTTGGTATCGGCATGGGTAGCTGCATCTTCAACCGCTTCCGAGATAGCAATACCAAGAGAGCCGAGACAGTCCGGGTCATGGGCCAGAATAGTGCGTCCGGCGTTAGTGAATTCAGATGGAGAGGGATGAACTGTTGCGCCCCACAGATGCATCATGCTCTTGCGATATGGCTTTTGGGTACAGGAGACCTTAACCATGTAGATCGTACATTCAAGACCGAACATGGAGCAGGCGAGAGCAAGAGAACTGCCCCACTGACCGGCACCTGTCTCCGTTGCCAGACGGCGAATACCGGCCTGCTTATTATAATATGCCTGCGGAATAGCTGAGTTGGGCTTATGCGATCCAGCAGGCGAAACGCCCTCATATTTATAATAAATCTTAGCCGGAGTCCCAAGTGCCTTTTCCAGTCGATGGGCGCGGAACAGTGGTGAAGGACGCCATAGTTTATATATTTCACGGACTTCATCTGGGATATCAATCCAACGCTGCTGAGACATTTCCTGCTCAATCAAAGCCATCGGAAAAATAGCCAGCATTTCTTCCGGGGTGACCGGCTGCATGGTTCTTGGGCTGATTACCGGCGCCAATGGGCCTGGCATATCAGGAATGATGTTGTACCACTGACGCGGGATCTGATCTTCTGGCAGTAGGATTTTGGTGTTCATGGTTCCTCCTAAAAGAATTCCCCCTTTATTACGGAGGGGGCAGTGTGGTTATTTTATTCCAGATTGTCTTCAATACGGATAAAGCTGGTTTTCTCGCATATAATGTCAAGTTGATCAATCTCTGACAAGGCTTCCTGAATAGAACCCTCGCGGGCCTGATGAGTCATTATGACGATCGGTACAGGTGATGTATCATCAACTTCATGAGCAGTCTGAACCATTGATTCGATGCTGATGCCATGCTTGCCCAAAGCACCGGCTATACCGCCCAGCACGCCCGGCTTATCAAGTGCGCTGAAACGAAGCATATATTTACTGATGATATTTGCCATCGGCTTGACCGGTATGGTAACAATTGCATCATCCAGGAATCCGAGTGGCGCCATCCGGCGCCCGGCACCGGCTCTCATACTGCGCGAAAGACCGATCAAATCGCCTACAATCGCACTGGCAGTCGGGTTTTGTCCGGCACCGCGGCCGGAAAACATGACCGGTCCGACAAAATCACCAGTCAGACGAATGGCATTGAACACACCGTTGATATCGGCAAGAGGACTGTCAAGCGGAATCATGGTCGGATGCACTCGGGCTTCAATTTCACCATCCACACATTTTCCGATAGCCAAAAGCTTGATTCGATAGCCGAATTCAGCGGCGTATTTCACATCCAGTCCGCTGATATTTGAAATTCCCTCCGTATGAATATCCTTGAAATCAATCCTGGTACCAAAACAGAGCGAGACAAGGACTGCCAGCTTGTGCGCAGTATCAACGCCCTCCACATCAAAAGTCGGGTCAGGTTCGGCGTACCCAAGTTCCTGTGCAGCCTTCAGTACATCGCTGAAAGCCGCTCCCTCCTGCGTCATTCGGGTCAGAATATAATTACATGTGCCGTTCATGATGCCAAAGACACTGCTGAAATTATTGGCGGCCAGGTTGCTCTTAATTGCCGTAAGGACTGGAATACCACCACCAACAGATGCCTCAAACTGCACTTCTACGCCCTTACGGGCAGCTGCGGTAAAGATATCAGATCCGTGCAGCGCCAAAAGAGCCTTGTTGGCGGTGACTATGTGTTTTCCTTTTTCAATTGCCTTCAACACAAAGGTCTTGGCCGGCTCATACCCACCGATCAATTCAATAACAATAGAGATTTCCGGATCATTAAATATGTCATCAACACTGGTTGTCAGAACACCTGGATCAACAGCTACTCCGCGATCTGTCGTAATATCCAGATCGGCAATGCGCTTCAATACGATGCCAGTACCGACTTTACTGCTGATAACACTCGCATTTTCGCGCAGCAGCTTAACTACTCCAGCCCCGATATTACCAAATCCTATCAGGCCAACCTGTATATCTTTCATTATTCCTCGCTTGACAGTTCTGTTTTTGTACAGGCTTCTATCTCATCAAGAATCCCGTTAACAAATGCGGGTGATTCCTTGTCTCCAAAACGGCGTACAATCTCTATAGCCTCATTTATGCTGACTTTTTTGGGAATATCGGAACGAAACATCAACTCGTACGCAGCCATACGCATGACATTTAAATCAACTCGTGGCATGCGGGAAAGCGACCAGTTTTTGGAGCGGGCACGGATAGCTTCATCGATAATCGCACGCTGAGACTGTACTCCATGCACCAGGCCTTCGGCAAATTCGCGCACCTTTAACGGTATTTCGCTCTGTTCTTCGCGGAAGGTTTTTAATGTTTCACGCAGCAGCACTGAGCTGTTCGAGTCAAGTGCGTACAGCATCTGCAGTGCCAGCTCACGTGCTTCACGACGTAACCCCATTACTTGAGCACCTTCATCAGATTAACTGATTCAATAGCAGTTACTGCTGCTTCAAAGCCTTTATTACCAGCCTTGGTGCCGGCCCGTTCAACTGCCTGCTCAATTGTGTCTGTGGTCAAAACACCAAAGGCAATAGGAACGCCACTTTCCAAAGAAACGCCGGCAACCCCTTTAGAGACTTCAGATGCGACATAATCAAAATGTGGCGTAGAACCACGGATAACAGCTCCGAGACAGATCAGAGCATCATAATTGCCGGTTTCCGCCATTTTTTTAGCGAAGAGCGGGATTTCAAAAGCGCCCGGAACCCGTGCAACATGGATGTTTTTATCATCAACGCCATGACGAATCAGAGCATCAACAGCCCCCTCCAGAAGACGTTCGCAGATAAAACTGTTGAAACGGCTGACAACAATACCGAACTTCAGCCCAGTGGCTTCAAGTTTACCTTCAAAAAATTGCGGCATGAGATACCTCCTGAATGTAGCTTAAAAAGAATCGGGATATTAGCATATTTTTTGCGACTGGGTAGAAAAAATATCTATTGCGTCATCTAGAGCAACCCCACCCGGAAGATTCTAATATAATAGATGTTTTTTCTCTATGGCGCATTCGTCTCTTAGATTGTGTAAATCAAAGGGCCTTCCCAAATACTCCGGAAAGGCCCTCAAATCTAAATACGATAACTGCTGATGCTACCATTGAAATTGGTGTGGCCATTTTGTCGTGTTTCCCGCATCAGAAAAACCGGTGTGGCATACATTACAGGCAGAGGTTCTGCCATTATGTTCCCTCGAGAAGTTATTGCCGCCACCACGCTTACCATCATGGCAATTCCGGCAATCACCCAGTGGTAAAGCTTTTGCTTGGTACTGCAGAGCCTGATAGTTATCGCTTGCGATATTTGAAGGAACCATTGCGTGCGGACTGCCATGACAGCCTGCACAGTATATTCCTCCGTGGCCGATAGCATTGCGATAGAGTGTAGTGCCGGTATCAACCTGAGAGATCGTGCTGCTATGGCAGCTTGATGATGCACATTTAGGCTCAGTTTCCCAGGGAATACGCGGTGGGTTTGCCGTAATGGTCGCAGCAACATTGGCCAGAGTGCCATGACATGTAGTGCAGTTGCCTTCGGCATTTGTGTGGCTGATACTACGATTACATTTTGTTGAGGCTCCAGGATGGCAATCATAACAGGAGGGCTGCTGTGAAGCGGCCAGCCTGGAATGGAAACCATGGATTGCCTGAGATAGATACTTTCCTGAGGTGCCGGAACCTGAAGTCCCCAGCGCAGGACTGCCGTGACAAGATGCACACAGCACCGGTTTTTGGGATAAGAGTACTGTACCGTGGCTTGAATCATGTTTGGCCAGAACATCATTAAATACATCCGTGACGGTAGCATTTACGGTTGAACTTGCATGACATTTACCGCAATTAATCTCATCCGAAGTCGGCACAGTAGCCTGGGTTTGGGCAACAATTGTGCCCGATGCGTCTTTTACCGTTATTTCGGCTATCTGATAAGGGTTTTTAACTCCATTATCGTTAATCGGGACAACCGGAATACCATTAACCTGGAAGTGATCGCCATTGACAACCATGGTACCAGTCAAACCATTGCTGATAGCTGAATTAACGAGATTAAGACCCTTATCCTGAGCGGGGGCTTTTCCGAATAGTTTTAAAGCATTAGTCCAAAACTGTGTGAATAGACCCTTTTGCGAGGTGGTGTTATTGAGAATACTATATGACACCGTTAATCCGGCTGTAACCACCTGCGGCGGGTTGGCACGCTTGATAACCTGGGCCCAGACAGTATTATAGGGTGGCAGAATAACTGCGGTGTCATAACTTGGATTTAGGCAGTGCATACCAAGATCGTTCCAGGCAACGACAATATAGCTACTGGATGCGGCTGGAATTCTGTTTGACTTAGTTTCGTTCTCACCACACCCGGACAGCAGGCCAGCGCAAAACAGAATCACCATTAGATACTTTGTGTTGACCATTTGACCACCCTTTAAAAACCTATACGATATTTTTAATCCTTTTATGCTTAATTATATGTGCGTGTCAATGATAAATTCATTTTTATTGTAGGTAATTAGATCAACAGACTCGCCGTAACGCGAGAAATCAACCCAGCTTTAGTGCTGAAAAAACTATTTTCCAGACCGTGATCAGCGAAAAGATCAAATAGCAGACGAGGGTAATGAGGGTGAGGCTGCGCTGAATACCGGGGATTATATGTAGCAGACTACCTATCTTTCTGAAAGGCATCAGCAGACCGGCTCCTATCCCCGCAACAGCCCCGCTGAAGAGGGTGGCATACAGAAGATAGCCGACATAGTAGTATTCTTTCTGCAACAGACAGAACGGGCAGTGATGCGTAGGGAGTTCGTAGAAATAGAGGCAGATAAATGATATAATGGAAGTTGTTGATATAAGAAACGTAACGGTTGCGGAAATCGAGAAGAGGTAACAGGCACGCCCCCGCAGATAGTAATACAATCCACTCAGAGCCGTAATTATCATACCGGAAAAGAAGGCCATCTGCATCGGCAGGTGTGGCAAGGAGGAGAGATTCCCTCCCAAACTGACCGACTCCCTGCTGAACAGACTGCCGCAGCAGGAGGTTATTATATTCGGCTTTATACCGGCGAAGTAGGCGAATAACAGACAGCATTCCAGTGCCAGTAGCGGCACAAGAAGATTAAGCAGTTCGTATTTAATCTTAATCAGAGGGTAGTCATAGCCTTTGTTATCTGCATAGTTTACGATCAGCCAGACCCCCGCCAGCAGAAAATTGACGATCTTGATAAGCAGGGCCGGATAGCCGAATGGATTGACAGCCAGAGTCCCAGCTGCGCACATGGCGCCGGTAAACAGAGTATGTAGGTCGTCGGCTGTATAAACAAACAGGAACAGTGACATGAGCTCAAAGCTGAGAATATAACTCATGATTGTCGATATCAGATAGGTTCTGCGCTCCAACTCCAACTGTTCTTCGCTGCCGCTAACAGGATCCCATCGAGCAAGAATCCGTACACCGTAATAGCCGGCATATATCCCCAGTCCTGAGACCAGTAGCGCAATCAAGAGTAGTGCCAGGGCAGCGGGATGGAGAATCACCGGCGACCCCGACTGGCGTCTACCGCACCGTCTCGCATTTCAATCAGCGAATCGACCAAAGGAGAATCGAATACTATCGGGTCGTGACTAGCAATCAGCACACTCTTCCCCTCCCCTTTCAACCTGCCGGCAATCTCCATAAACTCCTGCGACAATTTTGAGTCAAGATGTGCCGTTGGTTCATCAGCTACAATAATGGCGGGATTATTGATCAGGGCTCTGGCAATGGCTACCCGCTGCAGCTCCCCTCCAGAAAGCAGCTCAACCTGCTGTCCGGCAAGGCGTGATATACTGAACTGCTCCATCAGATTTAATGCCCTGGCACGAAAAAGAGCCCTTCCTTCACCGGTTGGATAGGCCGGTAGCATGACATTTTCAAGGGAAGAAATTCCTTTGACCAGGTTGAACTGTTGGAAAATGAATCCGAAGGTCGAGCGGCGGATTTCGTTCAAAAAACGCTCCGGGAGACTGGTTATTTCTACGGACTCCGCCCCCTCCTGCTGGAATGGAACCGCTGCAGCGACTCCGCGCAGAAATATCCGTCCGGAAGTGGGTCGTGCCATACAGCCGATCATCGTCAGGAGCGAAGTTTTTCCGGAACCGCTTGGCCCCTTAAAAACCGTTATTTGAGCAGGATTGATGACAAGACTTACATTATCCACTGCAGTAAATTGATTCGGTTTACCACTGTTAAAGGACTTTGTTATTCGTGAAAGTTCTATCACGTTAATACCTCATAGCGGCATCTGGATCAATCGTGGCCGCTCGCCAGCAGGGAATTACCGTCGCTGTAGTATATGGCACCACCGTCAGAAAAAAGAGTATCGTCAATTGATAAGCATCAACAACCGGAATTAACTGAAACCGCGGATAGATAACCGACCATCCCTTAAGTGCCTGGGCAAAAAGCGGCGCAGACAGAAAAAACACATGCCAGTAGGCCAGCACGACACCAAGCAGAAAAGCCGTAAGCGAGATTACCGTGCCTTCCCATAATTTAAGAAGCAATACATCGGACGTTTCCCAGCCGATAGACTTCAGAATACCGATTTCCTTTCGTTCTTCTGCTGAAAGGCCGGTTGCTTTATCCCAGGCAAAAATGATGAATGAGAGCAGCGACGTCGTCAGGATTACCAGGGTCATTCCCCCTCGCCAGTCGAAAATTGACTGATAGGTGCGCATAATCTCACTTTTCAGGATAGGGCGGGAATCCGGGAGCTGGCTGGCAACCTTGGCTGCGACAGTCGGAAGCTCTTTCGGGTTATGTACCGTGACAGCCAGATCGGTTGCCTGACCGGAAGGGAAATTAAACAGTTTATGAAAGTCCTCAGGAGTGATCATAATCAGATCGGCTGCTATGAGGTCAGAACCACTCGGGAATATTGTACCGATCTCCAGCATGATCGGGTTTTTATCATAACTGATTAGCGGCAGCAAGTCGCCGACGGCAAGATTGCGGCTTCTTGCTATGCCAGAACCTATGGATGCCCGTTCTGCCACAGCAGTTGGATCATCACTCGCCATAATCGTATAATTTGCACCATTAAGAGCATCATAATAATAGCCCCATAAGCGCGGACGCACTGCAGTCACGCCCTTGATCAGGGCAATTTCAGAAGCATAGCTACCTGGAACCAGATCCTGTCGGCCAGCCATCAGTCGCTGCACGACCATATCCGGAGCATCGTCCAGAATAATGGCAGCCTCTCTTTTCAGTGCCGTAACAAAGAACTGGAGTGATGCCAACATGAAGACCACCAACAGATACATCGCAAGCAGGGACAGATTTTTAGCTTTTCTTCGCAGCAGCGATGCAAGCGTAAATTCAAGGATATTTAAATGTCGTTCAATTGCTTTTTGCACGTTTTTCACCGTTCGGGAAGATTAGGCAGGATCAGCGAACCAGTTGGGAAATGTTCAAGCGCCATGGGGTGTTCCTGAAAAGGGGCGTGACGGTCTGCCATTGCCGGGTGGCGAGTGTAGCGGGCCTCAGTCGCAAGACAGAGATCCGTCACGTGCAAACTCCGCAATGACCTTGACTCGTCGACCGAGTGCAGCCGCACATAACTGGCATGCAGTGGCAGCAGGAGAAACATCACTAAACTTACTGCGGTAAAAAGTAGAAATTGTAATGAGCGACGCATGGTGCTCTTTCCTGACTCAGCAAAGATATGATTCAGTAACTAATTGAGTGCAGTTATGGACAGTTTGGTAATCTCATTGAAACGTAGAATACGCTTCCCTTTGTGATCAAGCTTAAATGAATTGGCGTCCTTCACAGTCTTAAACGGTATCAATTCACTTCCCATCGGCCCGTAGATATCACTTCCGGTCACAAAAAAAGCACTGTGTGCATCTATCATCTGCAAGGAGTAATACTCCTTCACGGCCAACGCAACAATGTCGGCCTGACGTTTTCCGGGAGTATAGCGGGCTATATCAAAATAGTGGCTGAACATATCCTTAGGGCCGTCATAATAGGATGTAGTGCCGTCCTTAAAGCGGGCTGATGCGGTCCAGTCGGGGTATTTTACAACAAACATTCCGCAGACCGGACACTTGGCTCCGGCCGGAGCTGCAGCACCCTTCTTATCTGCGGCCGGAACATCTACTGCAAACAGAAAACCGATCAGAACAGCTACCGTGATAATATTTTTCATGGGTGGCCCCTTTTTTTGGCAATACCGGACGTTTATATCGCAAATAGAGCGGCTGTGCAATAGAGAGTCAAGGCCTGGAGCGCAAATCAATGTTGACTTTGCGTTACGTTAAAACTAACACTACAGTTAGTACTCATGTAGTCAAGCTGATCATCAAGGAGCTGGTCAATGAATGTCACCAAAAAACTTATACTGGAATACTTCAAGCGGCATGATGGATCGGCCGTTTTTACGTCACTTGAACGGGAGTTTGGCGGTCGTCAGGTGAAACGGGAACTGAAAAACCTCTTGGATGACTTAATCGAAGAGGGCGATGTGACCCGGATGAAGGGCAATAATTACAGCCTGCCGGGAAAGACCAGGACAATCCGCGGCCGAATATCGGTGCACCGTGATGGTTACGGCTTTGTGACTCCGGAAGATGGTGGCGAAGATATTTTCATTCCTTCAAAGTTTCTGAGAAGTTCACTTCACGGTGATCTGGTGGAAGCCAGTTTCTCACCAAGCCGCATGGGTGGAAACAAACTGGACGGCCGCGTACTGACAGTACTCGAACGTTCTACCAGTCGAGTCGTAGGGCGATATGAGGAGACCAGGCGTGGCGCAATTGTCATCCCGGAGGATTTACGCCTTAATCTCGTCGTATCGATTCCGGTTAAAGGGCGCGGACGTGCAGAAGACGGCCATCAGGTTGTGGCAGAACTGACATCATATCCAACCGGTGGTCGCCCTGCAGAAGGGAGAATTGTCGAGATACTGGGGTGGCCGGATGATCCTGAAGTGGAGATTCAGTCGGTCATCCGCCGCTTTGATCTGCCGCACGTCTTTGGTACGGACGTACTGGCCGAGGCCGAATGTATTACTGACAAAGTTTCTCTCGAAGAGCTGAAGGATCGCGTTGACCTGCGATCAATGCCCACCGTAACAATAGATGGCGAAACGGCCCGTGATTTTGATGACGCAGTTTCCTTGAGATGTGAGGGGAGAAATTTCCGACTGTGGGTCTCAATAGCTGATGTATCCCACTATGTTAAAAAAGACGGCCCGCTGGATAGGGAGGCGTATCTACGCGGAACTTCGGTATACTTCCCAGACAGATGCATTCCAATGCTTCCGGAACGGCTTTCTAACGGCATCTGCTCTCTCAACCCAAACGTGGACCGCCTGACAATGACAGCCGAAATGTTATTTGACCGTACCGGGGCCATGGTGGAGTCGACTTTCTACTCCAGCGTGATAAAAAGTGCGGCACGCCTTACCTACACTATTGTTAAGCAGATTATTGTCGATGAGGATCTTGAGCTGGCCGATAAACACCGCCCTGTAGCACCGATGCTGCGTGAAATGAAAGAATTGGCCCTGATTTTGATGGATATGCGCAAAAAGCGGGGCAGTATAGACTTTGACCTGCCTGAGCCGGAGATAATCATCGGCCTGACCGGCCAAACTGAAGGCATTATTCGCGCCGAGCGAAACCTGGCTCATCAGCTGATAGAAGAGTTTATGCTGGCCGCCAACGAGGCTGTGGCACGAGAAATCACCGCAAGGAACACGCCATTTCTGTACCGTGTTCATGAGAATCCAGATCCAGCTAAATTGCATACCTTTCAAGAATTCGTATATGGCTTTGGTTACGAGTTCTCCATGTCAGAAGACAAGGTCAAGCCATCTGAGCTTCAGCGCCTGCTGGCACAAGCGGACGGTCGTCCCGAAGAACGTATGATCAACTATGCCCTGCTGCGTTGTATGAAACAGGCCCGTTATGCCGCTGACAATGTCGGGCATTTCGGATTGGCTTCAGATTGTTATTGCCATTTTACTTCGCCCATACGGCGCTACCCTGATCTGGTGGTACATCGTATATTAAAGGCGGTTCTATCTTTATCTTCGACAGAAGACGGACTGGAAAATAAGCGTGCATCAAGACAGCTTGCTATTGCCACTGAACGGCTGGGCGAGGTTGCGGAACATACCAGCAAGCGGGAACGGGTTGCGATGGAAGCCGAACGCGATGTCGTTGAGATGAAAAAACTTCAGTATATGCAGCAGCACGTTGGCCAGGAGTTTGACGGATTCATAACTGGAGTAACCGGCTTCGGCTTCTTCGTTGAACTTGAAGAGCTTTTTGTGGAAGGCCTGGTTCATATATCGACCTTGAATGACGATATATATAGTCACGCTGAGAAGCAGCACTCTTTGATTGGCAGGCGCAGCGGTAAAGTATTTCGGATCGGCGATGCCGCCAGGGTCACCGTGTCATCAGTATCACCAGCTACACGGCGAATTGAATTTGTCCTGGTTGCACATACTGCCGCCACTTCAGAACCCGGGACTCAAGCGGCGGCATTAAAAACGGAAGAGTACCCGCGTATCCCTTTGCGGGGCAAGCGTTTGACCGGAGTGAAGCCAGTGGGTGAAAACCGGGACAGCAAGAGCAGTCACAGCAAGGGAAAAAGTTCAGAAAAAGGGAAATGGGGTACAAAGAAGCGCCGCTGACTGATATGCATGGCAATAGGAGTTGCAAGCCTGTACACCACTATGATAGGAAGAACGCATGAGCGAAGAGAAAGTAATCCCCTTTATTGAACATTTAGTTGAACTCCGTAAAAGATTGGTCGTCATAGTGATAGCTGTGGTTATCGGGATGGGAGTTGCCTGGAACTTCTCCGGTGAATTGCTTAAATTCATCGAAAAACCGCTAACCGGCAAGACTTATCTGACTGAAATCAAGAAGGACGTATATCTCAAAGTCAAAGAGCTTGCCCCTTCAATGTACATCCGCTACAAGCTTGACCAGGAAATAAACGCACCTCAGAAGCAACACCCACTCAACTACAGCGCCCCTCTGGAACCTTTTTTTATTCAATGCAAAATTTCCATGCTGGCTGGCTTTGTCATGGTTCTTCCGGTAGTGTTCTATCAGGTATGGCTTTTTATCGCACCCGGACTGACCAGGCGCGAGAGAAGGATGGTAGTTCCTTTTGTCATCGCTTCCACGTTGACTTTTTGTATCGGCGCCATGTTTTTTCTGGTCATAATCTGGCCCGTAATAATAAACTTTTCCCTGTCGTATGAGGCAGAGGGCCTTCAAAGCTGGTTCAACATCAGCGCATACGTTAATTTTTGCCTGCGCTTGATCCTGCTGTTTGGTTTAATTTTCGAACTGCCGGTATTGACGCTTATCCTGGCAAGATTTGGAATAGTGACCTACCAGTTCCTGGCACCGAAAAGGAAATACGCACTACTGGCAAGTTCCATAATATCGGCTTTTCACGCCGACTTGATAACCATGTTTGTAATAATGATTCCGTTATACCTCATGTATGAAATAAGCGTCTGGGTAGCTCTAATCTTCGGAAAAAAGAAGGTCAGAATAGAGGACGAACTCCCGGGCCAGCCCGCATAAAACAGCATGATATATTTGTTGACAAGTTGCGCGAAAACTCCTAAAAAGATACACTATGTCTTTTTAGGAGTCTGTTTATGATGGAACTTACCCGCAAGGGTGAATATGCAATCAGAGGCATCGTGTATCTTGCAGGAAAGCCAATTGAAAAGGTCTGCTTACTGAGTGATATTGCAGCAGCAGTCGATGTCCCACCCACCTTTCTTGCCAAAATATTCCAACAGTTCAGTAAGATGGGCCTGGTCAAGTCCTTTCGTGGTACTGGCGGTGGTTTTATGCTGGGGCGAACACCGGAAAGCATTACACTGCTTGAAGTAGTTGAAGCGGTAGAGGGTCATATAAACCCCAACCGCTGTGTTGTTAACCCAGGCAATTGTGACCGCTCCGACTACTGCAATATCCATCCGATATGGATGCGGGTTCAGGAACAGGTTCGCAGCGTGCTAGAAGGGGTAACTCTCAAGGACCTTGCCGACGCGGACAAAACATACTCAAACACCTGATTTAATTGAATTAAACCAGAATTATGTTGACAATTACCAATCAAATGAATATCATACGCCCATCTTGAGCAGAATCAACGAAGTCCCCCTAAACAGGGATTTTGTCGTTTCAGGGATAAAATAACTTAGAAAGGAGTACCCCGCCGGAGATACGCCCTCGCAGTCTGTGGGTAACGACGCCGCTCCGGCAAAGCCGATACCACTTCCAAACTCTCTTATTATGCTAAAAAAACTCATCTATCTGACGTGCGTGCTGTTATTGACAGCGTGCGAAACTGCCCCGCTTAAAATGGCAGAAATCCAATTGACCACACCGCTAGCCACCGAACCATCCATCCTCAGCAGCAGCAAAATCTCACTCCTCCAGCGAAAAAAACAGCAAGCCGTAATCGAATCGGCATTCTCCCGCAGAACTTCACCTCAAAGGGCACGTCAATTAGCTGCAATATGTTTTGACAAAACAGCTGGTACCGTTTTTATGCCCTTTGACCTGGCAGAGATCGCACTGGCAGAAACTGGTGGTCACCGGCTTTCCCCCATAGCAGTTTCATCGCGAGGAGCTCGTGGAGTCTGGCAACTAATGCCGCGCCGCGCCAGAAGTCACGGCTATTCCGCTGACGACATGCGTGACGATGGCAAATGCGCCGAAGCTGCTGTCTGTGAACTCTATACAAAGCTTGATATGGCTCAGGGAAACCTTGACAGGGCAAAGAAATACTATTGCGGTCAGGGGCCGCAGGCAAATGCCTACATGAAAAAAATCCTGAAAGTCAGACAGGAAATGATCGCAGAATTACCTGGCCAGGGTTATAAACTCGCTTTGGCAGACTCACCGACCAGAATACGTTGAATTGATGTTCCGCACCATTCCAGGTGTCCGCAACAGGCGTTTTTTCTTGATATGAAAGCAGCCGCTCTGCTATAGTCCGGGCGGCTTTTTTGTTTATTTCATCAGATGACAGTGGAGGTTTTAGTGGAGAGAGGGACGTACTCCAGTAGCTCGGCCGGACTAACCCTTCGCACCAAGATGGTGCTTCTTTCTGCGTCTGCATTTGTTGGGATTCTTCTTGTTGGTGCAATCAGCCTCTTTATATTAAATGAAGTCAGGATAGGCGGCTCCGCCTACCGATATATTCAAAAAGATAAGGATGCTCTTGAAAGCATCGCCCTGCTTAAATCAGACCTTTTCCAGATAAACAGCGAAATGCAGGATTTCAAACTGGTAGCTGATCCTGTTGCTGCTGAAAAGAATATTGCCACGATAAAAAACCTCGCCAATGATATTGAACTCAATTTCGGGATTGCTCTCGAGTCAGTTGAATCTCCGGGAAAACATACTGCAATTAACAAAGCAAACACCATCTGGAAGGAATATCAGAAAACGCTACTGGATGAAGTGCTGCCCGCTGCGACCAAAGGTGACGCTACAAAAGCCCGCCATCTCATGGCCGGGATACAGGCGGAACGCTTCGGATTGTTCAGCAAGTCTGTTGCTCAGATGGTTGACCGTATCCGAATGGATGTCAGCGCCACCGAGCAGCAGGTTGCAACAAGCATCAGAAAGAAAATAGGAGTTTTTGCTGTAGTTATAATCGCGGTTATCGGCTTGATTACTCTGTTTTCGTATTTCATTACCACATCGATAACAAGACCGCTCAGGATGTGTGTAGATTTCGCAAAGGCCATGGCTGGTGGCAAATTGGATGCCCGCCTTGAAGTACGCGGAGGGGGTGAGGCTGCTGACCTGGCGCATGCAATGAACATCATGGCAGAAAATCTCCATAGTGTTGTGTCCAGAATCGGTTCCGCGTCTGAAGTCCTCACCTCCATAGATAACAATCTTGAAAATGCTGCACGTCAGGCGATAAACTCGGCGCAGATGCAGGAGAAGTCTGTCCTGGAGACGTCAAGGGCAGTCGTTAAAATCAACGAATCCGTTCATGAAGTATATGGTGGCATCGACAAACTTTCGGAGTCTGCTACTGAAACGTCTGCATCATCACTTGAAATGGCCGCAACCATAGAAGAAATAGCGATGAGTGCCGAAAAGTTGGGAGAGGCTGTTGAAGAGGTGAGTTCTTCAATAACTGAAATGGCCTTTTCGATCAAAGAGATCGGTACGAGTATTGTCAATTTACTCGATGCTTCAACAACAACAGCTTCATCAATTGCCGAGATGGACGCTACGATCAAACAGGTAGAAAAAAATGCCATGGATTCAGCAGCAATCTCGGAAACGGTAAGAAGTGACGCCGTAATTGGCAAAAATGCTGTCCTCGAGGCAATTACCGGCATGCAGGCAATAAGAGACTCATCACAAATAACCGCAGAAGTTGTTGAGACACTATCTTTGAGGGTTAACGATATCGGAACGATACTCTCTGTTATAGACGAGGTCGCGGATCAAACGAACTTACTGGCGCTGAATGCCGCGATCATAGCAGCCCAGGCCGGTGAACATGGCAAAGGGTTTGCTGTAGTTGCTGATGAAATTCGTGAACTTGCCGAGCGCACCAGTAGCTCTACCCGTGAGATTGCTGCTGTCATAAAAGGTGTCCAGGAAGAGACTCGACGGGCCGTGGATGCTATCGCTCAGGCAGAGGAGAGTATTGCCGCAGGAGAAAAACTGTCGCAACGCTCCGGCAAGGCACTCGAAAAGATTGTTACCGGAGTACAGCAGGCGGGGATTCAGGTTAGTGAGATTGCCAAGGCAACAGTAGAACAGGCGCGCGGCAGCCAGAGTATTAGGGAAGCAATGGAGAGCGTTGAAGACATGGTGGGAAGCATCGCTAATTCTGCACGTGAACACTCCCGTGGTACCGACATGATATCTGCAGCAGTGGAACGCATGAAAGACCTCACCAGCCACGTGCGAACCTCGACTCGAGAGCAGAGCAAAGCAAGTAATTTGATCGCCAGATCGGCAGAAGAAGTCACCTCCATGGTGGTCCAGATCCGCGAAGCGTGCCGCTCACAGGTTGACAGCAGTGCGCTCATATCTGGTTCTGTTAACACCATCGAAGGAGCATCAATCGCCAACAGTCAGGCAACAAAAGTTATGAAATCTGCGGTTGCGGATCTGACACGCCAGATTGATCTGCTTGAGAAGGAGATGGCCGGCTTTACATTATGACCGGCTAAGAATAAAAAACATGAGTAGACTTACGGCACTCTTTAGTGCGCTTAAATCACAGGACTCCAGGGCTTTAGTCACATTTATTACCGCTGGTGACCCCGATCTGTCTGTGACAGAGGAGATTCTATACCTCCTTGAAGACGCCGGCGCGGACATTATCGAGCTCGGAGTTCCTTTTTCTGATCCGATGGCTGACGGACCTACAATTCAACTTGCCTCGGAAAGAGCACTTGCATCAGGAACTACGCTCCATAGCATCCTGAAACTCGTTGAAAAAGTTCGTGTCCGATCCCAGATTCCGATTGTGTTAATGGGATATATAAACCCTGTGCATGCCTATGGTTATGAGCGTTTCTGCCGTGACGCCGTTGATGCCGGTGTAGATGGCGTCCTCCTTGTGGATATGCCGCCGGAAGAGTCACATGAGTTGACTGAGCCGGCTGGTAGATACGGGCTTGATGTAATATTCCTACTCACTCCAACCTCAGATACTGCCAGGATAACTGCAGTTGACAATCTTGGCAGCGGCTTTGTCTATTATGTCACTGTTACCGGGGTAACAGGAACCAGGGCAACAGTTTCAGAAACACTGGCACAGGAACTGTCTCGTGTGCGGCAAGGTGTTTCTCTTCCGGTTATGGCAGGATTCGGCATTTCAACACCTGAACAGGCGGCCGAGGTCGCACAGCTTGCAGATGGAGTCGTGGTCGGCAGCGCTATTGTAAAATTATTCGAACAGTACCGGGGGGAGCAACTGAAGGAGCAACTTCACCAATATGTTTCGCTCCTGAAAGAAGCAATCAGTTAGTTGCGTACTTGACAGCAACTCTTGATTCTGCTACCTAGCAGTTTTATTTGTACTTAACTATTTTAGGGTTACGAAAACGCGAGGTTACCTATGAGCTGGTTTACTAAAGAAAGAGTAGGCATAGAAAAGTCAGGCGGCAACAAAGTTACATTCCCTGATGGAATGTGGGTCAAGTGCCCAGGCTGTTCAGAAACACTTTTAAGTAAGGATGTCGAAGCCAATTTGCAGGTCTGCCCGAAATGCGGGCATCATTACCGCATTTCTGCTCGCAAACGCCTTGAAGCTCTGCTCGATGGCGGCGTCTGGCAGGAATTTGATGCCGATGTGACGTCGGTCGATTTCCTTCAGTTCAAGGACGCCAAAAGCTATCAGGAACGCATCGATACGGCACTGGCCAAAGGCGGATCAAAAGACGCCGTTATCTGTGTTGAAGGCTCTATCGAAGAGCTGCCGGTACAGGTTTCATGTTTCGATTTTTCCTTCATGGGCGGGAGTATGGGAAGCGTTGTTGGCGAAAAGATTACCCGCTCTATTGAAAGGGGCTTACAGAAACATCAACCGGTAATTATCATCTCCGCTTCCGGCGGCGCCCGTATGCAGGAAAGTATACTTTCGCTTATGCAGATGGCCAAGACATCTGCGGCTCTGGCAAAACTTAAGAGAGCCGGAATTCCTTTTGTGTCGTTGCTGACCGATCCCACAACTGGTGGTGTTACTGCAAGTTTTGCCATGCTGGGTGATGTCAATATCGCCGAGCCTAAAGCGTTGATCGGTTTTGCAGGTCCAAGAGTTATCGAGCAGACAATCCGTCAGAAACTACCGGAAGGTTTTCAGCGATCCGAATACCTACTTGACCATGGCATGGTAGACGCTATCATACCTCGTACTGAAATGCGTTCAAAGTTGGCTTCCATACTGAAAATGTTGCATCGTCCTGCCGCCTGACATGTTCCTGACAGACGTTCTGGAAAGGCTTTACGCCCGTCGGCGCTTTGGTATACGACCAGGCGTCGACAGGGTCGGCAAGCTGCTGGAGCGTCTGGGCAATCCCGAAAATAAGTTTCGCACTATTCATGTCGTCGGTACAAACGGCAAGGGTTCAACATCGGCGTTTTTAACGTCAATTCTCCTCAAATCAGGAATCTCTGTAGCTCAGTTCAGCTCCCCTCACCTGGTCAGGTTTACCGAACGCTTCAGAATAAACGGCATCGAATATTCTGCCGATAAACTGGCTGCATCGCTTGATATCGTCCTGGATGCCGCCCCGGAAGAGGCGACTTTTTTCGAGATAACAACCGCCCTGGCCGCTTTTATTTTCTGCCAGGAGGGTGTTTATCTGGCTGTTATGGAGGCTGGTATGGGGGGGCGCTCAGACGCAACGGCCGCATTTGATGGTGAAATGACGCTACTCACCCCGATAGACCTCGATCATACCGACTATCTTGGTTGCACTCTTGAAGACATTGCCTGCGAGAAAGCCGGAATCATTAAGCATGGCTCCCAGGTTATCAGCGCTGTACAACCAGATGCCGTGCGCATGGCAATCAGTGAACAGTGCCGTGCTATGCATAGTAAATTGCACACTCTCGGCACCGATTTTTCCAGCGAATGGGATAGAAACGGCTCTCTGAATTATCGCGGCCTGGGCAGAAACCTGACTCAGGTTATCCCTGGTATTTCTGGTCGCTATCAAGCCATTAATGCCTCTGTGGCGCTTGCTGCGGCCGAGATCCTTGAAACTTCCGGAATCAAGCTAAACCCTTCAGACTACAAGGAGGGCATTGCAACTGCCTATTGGCCGGGTCGAATGGAGCTGGTGCAGGGCAGTCCACCCATGCTGCTCGATGGCGCACATAACCCTGCCGGGGCAACAGCGTTGGCGGAAGCGCTGGGCGACTATTCATTCTCCAGGCTACTGCTGGTAACGGGTGTCTGCAATGATAAGGATATTGATAAAATTTACGCGCCCTTACTCCCACTTGCGGATTCCGTTTACACAGTAACTCCAGCCATTGATCGAGCTTTGAAAGACGAAGAACTCTCACGCTTTTTTTTAATGCAGGGGATTGCATCAAAGCCATGTGGCTCGGTAGTGGCAGGAATCTGCGAAGCCCGCAGAGAGGCATCCGCGGGGGATCTTATTCTGGTGTGCGGTTCGCTTTTTATAGTGGGTGAAGTAAAGGCATGGCTTGAGAATTTGAAATATAACGGTATCAGGGGCTGATGTTTTGATGACTGTCCTCAATTATATACTTTTACTTTTCATTTTATGCTGTTGCTCACCACCAATCGTGGTGGCCGCTTCTTCCATTCCCGATGAAAACATCCATATTAATGCGGAGCGTATGGGCCAGAACCTGGCGGAGGGCGTTTATACAGCAGAAGGAAATGTGGTTGTAACGTGGCAAGGACAAAATCTGGCTGCCGACAAGATCCGATATATCGCCTCGACACACTTACTGTACGCAACCGGTTCTGTTGTCCTTTCAAAAGGACTCACCGTACTTAAAGGTGAAGCGTTGATTTTGAATACGGATTCTGGTCGGGCTGAAATGGATAAAACATTACTTACTGTTTCCGAATCCGGCATGTCCATTGCTTCTGATAAGCTTATCAGAATCAACGAAAGCGAGTTTACCGCAACTGCCACTGAACTCACCAGCTGTGACATGCCTGACCCAAGCTGGAAATTCGGCGCTGACAATCTCAAAGTAAACCTTTTGGGTTATGCCGCCGGTCGTAACGTTATTTTCTATGTCAAAAACATACCGGTACTGTATCTCCCGTGGATCGCCTTCCCCGTGGTGCTGGAAAAAAGATCTGGGCTCCTTTTCCCACGCTTTGGTTACTCGAAAAGTAGAGGGGCACAACTGGATATTCCAGCCTACTGGGTGATTTCACCCAGCCAGGATCTGCAATTGGATCTGGAATTAATGTCGCGCCGCGGCATTGGAACTGGTCTTGATTATCGTTATATTCGAACCCGCGGAAGTGAGGGCTACATCAATACCTATCCAATTTACGACCAACTGGAGGAGCGTTGGCGATGGCAGTTGGTTCAGGAACATAAGGAAATCTTTTCTTCTGACGCGAACGTGCGCATGGTCGTCAATAAAACCAGTGACCGAACTTTCCTGAATGATTTTGGTGAAAAAAACGGCGACCACAATAGCCAATCGAGAAGTACAGCCAACGGATACGCTGAAAAGAGCGGAGAATACAATCGGCAATCAAGTGACTCAATAATCAATACACTGAAAATGTGGCCTAATTATGCAGTATCCTCCTATCTACGCTACTCGGAGGATCTGTATGCCACCGATAACCGGGCTACACTCCAGACAATGCCATCACTCGGGGTCTCCGGAGTTAGGCAGACCGTATTATCAACCCCGTTATATTTAGATTTTGACGCTACTATAGAGAATCTTTATCGCGAGGCAGGCACAACTGGACAGCGCCTGTATCTATTCCCCCGAATAACCCTGCACCCGTTTCAGAACAACTATCTTCAGACCACGCTGTTTGCCGGGACACATGTCAGGGGATATACTACAGACAATCGGGAAAATAGCAGCGGAGTTCAAGCACATTCAGTAGATTTATTACCGGAGGCGGGTATGCGTGTCTCTACATCGCTGACTCGCATCTACGAAACTGATTACCAACTCCTTAAAAAAATCAGACACGAAATCATCCCGGAAATCCAATATGGATTCGTACCGGAACGTGACCAGCAACGTCTTCCAACCTATGATTACACAGATCGCATGATCCAGCGAAATATGATTTCACTGTCGGCGACCAACCTGATTAACGGGAAATTTGCATCTGGGGATACTGCTGAATATCGTGAGATTTCAAGAATTAAACTTAGTGCAAATTATACCATAGATGGCGGTCGGCGTGATCTGCTGACTCTTGTCGATAGTCAACGTAAATGGAGTGATTTGATATTGGAATCAGATACGTGGTTGACTAAAATGCTGCGAATCACGTTTGACACCCGCTATAATATCTACGAAAGACTTCTCTCAACAGCAGTTGCAGGAGTCGAAGTAGACGACCACAAGGGTAATACCATCGGTGTTGGCTACCAAATGGCACGTAACGAAGTTGAATACCTAGAAGGCAGACTCTCAACCAGAATGATCAAGCCACTGAACCTATCTTACACTGCACGATATTCGTTTGACCGTAGTGATTTTCTTGAGTCGGTTTATAGCGCAGAATATCGTCATAAATGCTGGAGCGTCAACCTTGCTGTTCATCAACGCCCCGGCAATCAGTCATATACAGTAAATTTCAATCTGGCAGGATTGGGAAGTAAATAAAAACAGGGCACCCCCCTGTCGAGATGCCCTGCCGTATTCCGTTTAAAGTATAGCAGACGACTATTTACAGGCTCCGACCGATCCCTTTGAGCAAACCTTTCCATCTAACCACGTAGTACCATCAAGAACAGCTCCTTTCAGGTCAGCATCATCTATTGTGGCGTGATCCAGTGATGCACCCGAGAGAACGGCCTTCTTTAAATTGGCTTGTTCCAAACTGGCGTCATCAAGAACGGCGTCATGAAGGTTTGCTCCTTCCAGATTGGCCCCCATTAGATTAGCCCCTTCCATCTCCGCCTGTTCCAGGTGTGCTCCACGCAGATCAACTCCTCGAAGATCACAGCCAGGGCATTTTTTAGTACTCTTTAGGCGTTCAACATCCTCCGGGACAAAAGCAAAAGTCTTCACTGCTGAAAGGGCGAGACAGCCAACTGTCAATCCTAAAAAAACAAATAACCTGAAACTCACAGTAATTTTTAACACGGGGCAGGACTCCTTTTCAGTGCAGGCAAAAATAATAAAATAATCATGTGTACTCTATCAGAAAGAGAAGTCGCTTGTAAACAGCAACCCTATTTTTGTCATCACTGGATAGCTCACTACGCCGGACCGGGGTAACAAACTGGCGCAGAAATTTTCTGTCACTACCAGCCAATAACGGATTATCGCTTCCGAGTCGAGGTGGTATAAGCAGGTTTCCGAATTTAAATATGCCAACAGCTGATATCAGGCAGGGATTAAGTTGAATCATGCTCTCACTAGCAATAGGGCCTGTCCGTTTAATATTTTTACCAAGATACAGAACAAAGTTACCTGGAGACATGCCTGTTTTTTCAAGGTTCCGGATACGTACAATCTCTTCCTTCGGGTTCTCATTAGCATCCCGATGAGCAAAAAGCAGTAGTTCGAGGTCGGTGTTGGCAATCATCTCAAGCACACCGTCAATGCGGTAGGTACGCACCAGAGGATGAAGCAGTGCATCAGCCAGGCCGGAAACGGTTGCCGGCTCATCGGAAGCGGTCAGATAACTAGCCAAACGGGAACCTGCTGCTGCTTTGTTTAACAGGCGACGCGCCTTACGAGGAGAATCAACACCAAGAAGCTTGAAAGCGCGGCGGATTGATTCTTCCTCCCGACGGGCATAGCGGCTATAGAGCATTATTCGTAGAATTCCACCCGGTACGAGGTGCCTTTCCAGCACCTTCAGACCTGCTAAAGGGTCTTCAAGGTGATGAAGTACCCCAAAGGAATCTATCAGGCCGTAATCACCATTGATTACAGTGGAATCGGACAGATCGCCACAGCTATAACTGATATTGTGTCGCCCATGCAAGGCACAGTGCCAGCGCGCCCTGCGCAAGCTGCGGTCCGAAAGATCCAGCGCAGTAATATGAGCATCGGGATTCGCAACCGACCACGGATACGGGGCAAAAGTACCGCAGCCGGCAATAAGTATGTTTTTTTCTTCAATGGATGGAAGCTTATTGTTGAAGCGTGCCCAAATGGCGAGCAGATTGAGAGCGTATGTGTCGCAACGTCGTACCGAGGCAATCAGCGGGTAGTGTGGGTAGGGATAACTATCATAATGCATGCGTACCGGATTGGACATTCCACAATGTAGCAGAATGTCGCACGGCTTTCAACGCTCAGAAAAAGAGCCCTTCGCGGAAATACGAAGAGCCCTTGATTCAGCTATCTGATTTCACCTATTTTTTAATCGACGAATCTTCTACGATGGCAGTATACTTGTATCCACCGCCAAAATCCTTATCTTTGGCAAGGACTCCGCTAACTGTGACAACATCATCAACATCTGCCATATCTTGTGAAGTGCAAACAAGGTTATGGTTCTTTTTAGACTCTGCACCGGTTCCGTCCTGAATGTGAATCCAGTTTTTCCCCATTATTCCGGAAGACACTTTAACAACCTTACCCCTGACAACAACTTTTTTCTTATTAAGTTTTGCGCTGTTGGCAAAAACTTCCTGAACGGTGTATGCATTAGCTCCAGTTGCCTTAGTTACTGCAATTTTCCCATCCTTGACCGAAACGGCGGCCTTACTGCCGCCGGATACGCCTTTGTCCTTGTCTTTTGATGAAGCAGAGGGATCAGATTTAACAGGGGTATCGGACACGGCAGAATCGGCAAAAATAATTTTATCGAATTTGCGCTTAAGGCTCTTACTCTCAAAGTTAGCCATCTCCATGCCACCCTTGAAGCTAACCTGGGAACCAACAGCAATTGGAGTTGCGGTCGCTGCAACCCAGATTTTTTCACCGTCTTTCTTCTGGATATACACGTAGGTATAACCACCGCTATCCATTGTCTGGAGAACTTTGCCGGAAAGTAATTCAGCGCCGGGCTGAGAAACACTTTCAGGAGCAGGTGCTGCCACCTTATCAGGCATAGCCAACACAGCAGACGCAGAAGCCATTGCGATTACACAGGAAAGTGATACTATAAGTTTCTTTTTCATGAATTCCCCTTTTTTATATTTACCAGTTGTACTGCCGATACTATCATATCTTAACATGCTCGGCACTCAAAAAAACAACAAAACAGGAGCGAACATGCTCAATAGGCTCTACGTTCACGTGCCATTCTGTATCAAAAAATGCCACTATTGTGCATTTGTATCCAGTGCACCGGAACAAAATGACCTTGTGGATTATCCTTCACTTCTGATGAGTGAGCTGAAACTGCAAAAAGTAGAGATCGACCCGCTTGTCTCGATCTATTTTGGCGGAGGCACACCATCACTTTTGCAGCCTCAACAGATATCCACAATGCTTGAGAACATTTCCGAACAGGCCGGCATTTCCATCAACGCAGAAATAACCCTGGAAGTTAATCCAGGCACTGTCGACAAAACTACTCTACTGGCATTTCGTAGTGCCGGCATAAATCGCCTTTCTATGGGAATTCAATCTTTTGACAATTGTTTCCTGGAGGGGCTTGGACGTATACATACAACTGAACAGGCACATATGGCTTTTCGGAATGCTCGGGAAGCCGGATTCAACAATATCAGTATTGACTTGATTCACTCACTGCCAGACCAGACACTTCATCAGTGGCGAATGGAACTAATGCAGGCTATTCAGCTCAACCCTGAGCATATCTCCATCTACGGCTTAACAGTGGAGGAAAATACCGCTTTCGCAAATACCTATCCCGCGGGCAGTCCGGAATTAGCGGATGAAGATCTTTCGGCAGACATGTTTGAACTGGCGGACGAGCTGTTAACAGCATCCGGTTTTGCCCATTACGAGATTGCCAACTATGCCCGACCCGGATTCCAATCACAGCATAACAGCGGCTACTGGAAGCGGGACGGTTATCTAGGACTGGGGGTAGCGGCGCATACATTTCTGCGGAGCGGATATGGTATCCGCTTCAGCAATCCCGAAACATTAGCAGAATACCGCTGCTCCGTAATGGCAGGCAAGTTGACACAAATAGGCAAACAAGAACTAACGCAGAGTGATGCCATGGCGGAATACCTGTTCCTAGGGCTGCGCCTTGCTGTTGGTGTCGACCTGCAGTCATTTGAACATGAGTTCGGCCAATCTCTGGAATCGGCCTACGGTTCCGCAGCAATTGATCTCATGCGTCTAGGGCTACTCGTTAAAAACGGGGAAGTGCTCACATTGACAATGCGGGGTATGTTACTCTCAAATCAGGTATTTGCTAAATTCTTATAACAGTAGACTGCTACAGTGCTCCATCTCGCTGAGACTCATGTAGTCAAGCTCTTGAAAAGCACCATTTCACATGTTCCTTGCCTCTGGACTGAAAAACGTCCACTTGTCAGCCGAGTCTCATAGTGCTATGGTGCAGACTAATAAACCTCTACAAAGAGGGCATCTTTTTGATTGAAAGGGAGAAAATAATGAAGAAAAGTATCGCTTTAGCCGCAGTTTTTTTGAGTTTCAGCATGATGTCAGCTGTAGCCTTTGCTGAAGGCGACGCAGGAGAGGCCGTTTTCAAAGCAAAATGTGCTTCCTGCCACCCTAATGGCGGTAATGTCATGAAACCAAAAGAGGCCATCAAAGGAATGAAAGATCCTAAGAAAATCATCAAGCAGGTTCGCAAAGGTGGTGGCGGAATGCCTGCTTTTGATGCCAAGGCTATTTCCGATGCCGACGCTAAATTGCTCGCCGATTACATCATAAAGACCTTCAAAAAATAATTTACCCCTCTCCGGGTAGACTTGCATTTGCAAGTCTACCCGGTAACATGATTCAAGCTTACCCTGCCGGAACACACCCCATAAAGTACTATTCATTTATACAAATGCAGTATGATCCCGTTCAATGCTTTAAATTGACTGACACACGCAAAAACCATTTTGTTATACTATATTATTCCATCAGTAGACGCTTTTGCCAACCGGAGAAGCTACGCAACATCGGCAATTATGGTGGCAAACGATCGGGTTTATTGTTTTTATGCCTTCAGCTTGTTTACGAGATGAATAGTATGGTATGCAAACAATCAGAGGTATGATAATGAATCGTATAATTAAGATAATAGTTGTTGTATCGGTCATAATCATTGGAGCGTTGGATGCCATGGCTACTGAAGAGGTACTCTATAAAGTTTTAAAAGCGAGCGGCGCTTTTGAGATTCGTAGTTATGCACCATCCATCCTCGCTGAGACAATTGTGGATGGCGACCTTGAAGGAGCCGGAAGCAAGGCGTTCAGCATACTGTTCCGCTACATCTCCGGAGCAAACCGCTCAATTAGTAAATTGGCAATAACGACTCCTGTAACTCAAGAAGCTGACGGCGAGAAGATAGCCATGACCGCTCCCGTTGTTCAGCAACGCGCTCAGGAGAGATGGGCTGTAAGCTTTACAATGCCGGCCACGTACACGCTAAAAAGCCTCCCGATACCAGACAATCCGAAGATCATCCTGCGTCAGGTTCCGAGCCGCCGGATGGCTGCAGTACGCTATTCCGGCTTATGGAGCGAGAAGAACTATCTCCAGTACAAACTGGAACTGGAATCGTGGATTCGCACTATGGGTCTTACTATTACTGGTGATCCGGTTTGGGCCCGCTACAACCCGCCATTTACTCCCTGGTTTATGCGCCGTAACGAGATTTTAATTCCAGTGGGTGCAGGTGATGATATATAAAAATGCATTTCAGCAAATAAGAGATTTACGAAGCAAAGAGCGAGGAACCATGAAAACAGCAATTCTGATGATGGCTCACGGCAGCCGCATTGCCGAAGCCAACAATGCGGCCCGTGAAGTTGCAACGATGGTCCAGGAAATGACCGGTTTTGAAATCGTTGAGGTTGCATTCCGCGAACTTCATGAACCTAATATTCAGCAGGGGATTGACACCTGCGTCATCCGTGGTTCAGAGCGCATCCTGCTGATGCCGTATTTCCTCTTCATGGGTGCCCATGTCCAGCATGACCTGCCGGAAGAGATCGAAGAAGCCCAGAAGCGTCACCCGGGATTGATCATGGAGATGGGAGGGCATCTGGGGGTTCATCATAAACTTGCCGAGATAGAAACCGAACGCATTAACGAATCACTAGAAAGATTGGGGTGGAGCTGATGGACTCATTGAGCATGAAGCCTGAAGACATTGAAGTTGAATCATTTCGTATCATTGACGCAGAAGCCGGCGATCATGGTTGGCCCTGGCAAGAATGGCAGATCGTGCGCCGTGCAATCCACACCAGCGCCGATTTTGAGTACGCTCAGTCGATGGTGATGTCAGATGACTTGGTTGACAAGGCCATTGCCGCACTGAGAAGTGGTGCCGGCATTGTTACCGACACAAACATGGCCCTTTCCGGAATCAGTAAACCGCGCTTGTCCCCACTGGGTTGTCCGGTCTCCTGCCATGTCGCCGACCAAGACGTAGCGGATCAGGCAAGAGTCGAAGGCATAACACGCTCCATATCCGCTATGCGCAAGTCCGTAGCCAATCCGGAAAACCGTATTTTTGTCATAGGCAACGCCCCAACTGCACTGTTTGAGCTGCTCCGCCTGATTGAAACCGGTGCTGCTAAACCAGCCCTCATTATCGGCCTGCCGGTTGGCTTTGTCGGCGCAGAAGAGAGTAAGAACGCCCTGGCTTCCTGCACCTATGACATTCCATTCATCACCAACATCGGGCGCAAGGGCGGTTCCAATGTGGCAGCCGCCGTAGTGAATGCGCTGGCTATACTGGCAACTGCACAGCGATGAAAAGGGAGCTCCGCTCGGGATACACCACAGGAACCTGCGCCGCGGCAGCGGCAAAAGGTGCTGCTCTCATGCTGGTTGGTCAAGCCCCGTTATCTGAAGTAACTATTGATCTTCCCGCCGGAATCAGCGCCACCTTTCTGCTGAATGGCCAGTCGTTTTCAGCCAACGAGGCGAGCTGTTTCGTGGCAAAGGATGCCGGAGATGATCCGGACATTACCAACGGGGCTGAAGTGTGGGCTACCGTTGCAGAACACCACCAATCAAGCGAAAGGGAACTGCTCATCGAAGGTGGAAAAGGCATAGGTAAAGTTACCAAGCCGGGGTTGGCAATTCCACCTGGCGAATGGGCCATAAATCCGGTACCGCGCCTAATGATCGAACAAGCTGTCGGTTCTGTTCTGACAGAATTTAAAATCCAGAGTTCAAAATTCAAAATTGTTATCTCTATTCCCGATGGTGATGAGCGTGCAAAAAAGACCCTTAATGCCAGGCTCGGAATCATTGGCGGCCTTTCTATTCTTGGCACTACCGGTATCGTTCGCCCCATTTCGACCAAGGCATGGACAGACACCATCGATGCCGCGCTTGACGTTGCCAAAGCGTGCGGTTGTAAAACGGTTATTCTTTCTACCGGCCGTAGCAGTGAGATAGCGGCTCAAAAAAACTATACCATTCACCCCTCGCCATTCACCCTATCGGATGAAGCCTACATAATGATGGGGGATCACGTTGCTTATGCTCTACTGTCATGCATGAAGCGCGGCTTCAGTCGACCAATCATCGCCTGCCAGTTTGCCAAACTGCTCAAGATAGCCTGCGGCCATGAGAACACTCATGCTGCGGCCTCCGAGCTTGATCTAGCTGTACTTCTGGAGTGGGCCGAGACTGCGCACATTCCTCCCGAATATCTTGCAATAATTTCGCACGCCAATACTGCCAGGGAAATAGCCGTAGCTACTGATTTCAACAAAGAGCTCATGAAACTTGTGGCCGACCGTGCCACGCAGGCCGCAGCCAAACACGCGCCTGGGATTCTATTACAGCCGCTGTTATGCCGCTATGACGGTAATATTGCTTAATAATATCCGAATTGATTTTTTCAGATGTATTTGATAATTTACCTACATATTTCTATCAAATCTCAAAGGAGACGTACCCATGAAGAAAAGACTCATCAGTTTGTTTGTTACAGGTTTGTTGCTGTTTGCCGTTGTGGCCTTTGCCGACAAAACCCTGCCGGTCTACAAAAAAGGTGATTCTGTGTACGTATGTACTTGTGGTGACAGTTGTGACTGCAAAACCATGGCTAACAAAGAGGGAAAATGCGGTTGCGGAAACGCGCTCGGCAAAGGTGTAGTCAGCAGTGTAAGTAAGGATAAGGTGGCAGTTAAAGTTGACGGCAATAATCTTAACTTTCCTGCCAAAGCAAAATATGCCTGTGCTTGCGGCGACGGATGTATATGCGGCACAGTCAGCCAGAAACCTGGTAAATGCGGTTGTGGCACAGAGATGAAAAAGGTCCTGTAACGAAGAGAGCATTTCCAACTTTTTAGCCCGTAAAGACGGAATGTTGCCCCCTTTACTGGCTCCTCAAACCGGAATTATTGTACTTGACAACTCCGGTTTAATATTGGCACAGTTACGACTATGAGAAAGTGTCACCGCTACATTACCTCACTGCTGCTGACTACCATCTATATGATTATCGCTTTCTGTCCTTTGGCGCCATTTGCCATGCAGTCAAAGCTAATCGCTCATGCGGTTCCCGGGGAATGTTCCGGCGACTGTAAAGTAGACGGCTGTTCACTTGAGCGAAGTGCGACCCACACCTGTTGCTGCTGGCAGAAAAAAAACCGGTTGAATGACGACCACCTCCGTTCAAAAAATGAGCAGTGCGAAATACCTGCTTATCAAACGGCTAAAACAGCAGTAAAAGGTTCCAGTTGTTGCGATGTTCAAAGCCAGGAAGGCCAGACAAACAGAACGGAAGAGCAGGCAATTGCCTCCCCTGCCCCGCAAAAACAAAGAACGACAACAATCAGCCGTAGACCCTGCGGAAACGGTAAACTATTCACCATTCTCAGCATAGAATCACCTCAGCATCTGCCATCCGTTTTTGCCGGGGAAAGCCCTTCACCTGAGCAAACACCCCTCACCGGCACCCATCCGGACCGCCTGATATCGCGTTACAGCGATCCGCCTGATCCACCTCCGATAATTTCCTGAATCAATCTGCCATAAATTACCACTGCGACCGCCTTTGGAATCAGGCAATTGCTGTTTTTGGTGCAGTCGCGCTATCTATCTATTTTGCCTGATGACGAGATAGATTGTATCGCTGTGCCACAAACCAACTTATAATTAATCGGAGATATCATATGCATTTAAAAAATATCATGAATCTGTTTTTACTGATCTTGGCTATAACCCTGGTTTCTGCATGCGGGAACTCCACTTCAGAACCAAAGTATGAATCCGTCACAACAACTTCATACAAAATTGAGTACATACCGCTTACAACAGCAGCCGAAGGAAAAACCACCTACAAACTCAGACTGACAAACAAAACTACCGGTGCCACGGTTGCCGGCAAGACAATTACGCTTGCACCTACGATGACCATGATACCCAGCACGAGTCATTCCACTCCCTATGATGCCCTGAGCAGCAACGGAGACGGCACCTATTCCGGTACTATTTATTTCGTTATGGCATCCATTGCTGCTGACGGAAGTTCAATGGGCACATGGAACCTAGAATTTACTGTTGACGGAGAAACGGTAACCTTTCATCCAAATGTGGCCATGGCAATGGGAAGTATTATTAAACTGAAGGGGGTAAACGACAAGATCGGCAGTATGCTGGGAAGTACCTCCCGTACCTACCAGGTATTTAACGATGGTATCGTTGGAAGTAATGCTAAGTTTTTCATCACTGCGGTGGATGATAGTGCGATGATGACATTTCCCGCTGTTTCAGTTGGCACAACGCTTCACAATCAGATGAACACTGCTGTACCGGTCACAGACATGACTGTTGATGTTTCTAATGACAAAGCGACCTGGACTGCGCTTTCTGACAACGGCAGTGGGCGATGGTCCAAGTCCGGTCTGGCACCGCTCGCAGCCGGTTCACACCTTTATGTCCGGCTCACAGTCAATGGCGAGCAAAAAACGACCGATGGCGCCGCTGTTGGAGCATCCAATGCGTACGGCGACTTCACCATAGTCGGCATGTAACGACTATGACCTCTAACTTTACATCCTACGCAATTGCAGCCCTCCTGGTGGGGGCTGCCACAATTTCCCCAACCGACTCCTTTGCTGCTTCCTGCTGCGGTGGGGGTTCGGCAGCATCTCTCACTGTTCCAAAATACGCCGTAGCTGTTGTCGATCTTTCCTTTGACACTGAATTTTACGATGGGTACTGGAACCAAAGCAGAAAATATGTTACGGATCCACCCGGTTCTAATTTAAGACAGTACAGGGTCAATGCCGTGTCAGGCTACCGCTTTGCCAAAGACTGGCAGGCAGGTATTTCACTGCCATACGTATGGAACGACAACAGCTATTCGGGCGTTTCTTCGCAGACTAGTGGACTTGGTGACACGGCAGTATCTCTGACGTATGAGGTTTTGGATGACAATTCAGCCTGGAAGGTGCGTGATATTGGCGACATGACACCTGGAGTGTCAGTGGGATTATCGCTGCTGGTTCCCACCGGCATCTCTCCGTACGACAACCAGCAGAGCAGTTTTGACATTACCGGTCGCGGATTTTATCGCCTGGACGGTACGCTATTGGTTGAGAAAACAATTCGCCCATGGAATACCTCACTTTCTCTCACCTATGGTACATACCTTGAGCGAACAATCAATCGCGAATATGGGAAATATGTAGAGCCGTACAAAAAAGATTTGGGAGATCGATTCTCGGCATCGCTATCCACCGGCTATACTTACGTTATTGGCACCGGTGGCGACAGCATAACAGGAACTGCTTCCTACGCTTACATGAAGGAAGCAGATGCCAGTTTCAATGGAAAACAGGACAGTGGCAGCGGTTTCAACAAGCAGTCCGTGGGCATGGCGCTTTCATATTCAAATAACGATAATAACTGGAGTGCCAGAGCGGGATGGAATCACGCTATTAAGATGAACGGCTGGGGAGAAAACTTCCCGGCAACAGATGTGATTTCGGTGGGGGTGCGTTATGTATTCCTTTAGACTTGTTGGATTGCTATTGCTAATTGTTATGTCTGGCTGCGGTGATAATTTGATCCCTTCTGGTGAAGATAAGCGCCCTTCTGTGTTGGCTGACAGCAGTGGCGGCAATGTCACCCAGAAATCTTCCGATTTTTCAGTTTATGATTCAAATGGCAACAATGTAACGTTGGTATCCTCCACAGCAGGAAAAAGAGGGGCTGTCTTCTACTTCACCATGTGGTGCCCGATCTGCGACAGTCACATGAACAACATGAGAGCCAACACTGCTCCATCTTATACTGATGTTAACTTTTACCTTGTTGACTATGTTTCCGGAAGCATCGCAGAGGCGGCCAGTTCCGCGTCTGCAAATGGTTATGCAGGTGGTATTTTTACAACACTCGCCGATACTAACCATAGTCTTACCAATATATTCCAGGCCACCATGGGCACCACGGTGGTGATAGATCGTTCCGGCATTATCAGAATGAACGAAGATTATCGTGACGGAGTCAACCTGAGAGCAAACCTCAGCGCCCTGCCCTGATGGTCATTAAATAACTATTGGAGTCGTTATGAAGCAAAGAATATCCCTTGTATTTTCAATCGCAGTTATGTTGCTATCCATCATTTCCACAACCGCCTTAGCAGAGACTGATATCGATCAGCATCGCGACTGCAAACAATGCGGAATGGATCGTAAAGCCTACGGCTACAGCCGGATGCTGTTAGAATTCAGGGATGGCAGGCAGATTGGTACCTGTTCGCTGCACTGTGTGATTACTGAACTGGGTAACGGTAAAGGCGCTGAGGGTGTCACGTACAAGGTTGCTGATCGTGACACAAGAAAATTGATTGGTGCGGAAAAAGCTTTCTGGGTGATAGGTGGCAAGAAGCGTGGCGTCATGACAATGAGGGCTAAATGGGCATTTGCCACCAATCAAACTGCACAAAAGTTCGTTGCGGCCTACGGCGGCACTGTCTCTACATGGGCGGAAGCACTGGCAGCTGCAGGAGAAGATGCAGCTCCGAAATTGCGCAAATAAACGCTATATCACCATACATATTGGTCTGTTATACGAAAATAGTGTTATAAGTGAAGTACTACTATCTAAAAAGGAGACCATCAACATGAAGAAAATCTGGATTGCCATTTTGCTCGTATTATCACTCGGAACCACCTGTCTCGCCGCTGACAAGGTAGAAGCACCGGATGCTTGTAAGCATTGCGGTATGGATCGCACAAAATTTGCTCACAGCCGCATGGTGGTAAGCTATGCCGATGGCAGCAGCGCCGGCACCTGCAGCATCAACTGCGTGGTGACGGACATTAAAGATGCTAAAAAAGAGGTTAAATCTTTCCAGGTTGCTGATTACAACACCAAAAAACTGACCGATGCCAAAGTAGCTACATGGGTTATTGGTGGTAGTAAAAAAGGCGTTATGACCAAGGTTGCCAAATGGGCTTTTGCTGACAAAAAAGACGCCGAAGCCTTTGTCAAGGTTAATGGCGGCAAGTTGGCAGCTTTCGATGAGACTCTTAAGGCCGCTGAAAAGGATGAAGCAGAACGCACAAAGAGCATGAAACCGCAAGATCACAAACAGCACGACCACAAGATGTAAATTACCGGTGGGATATAGTAGATTATCCCGTCAAACTGAAGGAATACCCTCATGAAACACAACCACTGTGGGCTGTTTATGGCTTTTTTCTGCCTGCTGCTGCCGTTCTTTACGGAGACGTCAGCAGCTGCACCCACATCAGCCACTGAGGAAAAAAGCTCGCTTTGTTCCGCTTTCAATAAATTTAATACCCTAATTCGTGATGGCAGAGTCGGTAAGGACACAACTCGTCCTGAACTGTTAACCCGACTGGCCGAAATCCGGACGGAATACTACCTGCGAGACGGCATGGATTACCCGGCAAATAGCTGGGTTTTCCCTGTAGCAGGATACAATGCCGGAGCTATAGAGAAGCGGGGGAATCATGGCTTCACCCCTCGTGGTTACGACTTCTTCAGCGGCAACAGTCACGGCGGACACCCTGCGTATGACATTTTTATTCGTGACCGGAATCAGGACAGTCGCGATGACCGCAGTGGCAAAGCTGTTCAGATCGTATCCATGACCGGCGGGGTTGTTGTGGCGTTTGAAAAAGAATGGCAGCAGGGAAGTAAACTGCGTGGGGGAAAATATATCTGGGTTTATGATCCCGCTAATGATCTGCTGGTCTACTACGCCCATAATGAGGAGCTGTTTGTGGAACCGGGGACAATAGTAAAGCCGGGCGACCTGTTGGCAACCATGGGGCGCAGCGGGCTCAATGCAGCCAAACGCCGTTCCCCTACACATCTGCATTTCAGTATGCTCCGCATAACAGACGGTAAACTGCTTCCGCTGCCCGTATATAACGAACTTCAGCGTTCCTCTACCATTCCTTCACAAAATTAGCTTACACCTCCTTCCGTTAAACAACTCACATTTCAGTTGGCTTTTCAATATAATCCCTTTATATATGCAGCAATAGTGAAACATAAGAGCAAACACATCTATCGTTCAATGCCTTTTTCTTTTAAGGAGGCATCAGGGCAAAGGTTTTTGCATGATTGTCATCCCCGGATACTGCATATCTACGCTTCTATACCGTGGCAACCGTACAGTAGTCTATCAAGGAATGCGTAGTCACGATTCCCTGCCGGTAGTCATCAAAACCCTGCAACCTGAGTACGCCACACCAGAAAACTTCGGCCGCCTGAAACATGAATACGAAATCGGCAGAGACCTCCATCTTGACAATGTAGTAGCAACCATAGCCCTCGAATCATGCGACGGAGTCCCGGCGTTGATTCTTGAAGACTTTGGCGGAGTATCACTGAAAAGCCGTATACCGGCAGAAGGAATGGACACTGCCGGATTCCTCAAATGCGCAGTTCAGATTGCGAAAGCACTTGGTGAATTACATTCCCGCCAAATCGTCCATAAAGACATTAAACCTTCCAACTTCATAGTAAATCCATCTAACAGTGTAACAAAAATAACAGACTTCGGCATTTCATCACGCCTGCAACAGGAATATTACACAGCGGTTATCTCCGACTTTTTTGAGGGCAGCGTCATCTACATGTCTCCTGAGCAGACCGGACGCATGAACCGGGCAGTAGACTATCGTACCGACTTTTATTCTACCGGCGTATCTTTTTACGAGCTGCTGACCGGGCGACTCCCATTTCAAGCGAAAGACCAGCTGGAATGGGTGCACTGTCATATTGCCAGGCCTCCAATCCACCCCCATCTGGTTAATGGCGAAATTCCGGAAACGCTCTCTGCCATAATAATGAGATTAATGGCCAAGACAGCCGAAGAACGCTATCAGAGCGCCAAAGGCCTCGTCGCAGACCTTGAAATGTGCATTGAACAGCTTGGTTCAGCCGGAAGAATCACTTTTTTTATACCCGGCGGTCAGGACATTTCGAATCGTTTTCAAATCGCTCAAAAGCTCTACGGTAGAGACAAAGAAATTTCAACCCTGCTCGACGCCTTTGAACGGGTCTGTGAAGGCGGGTCAGAACTTGTGCTTGTGACCGGCTACTCCGGAATAGGCAAATCGAGCATTGTCAGGGAAATTCACAAACCGGTTGTCAAGCATCACGGTTATTTTATCAGCGGAAAATTTGATCAGTTCCAGCGTGACACCCCCTATGTATGCTTGATCCAGGCCTTTCGCGATCTGGTTAACCAGATTCTTACCGAAAGTGACACCGCTATAAATCGTTGGAAAAAACAGTTGACGGAAGCCATCGATCGCAACGGCCAGGTAATTATAGATGTAATACCTGAAGTACAACAGATTATTGGCGAGCAACCAGCATTGCCGGAACTTCCTTCTGCTGAATCACAAAATCGTTTTAATCTGGTTTTCCGACAGTTCGTTGGTGTTTTTGCCAGAAGAGAGCACCCGCTTGTTATTTTTACAGACGACCTCCATTGGGCCGACACCGCATCCCTGAAACTGATACATAACATTATATCCGCCCCTGATACGCGCCATGTCCTGCTGATTGGAGCTTACCGCGACAACGAAGTGGACAGCACTCATCCTTTAATGCGCACCATGGAGGAAATTCAGGATTCCGGAGCAGTTCATCACACTATTTCGCTAGGACCACTAGGGTCCGGCGACATAACCAGACTGATCGGTGAATCGTTTACCCGCCCCGAAAAAGACTCTCGACCGCTGGCAGATCTGCTGCTCACCAAAACCGGAGGAAATCCGTACTTTATCAATGAACTTTTAAAGACGCTCCATGATGAAGGACTGCTGACTTTTGAAGCTTCAACAAATAGTTGGGGGTGGAATTTAAAGCGTATTGAGCAGGTTCGAATCGCTGACAGCATGGCGGATTTAATAGCCGGAAAGCTGCGAAATTTGCCGGATGCCACCCGGCATACATTGAGTTTCGGGGCCTGTATAGGCAACCAGTTCACCCTCGCCACTCTCGCCCACGTTATGATGCAAGCGCCGGGTGCTACGGCTCGAGATCTTTATCCTGCCATCAGTGGCGGATTCATAATTACCGATGGCAGCTTCCGTATCGAAGGCTGGGACGAAGCACAGATGCCTGTGACGTTCTCTTTCATCCACGATGGAGTCCAACAGGCTTCCTACATGCTTATGGAGGAAGATGACAGGCGTGCGATCCACATCAGGATCGGGCGGCAACTGTTGGAGATAGCCTCTCCAGAGGAGCGCGAAGCACGTTTGTTTGATATATTAAACCATCTGGACAACACGCGGACGCTGATTAATGATCCGACAGAGAGGCGATTGGTAGCCGGGCTTAGTTTGAGGGCCGGAGAAAAAGCACTGGCCTCCAACGCCTACGAATCCGGCCTAAAATATCTCACCGCCGGCATGGAACTGTTGACGGACAATCCATGGCAGAATGACTATGATCTGACCAGCGCTCTTCATATAAAACGGCTTGAATGTGAATTGCTCTGCAGTAATTTCGAACAGGCAGAACGGCTATTTGACGAGAACCTCCGAAACCTTCGCTCCCCCGCAGAGAAGGCGGTTGTCTACAATATCAAAATAGTCCTCTGCGCCAACCTTGGGCGTTTCGGAGAAGCTATAAAACTTGGTGCTGAGGCGCTTGAACTTTTCGGAGTATCTCTGCCATTCACTCCCGGCAAGCCGGCCATATTAATGCAGTACCTAAAATCCAGACAGCTTCGGGCGAAAAGAAAACGCGAGGGATATGCCGCTATTGCAGAGCTGATCCGACTGCCGGAGATGTCCGATCCTGACCGCCTGGCCATAATGAGCATTTTGTCGAACATCGGAGCGCCATCTTACCTGCATGATAAAAACCAGTTTGCTCTGATCGCCATGATGATGGTCAACTTATCACTCGAGCATGGCAACAACGCCCTGTCTTCAGTAGCTTACGCACTTTATGGAATGATGATTACTGCCGCTTTTGGTGAGTTTGATGCCGGCTATGACTTTGGCATCCTGGCGATCAGGCTTAATGAACAATCCGGAAATATCCTTGCTGCCGGTAAGACCGCCTTTGTATTTCAAAATTTCATTGCCCACCGCAAGAAACCGCTTGTGCAGGGGGCTGAAGCCCTTAAGGATATTTTCCAGGATTGCCTAAGGAGCGGTGACCTCATGTATGCCGGTTATTCGCTACTGGCCCGTATCCTCCACCTGTTAACGCTTGGCAGTCCTCTTGATACTCTTATGGGAGAGGGACAGCGGTATCTCGAATTCCTGCGGAGAGTTCAAAACGAAGATGCGGTTCTCTTCGTAATGGTTGTGCAACAGGCGGCCCTCTGCCTGAAGGGCAGGAGCATTGGGCTTACAAGTTTATCCGACGGTAATAACAACGAAGCAGAGCAACTGATCATTATGAAAGTTAAAAAGGCATTAGTCCCATTACAGGGGTACTACCTTTTCAAATGCATGACGTTCTATATCCTTGGCGACTATGAAAACGCCCTGGACATGGCCGAAGAATCCGAGAAGTTATCCGAAGAGGCACTCTGTCAGTCGTATCATGCAGATCACTATCTATATTTTTCTCTGGCAGTGACTTCTGCCTGGCCTGGACTGTCGTTATTGCGGCAGTTGCGCCTTAAAGCGCTTCTGAAGAGAAACCTCAGGAAGCTTGCCGGCTGGGCCAAACACAGCCCGGAGAATTTCCAACATAAAGAGCTGTTGGTGGCGGGGGAAATCGCCCGCATAAACGGAGCGTCATATCAGGCAATCAGTCTTCTTGAGAAAGCGGCCGCTTCCGCAAGAGTGAATGGATTCATTCACTGTGTGGCAATTGCCTCCGAACTGACGGCCAGAGTGTATATGACGCAGGGAGCTGGCACAGCCGCGCAAGCCTGCATTTTAAAAGCCCGTGACGGCTTTAACACCTGGGGTGCAAGTGCAAAAGTGAAACTTCTGGAGGATTGTTACCCCGACTGGTGTACCACTCAGGAGATGATACCCTCCTTAAATGAAGAGATCACTCATACCTCTACTGCAGCGTCAACAACCAGCGGCAGCGGGACTCTGGACATGATGACAGTTATCAAAGTGTCTCAGGCCATTTCTGGAGAGGTTTATCTTGATCGGTTGCTGCACCTATTACTCGGTTTTGTTATTGAAAACGCTGGAGCCACCCGTGGGCTGCTTATTCTGAAAAGGGACGGCAAACTATTCATCGAGGCCGAGGGTACAACAGACCCCGACAGCACAATTGTGCTGTTATCCTTGGCGGTTGACGGCTGCAGAACTCTGCCGGAATCTGTCATCAACTATGTGACCAGAACGAATGATCATGTAGTACTGGATGATGCCGCCACAAGCGGCAAATTTACCCACGATCCGTACATTCTTGAAAATATGCCTAAATCAGTTCTCTGCACCCCCATTATCAATCAGGGGAGAATGACCGGCGTCCTCTATCTGGAAAACAATCTCGCCACCGGAGCATTCACCAAACAAAGACTCAAGGTACTTGATCTACTCTCATCGCAAATTGCCATTTCAATCGAAAACGCCCGGTTGTATGAGGGGCTAAAATCTGCCACCAGCGAACTGGAAGTGTACAGCCGCACTCTGGAACAGAAGGTAGAGGAACGAACGAAGGAATTAAGCGAAGAGATACAAATCCGAAAGAGAGCTGAAGAAGCGGCAGAAGAAGCTAACAGAATTAAATCCAGCTTCCTAAGTACTGTATCTCATGAATTACGGACTCCACTCACTTCGGTACTCGGCTTTGCCCGGATTATCAAAAAGAAGCTTGACGAGTCCGTGCTGCCGGCACTCAAACTTGAAGACAAAAAAGCAGCCAAAGCTCTGGGACAAATCCGGGAGGTCACTGAAATTATTGTAATTGAGGGAGAACGACTCACCGTTCTGATCGATGATGTTCTTGATCTCGCTAAAATGGAAGCCGGCAAGATCACCTGGAACGTGCAGCAAATTTCGATTTCCGAGATCATCAATCGGGCAGCAACGGCGGTCTCCTCGCTGTTAGAACAGAAAAGTCTGGAGCTGATAAAAGAAAGCGATGAAGGGCTGCCGCAAATATACGGCGACCGTGACCGCTTGATTCAGGTGGTAATAAACCTGCTCTCCAACGCCTGGAAGTTTACCAATGACGGTTCCATAACCATTCATACCATCTTGACGCCAGAATACCAGGGTAGGCAATTCATTCAGGTCGGCATCACCGACACTGGAATCGGCATCAGCCCGGAGGATCAGGACAAAGTGTTTGAAAAGTTCAGGCAGGTCGGTGACACGCTAACGGACAAACCTAAAGGTACCGGCCTCGGATTGCCTATATGCCGGGAAATCGTCGAATTCCACGGCGGAAGTATTTGGGTTGAGAGTGTGCAAGGCAAGGGCAGTACGTTCTTTTTTACGATTCCTGCTGTGCCTCTCGAAAATTTGCAAAATAGCTTGATTCAAACAGGAGAAGATCACAAATGACAAAGATTTTGATAGTTGATGACGAACCATTCATCCGCCAATTACTCGAACTTACGCTGGAAGATTTGGAAGATGAGGGAGTAGAGCTGCTGACTGCCACAAATGGTGAAGAGGCGCTGTCTCTCATCAAAAACGAGCGACCATGCCTCGTGTTTCTCGATGTGATGATGCCAAAGATGAACGGGTTCGAAGTCTGTAATATTGTAAAGAACGAAATCGGCATGACAGACATCTACATCGTTCTGCTGACCGCCAAAGGTCAGGAGTTTGACAAAGAAAAGGGGCGAGAGGTTGGATCAGACCAGTACATGACAAAGCCCTTTAATCCCGATGAAGTCCTTGCTAAAGCGCGGGAAATTACAGTAAGGCAATTACATACAACCTGTAAAACTCCAATTTTATAGGCGGAGAGGATATACATGGCAAAAGCTGTAATAAAAAAATTACTGGCAAAGCCAGAAGTATTGACACTTGTTCGGGAAATTTGTCAGGCAGTGAGATTACCTGTCTGTATTTGTGACTGTGAAGGTACAATGCTATTCGGTGATCCTTACGGAGATCAGTTTTTCAGCCGGACGATTTCCATAAATAGTGAGGACAATGTTATCGGTACAGTAAAAGGCGGAGAGGACTGTACTATTGTAGCATCCACGCTTCAGTACATGGTAAATGCCGAATTCGAAAGGACAGCTCTCGGCCGCGAAACCCTTGAAAAATATCGTGAAATAAGTATGTTATGCGATTTAGGGGCGAAAATAGGTAGTTGTATGGACAAAAAAGAGGTAATCAAAATTATCACCGGTGAAATCAGGACCATGCTAACGGCTGATATTATTGCTGTTTTGCTCTGTGACGACAATGATGCCATAATCGAGATAATTTCTGACGACGGCAGCGACGGGGATTTACTGATAACATCTCTTGAGCCGGGGGAGCTCGTGGAAAACTTTCTGGTAACCGCAGCGCCGGAAATTGTAAATGACCTGACTGCTGACTCCCGCTGCACCGGTTCTCCTCAAATATTCAGCTCCATGATGTGCGCCCCCTTGAAAATTCAGGAAAAGACGGTCGGGTATGTTTGCGTCGGTAGCCTAGATAAGAGGGAGTATCCGGCCAGAGACTTGAAGTTACTCACCACACTTTCTGACCAGACCGCTGTGGCGCTTGAAAAAGCTCTGCTCTACAACCGCCTGAAAGAAACTTTCTTCGCTATGGTGCGAACATTGGCAGAAACAATAGAAAAACGTGACCCCTATACCGGGAACCATACAAAACGAGTGGTTGACTACAGCCTAGCTATTGCTGAAGGGCTTGAACTGCCGGAAGAGTATTTCCTCAGGCTCGAACTGGCGGCGGCGTTGCATGATATTGGCAAACTGGGGGTGCGCGATGATGTACTTCTAAAAAACGGGCCGCTAACCAATGAAGAATTCGTGCAGATGAAAAGGCATCCGACTTATGGAGAAGAGATATTGAAGCACATCAAGCATCTGAAGGACGTCATTCCTGGCGTAAAGTTTCACCACGAACGTTGCGATGGCAAGGGGTATCCGCTCGGGTTAAAAGGAGATGCCATCGACATAACCGCCAGAATTATTGCAGTGGCTGACTCTTTCGATGCCATGACAACCGACCGACCGTACCGCAAGGCTCTATCTCTGGATGTTGCATTCAATGAATTGATCAAATTCAGCGGCACTCAGTTTGACTCTGCTGTCGTGAAGGCATTCCTGTCGGCGCAAGTTCAGGAGAAACTGGGCATGAGAGCGCACGGAAGGAGTAATACAGATGCATGAAGACGTATTTGATGTCGTGATTGTCGGTGGTGGCCCGGCCGGTCTCAGTATCGGCTCTGAACTTTCAGCCCGTTGCCGTGTATTGGTACTTGAAAAGGGGATTGCGGGAACAACGGACAGGTTCTGGTTTGTACCGCCGGAGGTGCTGGACGAGGTTACCCGGCCATTTTCATACGGCGGAGTAACTCGATTCCTCACCAGAACATACAGCATGAACGGCGATGATCTGGCCTGGAAAGCAAAGCTGTATGACAGCTATCCGTACATAAAAGATCGTGAGCTCCTGACACACTGGGTTGGAGTTATTCGGAACAACGGATCCAACGTTCTCGATAACTGCCTGTACCTGGATCACGAAACTGACGACTCAGGCGTAACGGTGACTAGCAGTCTCGGCACATTCCGGGGAAGGCTGCTGATTGACGCATCCGGGTATAACTCGTCAATCATAAAGAAATACGCTATCGATCAAAGCGAGTTCTACTGGTGGTCAGTTTATGGAGCTGTTGGAGAGCATCCGGATGGCATTGGCGATATGCAGGTTGGCGATTACATGATGTGGCAAACGTTCAAGGATGCAGACCCCGGCTCGCTAGCCGACGGAAAGCCGGTTTTTGAATATGAGATCCTGGACGAAAAGAGCTCTTATTCTTTAATTCTCTATCTTTGTAAGGAAAAGATCGATCTGGAAACAATGAAAGCAGAGTATACACGTATCATTAGCAGTGAAGAGACTACAAAGGAATTTCACAATCTGAAAGTATCCAGCTTTCGCTACGGCTGGTATCCGTCAGGGGCACTTTCCCAACAGATCGCTGAGGATCGGGTCGCTTTCGCCGGTGACTCCGGGTGCTGGACAACCCCCTGTGGTTGGGGAATGACGTTTATTCTCAACAATTACCGGCATTTTGCCAAGGGCATTTTGACTTGCCTGGCAAATGGCACCCTCGACAAACAGGGCATTCTAAGGGCATCTCTATACCGGACACATGACAAGTACGAAATAATGATGAACGTTATAGCCACTCATTTCCTTGCCAATGCAACAACAGTGGAACTTGATCGTTTTATAAAGCTATTCAGGATTATTGATCCGATCCTTTGCGAAAAGGTGTTTACCTTAAAACTGAGCAAGGCGGAGCTGATGGGAATGCTGCCCGTTATTCTCGAGGAATTCAGTATTACAGAATTATGTCGCATTATTCCGGCGGTCGGGGTTAAAAATCTTTTACTGGAGGGGGGATACTGCATTGAGGATATTCTACTTGACTCAATCAAAGCCTTATTCAACTCTGATTCTGCTACTGAGGAAGACGATGGTTTTGATTTTGATGACCCAAAAAGAGTTCTAAATGTTTAAAACCTTACACACTATAATTCGCACGAAAGGAACTGCAATCAACCGGCAATATCCTTTAAACTGCGGATAATTTCTACCTGACGTTGAAAGCTGTAGCGGGATATCAGCTGTTCCTGATGTTTTTCAGGCATAATTTTAAACTTATACAGATAAGGCGAAGAGCTACCGGCAATAGCAACAAGAGTTGCCGGCACCTTGATCAGGCTCTGTTTCATCAGCACCGGGTCCGGAAGCATAAATTTCACCGTTATTTCAGCCCCACTCCCATTCTCCAACATGATGTAATCATCTACCGTGACGGCAGCCCCCTGCGTCGAAATATCCTGCAGTTCACCGACAAGAGATTGATCCTCGCACTGTATTGTGGCACGTACCGGCGGCTCCAGATTTAATCGTACTGCCGCACGCTTCTCAGCAAGCACTTCGACATAACAAAGCTTGTTAAGTGAAACCGCGTGTTTTTTGATATTTACATACTGGACATGAGCAGCGATGGGATAAGGAAAAAGCTTACTGCGAATCAATGTGTAATGGTCGCTGGCTATTGCAACCGCTTGCTGCATATTTACATCAAGGTCAAGATTACCACGCTCTACTCCAAGAATAGTAGCTGGATATATAATGGGCAAGCCCTTGTAATAGTTGGCAAGAGTAACTTTGGAGCCATCTTTACCGGTGCCTTTGTCGTGAAATATTCTGAGAATATCGGCCTGATCATCATCGAAGGTCGTTTGAATTCTGGTACTGTAAAGTGAAGTAAAGTCCATGTCATCCTGTAAGCAGAGGCAGTATTGCTAGAGCGTCAAGTGGCGTTTCTTATAACACATAAGACAATAAATTCCATCGAAAAAAAGGGTTCAAAGTCCAGTAATTAGCTCCTATTTCCTGATAAACGGCTTTCCCATCGCCAAGCATCCGACACAATTGATTCAAGGTTGTTAAAGCGCGGCTGCCATCCGGTTAGTGATTTGATTTTATCCGCTCTGGCCACCAGCGAGGCCGGGTCTCCAGGCCTACGCTCTGCTTCGACGATCTTCAGATCTGCTCCACTGACTTTTTTAACGACCTCCAACACCTCACGGACACTGCTGCCGTGACCATATCCGACATTCATTGCAGTCGATGCCCCACCTTTTTCAAGATACTCCAATGCACAGAGATGAGCAGAAGCAAGATCTTCGATGTGAATATAATCGCGAATTCCGGTCCCGTCAGGAGTCGGATAGTCAGTGCCGTAGACACTGACACTTTCCCTCATTCCGAGCGCTGCCTGACAGGCGACCTTGATTAAATGTGTGGCATCCTGAGTGCGCTGACCCATGCGGGCCTGCGGGTCGGCACCGGCCACATTAAAATAGCGGAGTGCGACATACTGCATGCCATGAGCTTCAGCAATGTCACGCAGCATCCATTCACTCATCAGCTTGGATGTGCCATAGGGATTGATCGGCGATAATGTACTGTCTTCAGATGCAACTCCGCCGTCGGGAAAACCGTAAACAGCTGCAGTGCTTGAAAAAATGAATCGTCTGACGCCATATTTAACGCACGTTTCCAAAAGCCCCAGAGTATTACGTGTATTATTGCCATAGTACTTCAGAGGCATAGAAACAGATTCCGGGGCAATGATGGCCGCAGCAAAATGCAGAACTGTAGTGAATCGATAGCGCTGAAAAAGGTCTTCCAATCCCTCGCGATCAGCAAGTTCACCCTCTACCAACTCTTCATTCTGCGTTAATGCATCGCGAAATCCGGTGGAAAGATTATCATAGACAACAACGGTACGACCCGATTCCGACAACTGCCGCACGACATGACTACCAATATAACCGCAACCACCGGTTACCAAAATCATTTCAGACATTGAGACCCCTTTTTCTGGTTATGAAAATTCCAAATCAAGTCACATTTCCGCTAGCTCGAAACCGGCTTTACAATGCGCCTTATTTAATACTTGATGAGAAATTGAAATTACATGTATTTTTTAATATTTTTCAATGCCCGCTGAAGGTGTTCTGTGTTGTGCGCTTCGATCGTCCAGACTGCTGCGGGAGCATACCGCGTCAATATCGGGAAAAACTGCTCAAAATCAATGGCACCCTCGCCAACCGGTAGATGCTCGTCGCACCGGCCATGATTATCATGAATATGACTTTCGACCACATATTCACCCAGTTCGCAAAACCATTCCTCGAGGGTAACGGTTTTAAACATATTCCAGTGCCCCACATCAAAACAGTGCCTGAAGCATGGATCATCAATTTCATCAAGCAGCGCCTTGATTGTTGAAGGCTCTTTTTCAAAGATATTTTCTACAGCCAGTATAGTGCCAAGTTCACGAGCCTGGACAACAAATTCCTGCCAAAAATCAATGCTGTTTTTGAGCCATATAAGGCGGTTTTCTCCGTAGTAGAGATCAGAATATCCAGGGTGAACCACTATGACCCGTGGCCGGAGTATTTCGGCAGCCTTCATGACTTGTTGAATGCGATGGCGGGTTGCTGCACGGATATCCGGATCTACCGCACCCGGGTTAAGATCCAGGAAAGGGGCGTGTATTGTCGTATTAAGTCCAGAATCATGTAGTGCACCGGCTAGTGAGGCGAGTTCCTCTAATACCAGATGATCGAGTGCCTCTGCAGAAAAGAAAACCTCCGGGTTAATTTTGTTTGCGATGGCATACTCAAGATGCTCTGCTAAGCGACTGTAAGGAACATGGGCATGAATTTTATTTTCCATTGTGCTCTTTCCTATGCTGTTTAATAATTTCATCAGAAGCTGTGCGAGCCACCAGATCCTCAAGTTTATGAATTGAAGCCGGGTCTCCGAGTACGATCAGTGTATCATGTTCCTCTATCCTGGTCTGGGAATGGGGATTGAATACCATCTTACCGTGACTTTTCTTAATACCTACAATTATGACACCGATCTCCTTGCGGAATCCAGAGGTGACAAGAGTTTCACCCACAAAAGCCGAGTGAGCCGGGATATCTATTTCTTCCATCTGTAATTCCAGATGTTCATGACCAGTGGCTATTTCAATAAAATCTACCACATTAGGACGCAAAATCGACTGCGCCATGCGGTTGCCGCCTATCGTGTATGGCGAAACGACCTTGTTGGCCCCTGCCCGCTTAAGCTTGATATCAGAACCCTCTTCACCGGAACGGGACATAATGTAAAGATCCGGGTTAAGTCCGCGTGCGGTCAATGTGATATATACGTTTTCAGTATCTGATGTGACCACGGAAATAAGCCCCTTGGCTCTGTTGATACCGGCCTTGAGGAGTGTTTCGTCAAGAGTGGCATCCCCTTTCATGTAGAGATAACCGTCATCTTCAAGTCGTTCTACAGCATCCACATTTTTCTCTATGATTACAAATTTCAGTCCGTTTGCCTTGAATTCCTTGCAAATAAGCGAACCAATTCGACCGAAACCACAGATAATGTAATGACCGACGAGCGCTCCTATCTGTTTTTCCACCTTTTTCCTCCCCATAATCCTCTGAATCTGCCCCTCAAACATAATCTGGGCCAAGCTTCCGACGATATAGCCCAATACGCTGACGCCAACAACAATCAACCCCATAGTGAAAAGTTTGCCACCATCAGAAAGGTCGTGAACCTCCCTAAATCCTACCGTTCCCAATGTAATGACTGTCATATAGGCAGCATCGAGCGGACGCCACCCTTCGATAGACATATAGCCTAATGTTCCACCTGAGATAAGCATCAGAAGAACAAAAAATGATATTTTGAGGTGCCTAACGGGATCCATAGTCGTAGCAGAGTACCTGTAAGGACTCAAAAAGACAAGGTGCTTTCTTTTATTTCAGACAAGAATTTTTTAAAAATGCGGCGTGCTGTCCTGCCAATCCACTAATGAATAAAATGGAAAGAAGCTTGTTATAATTGACAAATTTTGTATACTGTATACAATGATACGAAATTCTCACTGGAGCGAGCCCCCGCCATGAAAAAACCGATGGAAAAACATCTGACACTGCGTGAAAAGATACTTGAAAACATCCGTGACGCCATTGTTTCCGGCAGCCTGAAGGGTGGCAGTCGTGTATCTGAACCGGAACTGGCAGAACGCTACGGAATAAGCCGCACTCCGATCCGTGAGGCATTTCGCCAGTTGGAATCCGAAGGATATCTCACCGTCATACCCCGTCGTGGTGCAGTTGTCAGCGAATTCAGCCCTAAGGATGTTGAGGAATTTTACGCCATTAAGAGTATAATGGAGGGGTATGCGGCACGTAGGGCCTGTGAAAATCTGAGCGAAAAAGACCTGGATCGTCTGCAGGGTATCAATAACAAACTCGCTGAACTGGCCAAAATCGGCAATATCAATCTTTTTTTCAAAATCCACAGTGACTTTCATGAGCTGTTTATTAAGGCGGCCGACAATGAAAAATTACGTGAATTGATAGCTAGACTGGTCACAAAATTCCAAAGACTCCGCTTTACCTCGCTAAGCCTGCCGGGGAGAATGGTGGTTTCGGTGCAGGAGCATGAAAAAATCATCGCGGCATTCAGAAAGAAGGATGCCGACCTGGCAGAAACTCTCGTACGTAAAAATGCCGAATATGGAGGTCAGGTTCTGATGACCGGTACCAGTTCCGCTAAAATTTGCTGATCTGTTCAGGCAGCTTAATTGTGCAACTCAGTTGTTGCATACTTACCGGAAGCTGATATACTGTTTTGGGAGAAACAGTTAATGACCGCATTCAAATCGGTTGCACTTATACCGGCCGCAGGCATGGGCAAACGCATGGGTGCTTCAATCAATAAGCAGTACCTGCAGTTGAACGGCATGCCAATAGTCGCTCATACTATTTTAGCTTTTGAAAAATCCCCCCTTATCGACTCAATCTATCTGATTATTCCCGAAGAAGAAATTCCCTACTGCCAGGAGCATGTCGTAGAGACATGTGGTTTCAGTAAAATTGCAGCAATAGTTCCAGGGGGAAGGGAACGTCAAAACTCCGTAATGAATGGCCTGCGCGCCATGCGTGCATACGTTGCGGATGATGACGTGGTCGTTATCCATGACGGCGTCAGACCGCTGATTACCGAAGAGTTACTCAAGCAATCAATCGACACTGCGCGCTGTAATGATGGCGCACTGACAGCTGTACCAGCCAAAGACACCATCAAAGAAGTAACAAACGGAGTTGTTACAGGCACCCCTGCTCGCGAAACACTCTGGCTGGCTCAGACCCCTCAATCATTCCGTTTCGGCGTAATTTTTGCCGCACATCAAGCCGCTGAATCGGAACTTTTTTTGGGGACAGATGATTCATCTCTGGTCGAGCGGACCGGTGGCCAGGTCAAAATAGTCTACGGTGACTATCAAAACATCAAGATCACAACACCTGAGGATCTTGTTCTGGCAACGGCCTTTCTGGCCTCCGGGAAAAAAGCGGAGGGGCATCATGTCATTACAGCCTGATAAAATACTTATAGTTGACGATGAGCCTGACATCGCCACAATTCTCAAACTTCATCTAAGAGAATCCGGCTACCTCACCGAGTGGGCGGCTGATGGCGAAACCGGACTGGACCTGCTCCGTGCCAACAATTACTCTCTGGTTTTGCTTGATGTGCGCATGACCGGAATTAGCGGAGTAGAAGTACTAAGACGTCTGCGGGCAGAAAATATTGACTCAGCCGTTATCATGATGACAGCACACGGCAATGAAAATCTTGTCGCAGAGTGCATGAAAACCGGGGCAGCCGATTATGTCGCCAAGCCCTTTGATATTGATGACCTACTGCACCGAATGGAACGCGCAATTGCAAACCGTCGTACATTGAAGGAAAAGCAGCTGCTTGAGCAGGAAAAAGAGGATTTCTTTTTTATGCTCTCTCACGACCTGAAAAACCCTATTACCGCGGTAGTTGGCTCCATTGATATAATGAGAGAGGGGAGACTGGGTCCCGTTAACAGTGAACAGATCGACTACCTTCAATCAGCAATAGAGAGTTGCGAAGAGGTTGTTACAATGATCGACAACCTTCTTGACATGCAGCGCTACAATTCCGGAAGGATGAACATCAGAATCACAAATGTTGATCCTCTTTCAATTCTGGCGGATGCTGTGAGACGTTTTTTTCCTGCAGCTGAGCGGGAGAACATTCTCCTGACGCTGACTGCTGAATCCAGCACCTCTGAAATCGCAGTAGACATTTCGATAATGGCAAGGGTGATTGCTAATCTTGTTGGAAATGCTCTTAAATTCACTCCCGAAGGCGGATTCATTACTATTTCATGCCGCAGCATTAAGCAGAGTGAGCTTCACTGCATCGAGCGACCGCACTATGCTGTACTTCCGAATGTTTTTCCTGTCCCTGAATCTTATGCTCTCATCAGTGTCAGTGATAACGGCAACGGGATATCTCCCGCTGAATTGACTTGTATCTTTGAACGCTACGTTCAAGCTGGCAACTCCTCGAGAAGAGGACAAGGCGGAGCTGGTCTTGGCCTGGCATTCTGCAAAAAAGCTGTGGAGGACTTTAATGGCTGCATCTGGGCAGAAAGCGTGGAAGACAGCGGTAGCGAATTTTTCATCCTGATCCCTTGCCATGTAGCTGACGCTTCATACACTAATCAAATGCCGGAGCCATGTTCATGAAACTTAAACTCACCCTCTTTTTTATGGTAACAACAATGTTATTTGCGGCCTCGATGGCCACGGCTGCCCCTATTGACACAGCCAGATCAATTACCATCGGAAACGGTTCCAAGACCGTATTTGAGTTCACCGATCCGGACTGTCCCTTCTGCCGGAAGGCCTCCAAGTATTTTGAGACTCGATCAGATGTGACCCGGCATATTTTTTTCTACCCGCTCCCCAGACATCCCAGAGCAAAGGAGAAAGCCCGCTTCATCCTATCAATGCCGGATAAGGCCAGGGCCTACCATGATGTTATGTCAGGAAAAATGGATGCTGCGCCTCAACTTGCATCGACACCGGAAGGCGCGAAACTGCAGGAAGATCAGTTAGAAATAGCCAAAAAGAACAAAATCGACTCCACACCGACCTTTATAATCAACGGCAGAATTATTGTGGGATTTGATCAAAAGAAAATTGAAGAGGCTTTGGGGCCAAAACCTTAGGCTCAGCAGGATTACTGATTTAAAGCGAAACCAATATCAGGTCGCGTCCTGCAAATGCTGCAGCACATGTAGCAGGGTATCGGTATTATATGGCTTAGGCATTGCCGCCCGGAACCCGTAATTTTTGTAGTCTGTCATGATCGGAATATTTGAATAACCACTTGAAACTATCAGACGGGCATCAGGGTTTATAGAAAGAATACGGCGGGCGGCCTCATCGCCTCCCATTCCATCAGCAACCAACAGGTCAAGCATAACAATTGGCAGAGTTGAACCTGATTCCCAGCTTTTTTTGTAGGACTCTACCGCCTCTTCCCCATTACAGCAGGCCTGCGCCTGAAACCCCAATTCGCTCAACAAGCTTAGTGTCAGAGTCCGAATATCCTCTTCATCATCCATTATCAAAACCGGAAGCCCGGAGGGGATATGCATAACCTCTTCTGTCTCGACTTGGCTATCTGAATCGCTACTATTGAAACCGGGTAAAACTACCGTAACGGTCGAGCCACGATTAATTTCGGAAGTTACATCTATATGTCCGCCATGTTTATTGATTATGGAATGCGTCGTCGACAGGCCAAGCCCTATACCGTTTGTCCGGGTAGTAAAGTATGGGTCAAAGACTTTCTGTATGTGATCTTTTTCGATCCCGCAACCGCTGTCTGCAAAGGTTATCCTGACGTAATCCCCATGCTTCAGGAGATACACATTGTCTTTTTTAAGTTGGATGTCATCGATATTAACCGTTAACCTCCCTCCGTGCGGCATCGCATGGACAGAGTTCAGCACTATGTTGTTGAACGCCTGGTGAATCTGCTCGCTATCGACATAGACCGTTTGAGCTGTTCTATTTTCAACTATTCCCTGTATATTACTTCCGCTCAAAAACAGCGAGAGTGACTCCTGTACGATATTGCCTGCAGAAGTATGCTCTCTGAACGGGACACCACCCTTGGAAAATGTCAGTAATTGACGGGCAAGGCTCGCAGCCCTATTTGATGATTTTTCAGCGGCTTCAAGCAGTGATCTTACTTTGTCATGATCCTCAAGATGTTTTCTTGCAAAAGAGATGTATCCGATGACCCCTGTAAGGACGTTATTAAAATTATGAGCGATGCCAGTGGCAAGGACGCTGAGAGACTCGAGCTTTTGCACTTTCATCAACTCTTTCTGGATAAGTTTCTGCTCGGTAATATCACGACCGATACCGATAAGCGATACAGTCCCATCCTTGTCAATAAGACGGGAACCGTTAGCAGTGTAGCTCAACCAGGTGCCGTTTTTATGCAGCACGCGGTACTCTACACCGCATTTTTTTTCCCCGGTTTCAAGAACATTGGAGAGGAAGGTATAACAAGCCTGCAAATCGTCGGGATGAACAAACGGCGCAAAAGGTTTACCGACAACATCGGCTATTTCGTAACCAAAGGAATCTTTCCACTGAGGAGAGACATAACTGAACGTACCTGAGGGGGTGAGGACAAAAAAAACATCATTGGCGTTTTCCACAAAAGAACGAAAGCGCTGTTCGCTCTGTTTTACCGCGTCATCATCTTTGCACGCCGCACCGGTTAAATTAACGTGATCTTCTTCCATGCAATCAAAATCCCTTCAATAATTTAAAGCAAAGCCTGTAATTTCAAAGTCACCTGCTACTGACATCCGATTGAGACAGTATCACCTAAAAATATCGTGGGTATCAATAATTGTGAATAATTATATACAATAATGTAACCTTTGTCAAAACTCCATAGGCATTGCTTTGACTTGCTTAGCAGTAAACACCGGACCATCCTTGCAGACATAGACATTACCCACGTTGCAGCGACCGCATTTACCGAGGCCGCATTTCATGCGGTTCTCAAGGGTTGTATAGACCTGCTCGTCTGTGAAACCCAACCGTTCGAAGACCGGCAAGGTAAACTTGATCATTATGGGTGGGCCGCATACCAGAGCGATACTGTTCTCTGCAGAGGGAGCAGCCTCTTCCAGCACTGTCGGCACAAATCCGACTTTGCCGTCCCAGTCGGGGCTATTACCGCCAGGGTCAACGGTCTTCACTAAGCGGACGTCACCCCGTTCCTGCCATTCCTGCAATTCCCGTTTGTAGACCAGGTCACTTTCGGTGCGGGCACCGTATACTATGGTGATGTCACCGAACTTATCACGCAGGTCAAGACAGTTCCAGATCAAGGTCCTGAGCGGCGGAAGAGCAATACCACCGGCGACGAAGACCAGGTTTTTTCCATAAAAATCTTCAATTGGAAAAGAATTGCCGTATGGACCCCGAACACCCATGGTGTCACCTACCTCCAGGCGGCGCAACTCTTCCGTAACCCTTCCCACAGAACGGAAGCAGCATTCGATGTGCCCCTTTCGTGTCGGAGAAGATGCGATACAGAAAGTGGACTCACCGGCACCAAAGGCTGAATACTCACCAAACTGCCCGGCTCTAAAAACAAAACTGTCCCGCACCTTTTCATCCTGAAAGACCAGCTTGAGAGTACGCACGTCTGGAGTCTCGTCGATAACCTCTTCAACAGTTGCCAGGTAGGGGAGATAGATGTTTTTGTTGGTGTGATCACACATAGTTTAAGGCCTTTTTAAAAAATTATACGCTGTAGATAAGATGAGTAAACATTTTAAAGTATCAACACTAAAATCTCTTTGTTTTGTGTCCTTACCGGCTTTTAATGTTTCTCATATCCTCTGCGTCTCGGCGTTATATTTATTTCTTGTTTATCTCTTCCACTATCGCGGCAATATCAATCCCGACCGGGCAGATCCGAACGCAGCGACCACAACCGGTGCAAAGGGTCTGGCCGAATTTATCATCATAATACTTAAACTTGTGCATGATGCGGTTGCGGTACCTTTTAGGCTGAAGATCTCGCGGGTTGTGCCCCGAAGCGTGGTGTGTGAATTTCCAGAAGCCGCAGGCATCCCAGTTTTTTCTACGTTTACCGGCTTTTTCTGTACCTTCATCAACTATATCGAAACAGTGACAGGCCGGACAGACGAAGGCACAGGCACCGCAACCGACACAACGGGTAGCAATACCATCCCAAAGGGGGTCTTCAAAGTGGTCATTCAGCCAGGCTTTGACTTTGGTCAGATCAAACGTATCCGTCTGCGGTTCTGCGAAAGGGATGGGATTCGAAGTAGAAGGTCCATCGAACAGCGCCTGATTGTTGGCGATCAGAGCTTCACCCTTTTCAGAGCAGGTATCACAGGCATAGCCGCCCCCTTCCAGTGCAGTCAGAAACAGGTCGCTTCCCTTGCTTGCAGAAGGTGAGAGGCCCACAGCGGTACAGAAGCATGCATCATCTGCAGCTGTGCAGGCCAATCCGATGATGGTGGTTTTCTTTCTTCTTTCGAGAAAAAATTCGTCCTTGTAATCCCAGGAGAAGACCGCGTCCAGCACAGGTATTGCAGCGGCATCGCAGGGCCGTACACCGAAGAGTACTGTTTCAGGAAAACGACCTGGGTCGATATCAGTGATCGTGACTTTCTGCCCCTCTTTTTTGTAGGACATAATGTCCTCACAAACCGGAAAAAAAGCCTCTTTGGCAGAACGTCGCGGCAACGTATCACTGACTACCTCACCGGAACTGCCGAGGGGTTCATAGAGCGGGATACCGGCGTTCATGCGCGGGGCTACAACGCGGATACCCCGCTTGATCAGGGTATCGAGGAGGGTGTCAAGGTTATGCTGTGAGATATATTTTTGCATATAAAACCTTTTTTAAACCAAAGAGTCACAGGGTACACGGAGAATCATATTCTTTTGAGGACTGGTTAAAAGTTGTATCTTTTTTTGCCTTTGACGTTCTCGGTGCTCTCGATGGCTCTTTGGAGAGTCTATGGTCATTTATTTTATAAAACTTTGATCATCTTTATCAGTGAACATCGTTAACGGCCCCTTGTCGAGCACATCAAAGCCGGCCTCATAGTCGTAAAGCTCTTTTAGCTCCATGGCCATTTTACGGTTTAAGAGGTTCAGAGGTATATCCATCGGGCAGACCCGTTCGCATTCGGCACAACCGGCGCATCTACCGGCCAGGTGCATGGCTCGAACTATGTGCCAGGCAGCGTTGCCGGCAGGCCTAGGTGTGGTATCCACCATCTGTGGCTTGTTGCGATCACAAAGGCACTGTTCGCAGAAACAGAATGGGCAGACCTGGCGGCAGGCATAGCACTTAATGCATTTGGTAAACTGTTCTTTCCAGTAAGCCCAGCGCTCGGCCGGGGTCAACGCTTCCAGTCGGGCAATCTCGGCTGCGTATTTATGCTCTAATTTGGTGACAACCGGAGTTTGTGCCGGTACGAAGTCACACCCCTGTGGCAGATGGGCATCGCATTCGGTACACTTGGGGGCAATAGTTTCAGCGGTAAGTCCGGTTGCCGGCTGAACCGTTGATGCCAGGACTCCGATGCAGGGTACGCCGATCAGGTACATATCCTCACGCTTTAGCTGCGATTCACCCATCAGTCCTACCAGAGCTTTCAGGTCACATCCTTTAACTACGATACCAATCTTGCCTGTTTTACTTATTTCTTTTTTAGCTTTAGTGAGATAAACGGCAAGATTGTTGACGCAGGATGGGGTAAATATCAGTTGTCCGGCATCAGCGGCGGTATTGATGACAATCGGCTGGGCGGAACCTTTTCTGCGGGCGGCTGCGTAGCCGACAACAGCGGTCACTTCACCTTCAGAAAGGATACGCGCTGCTTCGACCCTTATGGCTTCAGTAATGGCTGAGTAGATGGTTGTGTCAATTAAGCTTGTCATAAAAACCTTTTTACCTCAGAGGCACATAAGTACACAAACAAAACCAAAATTCTAAAAACAGTGTAAAAACTACCGTCTCTGGTAGGTCAACCATTATTATCCGGTTTTTATTTTGATGTTGTCTGTGCTCTCATATTCTCTGTGGTGAATACCATTAGATTGCGTTATACGCTTCTTGCAATTCCGGCGTATCTATCGTGCCGGACCACTGTTCTTCCAGAGCCAGTTCTTTAAACTCTGTCATCGGACCCATGCTACGCACCTTCTCGGTCAGGTCGGTAACAACCTCAACCCATTTGCCACCCTCGGCGGCCGAAACCCAGGAAAACTGCAGACGATTAAGGTCAACACCCACGAATTCCAACAATTTACGAAACACTGCAAAGCGGCGGCGGGCGTGGAAGTTACCGGCTATGTAGTGACAGTCGCCAGGATGGCAACCGGAGACAAGAACACCATCAGCCCCCTGCTGGAAGGCCTTCAGAATAAAGACCGGATCGATGCGACCGGTACAGGGGAACTTTAGCACCCGTACGTTGGAAGGGTACTGCATACGACTGGTTCCGGCCAGATCAGCTCCGGCGTAGGTACACCAGGTGCAGACGAAAGCGATTATTTTGGGTTCGAAAGTATGTTTTTGTTTTTCAGGATGCATGGAAATTCCTTATCTAAAATCGAAAACCGGTTTCACGCGGGGAAACCAGGATTAAAAGTTTAAAAACTTTGGGGATTCACTGTATATCTTTTCTTGCTTCCTCCGCTAACACCGTATCTCCGTGTGAGACAGCCACTATAAAGCTTCAATCATTGCAATAACCTGCTCATCTGTATAACCATCAAGTTCGACACATTTCGACGGGCAGGTGGCCTGGCAGGTACCACAACCGGCGCAAACCCCGGGGTTGACGAAGGCTACTGTCTTAACCAGATTACCCTGACGGTCGCGTATTTCTTTTTCTTCCACGGCTCCATAGGCGCAGACTTTTTTACAGGCAAAGCAGCCGACACAGCCGAATTCCCTGACCCTCGCAACGATAGGCTCTCGTTCCAACTGGTCTTTAGAGAACAGCGTCATAACTTTGGCAGCGGCGGCTGAGGCCTGCGATACGGTCTCCGGGATGTCTTTGGGCCCTTGACAGGCGCCGGCAAGATAGATGCCGGCAGTGGCACATTCTACAGGACGCAGCTTGGCATGGGCTTCTGAGTAAAAATTATATTTATCGTAAGATATGCCCAGCTTCTGAGCCAGGGAGTCGGCACCTTTTTGTGGTTGTATGGCGGTGGCCAGCACTACCATGTCAGCTTCAATTTCAACCTGAACACCAACAGCAATATCGCTGCCCATGACGACTACTTTGTCACCTTTCTGGTATAGGCGCGAGACCATTCCTCTTATGTAGACGGCCTCTTCTTCCTCTATGGAGCGGCGCCAAAATTCATCGTAGCTTTTACCGGGGGTTCTGGCGTCCATGAAAAATACGTAGGCCTGACCATCGTGCACTTTGTGGTGATAGAGCATGGTGTGTTTGGCTGTGTACATGCAGCATACTTTGGAACAGTAGGAGATGCCTTTTTCACGGGCTCTGCTGCCGATGCATTGAATGAAGACAATCTGTTTCGGCTCTTTGCCGTCTGAAGGACGCAGAATTTTGCCGCCGGTAGGTCCGCTTGCCGAGGCAAGGCGTTCGAATGTCATGCCATCGATGACATCCGGAATTTTGCCATGACCGAATTCGCCGTAGCCTTTGATTGGCGAGCCTTTCGGTTTTTCATCGATGGTGTAAAGGTCGAAGCCGGTGGCAACAACTATTGCCCCGACGGCTTCAACAATCAAGGTATCCTGCTGCTCAAAATCAACGGCACCCGGGCCGCAGACTTTCTGGCAGACGCCGCATTTGCCGGTTTTGAATTTAGTACAGTTGTCACGGTCGATGACGGGCGTATTGGGTACCGCTTGAGGAAACGGCACATATATGGCGCTGCGCAGGCCGATGTTGCAGTCAAACTTGTTGGGGATCTTTTTCTGAGGGCATTTGGTTATGCAGACACCGCAACCGGTGCATTTATCTTCATCAACAGATCTGGCTTTTTTCTTGATAGTGACCTGAAAGTTACCGATGTACCCTTCGACCCGTTCTATTTCACTATAGGTGTAAAGTTTAATTTTGGGGTGATTGGCAACATCGACCATTTTAGGCGTCATGATGCACTGTGAGCAATCAAGAGTTGGAAAGGTTTCGGAGAGTTGGGCCATATGACCGCCAATAGAGGGCTCGCGCTCTACAAGAATGACTTCATGACCGCAGTCGGCGATATCAAGGGCTGCCTGAATGCCGGCTATGCCTCCACCTATGACGAGGGATCTCTTGGTTACGGGCACGGTGATGGTGGGCAGGACACGGTTTTTCTTGACCCGCTCAACCATCATGCCAACGATGTCTATTGCCTTAACTGTGGCTTCTTCTCTGTTTTCGTGCACCCAGGAGCAATGTTCGCGGATGTTGGCCATTTCGCAGAGAAAAGGATTCAGGCCGGCTGCCTCTACTGCTTTCCTGAAAGTTTTCTCGTGCATGCGTGGTGAACAGGCAGCAACAACAACATGGGTGAGTTTCTGCTCCTTTATTGCGTTTTTGAGCAGATTCTGGCCTGGATCGGAACACATGTATTTGTAGTCGGTAGAGAAGGAAACTCCGGGAAGTCGGCCGATTTCCTGCGCAACTCGTTCAACATCGACTGTTCTGGATATGTTTTCGCCGCAATGGCAGATGAATACGCCTATTCTTGACATCTATTTATTCCTTTTGATTACCTTAATCCTGGTAAAGATATCTGATTGTTCTGCGTTGAAGCTCCAATCAGCTTCTTCTCGGTCAGGAGCGGAAAAGGGTTGACTATCATAGCACCCAAACCCAGGTTTTCTGGCGGCAGGCCGACAGAAAGCCCTACCAGTTGCGTGAGATAGAAGACCGGCAGGTCATAACTGGTGCTATAAACTTTTTCAATTTCCTTCTGACGAATATCCAGGTTGCCATGACAAAGCGGGCAACCGACCATAATACAGTCAGCTCCGGCGGCTTTTGCCGCTTCGAGGATTGCGTTGGTCAATTGAATGACGACTCCCGGGCGCGAGAGGGTGAAGTTGGCGCCGCAGCATTCAAGGCGGTGCGTCCAGGGTACAGTTTCGGCGCCGACCGCTTCGATGATCTTCTCCATAATGGTTGGGGCTTCAACACAATCAAGATTCGGAACATCGGTAGGTCGGGTCAGTAGACAGCCGTAGTAGCAGGCGACTTTCAGGCCGGACAGTGGTTTATTTACTGCAGCGGCCAGACGCTCAAGACCGAGATCTTTCGCTAGTATTTCCAACAGATGTTTAACGTTACCGTCCAGTTTCAGAGGAGCATCAAGGGCTTTTTCAACCTGCTTACGTTTTACTGCGTTCTCGCCAAGAATATGCTGTGCCGTCTTTAAGCGTGAAAAGCAGGCGGCACAGGCGACAGCAACATCACCTTCGATTCCATCTGCCAACTCCAGGTTCTTAGCACACAAGGAGAGCGACAGCAGCTCGTCGACGTTGTGGGCCGGAGTGGCACCACAGCAGAACCAGTCGGGTATTTCGGTGAGGCCGATCCCCAGGTGCTTGAAAAGTTCGCGTGTGGAAAGATCGTATTCACCTGCTGAGGCATGTAGCGAACAACCGGGGTAGTAGGAGTAATTAAGTTGGTTTGTCATTGATGATACCCAAAGTCCTTGAGTTCAATTTGTAATTCTGAATTGCCGTCAATTAATTTAGAATTCAGAATCCAAAAATGTTTTACAGTGCTTCGCCTTTTTTTCGCATTTCTTCAATCCGTGTGAAGATTTTTTCAATTTCAGACAGATTTTTGTTTTTGCTGTGGAACATCTTCAGCTTACCCTTTGCGAGCAACTTAGGCCCGAGCATCAGGTCTTTCAAAAACTGGCCGGATTTGACGTTGAAGACGGCAGCGAGGCGCATTTCGTACTGGCGACCATAGGTGCGGATGTTCTGCAGAAAAAGCTTATTGGCCAACTGGACGTAGCTTTCCTTCGATGCGCCTTCAGCATCCCAGGAAAGTTTACGCAGGGCATCCATAATGGAGGCAAGATGAACCTTATTTGGACAGCGTGTCGAGCATGTTTCACAAGAAGCACAATACCAGATGGAGCGACCGGCAAGGATACGCTGCCACTGGCCAAGCTGCAGCAAGCGCACGACACGATTGGGAGGATGTTCCATGAAGGTGGCCATGGGGCACCCGGCGGAGCATTTGCCACACTGGAAACAACGACGCACTGAGGTGTCGGAAAGGGCCTCGACCTTGCGTACAAAGTCAATGTCCATCGTCTCCTGGGAGATAATCATTTTTTTCTTTTTCACGTGGGAGCTCTTTTAGTTAAAATAAAATTTGGTAGAGCGAAACTTATGCAGTAAATACTTGTCACACTTTAGCTGAACCTTCATAAGACCGACTATTTCGTCATTGTCTACACAAATGATGTATAAAATGCAAGTCAATAATTGGCTGTATTTCTTTTTTAGGAAAAATTAAAAGTCGTCAGACCAATTTACCATTGCAATTATAGTTTAATTCACTATTTATTCGAATTAAAGTAAAAAACGCCCGTAAATCCATCTCGCTGCTCATCCGTATTACATATTTTTTACTGAGCCAACCAAGTGCCACTATTGCAAAAACCTTGGCCGATTTTGGCTGGTTATCCGTAAAAAAGGTTCTCGGGTCACCCGTTAAGTAGATAGTCATATAAAATCAGCATTGTTACTGACCAGCAGTGTAATTGAAAACCTCATCGGCAATATAATCCAGAATGGTCGTGATGGATCTGCAGTGGATTTGGATGCCGCAATTGTAAAACGAGGTCATTCGCGGATATGCTTAAAATAATTCGCACTAATTTTACTTTTGCAAATGCCGCGCCATCACGCATCATGGTGTTTTAATTTTCTATCAAGTAATTGCCTATTTTTGGTGGGGATCTCACAAAGCTTGGCAGTCCCGGAAATTGTAAGCTGTTAAAAATGCTGTAATGAGAGTTGAAGTTCCTTGTTTTAGTGGTTAGTTGAAATAAATACAGTACATGCAACCTTTGATGGCAAATAATATTGCCATGGTGAACATGCATATGTGTAGAGCATGTACCGAACAGCCCCTAAATTACTCATAAAATTATTTTTTTAAAAGAGAATCAAGAATTACCACCCTGGTGGTCAGATCTTTTTTTGTGCAAACCGCTTTAAGCAGATCACAGCCTTGAAAGCCTGCACAGTTGGCAGGAGGGCTTACTAATAACAGTATTGTGGAATATGACTACAGGGGGGAGGTATGCAGTGTGGAGATTTTATGCAGTAGTAACCCATTTAACTTTAGATTTACTCAAGAGTTAATTTACTGATTAGCGCCTTACTAGCAGTACATGCAGCGACCCCAATTGCGCAATAACAGTTCTGAGGGTAACCCTGATCAGTAAATAATGATATAACCATGCGCTTCAGCAATTTTCCGCACTTCATCCTTATCCAGCAACCGATAGGTTTTACCTTCCAGAGTGAAGTTATATCCACCATCTCCATCCGGCAGAGCGTCATTCAGCAGAGCTTCAAACGTAGCAGTTTTTATCATGCCGGCCCCTTGACGTTGCCGTCGCAACAGATATGCCTGACTTTACCGCTTCCACCAATTGGAAAACATCTTGCTCCGTTGTCTGCCAGGAGCACATAAAACGAGCTCCACCTGAGCCGATAAAAGAGTAAAAGTGCCAGCCTGCCGTTCGAAGTGCCGCTATAACCGCATCTGGCATCTCGACAAAAACCGAGTTGGCCTGACGCGGATACATGATGCGGATTTCAGCGATACCGGCAAGAGACTGTTCAAGCAATGCCGCACATCTGTTGGCGTGGCTGGCATTTTTGAGCCAGGCGCCGCCTTCGAGCATGCCACTCCATGGCGCTGAGATGAAACGCATTTTAGACGCCAGCTGCCCTGCCTGTTTGCAACGGTAATCAAATTCGTGAGCCAGCTCACGATCAAAGAAAACAACGGCCTCTCCAATCGCCATACCGTTTTTTGCCCCCCCCAGACAGAGCACATCGACCCCCGAGCGCCAGGTAATATCTGCAGGAGCAACATCCAGCGAAACCACAGCATTCGCAAAACGGGCACCGTCCATCTGCACCCGCAGACCATGCTTTCTGGCCAGTGTACTGGCAGCTTTTATTTCGTCAGGAGTGTACACTGTGCCAACCTCAGTTGCCTGAGTCAGGCTCAAAACTTTTGGACGAGGATAATGAATATCACTGCGACGTGTAATTACCCGCTCCACCTCTTCCAGATCAAACTTTCCATCGGGACCGTTGACATGCAACAGCTTGGTGCCGTTTGAAAAAAATTCCGGCGCACCGCATTCGTCCGTTTCGACATGGGCTAACTCATGGCAGATAACACTATGGTACGAACGGCATAGCGATGCCAACGCAAGCGAATTTGCAGCTGTCCCGTTAAAAACGAAGAATACCTGACAATCGGTTTCAAAAACCTCGCGTAGATGTTGGCAGGCCCGCTCAGTCCACTGGTCATCTCCATACGAAGAGACAAACCCGGCGTTAGCAACCTGCATAGCCTCCATGGCCTCCGGGCAGATTCCGGCGTAGTTGTCACTGGCAAACTGATTATAAGTTACGCTTTGCAGATTATGTTCATCCACGCTAATCTCCATAAACAAAGTGAAAGTCTCCGTTTATCGGCAATTTAGCATCTGTCCCGTTTTGATGCCAGAGTTTTTCATCTCTTTGATGACAACTATTGTATAGTAGCTGACAAATGATTATGATGCCGAATCAAATTCTTATTTCAGGACGCTTCAGTATGCGCTACAGCCGTATGCGACTTTCGCACAAAATAGCTTTGGTAATATTCTGTACTACCGTGTTGGTTTCTTTCTCGATCCTGCGAACACCATCCTTGACCGACGAACCTTCTGCATCACCGGAAGATAAAGGCAAAGAGGATCTCTCCAGGGTCGAATATCCGAGTTTAAAAAACATCAAATGGCACGCACAGTTTATTGCTCCGCAGCAGTCACTTGAATCTCTCTTTGGCGCAGACTGGATTCTGGTTGCGCGCTTCAACCGCGTTGACCGCCGCCACATTTATCCCGGCATGACAATCAAAGTCCCTGACAACATGGAAGACATTCGTAATTATTCACCACTGCCACAGTTCTACCAACCGGCTTCACGCCATGATAAATACATCCTGGTTGATGTAACCGAACAGTGGCTCGGCGCTTATGAGCATGGAAAACTGGTTTTTTCAACCCCTGCCGCAACAGGCAAAGCGACCACAGAGACACCAATCGGCACATTTATTGTCTCTGCCCGTGACAGCAGCCACACCTCCTCGCTCTATAAGACAGCCAACGACGAAGAACAGTACCCTATGGACAACGCTCTCCGCTTCCATATAGACACAGACAATGTTTCATACTGGCTGCACGCCCGTGATCTTCCAGGCCGTCCGGCATCCCACGGCTGCATTGGCCTGTTTGATGAAGAAATGCAGCTACGGGTTTTCGGGATACCACTCACACCTGTACTACGTGATTCTCAGAAATTGTACGACTGGGCTGCGGGAGAAGATGAGTACGAGGATGACAGCGGCGGAGCGGAGGAACTGGAAGACGGACCGATTGTCGAGGTGCGCGGCAGCCTGCCCCGATATCTGGACAGGCCGCCTGCACAAAATAAACATTAACTGAACTTTGCTACTTTATTTCCCAAGCCACTTAGCGATATCTTTGGCATGATAAGTGATTATTATATCTGCTCCTGCCCGTTTAAATGCGATCATTGTTTCCAGAACGACCCTCTCCTCATCTATCCAGCCACGCTCGGCGGCCCCTTTTACCATACTGTATTCGCCAGAAACATTGTAGACCGCCAGAGGAAGTTCAAACTCGTTGCGCAAGTCACGCAGAATATCGAGATACGGCAGACCCGGTTTGACCATAATGATATCGGCCCCTTCTTCTATATCTGAGGCCGCTTCACGCAGCGCTTCGCGACGATTGGCCGGATCCATCTGATAACTGCGACGATCACCGAACTGTGGGGTTGATTCCGCCGCTTCGCGAAATGGCCCGTAATAGCCTGAAGCGTATTTCACTGCGTAACTCATAATAGGAATCGCGTCATAGCCGTGTTCATCCAGTTTTTCGCGGATAGCCCCTACTCGTCCATCCATCATATCAGACGGAGCCACCATATCAGCCCCGGCCTGCACATGAGAGAGCGCTTCGCGCGCCAACAGCTCCAATGTAGAATCATTGTCAACATCGCCGTCTTTGATAATCCCGCAGTGTCCATGATCCGTATATTCGCACATGCAGACATCAGTTATGACTGCCAGACCGGGCACATCCTTTTTTATAGCCCGAATCGTTTCCTGGATAATTCCGGTATCGGAATAAGCGTCACTGCCTACTGAATCTTTACTTTCAGGGATTCCGAACAGCAACACAGCCGGAATTCCCAGATCCCGAACCTCTTTGGACTCGGCAACAATATTCTCTATGGATTGCTGGTAGATGCCGGGCATTGATGATATTTCTTTTTTGATTCCAGTGCCAAAAGCCGAAAACATTGGATAAACGAGGTCATTAACCGAAAGAGTTGTCTCGCTGACCATCCTTCTGAATATACCGTTGCCCCGTATTCTGCGGGCGCGGAACTGTGGAAAAAACATGGTTGATCCTCCTTGAGTATGACAATATTCTATGACTATTTTTGATAGCTGGCGGGGGTTATTCTCTATTTTTTACGGCGGTCCAACAGCGATATTACCTTTGGAGCACCACCCTCCTGGCGCACTTTAACTGCACGCTCCTTGTCAGCCTTTTCCTTCTCAAGGCGTTCAGTTTCGACGGGTGAAACGATATCCTCCAAACGAAGCGGTGTTCCCCCCATAGTAAAATCGGCTCCCTCAATCTGTAAATCATCAAGAATCCAGGTAAATACCTGCATTGGAAAGGTAAGAACCAGTAATTTTACCTGCCACCAACCGACTTTAACATCAGGGGCTATTTCCTCAATGCGGGCATAGAAGCCCGGTTTATTGTCTACGTGAACAAGTACCAGGTCATTGACATTCGCCATTTTTATTGCACCTTTTATGTAAAATGTTTGGAATCATTTATTATTAGAGTCGGAGTTACAACACTCTTCCGCCCATAGCAACAGCGGAGTTCCCATCTGTTGGCCTGTCAGGCCGGAAATCTTTGCGATGCATTCACGTAAAACATTTTCATGTTCCACAAGAAGTGATCTTGTCTGAAGTGACAATCTACCATCAATTGCATCGCAGACAAACTGGATGCAGTCAGCCGGACGCAAACCCGGCACCAGAGTACAGCCAGTATCCGTGCCATACGGGCAGATCGGTTTTTGGGTAAAGTCGACTGATATGGGGGTTTGTGTTGCTAGACAAGCAAGTGTATCAAAGACATTTATCCGATATTTACCGTTCAGGCAACATAGCCCGCCACACTCACGACAAACAGAAGAAGCGTCAACCTCGGCTACAATTGCGGTTATAACTTCCTTAGTCTCTCGATAGCGAGTCAGCAATTGAGTCAAAACCGGCACGGCGTCCGCCGAAAGGTCCTCGTAGAGACTCTTTAGGAGTGCTGTGCCGGTATTCCACAATTTTAAATCATCCACGTGCATCCTGTGTTTTCTTCAGGTATTGCAGATATTCTGGTTGAAGCAGTCCGTAAGCCGGGTTCTGTTCCCATGTCGGGTTACCCCTTCACGGGCGATGGTCATTCATCTGGATATACCGTTACCGGCAACCTCAAGCAACCAACCCGGAGGCACGGGCGGGTCGCCCTTAACGCCCCCCTATTTGGTCTTGCTCCTGACGGGGTTTACCTGGCATCTGGCGTCGCCGCCAGACCCGGTGAGCTCTTACCTCACCCTTTCACCCTTACCTGCCGAGGCAGGCGGACTTCTCTCTGTGGCACTTATCCCTGGGGTCACCCCCGCTGGACGTTATCCAGCGTCACACCCTATGGAGCCCGGACTTTCCTCCACCGGACAAGCCGGCAGCGACCATCTGGACTACTTCAACCAAACTGAAACAGGAGCGGCACCTTGCAGCACTGTTCGCCACCACAAGCTACCCTCCCGTTTAACTATTGTTGCAACTTGAGGATCAAAATCCGTTGGCAATGCGGACAGGCCAACAGCTCTTCATATTTGTACAGATTATTATATAGCTGTGGCGGCAGATGCATATTGCACCCCATACAGTAGCCATCTTTGGCAATAGCAAGAGCCTGGCCACGACGCTGCTCACGAAGAATGGTGAACTTTTTCACAAGGCTTGCAGGTATCCCCTTTGTCACACTTTCCCGTCGGACCACATCGGCATCAATCTCCGACTGAATCTTATCTATTTCGGATTGCTTTGCCGAAAGGCGTTGGGCAGAATTCTCGGCAAGCTCATCACACGTATTTTTTTTCGCCGCAAGTGCTCCGGAAATATCTTCTATCTGGCTGATCTTCTGCAATAACTGCTCTTCAATATCAGTTATCTGCTTTTTGGCAACTGTAATTTCGCGACCAACCGCTTGAAACTCTTTGTTGGTCTTGATTTCCTTCATGTTTGTTTCGGATCTGGTGATGTTTTCCAGTTCCGCGGCATGAGTTAACTCCAAAGCACTTTTTTCAATTTCGCCCTGTGCCAGACTGGCCTCAAGGACAGCGCACTCTTCTCTCGCAGCATCCACGCCCTGATTAATCCCACTCAATTCGGTCTGCAATCCACCCTGAGCGGCCTTAAGAATGTCGATCTGTTGATCGATCTCCTGTAATTCTTCAAGCATTTCCAGTTTCTTTTTCAAATTGATCCCCCTTGCTGTAAATTGGTTTTACTGTCCCGACTATATGTTAAACGGATCTGTTTCCGTTCGGCACGCTTCTACCTGACAATCTGTATAGCCGGACGCAACAAGCGCCCGACCAAGTCGTTCCGTTATTTCATGCACCATAATTATTTCCGTAGGGAAATGACCGGCATCAATCAATGCCATTCCCAAATCTTCGGCATCACGGGCCTCGTGATATTTGACATCTCCGGTCACCAGCAGGTCGGCACCTGATCGTACCGCATCGCGAAGCAGAGATGAACCGCTACCGCTGCAGAGTGCCACCTTTGATATCAAAGTCTCAGGATCCCCCACATAGCGCAACGCAGGCGCAGACAAAACATTTTTGAGTGTATTGACATACTCCGCCAGTGTTACCGGGAGCGGCAAACGCCCGATCCTCCCAATGCCAAGTTTTTCCCCCTCATTCAGAAGCGGGTAGATGTCAAATGCAGGCTCTTCATAAGGATGCACCGCCAGCAATGCTTTCACAGCTCGCGGCAGTTGTGCCCGTTCAAGCAGCAGCTCCAGCCTTTCTTCATGCTCCTTTGCCATTATCCCGACGGTTCCGGCAAACGGCTTTGCACCCTCAAGCGGAGAGAATGTCCCTATTCCGTCAGCGGCAAAAGAACAGTCACGATAATTCCCCTGTTGTGCGACAAAAGGGAATAGTGCCGACCGCAGCTGTTCAATGTAATCAACCGGCACGAAGACGACCAGCTTGACAAGCTCACAAGTGGTGGTGACTTTGAGAGGAAGGCAATCAGAAAGGCCGATTTTATCGGCTAGCAGATCATTTAATCCGCCACGTGCAATATCGTAGTTAGTATGCAGAGATAATATCGACAGTCCGGCCTTGATTGCCTTTTGTATTGAAGTTCCCAGTGGCGTTGCTGTGGAGATGGATTTAAGCGGCTTAAATATTAGTGGATGGTGAGTAACAAGCAGTTGACAGGAAGCAGCAATAGCAGAATTGATTACAGCGGGAGTCGGATCAAGAGCAACCATGATTCTGGTCACTTCAGCAGTGGGATCACCGACCTGAAGTCCGGGATTATCCCACGTTTCTGCCAGCGACACTGGAGCTATTTTGTTAATAATACCAACTATGTCTGCTGTTTTTGGAATTTTCATCGGCTACAATTAAAAAGAGTGCAACCTTGCGGTGTGCACTCTCGTGGTGAGGTATGGTAACTATACGTTCCCAAATATCTGGCCGGCATCCGGCGTATTCCCCTCGAAGTATGAAATGGTGGGCCCACCAGGACTCGAACCTGGGACCAACCGGTTATGAGCCGGTGGCTCTAGCCAACTGAGCTATAGGCCCGTAGGGGAGTTGCATAATAGAGGAGACCGGTATCGCTGTCAAGTGATTTTAAGGCTAGCGTCCGGTTAGCTGTAATCTGATTATGCCCGCGAAAGAAAGCGGCCGTCCCGTGTATCAACTTTTACTCTTTCACCTGATTCTAGATACGGTGGAACCCGGATTTTCAGCCCGGTTTCGAGTATCGCTTCTTTTGTTTCAGCTGTTGCTGTAGCATTTTTCATTACCGGCGGCGTTTCTACAACAGTCAATTCAACCGTCATCGGCAGATCGACGTTTACCATACGCCCTTCAAACAGACCAAGAATTACTTCTGTGCCATCGAGTAGATAGAGCGAGAGCGGCTCAAATTCCTCAGAAGGCATCTCAAATTGTTCGTAATTTTCAAGATCCATAAAAACACCGTTGCCACCATCGGCATACAAAAATTGCCCTTTATGCCTTTCGAAATCGGCCTCGTCCACTTTATCCCCGGAACGGAATGTCTTTTCCAATACCTGGCCGGTGATCAGGTTGCGGTATTTGGTCTTTACCATTGTGTTGGCGCCACGTGCAGTGGGTGAGCTAATGTTTATATCGACAAGCAGGCAGGGGGCTCCGTCAAGCTGAATGACAAGCCCTTTTTTAAAATCGGACGTAGAAAACATGAATGCAGATTCTCCTTGGTAAAATGTTTATTTGAGCATCCTCTATAAGAAGCGGTTTGGCGGTGTTTCTATTTTTTACGATATTCTGCAGTTGGCCAGAACGGTATGCCGCCTCTGGGGGTAAACTCACCCCTTACAGTAAGCCAGGCCGGGCCAAGCAGGGCCACCAGATCATTACAGATACGATTTACTCCCGCTTCGTGAAATTCACCATGCATCCGGAATGAACCGAGGTACAATTTCAGGCTCTTGCTTTCAACACATAGCTGTTCCGGCTTATAATCAATAACAATCTTCCCAAAATCAGGCTGACCGGTCATCGGGCAGAGACAGGTGAATTCAGGGCACTCAATATGCAAAGTCCCGACTGCGCCGGCAGGATTCAATTCATGCTGGGCAAATGGGCTTGGAAACGCCTCCAGCAGGCCGGCATCCGGCTTGTCATAGTTGTACGTGGTAGCGCCGGAGCCGAGAGATTTCAACTGTTCATGTAGTTCCATTAAATCACTTCCTGATGCGTATTGATAAAGCGGCAATATAACAATGAAGCACTCAACGGGCAATCTTTTTCATAGCGCAGCAACCGGCAGCACACTACCAGCCTCCGGCACCAGGTAGCAACGCCAATCATCCGGTAGCATCAACTCAGCGAGCCCCATAGCTTCCTCTAGGCTCTGCGCCGGAATCATCCCCATTTCCTTGACCTGCTGCGACGGAAACTGCGACACGAGAATGATCCGGAAACGCAGCGCCTTCTGCAGCAAAGAGTAAGCTGTCTGCCCGTTGATCTCGTAGCGCACCCGCAGTTCCGCTTCAAACTCTTCCAACCGTTTAAAACGGAACCAGTTAAAAAAAGTCCCGTTACCGAAACCATCACGACATTCCGCCAGCAGAATCAGTACCCCACCGTCTTTGATAGACTGTGAAGCGTACTCCATTGACTTGTGAGCCTGTATGAGGTTGATATCCTTTGGATAACCACCACAGGAAGCAATCGCCAGGTCACTTTTTCCCACTACAGGATAGGTAAATTGTTCGCGATAAAAGCGGCAGCCAGCCTCGTGTGCCATGCGCCAGTCGCCGCCAAAGGCGGCAATAATGCGCTTATCGGCTGCCAGTACAGTGTTCAGAATAAATGATGGGTTTGCCAGCGCACAACCTTCAACCATGGCGTTATGCACCGGATTATCAACAAGATTACCGGTAACAGCCAACGGGTTTTTCCCACTGCCAGCACCTGGATTTAATACAGTGAAATGGCTGTCCATACAGGATTTACGGGCAGCGATTCCTGGCAGAATGCTCTTACGTCCGCCGCTGAAACCAGCAAAATAATGGAAGCCGATGGTCCCCGTCAGAATTAGACGGTCGGCCTCTACAGCTTTACTATTGATGCCAACTTTGATTCCGTTAGAGGTCATACCGATAAAGGTCAACGCATCGACATCGTCACATTCGTGATCCGAAACACGTATCCGGCCATACAAAGAGCCAACAATCTTAAGATGTTCATGCTCGGTCTGCTTCCTATGAATGCCGAGAGCAATCAGGATTTCTATGTCATCATCAGCAATCCCCTGACTGTTCAGACGTTCCACCAGCAAAGGGAGATATATTTCACTGCCGGTATAACGGGTGATATCCGAGGTGACGATGACCACTTTTTCTCCCGCCTTGAAGGAGGAAATAAAGTGGCTACAGGCATCCAGCGCAGCTTCAATTATATCGCAGGGGGGGGCAGTAGTGACGGAAGGTGACGGGGTAACGACTCCCGCCAGGCGTTCCGGCGGGAGGTCGAGAAAAAATGCAGTAGATCCGTATTTCAGTTCCATACAGTGCGAGTCCGCTTAGATCCAGGCATCGCCACCATCGTACTCATAACCGGCCCCTTTGCTTTTGGGGGTGACTTTGAACTTGGCTTCGCGGGCAAGACGTCGCACTCTTTCAGCTGCAGTTTCTCCCAGATCAGAAAGCTTCCCGCGTATTTCGCGGCCTGGTGCCGGGGCCAGCAGCAGAGCAGCAGCAACTCCGATTACAGCACCGGAAACAAAGGCTATCACAGCAGCAGCGGCATTATCATTATTGTTTGACATTACAGACTCCTTTAAGTGGTCTCTTAGGTAAACGTAAAGTGGTTTTGTTTCTAGCACAACAGCCCATCTTAATAAAAGCAAAATTTACAGCAGCCGGGCAAGGTGCCGCCGGATCATATCTTCAAAATCAGCATCCCGGTTTCCGCTGTAGACGAGCGAAGAACCGATCTCAGCCGCCAGGATAGCGCAAAGGTATTTCTTCGGCAGCTTTTTTATTCGCTTGCGATACGCCGCTGACTCCTGCAGCATGAGCGGCAGGTGACGCAGAATTGCCTGACGGAAGGGAGCTTGCAGGCAGAGTTCCGGGCGGGCCGAGAAAAAATCAAAGAGCCGCGAGTAGAGGCTGTTGATGTTCTGGCTGATAGTTTCAGATATTTCGCTATAGAGCAGGGTACCACCTGAGTCTATCCGTCGCCGCAGGATCAGCCTTGCCTCGTCGGCGGCCCGTTTTTCCAGAATGGCCAGCACATCACCGGCGTAACGCTCCTTATGCTCCATGAACTCACGCTCTGAAAGCAGAAGGTTGGCAATAATTTCGTATGAAGATGAAATAACTCCGCATTTATTGGCAGATGCGTCACGCATCAGCACCACACCATTCTTTTGCAGCTGAATCCGCGCCTCTGGAGTGATATAGGAGTTGGCTCCTTCAATTATGACCCTTGACGTCGGCACTCCGGATTCATCAAGAAAGGAGCGCCAGTTCTGAGCGTCAATAGTTTCAGGACGGCCGCCGGCAGGGATAAAGAGATCGGCCTTGACCGTAAAGATCAGGCTGTTGTACAGGCGGTTAAAATCATCGATATCCAGCCACTCTTCGGCAAGACATTCATTATTTAGCGTGACCTTACGATGTGATTCCTTCAGCCCCTCCATCCTGCGACCGGTGCGAAAGAGCATGAAACCTCCCGGAGACAGATATTGCGGGTCAAAGGCGTCCAGGTCGCGGGAAAGCACAATGCGGCCTAATTCCTCATGGTTGATGCCATTCGGATCATACAAAACCGCCGTACCATCCAGAATCAGGCGGACCTGTATTCCGGGACAGCGTGCCAGCAATATGCGCAGAGCGTTGCCGGCAACGTCGCCATTCGGGCCTCCGGTCATTTTCAGCGAAAACCGCTCCCGACGCATATCTATGCCAGCCGCCTCAGCCATTGTTATTTCAGCAAAAGTGACCAGACCGGTGGAGGTAACCCCATACTCTTTGTGATTGATACCAAACCGCTTACTGGACATGATGCCCACGCCTAGGATATAGCCGCGTTTCTTTGACAAGGCGGCGATAGCCTCAATCATGCCATCGTGCATGTTCTCGTCCGGGCCGATTTCGATCGGCTCGTCATCACCATAGTAGTCAACAACCCGCCGATCTTTTGCTTTGCCGTTTTCGGTGATAAAAATATCCAGAAAGGCATTGGCAATACTGTATTGAAGCTTGTAGAGCCTGAAATTCTCCACCTCACTCCCCGCCTGCTCCAGATCAGATGCATCCAGAACCACCGCCAGTTTGGAACCGCCTTCATAAATGTCCTTGTTTTTCAGCTGCTGGGTGTTGGCGAGAACATAAACTTCCCGGAAGATGGTGTTCGCCGAAGTGATATAATCATCAGCACTACGGGCGATAACTGTGCGCCAGCCTCCACGTGCGATATCTGAAAAGCCGACATGATATCCGGCACCGAAGCGGCTGAAGAAAAAAGTAACGCGGAAGGGGAGGGTTTCAGGAAGGTCTGCAGTGAATTCCCGGCCAAGCAGACGTAAATAACCAGGGTCGAGGCGGAAGGCCAGAGCTTGCTTCTCGACTACGAAAAAATTGGTTTTAAGTGTGTGGGTGACCAGCAGCAGGCAGCAGCGGTACACAGCCCGTCGAATATCATCCAGCCAGCGGTGCCCTGTGTTGTACCCATCAACGGCATTCTGTGCATCAACAAGAGCGGAGGTGTACAGAGCCTCACGCCCGTCAAGATCCGGATCGAAGCGCAGCCGGAACAAACGGATCAGGAGTTGTGCCATCTCGGGGTGATCATAAAAGGCACTTTGTACATCGTCGAGACCGAAACGCTCCGGTTGTCCATGGGCCAGGCTGGTATGACAAAAGGAGATGCAGGCATTGACCAGAGCGGCGTCCTCTCCGGACAAAAGTCCCTCAACAACATACTGGCGATAAGCCGGTGAAGATGTGGACAGAATTTGTGTTGTACAGAGTTCCCGTTTCAGCCTGGCAGCCAGCGGGCTCTCTGGAGAAATATCCTCACCCTGACGACTTATAACAAGAAAAGATCCGAGAAAATAAGGATGCACACCATTTGAAATCGTCTGGCAATACGCTCTGCGTATTCCGATATCCAGACGGTTAAACACCTCTAGCAGCTGCAGCAGAAATTCTCCCTGAGGGGGGTTGCCGACGGCAAACAGCACGCGCGTCTCACCATGCCCATCGCGGTCAACCTCAGCAATATCAAGAAACAGCCCGCCCGAGGAATTGCCATTATCGAACAACCAGACAAGATAGGCAATACGCGACGCTGGAGACATCCGGACGTAATTTTCATTGTTAAGCCAGAGTATTTTCAGCAACCTGTCAAGCTTTTTTATATCAAATAGCGGGAAAGAAGTGCGCAATTCCGCCCGCACCTTACGCACCAGCGAGGCCGGCATATCAACGTTAAGTGAGAGGTCTATTTCATGATTCTGACGACGATCGAATTCAAATCTCTGGATTTCAAGCTCATGTTCAAGACCGGGCATATCGGCATTGGAATGGGAAAACATGGCATAGGAAATCTCGCGTTCCCCAAGCCGGCGCAATGTCCCATAAAGTGAACCGGGGCGATTAACACAGGCAATAACCAACCGTTTTTCCTGATCCGTCAGGATCAGATGACGGTTATGTTGAAGGTGCTCCATCTCACGTGACAATAGAGATAATGCCGCCCCTTCATCAGACATGACCTGGAAAAAATAAGGGCTCATATGCTGTTGAAGCCAGGTTGCGTTTTCTTCTGCGGCAATGATAGCCGCATGTGAGCTGCTACGGACTAGCGTGGGAAGGTGCATGATCTGTTCTCCCTGAATGAAATGAGTATGTACATAGTATAGCGCCATATCTGAAATCAGCAAAGTTTTACTGACGATAAAATTTGACAAAGCTTTTCTTGACCGTATACAGCTGAATTGTTATAGTCGCGCGGCTAAATCAAATCTATCATATTACAGGATCAGAGCAGTGCCCGAAAGACTTTGCACGACTCAATTTAAGGCTGGCGGTATCGCCGTACTGACTATTACTGGAAGCCAGACGGCCTCTGTAATGGAACTATTGGAAGCACTGCGCCGCCAAATATCAATTTTGGCAGGCAAAGATGAAGTCAAAGGACTGCTTTTGGCCGGGCCGAAAAAGGGATTCTGTCTCTGCTCGATGAGACTCAGCGATTCGGTTCATGATGCCGGGGTATTGTCCGGCTTTGGCCAGCAGGTAATGTTTTCTCTAGAAAAAAACGGTAAGCCCTGCATAGCGGTTATTGAAGGAGAATGTTCCGGATTGGGACTGGAAGTCGCGCTGACCTGTGATTTTATTGTAGCGTCTCACTCGGCAAGTTTTGGCTTTCCCGGCATAGCATCAGGATTGATACCCTTTTGCGGTGGCAGCCAGCGGCTTGCCAGACTGGTAGGCAAATCAAAAACAAAAGAGCTGATTTATAGTGGCGACCTGATTGACTCTACAGAAGCCCACCGAATAGGCCTTGTAAACCGCATCTATTCAGCTGACGATACTATGGAACAAGCAGAGGCCTTATTAACCCACATTTGCACCCGTAGTCCACACGCCATCAGTATTGGTGGTGAAGTTGTCAATGCAGGATATGACATCGACCTGCAGACCGCATGTATGCTTGAGCGGGATGCCTTTGCCCTCTGCTTTGCCAGTTTCGATCAGCGCGAGGGAATGCAGGCTTTTCTGGATAAACGCCAACCGCAGTTTACGGGGGAATAAATCCATGCCTTTGGAACAGGGCTGCATCCAGGTATATACCGGCAACGGCAAAGGAAAAACGACCGCAGCACTTGGCCTTGCTTTAAGGGCTGTCGGCCGTGGTCTCCGTGTCTGCATGTTCCAGTTCATCAAAGGGAGCGGCCGCTACGGTGAACATCTGGCCGCTGAAAAACTGGCACCCTTAATGACCATCATTCAAACCGGCAGGCCTGGATGGGTTAACACAAAAGACATCACTGCTGACCGTCAGACCGCACAGGAAGCCTTGGTCCAGGCTCAGGAACTGTTGGCATCCGGAGACTTCGATCTTTTCATCTGCGATGAAATTAACGGCGCCATAGGCTTCGGACTGATTGATGTCGAACAGGTCCTAGATTTGATCAGCCTTAAACCGGAAAAGACTGAACTTGTACTGACCGGGCGCAACGCACATGAAAAAGTTATTGAAGCGGCCGATCTTGTCACCGAGATGCGTGAAATCAAACACTACTACAAAGCCGGTGTTACGGCACGCACCGGCATAGAGATGTAGAAGAACAACACCTTGGCGCATATATTTTGCCTATTTCAAACTGAAGCACCCTGTTTTGTTTGATGCTGATTAGCTAAAACCACTATCATACCGGAGGAGATCAACCATGGCTGAAAGAACATTACGCGTACTTGTCGGAAAACCCGGACTGGATGGCCACGACCGTGGGGCCAAAATAATCGCCCGTGCCTTTCGCGACGCCGGCTTTGAAGTAATCTATACCGGCCTGCATCAGACGCCGGATCAGATTGTATCGGCCGCTATTCAGGAAGACGTTGATTGTGTCGGGTTGTCAATCCTGTCCGGCGCTCACAACACGCTCCTCCCGAAAGTCATGCAGATATTCAAGGAGAAAGGCGTTGACGACATCAAGGTTTTCGGCGGAGGAGTCATTCCTGAAGATGACATTCCAGGTCTTAAAGAAGCCGGCATTTGCGAGGTTTTTACCCCCGGCACATCAACAGAATACATTGTTGACTGGGTAAAAAATAACGTCATACCAAGGGCATAATGCCATTCAAAAAGCTTCTCATAGAAATAACGAACCGCGTCGGGTACATCCGACTCGATGCCGGTTCGCGCTTTAACAAACTCTCCATCACCACCATCAGGGAACTCAAACGCGCGTTCACTCAGCTTGAAGAGGATGTGTCAGCGAATGTTATCGTTCTCAGCGGCTACCCTGGCGAATCATTCGCCGTCGGAGCAGATATCGGCCAGATGGTTCATTTTGAGCCCCGCGACGCCTTCCATTTTGCCGAACTCGGCCAATCACTGTTTGACCAGATCGAATCATGCCCAAAGCCGGTTATCGGGGCCCTGAATGGAATCACCATGGGTGGAGGCTGTGATTTGGCCATGTCTTGTGATATTCGTATTGCCTCTGAATTCCTGCGAATTGGACATTCCGGTGCGAAGCTCGGCATCATCACCGGATTCTGTGGCACTCACAAGCTGCCTCGTATAGTTGGCAAAAATTTCGCACGTGAAATCTTCATGACTTCAGAGATATTCGGTGCAGCCGAAGCTCTTCACATGGGCCTGGTTGATCGGATATATCCTGATAACCAATTTTGGCAGTATGTCTCGCGTTACGCCGAACGGATTGCCAGCCATCCCCTGAATGTACTCTCTGCAGCAAAGCGACTCATCAACACCGCCGAAGATACTGACCTGCGCACCGGATGCCTGCTGGAGAGGGAAACGGCCACGCACATCAACGCACTTTAGTTTTGTCACTTCTTTACATAATTTCTTCCTCCCCACACATAGATCTGCCTAAAATATTCACATTAAGCTACGCATACTGAATATAATACCCTCAATTTTGCCTATTTAATTTGCAAATGCACTTTTTTTATGCTATCAGAGCCTAAAATTTAATCAGCAGGAGGGGTCATGGCAAAAGTTGACATGAAGATCGAAGGGATGTATCAGGAAGTCCTAAAGAGAAACCCGGGTGAGACCGAGTTTCACCAGGCTGTTCTTGAGGTACTGGAGTGCCTCGGACCGGTTGTAGTCAAACACCCGGAGTACCTTGAACGCAAGATCATCGAACGCATCTGCGAACCGGAACGTCAGATCATATTCCGGGTGCCGTGGCAGGATGACAAGGGTATTGTCCAGATCAACCGCGGCTTCCGTGTTGAGTTTAACAGCTCACTCGGACCTTATAAAGGCGGCCTCCGCTTCCATCCCTCCGTTTATCTCGGCATAATTAAATTCCTCGGCTTTGAGCAGATATTTAAAAATTCTTTGACCGGCCTGCCGATCGGCGGCGGCAAAGGTGGCTCCGACTTCGACCCCAAGGGCAAGTCCGACGATGAAGTCATGCGCTTCTGCCAGAGTTTCATGACTGAACTGTATCGCCACCTGGGTGAGCACACCGACGTACCTGCCGGTGACATTGGCGTTGGCGGCCGCGAAATCGGTTATATGTTCGGCCAGTACAAACGAATTACCAATCGCTATGAACCAGGTGTTCTGACCGGCAAAGGCCTCACCTGGGGCGGCTCACTGGTACGTACTGAGGCAACCGGCTACGGTGCGACCTTCTTTGTCAACGAAATGCTGAAGGCCCGCAACGATTCCTTTGAAGGCAAGAAATGCCTGGTTTCGGGCTCCGGCAATGTGGCAATTTACACTATTGAGAAGATCCACCAGCTTGGCGGTACATGTATCGCATGCTCAGACTCCAACGGCGTAATCTACGACGAGAAGGGACTCGACCTCGATCTTATCAAACAGATCAAAGAAGTCGAGCGGCGGCGGATCGAGGACTACACAAAGAAACATAAACACGCCAAGTATATCGCTAACGGCAACATCTGGGACATTCCATGCCAGGTCGCAATGCCATCAGCAACACAGAACGAGATCAACGGCAAGGATGCCGCTACTTTGGTTAAAAACGGCTGTATTGCTGTTGGTGAAGGCGCCAACATGCCGACTACTCCTGAAGGGGTCAAGATTTTCCTTGATGCAAAAATTGCCTATGGGCCCGGCAAGGCAGCCAATGCCGGTGGTGTTGCCACATCGGCCCTCGAAATGCAGCAGAATGCCAGCAGAGATTCCTGGTCATTCGAGTACACAGAGAAAAAGCTGGAAGACATTATGATAAATATTCATCGCAACTGCTTTGAAACGGCAGAAGAGTACGGCGCGCCGGGCAACTATGTTCTTGGTGCTAACATTTGCGGCTTTATCAAAGTTGCCAATGCAATGGTAGCTCACGGCCTCATCTAACATTCAAGAGCTATCAGACACAAAAAGCCCGGTCTTCACCGGGCTTTTTTGTGTCTATTCTATTATCGTATGCCGTACTGGCAAACTACAGCAGCGCGTCAATCTTCCGCAATCCCTCCAGCGCCCCGCATGGCATTGATATATGCGGCGATTTTATTCCCGGTTCGCGCGGATTAATACGAATAACCGTAGCCTTTTCAAGATCCCACCCAATACGCTCCGATGTTGCTCGAATCGTAGGTATGGCGCAACCCGCTCCCATTTCAATCACCGCAATACGGCGTTCGGCATTAGATTCCAGAAACCTGTCAAAGGCGTGTTCCTGAATTCGGGTGCGATCCGGCAGCCACGACCAGTCACCAAACATGAGGATATTAGGGCGACTAACCTCACCGCAATCCGGACAGCGCGGGAAGGGATGAAGTGCCCGCATAGAGGCTTCATCAACCCGGACAACCTCATCGTTCATCCAGATACTGCTGCTGCAGGGCATCTGGCACTGCAGCCAGTGTATCGACCCATGCACCTCCAGAATCCGCTCGTCAGCAAAACCCGCTTTTTGAAACTGGCCGTCAACATTGGAGGTAACCACAAAATATTCGGCGCTGTTGCGCTCAATCCACTTTTTGATAATCGCGAAACCTTCGTGAGGAATTGTATTGCGGTATAGATTCGTCCTATGTCCATAAAAACCCCACCCGAGAGAAGGATTATCGGCAAAATGCTGCGGGTTGGCGCAGTCGATAAAAGAGAGGCCAAGACGTGCATACGCCGGATATGCCTTCCAAAACCCATGGTCGCCTCGAAAGTCAGGCAACCCGGAATCGACACCCATTCCAGCACCGGCGGTGATGACAAAGACTTCTGCATCCATGATTATTGAAGCGGCATACTCCTGCATAGTCAACCTCCGCCCCGGCGTTAATTCACTCCGGTCGTCCTCTTGAACGCAGCAATAAAAGCATTGACAGGCTGTGCTAAAACTTCTTTCGGCGCCCCTTCCTGAACTATTCTACCCACATCCATGACCACCAGGCGGTCAACAATATGAAAAGCCTCGATGCGATCGTGAGTAGCTATAATAGCAGCAGTTCCTGATTCATGCAGAATACGCCCCAGATCCTCAGCCAACACGATTCTCGTTGGCAGATCAAGACTGGAAAAGGGTTCATCCATAAGAAGCAGCTCCGGCCTTACGGCAAAAGCACGAGCAAGGCTCACTCGTTGAGCCTCGCCTCCTGACAACTTGTGTGCGGAGCGCCCGTCCAGGTGCCCAACCTTAAAAAGTTCGAGACTATCCCGGGCAATGTCCCTTGCTTCACTCCGCCCCGTACCCCGTATTCGCAACCCTTCGGCCACATTATCAAGTACCGTTGTGTCAAACAGCAGCGGCTCTTGAAAAACCATGGCAATCCTGCGGCGATAGGCTGTCTCCACTCGCTCCAAAACCGGCTCACCCTGAAAAGATATCGTACCGGACTCACGCTTCAACAAACAGGCAAGCGCCAGCAGCAAGCTGGATTTACCGGCTCCGTTCGGCCCGACCACAGCGACTTTCTCTTCGGCAGCAACGGAAAAACGGGGCAGATCCAGCACCTGCACTCCACCACGCATTATCTTCAAATTTTCAACTTCAAGTATTAAGTTCATTGCAGTTTCTCCCGCCGCTGGAAAATCGACAGATGCTCTCTGATTGGCTGACGCCATTCAGAGAGCGATAAAATTTGCGGCAATATATCGTCAAGCGGGTTAAGAGACAAGTCATAACAGGTTGACGAAGAGAACGAACGATTGCCAGCTGTTTCCGAGTTTTATTTACATTCAAACATTGTCGGTCATGTAGATGCAGTTCCGCTCAACCAAGCCCCTGATAATTTTACGCACAGGCCGATATACAGCTGATTCTTAACAACAATCAGCCTTGACAGATTGCAGATGACATGTTATCTCAGTTACACTTTCACCCGTTTGCGGGTTGCTTGCTGTATGACAATTGAATAACGAATCACGGTGCCCACATGGGCTTGATAGGGAAGAGGGGTGACGCTTTATGGCAACTCCCCCGCGGACCCGCCGCTGTAAGCGAGGACAATGGGCAATATGTCACTGGTCTAAAGACCGGGAAGGCGCCTTGAGGATGAATCGCGAGCCAGAAGACCTGCCATGATTCTTACCACAAGCTTTTCTCGAGGGATCGGGAAGTGGAACACGCGTAATGTGACTTTAAATACGAAAAGTCCGCATGCTGCCCTCGCAGATGCGGACTTTTTTTATGCTTTCTCAAAACAGTCGGGAGTTACAACCATGCATATCATGGAAGGTTTTTTACCGGTAAAACATGCCATAGGCTGGAGCATTGCCGCCGCTCCGTTCGTTGGCTACGGCCTGCATGTGATCAATAAAAGGGTAAAAGAAAACCCGGAACAGCGGATGCTGCTAGGGGTTGCTGCTGCCTTCACTTTTGTTCTCTCGGCCCTGAAGCTGCCTTCAGTCACCGGCAGCTGTTCACATCCCACCGGAACCGGATTGGGAGCGGTGTTGTTTGGACCGACAGCCATGGCCCCCATCGGCGCGGTTGTACTTCTGTTCCAGGCGATCCTACTGGCCCACGGGGGATTGACAACTCTGGGGGCAAATATTTTTTCTATGGCGATAGTGGGACCATTTGCCGCAGCTGCAATATTCAGGCTTGCCAAGTCAGTAAAGCTCGCTTTCGGGCTGTCTATTTTCCTCGCGGCATCGCTTGCAGATCTTTTAACCTACATCACCACTTCTGCGCAGCTGGCACTTGCATTCCCTGACCCGACAGGCGGCTTTACCGCATCTTTCGTCAAATTTTCCGCAGTTTTCGCTTTTACTCAAATGCCATTGGCGATCATTGAAGGGCTCCTGACAGTTGTGGTAATGAACTCACTGTTGCGCTTCAACGCCAGGGAACTTCAGGAAATGAAAGTTACGGCACCAGAGACCGTTCGGGCATGAAACGCTATCAGAACATGCTGCTTTTGCTTGCAGTAGTCGCCCTGATAGCGCTACCACTCTGGATGATCAGAAAGCCGGCGCGGGGTGTAAATAGCAAACAGGCTGTAATATTCACCGGTGCCGATGACAAGGCAAAGGATCTGGTAGGAAGTATCGCCCCCGGCTACAAAGCCTGGGCGAGACCGCTAATGGAGCCACCCAGCGGCGAGGTAGGATCAATGTTGTTTGCCCTGCAAGCCGCATTGGGAGCCGGTTTTATCGGCTATTACATCGGCGTTTCTACAACGCGAGCCAAAATGCGCCGAGAAAGTGGCACGGAAACCCGGTGCTGACCGAACTATCTGCTTATACAAACCGCTGGCGGCGGGTTACTCCGACTGCTAAAGGTTTATTTTCTCTCTGCGGCATGATCGCCGCATTTGCGGCAGGCTCTTCTCGAACAGCCCTGCTGATAGCACTCATGCTGACTGCTGCCGCTATTATGGGTGCGGGCGTGCCCCCCATGCGCTATCTGCGGGTAGCCGCTCCGGCACTGCTTTTTCTGGTGACGAGCGCCCTGTCACTGCTCGTTTCACTTGATTTTGGCCATAATTATGCCACCGGCGTATCGCTCCATCTGGCAGGACCGGAAATGACCCGCATTGCCCATGTCTGCTGCCGTTCGCTGGCCTGCCTGACTGCGCTGCTTTTTCTGGCCCTGACGACTCCACTACCGGACATCATCTCCCTGCTGCGACTCTGCAAGCTGCCGGACACACTGCTCGATCTTATGACGCTCTGTTATCGCACTCTTTTTGTCCTGTCCGAAGTCGTGCACGAAACTCTCACCGCTCAATCCGCACGCCTTGGATATGCCTCTGTCGCGATTTCTCTCCGTTCTCTAGGTGTACTTATTGCCAACCTGTCCGTACAGGTCTGGCAACGAAGTCAGGCACTGCACCTGGCCGCAGTTGCGCGTAATAATGACGGTGCGCTCCTTTTTTTACCGCCTGATTTTCCGCATGCTACACGTTCAATCTCCAGAGCTGCTATCTCCGGTATTCTCCTCATCGCTCTTGCGGTAACGCTGCCATGACAGCTGCCATACTGAGCCTCACGAATGTTTCGTATCGGTATCCTGACGGCACGAGCGCCCTCGACAACTGTTCACTAACTGTAGCCAGAGGTTCGCGCACCGCCGTACTGGGCACCAACGGCGCCGGCAAGACGACCCTGTTTCTCCATCTTAACGGCATTTTGCGGCCATCTTCCGGACAAGTTCGCTGGGAAGGAACGCCACTTGATTACGGCAGGAGCGAACTGCGAAAGCTGCGTTCGCGGGTAGGACTGGTATTTCAGAATCCGGATAGCCAGCTCTTTTCTGCCAGTGTACGTGAGGATGTCTCTTTTGGTCCCATGAATCTCGGACTGTCAGAAAAAATAGTACGGGAAAGGGTGGAGGAAGCTCTGCATGCTGTGGGCATGACAGATTCTGCCGACAAACCGGTTCACAACCTCAGCTACGGCCAGAAAAAAAGGGTCTGTATTGCCGGCGTACTTGCCATGCAGCCTGAGGTTGTGGTCCTTGACGAACCGATGGCCGGCCTCGACATAACCATGCAGGAAGAGCTGACAACAGTTCTAGAACGACTGCATGCCGCCGGAATGACGATTATAGTCGCAACCCATGACCTGGACTTTGCCTACGGATGGGCGGATGAAGCGATCATATTGCAATCAGGACGACTGCTGGCTCATGGCGTCCCGGCGAAAATACTTCTGCAGCAGGACGTACGGAATGAGCTGGGCGCAGCACCACTGGTTGCAGAAATTTCCAGTCAGCTATCCTTGATTGGAATTGATCTTCGTGATAAGGGATATCTGCCGCGGAGTAAAAGTGAATTACTGACGGCACTCGGTGCCCACATCAGGCAGGAGACAAAACCATGATCATCGTAACGGGGGGAGCAGGGCTGATTGGCAGCGCAGTGGTTCAACGCCTTAATGAACTTGGCAGAGAAGACATACTGATAGTTGATCACCTTGGAACAACCGATAAATGGCGCAACCTAGCGCCGCTCCACTTCATGGATTATCTGGAAAAAGATTCTTTTGAGCGTCTTCTCGATGAGGGCACACTCTCCGGACGCCTGCCGGGAGGCCGTAAGTTGGACGCGGTCATTCATTTGGGGGCCTGCTCCGCCACAACCGAGCCTGATGCCACCTATCTGATCAAAAACAACTTTGAATATTCCCGGAAGCTTGCCCTGTCTGCACTGGCTGCCGACGCCCGATTTATCTATGCTTCCAGCGCTGCGACCTATGGCGACGGTGAACATGGCTTCGTCGACGACAACAGCCAATTGCCGCTGCTCAGGCCATTAAATATGTACGGCTACTCCAAACAGCTCTTTGATTTGTGGGCGCTGCGACAGGGGATACTTGACAAGATAGTCGGTATCAAATTTTTCAACGTCTATGGCCCTAATGAGCAGCATAAGGGGGAAATGCGCTCCCTAGTCCTTAAGGCCCACGAACAGATCGGCACTACCGGTACACTAAAGCTGTTCAAGTCACATCGTCCGGATTACGGCGACGGCGAGCAGCTGCGTGACTTCATCTACGTCAAAGACGCCGCTGCCATGACGCTTCATTTTCTCCGGAATATGGAATCGGGCGGCCTCTACAACGTCGGCGGCGGCACGACCGTAAGCTGGAATCGCCTGGCCCTCGCCGTATTCACTGCCATGGAGAAGCCGGTCAGTATCGAGTATATCGACATGCCGGAATCAATCCGCAACACGTATCAGTATTTGACCTGTGCCGAGACCGCAAAGATCCATGCGGCAGGCTATTCAGATCCGGTCACCCCGGTTGAAGAAGCGGTTGCCGATTATATCAGAAATTATCTTGTTCCTGGCAGGCGGCTTGGGGATTGACCGTAACATTGCAACTGGTGTTTCAATCCATGACTCGTGCACCTATTTAAATTTTACATGAATGCACTTAATTCATATTCGGCAGGTATCCCATGTCACTCGCAGAGCAGGTTTTAGAAGGCAATATCCGGGCAGCAGCCAGACTGATGCGCGACATCGACGACTGTCGTCCAGAGGCAATAGAAGAGCTTAAATTGCTGTATCACCGTACCGGCAAAGCCTTTATTATCGGCATTACCGGCCCTCCCGGCGCCGGCAAATCAACTTTGGTCGATCAACTGACCGCATCATTCCGCACACGTGGAAAAAAAGTCGGCGTTGTTGCAATCGACCCCACCAGCCCCTTTACCGGTGGCGCTATCCTTGGCGATCGCATCCGCATGAACCGCCACTCCTGCGACGAAGGCGTTTTCATTCGCAGCCTAGCCACGCGAGGGTCACTCGGTGGCCTTTCTCGCTCGACTTCAGATGTCGCCTTAGTAATGGACGCCATCGGAATGGATATAATCATAATTGAAACTGTCGGAGTCGGTCAGGATGAGGTTGATATTGTCAAGGAGGCGCACACAACCTGTGTTGTTATGGTGCCGGGACTAGGTGACGACATTCAGGCAATCAAAGCCGGCATCCTAGAGATCGGCGACATCTTTGTTGTTAACAAGGCCGACCGGGACGGGGCTGATCGTACTGCCCGTGAATTGAGTAACATGCTGGAAATGCGTAACATCGTGGACGGCAACTGGAACCCTCAGGTCATGAAGACAGAAGCTACCCGTGGCACCGGCATTAACGAGCTAACCGATGAGATCATGAAACACCGGGATTTTTTCCTCACAAGCGGAACCATGAGCACATTTCTTCGCGAGCGCAATCAACGCCATTTCATGGGAATATTGCGCGACACCCTTTTCAGAAAGGCGTTGTTATTCATGGCAATAAATAACGACCTTGACAGAGTTGTGTCGGGAATGAGTGACCACCACATTGATCCATACTCTGCAGTGGAAGAGATCGTCGCGAAAATGATGCCGCAGAGAGTTGAATAATGTTTGGGTGTTGAATTTTTCCCGATTTGCTCTATACTTTGCTTAAATGAATGTTTGAGGAGAATAACCTATGCCGCTGACCGGAATCGCCCTGATTATTATAGCCGTAGCAATCTTTATTCTGGTGCTGACACTTATCCCCACACTGTTGGCAATTAAACGGACGGCAGCTTCGGTTGGAACGTTGGCGGATATGGTTCAGCAAGAGCTGAAACCGACATTGCAGGAATTAACCGGCGTGCTGGCAGAAATGAAAACAGTTGGCATTGGTGTTGCGGAACACACCGATGACGTCAAACGCTTCATGTCTGCCCTTGGGGAAACCGGGAGCAACCTCAGCACCATCAATCGCTCGGTGGGTATTGTCACCGGCGTTCTCAACACTACTTCGGTCTGGGCAACCGGTGCCAGAGTAGCAGGGAAGTATATGCTTGATCGATATTTAAAAAAACGGGGAGGTATGTAATCATGTCTGACAATTGTGAAGTATCCGCAGGAACCGTATTAGTATCTTTTATCGCCGGAGCTGCAATAGGTGCCGGCCTGGCTCTACTGTATGCACCCAAAAGCGGTCGCGAAATGCGTGAGGACCTCCTTGACCTGACAGAAGATGCTGTTGACAAGATCAAGGAATACGCTAAGGAAGCTCAGGAAAAAATCAAAACAGCTGTCGAGGATGGTAAAGAAACATTTGTAGAGAAAAAATCTGTCCTGGCTTCCGCCATCGAAGCCGGTCGTGAAGCGATGCAGAGAGAGCGCACCTCAACACCGTAACTCCGCCTGCAGCCCCTAGATGAAAGCCCACAAATTGTGGGCTTTCATCTAGGGTACTTCGCCATTCCACACCAAACCTCACCCCATGAAGATTCAACAATAACATACTGTTTTAACAGGCTTTTCGCACCATTGACATTCATGCCCGCTTCCTTTATACTGCCTCCCCATGAAAAAACTGATTTGCCTTACATACGCTGTGATCGCACTAACAGCTTTTACCTATGTACTGCCTGTTACGGCCATGGAACCGGTTCAGCCTCTACTCGCCGAACTGACGCGCCCGAATGCCCTGCCCTCAGGGCCATCCGAAACGCCGGCATTGGTTCCAGCGGACGAGCAGACAACCGCAGAATCAGCAGCCCCCCCCCCCGTTGCCGCACTTTTTTCTCTTGAAGAACTGCGTGATTCAGGCGATGAAGAGGATGATCTGGCTCTGCCTGACGTTGATATGCCGCTTTCCGATATCCCGTTAACCCTGAACAGCAAAGTTGAATATTTCCTGTACTATTTCCAGACCAGCGGCAAACAGTCCTTCTCGCGCTGGCTGTCTCGCTCTTCCCGTTATATTCCGATGATGAAAGAGATATTGGTTCGTGAAGGCATGCCGGAAGATCTGGTGTATGTCGCCATGATTGAGAGCGGCTTCCAGATGCATGCGCGATCCTGGGCCAACGCAGTAGGCCCGTGGCAATTCATCTCCGATACCGGCCGTCGCTATTCCCTGCGGATTGATCAGTGGATTGATGAACGCAAAGACCCGGTAAAAGCGACAACAGCAGCAGCGCTATACCTGAAAGAGCTGTACGGATTATTCAAAGGTGACTGGTATCTGGCAACAGCCGGTTACAATGCCGGTGAGAACAAAATACTGCGCGCCATCAGTATGTATAACACCAATGACTTTTGGGAATTATCCCGCGGGTCCTACCTGAAGCGTGAAACAAAAGAATATGTACCCAAACTCCTTGCAGCAGCAATTATCGCAAAAGATCCAGCCCGCTACGGCTTCACAGACATCGCCTACCTGACTCCGATCGAATATGACACCGTCACGTTACAGTCGCGCACCAACCTTGATCTTGCTGCCAAGTTGAGCGGCACCACCTACGAGTCGATCAAGGAGTTAAATCCTGATTTACGGCATTGGTGTACCCCCCCCAACTATCCCGATTATCAGCTCAATATTCCCAAAGGGAGTAAACAGCGATTTGAAGCAGAATACGCCAAAGTACCCGAAGATCAGCGTTTCACTGAACGTGTTCTTTATAGCCGTTATCAGGTTCGAAAAAAGGACTCGCTAAAAAGTATTGCCAATCGTTTCAGCACCTCACCTGCTATTCTGGCTGAATTGAACGGGCTGAGTGCTAAAAGCCGCATTGCCGGGAAATCACTGCTTGTACCTGTTAAGCAGACAGTTGATTTCACTCACGAAGGCAGAACTGCTTCAGCATCAAAAGCTGCAGCAAAAGGCAGTTACGCAAAATATTACACCATAAAAAAAGGTGACACTCTCAGCTCCCTTTCCAAGCGATTCAACGTCTCAGCCAAGCTGCTTTCCGCCTGGAATAACATGAAATCAAAAGTAGCACTCAAGCCGGGCCGGCGCATCATAATCGCTAAATTCACCGAAAAAAACGGAGAGATGGCTCCCGCAGGAACCAGGGGCTGATTTTCGTTCATCCCATTGCTTAACGTATGAAAGGATCTACCGATGTATAACATTCTGATCTCTGCAGCTGCTGCAATTGCCATGCTGCTGATAATGATTTTTGTCCTCAAGCTGGCATGGTGGGGATCACTGATTGTCACCCTAATCGTCTTCGGTCTGGTTTTCATTCTCTTTTCACGCATAACTATGAAAAAGGTGATGGCTTCAATTGAGGCCGCAGGTAAAGACCTACAGGCACAACCTCCACGCTTTGAAAAAGCAGTGCGTGAATTGAAAGACGCCCTGCAGTACAGTAACTGGCAGCTTTATGTAAGTGGTCAGCTGCATTCGCAGATCGGTATGATCTACTACATGAAACGCGACTTCTCCAATGCTTTCCCGCATCTGGAAAAATCATTCTTCAAAAACTGGGCTGCAACCGCCATGCTTGCCGTGTCCTATATGAAACGCCAGAAGAAGGATAAGATGATCAGCACCTTTGAAAAAGCGGTGCAGTGGAACGGCAAAGAATCACTACTCTGGGGCATCTACGCATACTGCATGAACGAGAGCGGAGAGTCCGTCAGGGCCAAAGAAATCCTTATCAAAGGGCTGAAGAAGAATCCAGGGGATGAAAAATTGAAGGACATTCTGGATTGCCTGGAAAAGGGAAAGAAGATGAATATGCGTGCTTATGGCGATTTATGGTTTCAGTTCCACCTGGAAAGCCTGGGCGCTCTTCAGCGATACCAGATGGCATCTATGGGTGGCCGTATGCAGCGGCGGGCGCCGGCAAAACGGTAGATTTTAACAAAAGGGGACCCAGTTAAGGAGTCCCCTTTTATTATTTTAAAAGCGCAGCAAACTCCCCTGACATGCCAGCCGGTTGAATCTTAGCATCGCCCAGAAGCACCCCCCAACTCTTAGCTCCCCGCTTAACTTCCCGGAAAAGCTGTACTGCCGGTCGCTTACTTTTAGGGGCAAGCATAGCAGAGATAATCACCTCCTGATTAGTAGCCCACTCTTTCCGCAGCACCGTCAGTTCCTGCAGGCCAAGCAACCGGTGACGCAGTAAGACTTCATCAACGATAATCTGGGCCAGACGGTCAGCTGTGGCTCCGCTCATTACCTCCGCAGAAAACCGCTCGCCTACACTCTGAGAAGGCAATCCCAACGGCGCGACGACCTCCTTCCAAGAGCCTTTTTTTCCCCGCAGTTCTAGCAGATCATCTGCACTCAACCCGGACTTAGAAGCTATCCAGTAACCAATCCAGAGATCATCAGCGGAGCTTCCTGTCTGCTTTTTCATTACAATCACTTTTTTGTCAACAGCGAAGTATGTGGCAAAGAACGAATTTTGAGTTGTAGTCAGAAAATACGGATCAGCAACTGCCGGGCGGGAAAAATCATACTTCCGCTCCGTAAAACAGTGGCATGTAATAGCAGGAGCAGCCAGAGATGAGTCCGGCAGAAATAGCAATAAACTAAGGCTGAACAATGTATAGCGTACCATGCTTTACCTTTCAAAATGAACCTATCAGAATTTGAGCTGCATTATATCTGACAATCCTGACAGGACATTGATATAGGTCAATTTATACTTTAAAATCAGTGACGGTTTGTCTTTAACACTATTACTTACGGACATCGAAATGAAGTAACTTGTTTGTTTTTTAACATTAAAATTCTTGACAGTTTGACTGACATTGTGTTCTTTAGATGTCTTAACAACCTGCTGTCCAGAGGGTTGTCCTACGGGTTCTACAGGATAATTGCAGATTTAATTCAATGAGGAGAAACGAGTAAATGAAAATCGGCACAAGATTAATAATCGGCTTCGGAGTATGCCTATTCTTTATGTTGCTATTAGGCGTGTTCAGCCTTTACGAATTGAACGGCATCGTTGCCAAGAGTGGCAGCGTCATAACAGTTGATTCAAAAGTGGTTGAAGATGCTCAGCGCATGAGAGCGAATATCAACATGATGCGTCGCTATGAAAAAGATGCTTTCATGGCTATTCCTGACCTCGCCAAAGTTGATGAGTACATCCTTAAATGGAACGAAGCGCGTGAACATGCAAAAAAACGCATGGAAGAGCTTGTAAAGCTTGAGCAGGAAGTCAAAGACAAGGAAACTCTCCTTAGCATTAACAAGTCAATGGACTCTTATGAGGCCGGCTTCAAAAAGGTTACCGCCCAGATCAAAACCGGCACTATTTCCTCTGCCGAAGATGCAAACAAGGCTATCAACGAGTTCAAAGGTTCGGCACATCAGGCTGAAAAAAGTATCACAGAATACGCCATGTCCAATGATGATACGATGATCAAGGCAAAAAAAGAGCTTGATGCTGAAGACAATCATGTCATTATTCTTACGACATCAATACTCCTGATATCGTTTATTATTGTCCTGGTCATGGTTACAATACTGATACGCTCTATAAAGAGGCCGCTCACCCAGATAGCATACCTTGTCGACGACATTGCCCAGGGCGAGGGGGATTTGACTAAACGCCTTGTTTATAATGGCAGCGATGAATTTGGTGCTATTTGCGGGAGTTTCAACTTGTTTATCGAAAAACTGCACCGCATTATCAGCCAGATTGCAACTACATCAACTCAGGTGGCAGCCGCATCCAGCCAGCTTAATTCGACTGCTGAACGTATCGCCACCGGAGCTGAAGAAGTCGCCGCACAAGCCAGCACAGTTGCCACTGCCGGTGAAGAGATGTCCGCCACCTCCGGGGATATCGCACAGAACTGCCAACTGGCCGCGGAAGGTGCTCAACGCGCTTCCCAATCTGCCAACAATGGTGCCGGAGTTGTTGAAAAAACAGTAGCAGTGATGGGACAGATTGCTGAAAAAGTTCAGGAATCAGCCCGAACAGTTGAAAGTCTTGGCGAGCGTTCCGACCAGATTGGTGCCATTATCGGTACGATCGAGGACATTGCCGATCAGACAAATCTGCTGGCATTAAATGCCGCCATCGAAGCCGCCCGCGCTGGAGAGCAGGGGAGAGGTTTTGCCGTTGTTGCCGATGAAGTGCGTGCACTTGCAGAACGAACCACCCGCGCTACCAAGGAAATCGGTGAGATGATTAAAGCGATACAAAAAGAAACAAAGGGTGCTGTATTGGCCATGGAGCAGGGAGTCCGGCAAGTTGAGGCCGGCACGGAAGAGGCCGCAAAATCCGGCGAGGCTCTACGGGATATTCTGGAGCAGGTAAACGATGTCGCAACGCAGGTTCATCAGATAGCAACTGCAGCCGAAGAGCAGACCGCCACAACAAGTGAAATTTCAAATAACATGCAGCAGATCACTCAGGTGGTACAAGACACCGCCAGCGGCGCCCATCAATCGGCAACCGCAGCAAGCCAGTTGCACGGCAACGCCGAAGAGTTACAGCGATTGGTGCATCAGTTTAAACTTTAAAGAGACTGTGCAAAAGTCCCGGATCAGCCATTAAACAGCTACCTAAAATTCACCTGACCAATTGATATTTTTTTAGTATAGTGATCGAAAGTTATAGTTTAATAAGGCAGAACTATTCTGTCCACTGTACCCCTAAAAAAGGAGAATTACATGTCAACACAAGCCTTGGCGAAAATAGACGGTAATGCAAAACATGACGAGCTTATCCAGTTGGTCAGCTTTATGCTGGCCGACGAAGAATATGGCGTTGAAGTCCTGAAAGTGCGGGAAATCATTCGCATGCCCACTATTACCAAGATGCCAAACGTGCCGCAGCACGTCGAAGGTATCATTAACCTGCGCGGTAAAGTAATTCCAATTATCTCCATGCGTAGACGTTTCAATCTGATGGAGAATGAAAACAGCAGTCAGACCCGCATTATTATAATGGATGTAGCCGGCAGTCTGACCGGATTTGTCGTTGATGCTGTTTCAGAAGTTATCCGCATTCACAGCAGCGAAATCCAGCCTCCTCCATCGATGGTTCTATCCGGAGGCGTCGGCCAGGAATTTATTACCGGTGTTTTTAATCACGCCGAACGTCTGCTGATAATCATGGATATTGACCGGATGTTTTCCGATGATGAGCGGGATAGTTTCAGCTCTTTTTAGCAGAGGGAAATCCTGTAATACTATCGCAACAGCAAATTAACCCTTAGGGCGAGCCGGCGGCTCGCCCCTACGGTAACATCGACTGCTGACAAAAGAGATGATTCCTCCCAGGGGTCATCTCTTTTGTTATTAAATTCCCTTCGTAGGGGCGAACCCGATGGGTCGCCCTGTGGCAATAGCCGGTATTTTAGCTTATTGTAACAGGGCGAGCCGACGGCTCGCCCCTACCTCCCACAAAAGACAAAAGTTGCAGTGCAACTTTTGTCACACATAAAACAATTCCTGCGTAAATATCTGTTTTAATTTTATTTACATCTATTTTTACATCTATTTTTATATCTATTTGTCAACTTTTGTCGCTTTATACGCAGAGTTCAGACACGTCGTCATATCTTGTTATACTACTGTTTTTATTATACTTTTTAGTATTTTTTGCCATAGGAACAAAACATGCAGTCTGAAAGCTGTTCGTTGATCAAAAAGTACAAGACCAACTCAAGCGAGTTAGTCTGCCAGACTTGAATTATTGTCACCACAAGAGATCGTTTACGCCTCAGTTACAGTTAAGCGGAATGCGGCGTTTGTTCTGTCCGCCAGCAGTCCACTAGAGTTAGCCTTTAGCATTACACATGTACATGAGTGCATGTAATTACGAGAGAATGGAGAAACCAAATGTCCTTTTCACCAACGCAACACCACAAGCACGTTGTTAAATTAGTCGTCGGTATCGCCGCCTTACTTTTGGCAAACACGGCACTTCACGCAGCAGAACCGGTACCAATGAATGAAGAGCAGAAGACATTATATGCCATCGGTATTTCAGTCGCCAAATCTCTAACTGTATTCGATCTGACAGCAGCTGAATTCGAGTATGTAAAACATGGACTTAATGATGCCGAAACGGGGAAACCGACTGACATTGATCCGGCCGCCTACAGTAACAAAATCCAGGATCTGGCAAAAGCACGTCGCAAAGCTGCCGGGGAGAAACAAATCGAAGCGGGCAAGAACTTCCTGAATATCGCCGCCAAAGAAAAAGGGGCTGTCAAGACAACTTCAGGCATGGTTTACAAATCTCTGGTCACTGGCAAGGGTGAATCTCCAAAGTCCACCGATATTGTAAAAGTCAATTATCGCGGGACACTCATCAATGGCAAAGAGTTCGATAGTTCCTACAAGCGCAACAAGCCGTTGGAGTTCAAGCTCGACAATGTCATCAAGTGCTGGGGAGAAGGCGTACAGATCATGAAACCTGGCGGCAAAGCAAAATTTGTGTGCCCGCCTAACCTTGCTTACGGTGAAAACGGTGTCGGTGATCAGATTTTACCTGACGCCACCCTGGCATTTGATGTGGAACTGTTGGAAATCAAACCGGCAACTGCTGTTAAGGTAGATAGTTCTGCACCAGCTATACCGGCGGTACCACCCAAAAAATAATATAAAGTGGACAGTAGTTTCGGCGGTTGAGTCAACTGTAGCGTCATTAGTTTAAACACAGGTAATTATTATTTTCTGTAACGTTCACTCGCCTTTTGTATTACGTCAAGCATATCGGGATGTTGCACTAAATAGTGTCACTGCTAATTTTAGCCTATACCTAAAGTTATACTCAAATATGCCTTATGGCCTATTTACACAAAACGTAAACTTATATCAAGGTACATCCATATTTTGAGTTTATTAACGAGAATCCAAAGGAACTCCACATGAAAAGACTATTCAGAATCTGCGGGATATTGTTTCTGAGCGCGCTGATGACAGTGCCGCTGATTATTTCTCCGGCTCAGGCCGAAAGTCCGAAATATAAACGATCAGTCGAAAAATACACCATTCCGGATGTCGTGTTAACCAATCAGGATGGTAAAAAAGTTCGCCTGGAATCGCTTCTTAATGGCGATACGCCGGTGGTTCTGGATTTTATTTACGGGACCTGCACGACCATCTGCCCGGTTCTTTCGGCTGGTTTCGTGAACCTGCAGAACAAGGCAGGAGCTGCTAATCAGAATGTGCGACTGGTATCAATCACCATTGATCCTGAAAATGATACACCAAAAGTTTTGAAGGAATATTTGAAACGCTATCGTGCCAAAGCAGACTGGGATTTTTTGACCGGTAGTCGAGCCGATATCAATACTGTTATGAGGGCTTTTAATGCCTACATTCCTGACAAAATGTCCCACTATCCACTGAATATGATCCGCTCGCCCAAAGACGGCACCTGGGTGCGACTGTTCGGCATCATGGGCTCACGGGAATTTTGGGATGAATATCAGAGTGTAGCGAAGAAGTAACATTATCTGGCATTCCGGATATCAGGCTGTTCATGATACGCAAAATATTACTTACGACATTGGCACTATCGGCTGCACAGCTTTTACTTTGTGCCGTGCAGGTTTTTGCGCTGCCTGTTCCGCCGGCAGTTGATCTACCTCAAGCAGAAATTATCCGCCTTGGTGAGCGAATATTCCGCGACGGTATACTGCCGTCCGGTGACCCGATGCCCGCTTTTATCCGTGGCGATGTTGAAATAGACAGCAGTGCCTTTTCCTGTTCCAGTTGCCATCTGCGTGCCGGACTCGGATCGCTTGAGGGGGGAGTTGTCACACCACCGACTAATGGCAGCAAACTATATAAACCTTACCGTCGGCCTCCGTCTCTGGATGACACCCATGATCATGCGGGTCGCTATCTGTACGCTAAAACCATAGTGGAACGACCGGCGTACAATCGCGAAAAACTGGCGATCGCCATGCGTTTCGGGGTTGATCCAGCCGGTCAGATATTCAATGATGTTATGCCGCGCTATCCGCTGTCAGACCGCGACATGTCGGTCCTGACCGGCTACCTTGAGATATTGTCTTCGAACTTTTCTCCAGGCGCCAGTGTCAGTGCATTTAGATTCGCCACTATTATAACGGACGACGTCAGTGCAGAAGACCGCCAGGCATTGCTTGAACCGCTGCGGAAGTTTATTGACCAAAAGAACCAGCAACTGGCGACATACGAAGATTTTATAAAATTCGGCTATAAACCAACTGTTGACATGAAATACGCCTTTAACCGGGCAGAGCTTGATATTTGGGAACTGAAAGGTCCGCCGGAAACCTGGCAGGGACAGCTTGCTGCGTACAACAGTAAAAATCCGGTTTTTGCCGTACTGAGCGGAATTTCAAACGGCGAGTGGCGCCCGATCCACGACTTCTGCGAAGCTGAGCGTATCCCCTGCCTGTATCCGATAACCGATTTGCCGGTAATTTCCGAAACAGACTGGTACACCTTTTATTTCAATAAAGGTTACGCTCAGGAAGGCGAAGCGACCGCACGTTACCTCAATCACGTAAAAATGCTCCCGGTTAACACGCCTATCCTTCAGATTGTCCAAGAAACATTGGTCGGTAAAGCATTGGCGAGCGGATTTAACAACAGCTGGCAAGAATTGCAGCGTCAGCCTGTTACCACAATGACGCTATCAGCGCAGCAACTTCAAGACCGTGGCACGCTTGCCGCACTTTTCAAGAAACACAAACCAGGTGTGCTGCTGCTCTGGACCGATGCTGCACTGGTACCGAGACTGTCGAAGCTTACGAAACTACTCCCAGCCACGGGATTGATATTTATCTCTTCCGGATATATGGGGAAAAAGACAGCGGCGATCGCGGAGACACTACGCAGCAGGGTTTATATTACCTACCCTTATCGCCTGACGCCTTTTGTCGGTTCTAAAGATGGTGGCTTTGACGCCAAGGTGCCACTCCTGATGGGTGCAAAAGATTTTGGTGACCGCAGGATTATCTCGCGCAGCACCACCATGCTTAAGCAGGCGACCCTGCGCGGACTTAATCTGCTTTACGACAACCTGTACCGTGATCATCTGCTGGATATCATGAGTACACAGATGGACCTGATAGTACGTGATTATGAGCGTTTCAGTTTTGGCCCCGGACAGCGTTACGCGTCAAAGGGATGTTATATCATACAGCTTGGGCATGGCTCTGACCCGCCACTGCTGCCGAGAAGCGAATGGGTCATACTTTAAAGGCTGTATCAAATTATATTTTAAGAACGGAGCACAACATGAAAAGAGATCAGTTAAAAACCATCGTCAGCACAATAATTATGTCAGCACTGCTGTTATTGGCGGGCGGACCGGCTTTTTCCGCAGCAACTGCGCCGGCGACACCGGAATTAGCGGCAAAAAAAGAGAGCGTCCGAAAACAGCGCGAGCAGCGCATGACTAATGAAAAACGTAAGGCGGCGGCAGCAGCACTTAAAGAGGAAAGGATAAAGATTCATCAGGCACGACTGGAAACTCAGCATTCGGCGCCAACTGACGACAAAAAATAATACGCATCTAAACTGCTAACCCCACCCACCCCCACCGCATGGGGATAAAACCTGGAGTCTCCAACTAAAATAAGGAGATATTTGGATGGGTTAACATGGGGTATTAGTTAGAAATGCTGGAAATACAAAGACATCAAACACATAAAAACAGGAGAACCGCATGAGAAATGAAAAAATGAATGGCGTGTGGCGTCTTTGCCTGATGCTTACTCTGCTCTGCATCTGGAGCATCCCGCACCTTGCCGGAGCGGGATATGCCCCTCCAATCCCAACGGGTCCTCTTGTTAACGGACTCCCGGCCGTCCCTGATTACTATACGACCGCCAACTGGGCGAACAGTCCAAAACTGGCAAAATTTGTCGACACCCTCCCCCGTCTCGGCAGTGGCAATGCCAATAATCTCGGCCAGTATCTGTATGTTGGCAGGCCGGACGTAACGACTTATCCCGGTTCTGATTATTATGAAATAGACCTCGTAGAGTACCGTGAGCAGATGCACTCGGACCTTCCAGCAACCGGCACACTGCTGCGTGGTTATGTCCAGGTAAACAAGGGCACTAACATCTCGGTCGGTGAACTGCCGAGCGCAAATAAATGCGGTGCCGATCAGCACCTCTGTACCGCACTTGACACAACAGTGAACCCCGATTCAGTCCACTATCTCGGGCCGATTATTATTTCTGAAAGAGACCGCCCGGTACGCATAAAGTTCACTAACAGGCTGCCTGTCGGTTCCGCTGGTGACCTTTTCATTCCGACCGATACCACAGTAATGGGAGCCGGCACTGGACCTGCTTATCAAGGTACGGCTCGTGGTTTCGGTGATCGATGCGACAACACGGTCGACGGCAACAAGTGCGCCAGTTACACACAGAACCGCGCAGCGATACATCTCCATGGCGGACGTACCCCCTGGATCAGTGACGGCACTCCACACCAGTGGATAACTCCGGCGGGTGAAAACACCCCCTTCGACAAGGGTGTCAGCCTGCAGAATGTTCCTGACATGCCGGACCCTGGCGACGGCTCAACAACCTATTATTACACTAATCAGCAGAGTGCCCGACTGATGTTCTACCACGACCATGCTTTCGGTATTACCCGGCTTAATGTTTATGTCGGAGAAGCTGCCGGCTACATTATCCAGGACAAATATGAGGAGGATCTGATCGCACGCGGCATAATCCCGGCCGATCAGATTCCACTGATTATCCAGGATAAAACCTATGTAAATGCTTCAGAAATCCGTAAATACGATCCGCTCTGGAACTGGGGCAGTGGCGCAATTGTCAACGGTGTCCGCAATACAGTGGATGGTGACCTTTGGCTGCCGCATGTCTATATGCCGGCCCAGACTTCAACAGCAGGCAAAGGCGGTGTCAATCCTTTTGGTCGCTGGATGTACGGACCATGGTTCTATCCGGCCACCATCATCGAAAAAGGACCGGTAGCCAACCCCTATTATGATAAGGACTGCAGCAGCCCATATAAATTGGTTTATATAAATTGCAAGACCCCTGGGCAACCGCTCCAGATCCCAGGAACACCCAACACCTCAATGGGAATGGAAGCGTTTCAGGACAGCGCCGTTGTTAACGGCACGGTGTTTCCTTCACTGACAGTCGATCCGCGCGCTTATCGCTTCCGTGTACTGAATGCCGCCAACGATCGTTTTTTCAACTTATCAATCTATGTGGCTGATGACGGGCTTCGGACTAAGATTGATGGCACTGTTGGTGTATCTCCAGAATTTCTCAGCCCGGATCCCCGACTGCTTGCAGCGGACCGCTCCAACCAAACCGAAGTAAGAATGCTCCCGGCATCAGCCAATCTTGCTACACTAGGCAAATGGCCACCACTCTGGCCGGTTGACGGGCGTGAAGGTGGCGTACCTGACCCGGCATTCACAGGCCCAGAATTTTTACAGATCGGCACTGAAAGTGGCTTTTTACCAAAGCCGGTAACTCTTAAACATCAGCCAATCACCTATATTACAGATCCGACCGCATTCTGGGTCGGCAATGTGGATAAAATGGGGCTGGCACTCGGCCCTGCAGAACGGGCAGACGTTATCATTGATTTCAAAGATTTTGCCGGTAAAACCCTGATCCTGTACAACGACGCACCTGCCGCCTGGCCGGCGGGAGTTGGCTTATATGATTATTACACCGGCGCGCCGGATAACCGCGATACCGGCGGATTCGGTGCCGGCGGCACCTATAATAAGGTAACTGGTGTCTTTGAAAACGGCCACGGTCCTGAGGTAGGCTATGCCCCGAACACCCGCACGGTCATGCAGATAATTGTTCGCCCTACGACGGGTTCAGACCCGGCCTACACTTTCAGCCAGGCCAATCTGGAGAAGGAATTCACCTATTTGGCACCTGTTACCGCAGTAAACCCGGCTCCGGCTAAAACTCTTTTCGAACGTGCGCAAGAACCGATCATTGTCGGTCAGGCAGCATATAACGAGGCCTATCCAAGCTCTTATTTCCCGCCAAACTTTCCATGGGAGGGGATTGCTCAGATAAACGATCAGTCACTTCAGTTCGTTACACTCGCCGGTGAACCTGTAATCATCGCAACGGAACCAAAAGCGCTGCACGACGAAATGGGCGCTTCTTTTGACCCGATCTACGGACGCATGAGCGGCAATCTCGGCATGCAGATACCCAATCCGACCACGCTTACAGCGACCATGGTCAATTATGGATTTACCGATGTTCCAAGTGAATACGTTACCAACTCCACGACGACAAATATCACCGTCGTTCCTGATCCTGTTACCGGTTATAACAAGCGCACAGACGGCACGGAAATCTGGAAAATCTCCCACAACGGTGTTGATACCCACCCGATTCATTTCCATATTTTTGACGTACAGGTAATCAACCGGGTTGGCTGGGATGGTCAAATCCTCATGCCGGAACCTAATGAGCTTGGCTGGAAAGAAGTTGTTAAAATCAGCCCGCTGGAAGATACCATCGTTGCCGTACGACCACGTGCTCCCGCGCTCCCCTTCGGCATTACCAACAGCCTGCGACCACTTAACCCGGCTATTCCGACAGGCTCAACTATGGGCTTCACCAGCATTGACCCGGTCACCGGCCAGGCTTATGTCGCCCCGTCTCCATTCGCTGCCGGCGTCACCAATATTCTCCTGAATTTCGGCTGGGAATATGTCTGGCATTGTCACATCCTGAGCCATGAAGAGATGGACATGATGCGCCCTATAGTGCTGACCGTTATCAACAATAAACCTGATGCACCGACCGAGACTACGGCTGCAGTATTTACAAAAGATGTCAATGTAACATGGGTTGACCCGACACCACTGGCATCAGCAACAACGCTCGGCAACATAAAGAATGAAATCGGCTTCCGTATCGAGCGCTGCGCCGGTCACACTTGCACCGACTTCTCTAAGATCGGCACCGCTCTTGCCAATGCCACGAGCTTTACCGATACAGCTGCAATCGTCGGGGTGGATGCATACTTGCGCTATCGGATATTTGCCTACAATGCTGCAGGGGATTCACCGGCGTCAAATATCATCACGGCCATGGACACTTCCCCGATAAATGGCGTATGTGGAGCTAGCAACGGCACCACTTTTATCGCAGAGCCAACAGTTGGATTCTGTACTACCGGAGCGGCAAGCGCATTAACTGGTACCGGACCATGGGCCTGGAGTTGTGCGGGGTTTAATACCGGGACAACAGCAAACTGCGCCGCCCAGAGGCAGCAGTATACATTGCATTTTGTTGCCGGTGCAAACGGCACTATTAGCGGTTCCAGCACTCAGAGCGTAAACCATAATGCAAACGCAACGGCGGTAATCGCCGTGCCAAATACGGCTTATAGTTTTGTAAGCTGGACAAATTCGGCAGGAACTATCGTCACCCTGCTGCCAACAATTACTGCAACTGCCGTAAAAGCCAACGAGACTTATACTGCAAACTTTACTATGCACAAGGATTTTAACTCGGACGGCACAGCTGATATCCTGTGGACCAACAGCACCAATAACAGCAGCATCGTTTGGTATATGAATAATGTTACCAAGCTTACTGAAGCGGCACTTCCAGCTCCGCCAACGGGCAACGGCTGGGCAATTGTCGGCACCGGTGATTTTAACCACGATGGCAAAACAGATCTTCTCTGGCGTAACAGCAGTACAGGCGCAAACATGATTTATTACATGAATGGTGTTACCAAACTGTCACAAGTTACCGTTGCATCACAGGCAACACCGTGGGTGGTTGGCGGAGTAGCGGATTTCGACAAAGATGGTAATGTTGATATTCTCTGGAGACATCCTACCGCTACCACCAACAATCTTTTTATCTGGTACATGAACGGGGCGGCCAAGAAGGGTGCATCCAGTGCCTACATTGTGCGGGACAGGATCGCCATGGGACAGCCGTGGATCGTTGCCGGAGTTGGCGATTTTAACGCTGACGGCAACCCCGACATACTTTGGAGACACCCCACAGCGACGACAAATAATACATACGTATGGCACATGAATGGCGCCACCGTAGCCAGTGCCAGCACTTATCTGGCTAACATGGCACAGCCGTGGATCGTTGCAGGAGTCACCGACTTCAATAAGGATGGTAAACCTGATATTCTCTGGAGAAATCCGAATACGAATACCAACAACACGCAAGTGTGGTACATGAACGGGATTTTACAGGCCGGTACCGCTGTTAATGTCACTCCGGACCTGGCATCTAACTGGCAGATTGTTGGGAAGTAGGGGCATATCCAACCAGCGGTCTGTGACCATTGTTAAAACAAATGGCGCAGCCCGCTGCAAAGCATCATCAAAGTGTCGGACAGGGGGATTGAACATGAGCAGGAAAATAATAAAAATTGTAATGACGTTGTGTGCAGCCACGCTATTCGGCTTAACCGGTTGTGGTGGCGGCAATGCACCAAATAATAAAATAACGGCGGCGGTAGCCGGACCGGCGCAAAATGTTGTCTCTGGTGAGGTTGTTGCGCTGAATGGTGAACTGAGTACCGGTGCCGACGGCAACCTGATTACTTATGAATGGAGCATCACACCACCGTACTTGAGTGCTGCTGCACTCGATAACCCGACAGAAGTAAATCCGACTTTTCTGCCGGACATGCCCGGCGAATATAGGCTCAAGCTGAAAGTCACCGATTCAAAATCCAACAGTGCCGAGGATTTTGTTACGGTGACCGTTACTGACTCTACGGATAATGCCTTTCCTGTGGCAAACGCCGGCGCTCCCCAGATTGTCCTTACAAATACCATTGTGACACTTAACGGCAGCAAAAGCAGCGACGCCAATGGAGATAATTTGACTTATAGCTGGACCTTCAATCAGCGCCCTGCCGGGAGCAGTGCAACTCTGACAAACGCAACCGCTGTGTATCCAACATTTACTGCCGATATTTCAGGCGACTATTTTTTAAATCTGGTCGTCAGTGACGGCAAAGTGCGAAGTAGATTTTCTACAGTCAAAGTAACGGCCTCACCCGAAGATGACAATGCAGCTCCGGTGGCGAATGCCGGAACGACACAGACTGTTGCCGTGGGCAAAGTTGTGACACTGGACGGCAGCAAAAGCGATGATGCAAATGATGTTGACAAGCAGATTCTGACATATAGCTGGTCTTTCACCTCCACCCCTGACGGAACTATTCCGGCCCTGTCAAGTGCGACCGTTGCCAAACCAACTTTTACTGCAACGGCTGTTGGTGCCTATGTATTGAACCTGCTTGTCAGTGACGGCAGGACAAACAGTACAATCGCAGTTGTTACCATAAAAGTTGTTGCTAATGTGGTACCTGTCGCGAATGCCGGCTTCAATCGCAGTGTAGTTACCGGAGCCAAGGTACAGCTTGACGGCACAACCAGCAGCGATGCTAATGGAGACGCGCTGACATATCGCTGGTACCTTACCGCACCAATCGGGAGCACAGCTTCACTGTCAGGCACAACGGTTGGCAACCCGACTTTCATTGCAGATGTTGCAGGGGTTTATTCTGTTGATCTGATAGTCAATGACGGCAAGGTGGACAGTGCCAGCGTTACAGTTACAATAACTGCGACAGCTACTGCGGCTGTAATACCTTTCGCAAATGCTGGATCGGCAACGCGAAGTGTGATCACAGGTGCAGTTGTTAAACTTGATGGCAGTCGCAGTGATGATGTCGACGGTGATCCATTGAGCGCCTATATCTGGGCGATAACATCCAAACCTGGGGAGAGTAGCGCGGCACTTTCAAACACAGCGGCGATTCAACCGGCTTTTACTGCTGATGTGGCCGGGGCCTATGTTATTTCCCTGATTGTCAGTGACGGAAGTTATAACAGCCTACCCGCCACGGTAACAATAACCGCTAAAGATCCTTATATTGAGCTGTCCAGGGTGGATTTTTATGGTGATAACATCCTTCCCCTGCCATTCAGCCAGGCTGTCGTTTCTACACCGGTTGTAACTTACCCTTCTGACGTGCCTGCCGGGAGGGCAACACTTGCTGCATTCAAGCTTGCTGCCTTTGGAGCAAATTTTACCATCAGTAATATCGCTGTCACTTCAAGCTCAGATATGGTGACGCCTTCATTCAGAAATTTGAGTAACGGAACCACATCAGCCGGAAATCAGGCGGTGTTCTATCTTGATTCCTCTCCTACAAACGGCCGCACTGTAGATGTAACATACAGCTTTACGGTCACTAAAGCCGGCGATACACGGGTAAATACATTTACCTACAGCGCGAAGTTGACGACAGCGACAACACCTTAAGGATAACATCAAGGCCTCACTGCTGGAAACACCGAGTAGATAATTTTATACTAAAAAAAGAGCCGCGTTTCACTCCAGGGAAATCTTCCTGGCTGAAACGCGGCTTTTATGAACTTATGAATATTATGACTAAAACTTTAGCGCAGCAACTTTTTACCAAAAGAGCGGAGCGCCGCGTAGAAGCCACCGGGAGTTGAATCAAAGACGACCACCGGGCAACCGACCCGCCGTTCAAGATCAGCCAGAGATACATCGTCCAGAAAAACGCCCTCACCTTCTTTCAACATCACATCCGGCACAAACAGTGATGAACCGATATCACTTCCCGTCAGCGCAGCGATAATATCATTGCCGGCGATCAGTCCGCTTACTGTTATGCTAGGGCCGAAAAGTTTACTTTCAACAGCAAGCGGAACGATGTCGACGCCACTTTTGATGGCCAGCTGTTCAATAAAATCCCGCACAAATCCAAATGACGAAACACCGGTAACAACTGTTACCCGAAACATCTGTAGAGGCCGTATTCTCTTCAAGATCCGTGCGGCTTCCCTGATGAAGAGCGGTACCATGCCAACGCCGTTTTCGATCTGCGGGAAATCGCCGTATTCTCTTATGGATGGAAACGTGTGGTTGGCCTTGAGGAAAAACTCATCTGCCAGAAACAGAAAAGGCTGGTGCAGCTTTTTTCGCAGTGCCTCCGCCTGTGGCTGCCAGATAGCGATAAACTCCCGTGCATATTCTACGGCCACTGGCGTTAACTGAGGCAGTTTTGAGCGATGGTCCGTAAGGCCAAGCGGCACGACAGCCAGCGATTGCACTGCCGGGAAGAAAGACGCCATTTCACTCACTGTGCGCCGCAGCTCTTCTCCGTCATTCAGCCCTGGACAGAGAACTACCTGAGTATGCATGACAATCCCGGCAGCGGCCAGCTGCTGTAGTTGTCCCAGGATGTCCGGAATGCCGGCCTTGCCGAGTAGACGCTCCCGTAACTCCGGATTGGTCGCATGAACTGAAATATAAAGGGGAGAAAGATGCTGGGCAATGATGCGTTTCAGCGCTGACACTTTAAGATTGGCAAGAGTGACGTAGTTGCCGTTTAAAAAGGAGAGTCTATAATCTTCATCTTTGACGTAAAGTGGTTTGCGGAGACCTTTAGGTAATTGATGAACAAAGCAGAAAACGCAGTTATTGGCGCAGCGTGCCGGAGGCGTGGCGGAAAAAGTGAGCCCTAGTGATTCTCCTGCCTCACGCTCAATCTCCAATTCCCACAACTCACCATCCGGCTTTTCAATCTCCAGCAACAACTCTTCTTCAGAGGCTGTGAAATAGCTGTAATCGATCAGATCGCGCATCGGTTGCCCGTTGACAGCGAGCAAACGGTCGCCGGCCTCTACTTCCATACCGTCAGCAATAGATCCAACGGCAACAGCATCAATCTGGAGGCCGGTCATCACCCCTCCCGATAAAATTCTGAGGTGCGGTAGAACTCTGCCAGAGAATTGAGAAAAACCTGCAGCACCGCAGTGACCGGCACCGCAAGCAACATGCCGAAAATCCCGAATAACTGGCCGCCGATCAGCAGAGCAACAATGGCAACCAGTGGGTGAAGACCAACGGTGTCGCCAACAATTTTGGGGGTGATAACAGTCCCTTCAAGCAACTGTACCAACCCGAACCACCCCAGGCAGAGCAGCGGATGAATAATGTCATTGAATTTCAGCAGCGCCATGGCAACCGAGAGACCGATACCGAGAATCGTCCCGACGTATGGTATGATGAAGGTAATGCCGGCCAGCGTACCGATGGCAATGGCAAGATCGATTCCGATGAGGTATAGTCCGGCGCTGTAGAGGAGCGCCAGAATAGCGCAGACCGATAACTGGCCACGAACAAAGCCGGATAACACAGCATCGACTTCAGACAGCTTTTTTCGATATACAGGGCAAAAGCGTTCCGGGATATATGATTCGATGAAAGCTTTGAGCTGAGGCAGGTCGAACAGCAGATAAAAAAGATAGACCGGTATAATCAGATACCCAAGCAGAGCAAGGATTACGCCCAGCGTTGATGTAAGGGCCTTTTGCAACATCAACAGCAGCGGCTTAAGCAGATCAGGGGCTGCACTGCGGGCCTGCTGCAGCAGTTCGTTAACCCGCAGGAAGAGCTTATCGGGTGTTTCAACGCCAAGATATTCTTTGACAGCTGCCGGAGTGATTTCGTAAAGGTGCTGGACGTATGCCGGGAGATTGAGCTGCATATTTGAAAACTCGCCCGTGATAGAGACCGCAAAAAAAACGGCGAAACCACCGCATAAGATGATCGCCAGACAAAATACGGCTATAATACCGTACGAACGCTTAATTCCCCTGCGCTCCATAAATTCGACCGCCGGGTTGAGTATGTAGGCTAGCGCAAAGGCAATGAACAGCGGCAGGAAAACATCTGAAGAGAAGTAAAGAAGTGCGGTCGTGCCGGTAAAAAGCAGAAATGCGACGCCGAGAAGGATTTTTGTGTTTATTGACATAGGTAGCGTTCGACAAGCCCCCCTCGCCTGACAGGCTGAGAGGGGTAGCGACTGGTTACTGGTGCAGCCGGAAAGAACCGTCTGCAGATGTGATTGTTGAAATAGCATGCTTGTAAATAAGCATATCACCGCCGCAATCAAGCAACACCGAGAAATTATCAAAAGATTTTATCAGCCCTTCAAGTTTATCACCCGACATCATAACAACTGAAACACGTACCCGTTCTTTGCGCCCCTGGTTGAGGTACTGATCCTGAATATTGAAAGGTGCCTTTGACATAGTATTTTAGTCTCCGTAGTTCAAATAAAATCAATTACATGTTGAAGTATTGTAGCAAAGTTCTCGGGATATTCAAACCACAATATATCCTTATCGGCCATGAACCACGTAAGTTGACGCTTGGCATAATGACGCGTATCGCGCTTGATCAGACGGGCGGTTTCTGCAAAGGAAAGTTCACCGCAGAGATGGGCCGCCGCTTCCTTATAACCAATCGAACGCAGCGATTTGAAATTGCGATCACACCCTGAGACCAGCAGGGCTCTGACTTCATCGAGTAAACCTTCTGCAAGCATCCGCTCAACTCGTTCATCTATCCGTTGGTACAACAGAGAACGATCGACTGTAATAGCGATTTGAAGCGTATCATAGCGTGGCGTGGCGAAGGCATGTTCCTGCTGATAGCGCGACAAGGGTATTCCGGTTAACTGAAACACTTCCAGTGCCCGAATGATCCGCACCAGGTTGTTCGGGTGCAGTCCTGCAGCAAGTTCAGGATCAACCAGTCTCAGCCGCTCAAGCATTGCTTCATTACCAACCATGTCAGCTTCATTCTGCAATAATTGGCGAAGCTCTCCCGCCCCACTGGGTGAGGCAACGAGGCCTTTTACTAAAGCCCGAATGTAAAGACCAGTGCCACCGGCGATAATCACCCGCTTCCCACGGCGCTGAATATCGGCGATTGCGACGTCAGCGGCATCTGCAAAGTCAGCTGCGGAAAAAGGTTGATCCGGATCTACGATGTCAATCAGATGATGGCGTATTTCTCGCTGCTCTTCCGGTGTGGGCTTGGCAGTACCAATGTCGAGACCACGGTAGATCTGCATCGAATCAGCATTGATGATCTCAGCATCTAAAGTATGAGCTAATCGCAGGGCCAGCTCACTTTTACCGGAAGCGGTCGGGCCGCTAATGATAAGCAGTTTGGAGGAGTTCATGTCCGTTTGAATATTTTCTGTAATTCAATCAATGTTACAACATGTGACACCGGGCGGCCGTGGGGACAACTGGCGGCAAAGTCCGTATTGTCCATGCGCTGAAGTAGTTCCCTTATCTGCCGCTGTTCCAATAGGTGCATGCCACGGATTACTGAGTGGCAGGCTATGCGGGAAAGCAGACTGTCTAGGACATCATTGAAGGCAGCACTTGTGCCGAATTTTTCCAGATCTGAAAGTAAATCGCGAATAAGAATAACAGGGGTTTTCCGGGCAACCAGGCGGGGAGCAGCTGATACCAATAGTGTTGTGCCGCCAAAAGGTTCCAGCTCAAAACCGATTCCTGCCAAATCTGAACAAAACCTGACAGCCACTGCCACCTCACTGAATGAGAGTTCTATAGTTTCAGGAAATAGCAGGCGTTGAGACTCAATCCCGCCTGACTGGCATTGCTGCTTGAGAAGCTGATAAGCTACACGTTCACTGGCAGCGTGCTGGTCTATTATTACCAGTTCAGAACCTGACTGACAGAGTATATATTCGCTGTGGAACTGCCCGATGATCGCAAGCGACGAAAAGTAGCCATTATCCTCAGATTGTGCCAGGTCAGGACGAAACTGCTGGGCTGTCTCATTGATAGTTGCCGAACGCTCCGGCGTTACAGTTTTTATCACTGAGGCTGTGCTGTACTGCTGAGGCGATAAGCTTTGATGCGGAGTTTGCGGCTGCATTGCCAGTGAGGTCTGCGCCGCAGCGGCAATCCTTTCCCGATAAGCCTGTGCGGGAAACTCTTTCGGAGCCACACCAGCTATTATTGGTGTTGTCAACCATGGTGATTTGCTCAGTACCTCTTCAATAGCCGCCTGTATAGCATCATGCACGGCAGATTGGCGCCTGAAGCGGACTTCGTGCTTTGTAGGATGCACATTGACATCAACTTCGCCAGGAGGGAGTACAATAAACAGGGCAACAACCGGATAGCGTCCACGATCTATAACACCTCGATACGCCTGCATGATCGCATGCTGCACGACCTTATCCCGAATAAAGCGGCCATTTATAAAAGTATAGATAGCCTGAGTACCTGACCGTATTAATGGAGGAGCGGAGATGAATCCGGTAATGGAGATATACGTGTCATCTGCTGCCAAAGGAAACAGGTGCAGAGAACTATCCTTACCGACTACCTGCGCCAGACGGCGCTGTAAATCGCTACGCTGCTGCTTTAGCAATTCCCTGTCATCACTGATACAAGAGAAGGCGACATCAGGCCGGGAAACGGCCATTCGAGCGACGACATCGGCAACATGAGCGGCTTCAGTCTCGGCACTCTTCATGAATTTAAGTCTGGCCGGCAGATTGAAAAAAATTTGTTCAACACTGATAACAGTTCCCGGAGCCATACCACAGGCCCTTACGTCCCGTACGCGCCCTCCCTCAAGGATGATCTCGGTTCCTTCAGCAGATGCGGGCTCTCGGGTCGCGAGCGAAAAACGCGATACTGAAGCGATTGACGGGAGTGCTTCACCTCTAAAACCAAGTGTCAGTATATTTTCCAGATCACTGTCTATCTTTATTTTACTGGTGGCGTGGCGCTCAAGCGAAAGCAGGGCATCTTCGCGTGACATGCCGTGACCATTATCAGAAACACGAATACGACGCCGACCACCGGCTGTGATCTCCACTGAGATATCTGTAGCTCCGGCGTCAAGTGCGTTTTCAATCAGTTCCTTAATAACTGAAGCGGGTCTTTCGACAACTTCACCGGCGGCTATCTTGTTGGTAAGGGTTTCCGGCAAAATTGTTATACGCTGAGACATGGCAACTCCATTTCCATAAAAAAAGAGCGGACAAACCGCTCTTTTGAAACAAACTATACGATGAAGTGCGATTTATTTTTTTGCACTGCCGTTGGTGTCGCCAAAAAGTGAGTCAAAATCATCATCCGTTTTGCTTCCGGATGGCGTCACTGCGGCGGGTGAGTCATCCCAGGAGAAATTCTCCATATCGAATTCCCCCGGAACAGAAGGTGCTTCCTTATTTTTAGTAACAACTGTTACTGTATCTAAAGGTGAAGTCTCAACTTGTGAGGTAGACTCAAGAAGGTCGGCAAATACGTCATCTTCTTGTTGCTGATTTTTTTTATTATTTATTTCCGGCAAAGGATCATCAAAGTCAAATGGGTTATCATTGTGTAATACCGGAGCTGTTAAGGAATCCTCGGGGAGGTCAAAGGAGAATATATCTTCATGCGATTCTAACGCATCTTTGTTACTGTCAGAAACATTCTCAGCTGAGAGAAGTTCAGCTGCCATTGATTCTTTCGCTATTAGAGGAAGAACAAGGGACGTAATTGAATATGTATGTTTATAACCGGTCAAGTCGTTAGAACACTTTATACAGTTGTCGTAATATTCAAAGCTATTATATCCGCACTTGGGGCATTTCATTTGCGGCTCCTTAACTGCCAACTATCACATTTCGCCCCATATATACTGCATTATAGAGAGAATAGCAATACTTGCCGTTTCAGTCCTCAGTATCCTGGAGCCGAGAGAAACCGGTTGAAAACCGAACTGCGAAAAATGTCGTACTTCAAGAGGATCAAAGCCACCTTCCGGACCAATAGCGACAATAACTGATGAGGGTTTATCTATTGAAGAAAGAGTGTCTTTAAGTGTATTTTCACGTTCACCCTCCCAAAGGATGAGGCGAAGTTCCTGTCCAGCATCATTTGCTGCTTCAACAGCAGACGACTTCCAGGTAACGGATGGGATATCTAATCGCCCGCTTTGTCGGGCCGCCTCCGAAGTTATGCGACCCCAGCGCTCCAGCTTACTGACTTGCTGATCTTCACGTATTTTTGCAACTGAGCGCCTGCCACCAAAAAGAAGAAAATCATGAGCACCGAGTTCAGTCCCTTTTTGCAGGATAAGATCAATTTTATCGCCTTTGGGGAGAGCCTGACAAATAGTGATGCGTGGTGCAGTGGAGTCATTATCAGTTGCAAGACTGGAAGTTGTTATTTTTACAGCTACCCATTCTTTAGCGACCTGATTGATAATTCCGAAATAAACAACTCCTTTCTCATCCGCTAACTGTACCGTATCACCTGTTCCGAGACGTAGTACGCGAATCATGTGATTATAAATATCGCCATCGAAAGAGGCATAACCATCTCGGATCGTGCGCGAATTTATCATAAAACGGCGGGCACTCATAATATGACATTATGCCGATACAGCATGGCAACCCACTCGCCGTCAGAGAGCGTATTAGAGTAATTAAGATCCATAGATTCAAAACCCTGCCGCACAATTACTTCTTTTTCTGCAAGGATACCGGAAAGTATTAATGAGCCACCAGGATTGAGCCGTTCTATCAAGTAAGGAGCCAGTCGGACTAACTCCTCGGCAAGTATATTTGCGAGAATTATGTCAAATCTTTCCGTCAACGCTTCCAGAGGAGTTGTCCCGCACTCGATTTTAGCAGTGAGTTCATTAAGCGCACAATTTTCTTGTGCAACATCTACGGCATCAGGGTCTATATCAAGGGCAAGAATACGGCCAGCACCGAGCAAACTGGCAGCCATGGCAAGAATACCGGAACCGGTGCCTAGATCAAGAAGCGAAGATCCTATTCCTTTGTTACTTTCCATGATGCTTTCGAGTAGTTCAAGACAGAGACGGGTAGTTTCGTGACCACCGGTCCCGAAAGCCATTCCTGGATCAATTCTCAGGACAAGATCACCAGGCAACTGAGGAGATTCCTCCCATGTTGGTACAATAAGAAGATGTTTTCCAACGCGAAGTGGTTTGAAATGAACCTTCCAGCTGCTGCTCCAATCTTCGGCATTTACAGCGGACAGCTTGGGCTGAGCAAATTTTTCATCAGGGTGTAGGAAGGATAACTCTGAAATAAATTTTTCAATTTCTAGCATGATCTGCGCTGGATCTAAATCAGCTGACAGATAGGCCTTTATAACGACTCGCTCAGAAACCGGGATTTCACTTGTAGAGAATGCATCAACATTTTGGTTATCGACACAAACACCGTTGCCTGACACGCATGTTAACAAATCAGCAACAACTTCAGCATATGTTTCCGGAACATCACACGCAATTTCAATCCATGAATCAATCATTTAAAAACCTACCTGAACATATAATAACTTCCGGAGATAAGTAGCAGAAGCATTGACAACTGACAATAAAAAAGTCCATAAACTACTTTGGTTTTGTTACTTATACCTTCATTGAGTTTATCTTTAAACGCAGAAACGCCCCGTATCCATTTCTGGTTACGGGGCGTTTGTTTTTAATTCCCGGCGGCGACCTACTTTCCCACACAGCTACCCGTGCAGTATCATCGGCCCTGAGGGGCTTAACTTCCG
>CAIQWT010000060.1 GCA_903875605.1 uncultured Geobacteraceae bacterium | reverse complement strand
GCCGATCAGTTCGCCGATTTCGTCTTGCCTTGTTATGGGCAGTAATTGCAGGGGCTTGTCGATATCCGACAGTGCAGACAAAGTATTAATAGTTGTAAATATTGGCGCAAGCTGGCGTTTCAACATCCACCAAGTCAGACCTCCTGCCAGCAGTGTCAGTAAGATCGCCGCCAGCAGTCCACGTTTCTGCAAAGAATTGATCGGAGCAAAGGCTTCTTCGGTAGGCATCAGGGCCACAGCATACCAACCCGACACAGGAATACTTTTGGCAGATGTTAGTATCTCAACTCCATCGCTTGGTCTGTTTGTGATACCAGTACCATCGTGGCCCTGAATAAAACGATCAATCAGCGGGTTGACGCCGTGGGCAGGCAACACTTCCATAATGCGCTTTTTGTCAGTGGCATAAACAATCGTCCTGATTTGCTGCGAAACCAGCAGAAAACCACCCGTCTTACCATAACTATTATCTGTAATTCTGCTGATGAAATTAGGTTTAGCGAGGTCGACAGTTCCATTCAAAGCACCGATCACTTTGCCTTGAGCATCATGAATTGGTGTCGCTATGCTGAAAATCGTTGACCGCAACGCCTTGCCCATAACCGGTCGACCAATCGTTGTTTTCCCTTCCTTGAGTGCGCCGATTGCATATTTTCTGTCCATGAAGTTGAGGCCGAGCCGCCCTGTAGAAATAGGAAAATCAGCAATCGCGGTTCCATCAGGCAACAGTACAAAGACTCCACCGTTAAACATCGTCGAAAAAGCCGGACGCCCTTCGATGAAAGCCTACATGGACGCTGTATCGCCCATCATAGCCGGAGTAATCAGATTAGCAACTTGCTCCAGTACACTCATCCTGTCGGTTAAACCGGTACTGATCTCTGCTGCAATAATGGAAACTGTTGATAATTGTTGTTCACCCAACTCTTTTTCCAAATCATTTTTCAGCGTGTAGCTGGTAATGAACACCAACGACCAGATGCCGATAACGAAAATAGCCAACATTGTGAGGGTGATTCTTGTCTTGAGTGAACGCCACTCAAATATTGTGCTGGGAGCCAATAGTGGTTTGCCTGTTTTGGGTGTGACGATGTCGGATAATGGGGAGGTTGTCATGGATCTCGCCTCGTTTTGATTGGTGTGGCCATAACACTCTCAAGTTTAAAAAAACCGGCGCACGGAAAAAACCGCAACGCCGGTTAGTAACGGCATCAATCAGAATAATTGTGACATTGGTGTTTGTTTAGGAGGACATTTTGCTGTCTGCGCAATAGTTTTGCCACTTGAGTTCTTTCCAAAACTGATTATTGATGAAGCTATACTACTAATCCCATTAAACTACAAACATTAATACTGAGACAATGGAATGTCCATTGATCTTAATATATGATATATATATTTTAACAATGTGACATTCTCACTTAAAATATGTTGCTGAACCGATTTAGTGCAGACTTCAAGTCTCTAGTCGGCATCGTCCATTTTTTAGTAATATTCCTCTGGGCCTGGTACGTATTTCTTTTCGCTGTTACCACAGAGTATGAAGTCATGATGGAAACGCTTGTTGATCAGTTCTTCAAAGAGCAAAACTGAGCCCCCCCAACGCCTTCTCTATCTTCACCTGACGCGTCACGTCATATGCAATTATGTCGTCCGAACTGAGCTTCGCAAGTATTTAGCCTAAAAGTGAGTCATCAGTGCATATTGACTCACACTCTTGACACTGTCAGCACCTCAAAGTATTATCCACGCAATGACACCTTCGAACGACCACATACTGATTGTCGATGATGAGACACAGGTTTGCATAACGCTAGAAAGCACCCTGAAGAGAGAAGGGTACCACGTTGACACTGCTGGCAGTCTTATGACTGCTAACCATGCATAGATCCATGTAGTAAAAAAAGTTATCGGCTTATAATAGTGGGATATTATGCTTCAATGCAAAGAATCTCCGTCAGGGCAGATGCTGCTGGCGATAAGACAATTTAATAGCCGAGAGTGGTACGATTGCCATGAAACTATTGAAGAATTGTGGCTTGGTGAAAAGGGTGAAATGCGGGATTTTCTACAGGGAACCCTCCAGATCTCAGTAGCTATGCTTCATTGGCACAACGGAAACCATGGTGGCGCGATCAGTCTCCTCACAAGTGGAGTCACCTATCTAAAGCGTGTACCGGATGTATGTCTATGGGTTGACGTAGCGACACTTATAGCTGATTCAGACAAAGTGCGTTTAGCGTTGGAATCGTTAGGCAAAGACCACATGGAATCACTGGAGTCAACGCTCATACCTCAGATAAAGACGGCTTCGGCGGTTCGATTTCCAAGCCCCACTGAGGAATAATCATTGATCATTCCTCAGACATGGATGACCGCATTTATAGAAATAATCACCGGAATTGAGAATCGATAGTTGACTACAGAGTCCAGAATTATGTCACTTCGCACTTTGTTGAAATACTATGCCTGGCGGATTTTGTTGTCTACAAACCTTTTACTGCATAGATACCTGGAGCATTGCGCCAGTAACCCTTGTAATCAAGTCCATAACCAAATAGAAAGCGATCACCAACCTCTATGCCAGTAAAGTCAGCTCTCATTCCAGGAGTGACCTTGCGCAGGTGAAGTTTTTCTACCAGAACAGCCATAAGAACCTCAACAGCGCCCTGTTGACGGCAGTGATCGGCAATTGCAGCCAGTGTAACACCCTCATCTAGGATGTCGTCTAGTAACAGCACAGTTCTACCTTTTAGATCTAACTGTGGACGAACAGTCCATTGAAGGCTGGCACCGTTTGTTTCATGGCCATAACGAGTGGCGTGAACGTAATCTATTTCCAGCGGAAATACTAATTGGGTTAGAAGTTGCCCGGTGAAGATTAGCCCGCCGTTCATTACACAGAGTAGCACAGGTCGCGAATCTTTAAGCTGATCCGTTATTTCCTGTGCCATACGATTAATTGATTGAGCCACAGCAGATTCAGTTACAAGCAGATCAGCTTCTGCCAACATTTTATTCGCATCTTGGATATTCATGATTTCTCCTTTAGCTTAGCTCCGACAACTCTTTCTATACCACTTCCATCAAGAGTAATAACAGGCTCATCATAACAGTTACAGGACTTAAATAATTGAATAACATCACCTGCCTGCCCGTAACCAATCTCAACTAAAAGCCATCCACCGGGATTCAGATGCCCGACAGCTGCAGGTATGAGCGATCGGTAAATATGCAGACCGTCACTTCCACCGTCCAGAGCAGAACGAGGATCATAGTCACGAACTTCCTGATCAAGACTGCAAATATCATCAGAAGGTATATACGGTGGATTTGAAACAATTAAGTCATAAAAGCGATTTTCAAGAGGTTCAAAAAGAGAACCCAATAAGAATTCTATAGTTGCATTATTTTTAATAGCATTACGGCGAGCAACTGCCAGTGCCGCATCAGAGATGTCAGTAGCAGTAACAAGCGCCACTGCAAAACGTTTTTGCAGTGCTATTGCTATACAACCGCTTCCAGTACCGATATCAAGGATAGATTTGGCTTTCGGATATTTTGAAATAGCTTCACAAATCAATATTTCAGTATCGTACCTCGGTATAAGAACATCTGCTGTAACCTCATAATCCAGACCGCAAAATTCTTGAGTTCCTAAAATATGCTGCAGCGGTTCGCGCCTGGCTCTACGCATAACCAGATCGCGATATCCGGCCAGTTCCAGATCATTCAATGGCTTATCGTACTGTAAATACAGCCCCACCCTGTCAAGATTCATTACTGCGCAAAGAAGCCATTCGGCTTCAAGCCGCGCATTGATAATACCTTTAGATGCGAGATATTCTTTTGTCCATGCAAGTATTTTTATTGTAGTCCATATTTCCTGCGTGCCCATTCCCGCTCCAGTAATCAGGCTTTAATTTCTCTTCCTGCCTTCTAAATACAAAAGGCGAACCCTTAACGAGTTCGCCATTTATAACATACCAAACAGTAAAACAGATTATATAAGTTTTACGGCCATCTGTGCATATTGAAGAATGAAAGAAGGCACAATACCAGGAATCAAAGAACCAGCAACGGCAATTATAAGTGCAAGAGCAACTGGACCGGTAACCTGGACCCACTCAAAGTCCTCAGTAGGCTCTTTCATATACATGTAAACCATTACACGTAGATAGTAATATACTGATGCAGCACTATTAAGAACACCGATAACAGCAAGCCAGATATAACCCTTCTGGATAGCACCGGAGAAAAGATAGAACTTGCCGATGAATCCTGCTGTCGGCGGCATGCCTGCCAGCGAAAAAAGGAATATCGTCATTACAAGAGCTAGAACCGGCCGCTTAAAACCGAGACCTGCGAAATCCATTACATTGCCATTCGTTTCGCCTTTTTTAGCAACCAGAATAATTATAGCAAAAGCACCAATATTCATAAAAGCGTAGGAGAGCATATAAAACAGGATACCAGCGGTTCCGGTTCCGTTTCCAGCGGCAAAACCGACCAGTGCATAACCAGCATGTGCAATTGAAGAATAGGCAAGAACACGTTTGATATTATCCTGACGCAGAGCGGTAATATTACCGACCGTCATAGTCAATACGGCCAATACCCAGAGTACCTGACTCCATTCTACCTGGAGAGTAGGAAGCGCAACAAGGAAGATACGAAGCAGTGCAGCAAAACCGGCAGCCTTTGGACCAGCAGACATAAAAGCGGTCATCGGGGTCGGAGCACCCTCATAAACATCAGGTGTCCACATGTGAAACGGAGCTGCCGCAATTTTGAAGGCAAAGCCGGTCATCATGAGTAACATACCGGCTACCAGGAGTATATTAGCAGAAGGAAGTGTCATCTGACCGACGATAACGGCTATCTTATACAGCCGGGTTGTACCGGTAGCGCCGTAGATTAACGCCATACCATAGAGCAGGAAACCTGTTGAAAATGCACCAAGCAAAAAGTATTTAAGGCCGGCTTCGTTGGACTTCTTGTTCGCTCTGTTAAATCCGGCAAGTACGTAAAGAGACACTGACATAACTTCCAGGCCAAGAAAGATCGTCATCAAATCAGTACCGGATGCCATCAGCATCATACCTACAACGGTAAAAAGTATCAGCGGATAAAGTTCGCCCTGATTACAACCCTCTCGTTCCATATAACGGTCAGAAATAAGGACTGTGAGACCGGCAGCAACCAGAAACGTCATCTTAAAGAACGTTGCAAAGTTATCTAACACCACTGAGCCGCTGAAGCTCTCAATGTGACCGCCCCATCCTGCACCTACAAGTACTGCCGTGGCTACAATACCGAAAAAGCTGATAAGTGCCAGGTATGACTTCTGTCCGCCGGGTCTAAATACATTGATCAGCAGAAGAGCCATGGCCAGCACGGAGAGAAATATCTCCGGGAGAATCGGCGTCATGTTGACGGCTGGGATTGAAATCATGTCCATCTAAAATATCCTCCGGTCGGATTGACTGATTATTTGTTCTACTTAGCTTCGTGCGGATTAACAACTGGTGCTGCTGTCGGTACAGCAGGTGTTTCCATTCCGGAGTGTCCTGCAGGCATATTACTACCTGCGTTACCAGCCGGCATCTCAGAACCGGTATTAGCGGCTGGCGCCTGAGGCATTGCCTGATGGCCTGTTGGCATCTTCATCTGGTCAGAAGCAGGCATTACCTGAGCGTTAACTGAAGCAACGCGAACCTGAGCAACCAGTTTCTTAATAGCAGGGTCCATTTTATCAATAAATGGCTTTGGATAAAGTCCCATAAAGAAGATCATTATCAGCAGTGGGATCATGATCACTATTTCGCGGGCATTAAGATCAAGCAGTTTCTGATTTTTTGGATTATCAAGCTCACCAAACATGACGCGCTGAAATACCCACAACATATAGACTGCCGAAAGAATAACCCCGCTAGTTGCTATAATTGTCCACCAACGCAATTGACTTTCAAAAGCACCAAGTAAAATCAGGAACTCTCCAACAAAACCATTTGTACCAGGAAGGCCAACAGAAGAGAAAGTAACAATCATGAATACTGTTGCAAAAATCGGCATCTGTTTTGATAAACCACCAAAATCTGTTATCAAGCGGGTATGACGACGCTCATAAATGAACCCGACGATAAGGAACAATGCGCCGGTAGAAATACCGTGATTAATCATCTGCAGCATTCCGCCGGAGATGCCTTCAACATTGAAAGCAAATACGCCCAGCATAACAAAACCAAGGTGAGCTACCGACGAGTAGGCAACTAGTTTTTTAACATCTTCCTGAACCATCGCAACAAGAGCAGCGTAAATAATGCCAATTACAGCGAGAGTTGCAATCATAGGCGCAAACTTGTGCGCAGCCTCTGGGAAAAGCGGTATAGCAAAACGAACATAACCGTAAGTACCCATCTTCAAAAGTACTGCTGCCAATATCACTGAGCCCGCTGTCGGCGCTTCGGTATGTGCATCAGGTAACCAGGTATGAAGCGGAAACATTGGAACTTTGATTGCGAAGGCGAAAGCAAATGCCAGAAACAACCAGACTTGAGTTGCCATATCCAACTTAAGGTTGAAGAACTGCAACAGACCAAAGTCCGTTATACCTGCCTCCATACCTTTGAAATACAGGAAGACAAGAGCTACCAGCATCAACAGTGATCCAACCATGGTGTATATAAAAAACTTCACAGCCGCATAGATTTTGTTTTTACCGCCCCAGATACCGATCATAAAATACATAGGAATCAGCATAACTTCCCAGAAAATATAGAAAAGGAAGAGGTCTAACGAAATAAAGGCGCCCAGCATTCCGGTTTCAAGAAGGAGCAGGCAAATCATGTACTCTTTAACCTTCTCATCAACTGCTGTATAGGTGGAAAGAACAGCGATGGGCAGCATAAAAGTTGTCAGAATTACGAGCCACAGGCTGATTCCGTCAATACCAATATTATATCGCATAATGAACGGACCAGCAGCAATCCAGGGTACATTTTCAACGAACTGGAATTCAGCGTTGGTCTGGAATCCTGTAAGCATGATCAGCGATACTATAAATGTCACAACCGTTACCGCCAGGGTAACATTCCGCAAAACTCCCTTGCTCTCTTTCGGAATGAACAGCAGCAGCAGGACACCCAGTATCGGCAGGAATGTCGTCAGGCTCAGTACGTTACTCATGAATTCGTGCTCCTTTATACAAAGTGCTAATGAAATAGTTATTTAAAAATGAAGTAGCCAAGCATTACAACAACACCGAGTACCATTGAAAATGCGTAGTTGTATATATAACCGGACTGAAGATACCGGAAGATTCCACTGAACCCCATTACAACATTGGCTACGCCGTTAACTATGCCGTCAATAACAAGGACATCAAAACCTTTCCAGAGAAACTGGCCGAAAGACTTGCAAGGATTTACAAAAACATAATCATACAGTTCATCCACATACCACTTGTTATAGACAACCCTGTGAAGTGTCGGAAATGTTGCCACAAATTTACCAGGCAATTCGGTGTTTTTAACATACATTGTAAATGCGATCGCAATTCCAACCAGCGCGATAACAACAGACAAACCCATTAGTCCCCATTCAATTGCATGACTCGGATGTGCACCGTGGTGAGCATATTTACTGCCATATTCGTTGGCAAGTTCAAAGACTGGATCTAACCAGTGTTCAAAGTAGTTTGGTAACATTCCAAGGATTTTAGGCATACCGAGATAACCACCAACCGCTGCTAATGTACCAAGAACCATCAGCGGAATAGTTATCACAAGAGGAGACTCATGGAGATAACTCTTGGCTTTAGGATTTATCCGGCACTCACCGAAGAATGTCATGAATACAAGGCGGAACATGTAGAAAGCTGTGAAACATGCAGCTATAGCACCAATACCCCAAAGAACAATATTGAGATTACCATGGTATGGATTGGCAAAAGCCATCCAAAGGATTTCGTCTTTCGAGAAGAAACCTGAGAATCCCGGGATACCGGAGATTGCAATAGTGGATACGAGAAAGGTTATAAAAGTAATCGGCATGGCCTTACGCAGACCACCCATATTACGCATATCCTGGGCATCATCATGAGCATGTACCTTGTGCAGTGCATGATGCATTGAGTGAATAACCGAACCAGACCCAAGGAATAGACAGGCCTTAAAGAAAGCGTGTGTCATTAGATGGAAGATACCGGCACTAAAGGCACCAACACCCATAGCAAGGAACATGAAACCGAGCTGGGAAACTGTAGAATAAGCCAGAACCCGTTTAATATCATTTTGTGCAGTACCAATGGTTGCTGCAAAAATTGCTGTTGCTGCGCCCACAACGGCAATTACCATCATTGTTTCAGGTGATTTTACAAATACGAAACTCATGCGGCCAATCATGTAGACACCAGCCGTAACCATGGTTGCAGCGTGAATAAGAGCTGATACAGGTGTTGGGCCTTCCATTGCGTCAGGAAGCCAGGTAAAAAGAGGAATCTGTGCCGACTTGCCTGTTGCACCAACAAAAAAGCATAAGGTGGCAAAAGTAACTACACCGCCGTATGGCAGAAGATGTGATGCTGCTTTAATTTCCATGAAATTAACTGTCCAGATGTTGTGGTTGCTACCGAACCACCAGTATAGTGTAAATAGACCAATCAAAAACCCAAAGTCACCCACACGATTCATGACAAAAGCTTTTTTAGCGGCGTCACCAGCAGATTTTTTGTGGAAATAGTAACCGATCAGGAGATAAGAGCAGAGACCAACTCCTTCCCATCCGATGAACATTACCAGCATATTACTGCCGAGTACCAGTAGTAGCATCGACATACAGAATAGATTCAGATAAGCAAAGAAACGATAAAAGCCCTCTTCTCCGTGCATGTAGCCTATGGAATAGAGATGTATCAGCGAACCGACGCCAGTAACCACCATGATCATAATCACTGACAGTGGGTCTACCAGAAAAGCCATATCGGCCTTAAAGTTACCGGAGTGAATCCAAGGGAAAAGTACTTTTTCAAAGACTCGCTGTTCCGGAGGCAGACCGATCATCTGCATGAGTATTCCGCACGATACCAAGAATGACAAGAAGATCATCAGCGTTCCAATTCCGCCGATAACAGCCTCATTCTTGATTTTTTTCCCAAAGAGTCCATTAATAATGAACCCGATTAGAGGGAATAGCGGTATTAGCCATACGTTGTCAAACATGTAAGACTCCTTTTATGCAATCGTTAAACATTGTCGTAAGGGGTGGGCTACTGTTTTACCACTTCATTAAATTTATGTCTTCAACATCAATTGACTCTTTGTTGTTGAAGAACGCAATGATAAGTGCCAGACCGACGGCTGCTTCTGCTGCGGCTACTGTCATTATGAAGAAGACAAAAACCTGACCATCCAGATTGCCAAGGTGGCGGGAAAAAGCTACAAAAGTAAGGTTGACGGCATTTAGCATAAGCTCAATACACATGAAAATTACGATAGCGTTTTTACGGGTCAGGACGCCTATCGTACCGATTGTAAAGAGTATGGCGCTAACGATGAGATAACTGTTAAGGTTTTCCATGAAATAGATCCCTCTTATATTTTTTTCTTGGCCAGAATAACAGCGCCGACTATTGCAACTAACAAAAGTATCGAGGTTATTTCAAATGGTAATAGAAAGTTAGTAAATATTTCTCTTCCAATAAGCTCCGTGTGACCGATATTTTTAATCATGTCGCCAGTGTAAGGGCCTGTTGGCAGTGCTGCCCGGCTTTTAACAAGGACAACGACAATGTTTATCAGTGTAAAAAAGCCTACTATTGTGCCAAAAATGAGCTTATGAGAATGTTTTTTCGAAGCATCCACTCGTACATTCAGCAGCATGATAGTGAACACCATCAAAACCATAATAGCACCTGCATACACCATTACCTGAACGGCAGCCATAAAAGGTGCGTCCAGCATAACGTAATATGTTGCAAGGCAGAAGAACGTCATGATAAGCGCCAGTGCACTATTAATCGGGTTCTTGCAGGTGATCACAAGGATCGCCGATACTATTGCCACCAACGATATGATCAGAAAGAAAAGGGTTTCCATGCACTGCTCCTTATTACTTTTCTAAGAGACGTTCTTTAGAGTAGATAAAATCTTCTCGTTTATAATTAGCCAGTTCGAACTCACCTGTCATCTTGAGAGCGTCAACCGGGCAGGCTTCGACACAATAGCCACAGAAGATGCAACGAAGCATATCTATTTCATAAACGGATGCATACTTGTCGTGATTTGAGTCTTCGGCAGCCTCAACAGTTATACATTTAGCAGGGCATACAGTCGGACAAAGGTAGCAGGCAACACATTTTGCTTTACTGTGTGAAACCTTTAAACCGTGAAGTCCACGAAAACGCTCTGCAACCTGCGGACGCTCGGTTGGGTACTGCAACGTCACCGGCTTCATGAACATGTGCTTTAATGTAATCTTCATGCCGTTTATTATTGGTGTAATCGGATTCATGTGTTCATCCTCGTCTCTGAAATAACGTTACTAATTCAGCGTGTTACAAAAAATACCCGATAATTCCTGTAACCACTATATTTACGAGTGCCACGGGAATAAATACTTTCCAGCCAAGGTGCATTAATTGGTCATATCGGTAGCGTGGCAGTGTTGCACGAATCCACATACAGACAAACATGAGGAAATAAACTTTTGCTACAAAGTATACTGGACCAAGAAGCGGCATTGCGTTGGTTAAAGGGCCATTCCAACCACCAAGAAAAAGTGTGACAGTCAGCGCACAAACGGTAACCATGTTTGCATACTCAGCCATAAAGAACATAGCGTATTTCATTGATGAATATTCAGTACAGAAACCGGAGACCAACTCAGTTTCGGCTTCAGGTAAATCAAAAGGAGTACGGTTAATTTCTGCAAGCGAGCATATGAAGAACATAAACGCAGCAAGAGGTTGTTTAAACAGGTACCACTCAAAGCCGCCCATTCCTGATTGAAGCTCAACAATTTTAGTAAGTGAAAGCGTCCCGGAAAGCATAAACACGGCGATGATGGACAGACCAGCCGCAAGTTCATACGATATCATCTGAGCCGAGGCGCGCAGACCACCCATAAGTGAATACTTACTGTTTGACGCCCAACCAGCCAGAACAATGCCATAAACACCAAGTGAAGACATTGCAAGAATGTATAGCACGCCGACATTTACATCAAAAACCTGTCCGGCAGTCGTGTCATAATAAGCCGCAATCTGGAGTGGTATTTTGTAACCGGCTACTTCAATTACGCCACCAAAAGGAATGACAGCAAAGGTTATAAACGCCGGTATGAGTGCAATAAGTGGAGCAACCAGGAATGCAAAGGTGCTTGCCTGCGAAGGTATAATCTCTTCTTTAAAGAAAAGTTTAAGCCCATCTGCAATCGGCTGTAATAAACCGTGCCATCCTGTACGCATAGGCCCCAGACGAACCTGCATATGGCCAATTATTTTACGCTCGGCATATGTGGCATAGGCGACGGTCAGCAGCACAAAGACAAATGCCAGCAGGACCTTGGCAACCATGGCGATGTAATACATCATCGGCAGTCCTAATATCTCGATTCCCATCTGTCCCTCTTTCTTTGCTTGTGTGAAATTAGTTAATTCGAATGGTTACTGTGAGTAACCGTATTATTTTGCAAGAGCAACCAAAGTAACTGGTGAGCCACTCCAAATTGTATTAATCGGTGATTCACTAAAATGATATGGTACAAATACGACACCTGCTGGCATACGTGGTGACACTTTTACTTTGAGCTGCATACTTCCGGTTGAAGAAGATACATTGATCATGTCACTATCAGTAATTTTTTGGGCAGTGGCATCAGCACGCGATAATTCTATATAACCTTCAGGACAGACATGCATAGGCCCTTCACCGTGCTGTGACAAAGTGCCGTTGTGATACAGGGCACTGCCAGTTACCATCGCTAACTTGCCTTGTTCAACTGTTTTGTAAGGCGCAACTTGCGTCACAACAAGCGACGGAGTAATTACAACAGGAGCATAAGCGCCGTCTTTGCGGAGAGATACATGACTTAAACCAGAGTACCCAGGTGTCTTTGAAGCAATTTCGCTAAAAGTTGCTGATGGAGACGTTGGGGCTGTCCCGCCAAGCAGAGTTATCAGAGCTGAGAACACTTCATGATCGCTCTTAATCTGAACGCTTTTACGAATTGCTGCTTTGAAGTATTGAACGTGACGATCCGTACTGGTAAAAGTACCATCTTTTTCAGCAAATGAGCAGACGGGTAGCACAACATCTGCCATTGCAGCGGTCTCGGTAAGGAACATTTCAGAAACTACCAAAAACTCAACTGCCTCAAGCGCAGCCTTGACCCTACTGCGATCAGGGTACGAGGTCAGCGGGTTTTCACCAGCAATGAAAAGTGTCTTGACTGTGCCGGTTGAACAGGCGTCAAGAATCTGTAAGCCGCCTAAAGCACCATCTTGTGCGTAAAAGCCGACATCCACAGCCCCTTGACTGTTGTTTTTCTCGGAGAGGCAAAGGACTCCGCATCCTTCTTTATCGTATTTACCAGTCAGGATTGCCAGATTCGCAACTGCACTCGCAAGATCAGCAGCATGTCCAGCATAACCCTGCCCTATTGGAAATATAATCAGCGCTTTTTCTGCTGCGGCATATTCATAGGCAAGCTTTTTTATATCAGCGGCAGCAATGCCACTCTGTACAGACACCGCTTCGGCGCTAAATGGCACCAATGCTTTTTCAAGTTCGGCATAACCTGGGACGGATGCTGCAGCTGCACTAACTAGTTTTTCGTCCAGAATAATTTTGGCTAAGGCATTCAATACAGCGACTTCACTTCCAGGAACGTGGACAAATGTATTTGTCTCAGGAAGTTTTGAAAGCTTACCACGTTTGTCAGAAATAATATTGAGCTTAGAACCCTTATTTTTAACAGCCATATTTATTTCAAAACCAACTACCGGATGAGTTTCATACGCATCCGTTTTAATTACGAGAAGGAAATCACTTTTTTGGATGTCAAGTATACTTGCAGAGGATGCCGGCGTACCAAAACTTTTTTCAAGACCATCAGTAAGTGCGGCGTGAGCGAATCCTGCAGCATGGTCAAAGTTTTTAGTGCCGATATTTTCCAGAAGAAGTTTTTTGAAGAGAGCAAGTTCCTCATTAGTAAGACGCGGAGTTGCAAGAGCGGCAACTTCTGTGCCTCCCTTAAGACGACCGGCAACTAGTTCAAGAGCCTCGTCCCAGGTTGATTCAATCAATCTGCCGTTCTTTTTAATCAACGGCTTAGTTAATCGCTTAGTACTATTAATAAACTGGTAACCAAAACGACCACGTACACAAAGCTGCCCTTTATGGAAACCCTGTTCCTCATCATAGATTGTTGTTAAAACCTTATTGTCTTTAACGCCAAGTGTAAGATTGCAGCCTGTGCCACAATAACTGCAAACAGATGTATGCTTGGTCATCGCCCAAAAGCGGGCCTTATGCTTGAAAGGACGGGCAAGCAGAGATCCAACTGGGCACACAGATATACATGATCCGCAGAATTCACAATTCAGACCATCATCAAATTCACAACCTATTTTTGTTTCAATACCACGGTCTATAAAAGTCAAAGCTCCGTAGCTAACTATTTCATCGCAAATTCGAGCGCATTTACCACATAAAACACAACGGTTCATATCCCGCTCAATCAGCGGATTATTATAGTCTATCGTGTGATTGAATTTTTCGTCTTTAAACCGATTGCTGTTTACTTTGTATTCATATGTCAGATTTTGCAGATCACAATCACCGGATTTATCGCATACGGGGCAATCAAGCGGGTGATTAAGCAGCAGTAACTCGAGAACCATTTTACGCGCCTTGACTATATCCGGAGTCGTAGTACGAATGATCATTCCTTCGGTTACCGGTGTAGTACAGGCGGGAATCTGACGTCCCTTCATCTGTTCTACTTCAACAAGACACATACGGCATGCGCCAAATGGCTTTAGTTTTTTATCGTGACAAAGTATAGGGATCTTAATCCCGTTTATCTTGGCAGCTTCATAAATTGTAGCAGTCCTGGGTGCAGTAACCTGCTTGTCATCAATTGTAAGATTTACCATCTCAACCTCTGTTCAGTGAGTTTGACCGTGTACATTACTGATTTGATTCAAAAACTCTATTCTAGAGCCATAAAGCGACAGGCGTCATAGCAGGATGTGCACTTAGTGCATTTTTCCTTGTCGAGATAAGCTAACTGGCCTTTTTCCCATACTATTGCATCAACCGGACAGACTTTTTTGCACGCACCACACTTGACACACTTGTCTTCAACAACCTGCCATAACAGAAGCTCTTTACAGCAGTTAGATGGACAGCGTTTCTCGTTAATATGCGCTTCATATTCATGCCGGAAATAGTTAATAGTGGAAAGAATCGGATTCGGAGCAGTTTGTCCGAGACCGCAAAGTGAAGCTTTTTTGATGGCAACGCCAAGATCCTGAAGCGTTTCTATATCTGAAGGAACACCACGTCCCTCTGTGATACGCTCAAGAATGTCGAGCATTACCTTCAGACCAATTCGGCATGGTACGCACTTGCCACAAGACTCCATCCTGGTAAAATTAAGGAAGAATCGTGATACGTCAACCATACAAGTTGTTTCATCCATAACAACCAGACCACCCGAGCCCATCATTGCGCCGGCTTTAATCAGAGAATCATAGTCAACTGGAGTATCAAGGATCTCAGCAGGAATACACCCGCCGGAAGGGCCGCCGGCCTGGACAGCCTTGAATTTACGGTTGTTAGCAATACCGCCACAGACATCATAGATAACTTCGCGGATTTTCATACCGGCAGGTACTTCTACGAGCCCGGTGTGCTTAACTTTACCGGTTACTGCAAATATTTTAGTACCTTTAGTAGTTTCAGTACCTAATGATGCGTACCAATCGCCACCTTTGTTAATAATATGACGAACGTTACCGAATGTCTCAACATTATTAATGTTAGTCGGTTTACCCCACAGACCGCGAACAGCCGGGAATGGAGGACGTGGTCGACTCATGCCGCGATGACCTTCAATTGAAGCCATTAATGCAGTTTCTTCACCGCAAACAAAAGCACCGGCGCCCATTTTAATGCGCATATCGAAGTCAAGACCCCATCCCTGAATATTCTTTCCGAGATAGCCTTTTTCGTAACAGACATCAATGGCGTGCTGAAGACGCTGCACAGCCAACGGATATTCGGCGCGAACATAAACATAACCAAAGTCACAACCGATTGCATACGCGGCAATCATCATACCTTCAATAATACAGTAGGGGTCGCCTTCAAGAAGCGATCTGTCCATAAAAGCGCCTGGATCGCCCTCGTCAGCATTACAGATCAGGTATTTATGATCACCTGGAGTCGCTTTGCAGAAAGACCATTTCATTCCGGTCGGGAATCCGCCGCCGCCACGGCCACGAAGGCCTGACTTCTTGACTTCATCAATTACTTCTTCCGGCTTCATTGATTTAACGCACTTCTCTATAGCTTTGAATCCTTCTTCATTTTTATATGCATCGATACTGTCAGGATCGATTTGACCGCAACCCGTCATTACAACACGCATCTGGGCGTCAACAAACTGGTTATAGTAAGGTTTTGCTTTGCGTTTTTCGATAATCTCTTTTTTGACGATATGTTCGTCAATAATTTTTTCAACCTCTTCAGGTTTGACAAAGTCATAGGTTACGCGACCCTGTTCGGGAGTGATTATATCAACCAGAACATCGTTGGCACACAGACCGCGGCAACCGGTTTTTATAACGTCACACCGCTTACCGACAACTGCATCCACGCCTTTTTGAGCAAGCAATGTTATGAATGCTGTCTCAACTTCTTTGGCGCCCATCGAAATTCCGCCAGTTCCCTGGCAGATAAGAATCTGTATTCCTGCGTTTTCGCTCATGACTCTATGTCCCCTGCTGGATAGTTTCGAGCTACGTGCTACTTCAATGGTCTCTGGTTGTAATCAGCTACTATTTCTTCAACTTTTTGAACTGTCATCGCGCCGTAGGTTGAATCGTTGACCATTGCCAAAGGCGCCATCCCGCAAGCCCCAAGACAGGCAACCTTCTCAAATGTATACCGTAGGTCCGGAGAAGTTTCAGCATGGCCGATATGTAATTTATCGAAGAATGTGTCAACAATTCTGGTTGCGCCCTGTACGTGACAGGCAGTTCCGACACAGACCCTGATAATAAACTTGCCACGGGGCTTGAGGTGGAACTGGGAATAAAATGTAAGCACACCGTATATCTGGCTTGGATATACATTTAGCCGCTCTGCAATGTGGTCGGCGACAACACGTGGTATATATCCGTACTCATCCTGAACGCCTTGAAGTACCGGCATAAGGTTACCCGGAATATCTATATATTTATCAATTACTGTGTCGGCTATGGAAAGGTCAATCACCGGTTCCAGCTCTTCTGTCTGTTGCGCTACCGCGTCACTCATGCGCGCCATCTCCTTTGAATCGTGCGGAGTTATCTATCTATTTCACCAAGAACGATGTCCAAGGTACCTATTACGGCAACCAGGTCGGCAATCATGGAACCGACACTCATCTGCTCAATGGCCTGGAGATTAACAAAAGAAGGTGGACGAATTCTCAGACGTTCCGGCTTGTTACCGCCGTCGCTTACAATATAGAATCCAAGTTCGCCCTTAGGTGCCTCGACCCCCTGATACACCTCCCCTTCCGGTGCTGCAAAGCCTTCAGAAGCGATCTTGAAGTGGTGAATCAGGCCTTCAATACTATTGTAAACACTCTCTTTTGGTGGATAACAGACCTGCGGGCTATCTGCCAGCACCGGACCCGGCTTGAGCTTATCAAGACCCTGACGAACAATTTTACAGGCTTCACGCATCTCGACTAGTCTGACTTTATATCGATCAAACGTGTCGCATTTATCGCCTGTAGGCACTTTGAACTGGTATTTTTCATAACCGCAGTAAGGGTTGTCACGACGGAGATCCCAATCAACACCTGACCCACGCAGTGCAGGACCGGTCAGACCAATATCAATAGCATCTTCTGCCGATATTACACCGTTACCGACAGTTCTTTTCAGCCAGATCGGGTTGGTTGTCAGAAGTCCCTCATATTGATCAAGGTATCCTGGCATAACATCGATAAAGTCGCTGACTTTTTTTACAAACTCATCAGGCACATCTTGTGAGAGGCCGCCAACACGGAAAAAGTTGGAAGTCATACGGGCACCGGATATCAGCTCGTATATCTCCATGACGGTTTCACGCTCACGGAATGCATAGATGAAAACAGTCATTGCACCGATATCAAGGGCATGGCAAGCTATCCAGACAAGATGTGATTCTATTCTAGTTAATTCTGCCATGATAATTCTGATTGTTTCAGCGCGCTCCGGCACCTCTACATCCATCAATTTTTCAACTGCCAGAATGTAGCCCAGATTGTTGCTCATCGGAGCAAGATAATCAAGGCGGTCTGTCAGCGGCAGGATCTGGTGATAGGTACGATATTCAGACAGTTTTTCTATACCGCGGTGCAGGTAGCCGATATGAGGAGTAACCTTGACGACAACCTCGCCGTCAAGCTCAAGAACGAGCCGCAGAACCCCATGGGTACTTGGATGCTGAGGTCCCATATTTAGTGTCATTGTTTCGGTAGTTGCCATGTATCGCCTCTTCTATGATCGAATTACAGAACGATTTTAAGTAATAACTAAGAAAGACGCCCTTTATAGGGCTCCCGGTCAGGTCCCTGCAACGGATAGTCTTTGCGGAGTGGATGACCTACCCAGTCATCGGTCATAAGTATACGACGAAGGTCAGGATGTCCTTCAAACGTGATACCAAACAGGTCAAAAACTTCACGCTCCAGCCAGTTAGCAGTTTTCCATATTGTTGTGGCGGTAGGTATTTTGCACTCTGATTCGGTAACCGCGGTTTTAATGCGTAAACGATCCTTATTGGGGATAGAATAGAGCAAATATACCATCATGAAGCGCTCTTCCTTCTTTCCCAAATAATCAACTGCAGTAAGGTCGGTAAGCAGGTTGTACTGAAGTGACAGTTTAAGGAACGAAAGAACATCAATAATAGCATCCTTCGCTACAGTAACAGTAACTTCTCCCCTGAATTCGACTACATCAATGATCGAAGCGGCGAACGTTTCCTTCAGTTTTAATACTGCACGATTATTTTCTGCCATGATATCCAACCCTTTTGTGGGATTTGTGTACGTTTAGTCTATTTTACTGATATCAGACTGTTTCCGGAATATAACGCTCGCCAAGACCAATAGCGGAACCAAACGAGTTTCGTTCCGTCATGATTTTGTCCTGTAGTTTCATGAGACCAAACAGAAGTGCCTCTGGTCGTGGTGGACAACCTGGGATATAGACATCAACAGGCAATGCCTCGTCTATCCCCTGTACGACACTATAGGTATCGAAGATTCCACCTGAGCAGGCACATGCACCCATTGCAATTACCCATTTCGGCTCTGGCATCTGCTCATAAACGGTTTTGATAACCGGCAACATTTTTTTGGTAACCGTTCCGGCAATTATAATACAATCGGATTGCCTAGGAGATGCACGGAATATAATACCGAAGCGGTCAAGGTCATTGTGCGATGCACCGGTAGCCATCATTTCAATTGCACAGCAGGCCAGACCAAAGGTCATCGGCCAGATGGATGACTTCCGGGACCAGTTAACCAAAAGGTCCAGTGACGTGGTGATAACATTATCGCCAAGCGGATTGTCTACTCCCATTCCAGCGCTCCTTTTTTCCAGACATAAATATAACCCACAAACAGGATGACAATAAAAAGCCCCATCTCAACTAAACCGAATACTCCGAGTTTTTTGTAGAGAATAGCCCATGGATACAGAAAAACTGCCTCAATATCGAACAAAATAAACATCATGGCAATCAGGTAGAACTTGATTGAATAACGTTCACGCGCAGTTCCGACAGGATCGCAGCCACTTTCGTAAGGCTGCAGCTTGACCTTGGACGGTTTTTTCTGGCCGATCAGCGACGACATGACAAGGGATACAAGCCCGAAACCTATTGCCACGATAACTAGAAGTAGTATTGGCAGGTATGCACCAAGCATCAAAATCCTCCTTACTGCGAACGGTATACTGTATACAAACGCTGCTTTAATAGGATACTTGGAATACTTTGTCAATAGTTTTTTTACTAGACTAAAATTCTGATAAGGACACGCACATCAGCAAATTACAAACAAAATTACCACTTTACCATTGACACAGCCCGATACTTCATGATAATTAGCTTCGCTCTTGTACCAAATTAATTCACAATATCCACTCGAGGTTTTCCTATGAATCATGAGCGATCCAGTTTACTTTTTCAGCAGGCAAAGGCCGCTATTCCAGGTGGCGTCAACAGTCCAGTCCGTGCCTTCAAGTCGGTCGGCGCTGATCCTCTTTTTATTAAAAAGGCATCTGGGAGTCATATTTATGATGAGGATGGCAATACCTTTATTGATTATGTAGGCTCGTGGGGGCCGATGATTGTCGGCCATTGCCACCCTGATATCATAATAGCGGTCCAGGACACGATGACCAGCGGTGCCAGTTTCGGAGCGCCGACTGAACGTGAAACCGTCCTCGCCAATCTTGTAATTGATGCTGTTCCTTCAATCGAAATGGTACGCATGGTCAGCTCCGGCACAGAAGCAACCATGAGCGCAATCCGCCTGGCTCGCGGCTGCACCGGGCGAGATAAAATAATCAAATTCTCCGGATGCTACCATGGCCATTCTGATTCATTGCTGGTCAAGGCCGGTTCCGGAGCCGCAACATTTGGAGTACCTGACTCTCCCGGCGTACCCGCTGACTTTGCAAAACACACGCTCACCGCTGAATTCAATTCCCTTGAATCTGTCAGTGCACTGATCTCGACTAACAAGGATGCCATTGCCTGCATTATTGTTGAACCGGTTGCCGGCAACATGGGTACGGTACCTCCACGGGAGGGTTTTCTTGAGGGCCTGCGGGATATCTGTACCAATGAAGGCATTATCCTGATTTTTGATGAGGTCATGTCCGGCTTTCGTGTCTCTTACGGCGGAGCACAGGAACTGTATGGAGTAACTCCTGATATGACAACCCTTGGCAAGATAATCGGTGGTGGTCTTCCCGTTGGCGCCTTTGGCGGCAAGCGCGAAATAATGGAAAAACTTTCACCATCTGGCGGAGTCTATCAGGCCGGTACCCTGTCAGGAAACCCGCTTGCAATGTCGGCAGGTATTGCCACTTTAAATATTCTCAAACAGCCTGGTTTTTATAAGACTCTTGAAGAAAAGAGCCGGGCTGTCGCGGAAGGCATCGCAAATGCTGCAAAGAAGGCCGGTTATCCTATCTATTCAACCCGCGTCGGCAGTATGTTTTGTGCCTTTTTCAGCAAAAGTGAAGTCTATGACTGGCCTTCTGCATCCCAATGCGATACGAAGGCCTTTGCCTCGTACTTCCTCGGTATGCTGGACGAAGGGGTCTATTTGGCACCTTCTCAATTCGAAACAGCCTTTGTATCTGCCACTCACACTTCTATTGATATTGATAAAACGATAGAAGCAGCGGCCAAATGTTTCAAGATGATTGCGTGACCGAGGCCTTCATTTATGTTTGACAAAATGGCTGAAGCTGTGGTATCGAGTATCGGTTTTAAACCTCTTTCAAAATCGTTAAATCATGGCTACTAATAATCGCCAGCTTTTCCAGAGCCTTGCCATGGTTTCCAGTATGGGTATATCTGTCGTACTGGCGATAGCTATTGGTGTCTGGTTCGGCTTGACTCTTGATCGCTGGCTTGGCACAAAGCCATGGTTCTTTTATATTTTTTTATTTATCGGGATAGCCGCCGGTTTCAAGAATGTCTACGTTATTGCCGGTAGGGAGATCCGAAAAAGTGATGATAACGATCAACGAGGATAACCTCTTTGCTGTCATCATCAAGGGAAGTCTTGGCCTGCTCATCACTTTGACTCTGGCTGGATGGATTCTGTTCTCACTGAACGTGGGTCTGGGTATTTTTGCCGGGGGGATGATTGCAATCGTTAATTTCTTTTGGATTAGAAATGTGCTCCAGAGCATCCTAAGCCAACGACCTGCTAATGCCCCAATGTACGCCCAGTTCCGTTTTATTGCCCGTTTAAGTCTAACCGGTTTTATTTTGTATTTTATTATCACGTCCGGTTGGTTCTCTTTGGCTGGCCTTTTTATTGGACTCTCGATTATTGTAATAAACATAGTTACACTTTCACTATACAGCGCACTGCGCGCAGGAGGTTAGCTCCATGGTTCACCCGTTATTGTTTCTTGAGTTTTTCCGCAAGCTGTTGGCACCACTCCACATCCCTGAAGCAAGTGCAGACGCGATAAGCTACACATGGCTTATCATTGTTTTGCTTTTGGTCCTTTCCCTTCTGGCAACATCAGCCCTCAAGTCTATTCCGAGCGGCATGCAGAATTTCATGGAAACTGTCATCGGCGGCATTGAGACGATGATCGTGGATACAATGGGTGAGCATGGGCGTCCTTTTTTCCCCTTGATTGCAACATTGGCCATTTTTGTACTGGTATCAAACCTCATCGGACTGATTCCGGGCTTTTTCCCGCCGACTGCAAACATCAACACAACCGCTGCTTGTGCGATAATTGTTTTTGTCTCTACCCATGTCGTCGGTATCAAGCATCACGGACTGCACTATCTGAAACATTTTTGCGGTCCTATTGCGTGGCTCGCTCCTGTTATGTTTTTTATTGAGGTAATTGGTCACTTGAGTCGCCCGGTTTCCTTGACTCTACGTTTGTTTGGCAACATGAACGGCCACGAACTGGTACTTATGATTTTCTTCGGCCTGGCTCCTTTTCTTGTACCGTTGCCAATGATGCTGATGGGAGTTCTTGTATCATTTATACAAGCTTTCGTTTTCATGCTCCTGGCAATGATATATATCCAGGGTTCACTGGAAGAAGCACACTAAAACAGAATTTAATTACTCCTATACTATTTAGGAGACAAAACCCATACGGAGGTAGTAAAGATGAGCTTTTTCACAATGTGCGTTCTGGCAGCAGGTATTGGTATGGCACTGGGCACTGTAGGCACCGGCATTGGCCAGGGTCTCGCAGTTAAAAGCGCTGTAGAAGGTGTTTCCCGTAACCCCGGCGCTTCCGGGAAGATCCTGACCACTATGATGATCGGTCTGGCCATGATCGAGTCACTTGCAATCTATGCACTGGTTGTTTGCCTGATCATCCTTTTCGCTAACCCTTACAAAGATATCGCTCTTAAATTGGCTGAAATGGGTAAGTAATTTCTTACCGTAGCAGTTATTGTACGTAGAAAAAGGGCATCCATACAAATGGATGCCCTTTTTCTATTAAACGGCAGGTATCGTGGTTATGAGGGCCTTCCTACGTGACATGCTAAGGAAAACCCGCACCATAGCGCTTTAAGTTTGGGCTTTGAATTATTCGTCGTCCTTCAGCATTCCCTCGACCTCATTTGACTCGGCACTTTCCAAGACGACTCCTGTCGGTTGAGCGACCAGAATCCTGGCTGAATAGTGATACCTTACTCCACGATTAAGAGCAGAGTCCACGAACTCGTTACCTTTCAGCGGCTCTCTGTTTAATGGTTGAAATGGACGGGCTCCAGCTCCTGAAGTGCGATACAGGTTGAAGCCGAGCAAACGACCGACTACCGGGGGCTGTATATCCATATGGAGCACGATCTCCCCGGGACTGGATTCCGCTTTCAGAACTGGAGCTGACAACGGAGAATAAACATGAGCATCTACAGACGTCGCTGATGCGCCATCTACCCCATCCGCAGTAAATGGCACAACATTGTATGAATAGTAATTGCCTGCCACAACATCACTGTCAATTAATATCAAGCGATTTCCGAAACGCTGGGTTGCTGCTGGAAGGTGATCCAGGTATTGAGTACTCACCAGTTGATAATCTGCCATACAAGACCTGCAGGCGCCTTTAGGATCCGTTTCTGCCGTACGCCTGCTTATCTTTACGCCTGTGATGCCCTTCAGGGATCGACCTGCTCGATCTTTGTCCGGAAGGGTAAACTGAAGTTTTACAGTGGAACCACTCTGCTGGGCAGCAATAACTGTCGGGGCAGCCGGAACGAGCATATCTGGATAAAGTAAAGCCCCTTTCCTACCACAGGCAGCAACCATCAGCGACAAACTGACAAGCTGTATTGCGCGTCCAATGAGTCTCATTTTTTGACCTCGGCAGGCAGTACAGCATCCAGTTTTATCTCAAACACCCCGGTAGGCAATGAAAAGCGGACTCTGTCAGTCTGAATATCAAGGATTTTTGCACCGGCAATAACAGCGCCTTCTTTGAGCAGGAATCCGTTGATTACGGCTCTTCGACCAACATGTTCATCCTGCCAGGCGATACCCGACAGCTTTATATCAGCCGGTGGCTGCATTGTTTGAACTGTTTGTTTAGGGAGATTCGGCTCCGTCTTTATATGTTTTTTGGGTCGCCGGGCCGGATGCAGAGAAGGATCTTCATCTTTTGTAATTCCAGATTTTACAGGAACCACCGATCCAATTGCGGGTTGAGGTACAGGAGGGGCTACAACTGATGCAGGCTGGTTTTGGGCTGGCACCGGAATGACTGGGACAATCGCCTGAACTGGCGGCAAAGTAGCTGGCTGACGAACAACAGCCTCTATATTTTTTGTGCTTTTCCCACGGAGTATAAACCATGTTACCGCACTGGTTGCAAGCGACACCAAGGCAATAATTAAAATAGTTTTCCAGACAGCAGTTTTGACAATATGCAGCGTGCGTTCCTGAAAAAGATCGCCGGAAATACTGACCCTTCCATTGGAATTGTTTTTTCTGTTTTTTTCGTGCTCAATTTTTTTCAGGGCATCAAGAATATAGCTCATGTTATCAGGTCACTTTCCGGCAAAAAGCCAGCTAGAAATACGGCACCACAAACCTCTGCGCTCCTCATTCGGCTGAAGCTCTGCAACAACTTCAGCAGCAATGGCAGATGAGACAGAATGGGTCTCAGTGGTCCAGGCCATTACCAACGCCTGTTCACAGGCTATATTTATCAGTCGTGGAATCCCGTGTGAAAAACGATATATCCGCCTGATCGCTGTACGAGAAAAGATTTCAGGGATCCGGCTTCCAGCTATTTTAAGGCGGTGATTTATGTAATAAGTCGTGTCTTCAAGCTTCATAGGGGTCAAGCGGCAGCGAACTGTAATGCGCTGATTAAGCTGGCGCAGATCATGGCGATTAAGGACATCATTCAGCTCCGGTTGCCCGGCAAGGATGATCTGTATCAGCTTATCCCGTTCTGTCTCCAGATTGGAGATCATGCGCACCTGTTCCAAGACTTCAGGCTCAAGGTTTTGTGCTTCATCGACGACCAGAACAACTGTCCGGCCGTTGCTATTCTGTTCAATAAGAAAACGATTAAGTGCATCGAAATAACCAAAGCGATTCTGCTCATCAGGTGCAACACCAAACTCACGGCAAATACTCGCAAGAAGCTGCTCCGCAGACATACAAGGATTAAAGATCAGCGCGCTTGTAAACTTATCGGGGTCAAGCTGGGTCAGCAGTGTGCGGAGCATTGTTGTTTTGCCGGTCCCGACCTCACCGGTAAGTGCTATGAAGCCGGCATGGCTTTCGACTCCGTACAGCAATCTGGCAAATGCTTCGCGGTGAATGCTGCTCAAAAACACGAAATGTGGATTTGGGGTAATAGTAAATGGTTTTTCTGAAAAACCGAAGAAATCGCAATACATCTTAGATTAGTTTCCTGCACGTACGTTCTGAATTTCATTCCATACACGTTCTCGGGACGTTCCACCCGGCACATTACGGGCGTTAACACTGGCTTCTACTGTAATACATTCAAAAATATCTGTGTCTATTTTAGCTGAAAACAGTTGCCATTCCGCCAGCGACAGTTCCGTTATATCCATCTCGTTTTCTACACAGTACGCAACAGACTTGCCGACCACCTCATGAGCATCGCGGAAGGCGAGACCCTTGCGTACCAGATAATCAGCAACATCGGTAGCCGTAGAAAATCCCTGACCTGCTGCTTTGCGCATACTACCCACATCGACCCGCATCTCACGGATCATCTCAGCAAATATTTTAAGACTCCCCTTGACAGTGTCGATAGTGTCAAAAAGAGGTTCTTTATCTTCCTGCATATCCTTGTTGTAAGCCAAAGGCAGAGCTTTCATTGTCGTCAATAATGACATCAGATTACCATAAACACGGCCGGTCTTGCCGCGAACCAGTTCCGGCACATCAGGATTTTTTTTCTGTGGCATAATTGATGATCCGGTACAGAAACCATCGGACAGTTCTATAAATTGAAATGCGCTTGTTGACCAGACAATTAGTTCTTCAGAAAAACGGGACAGATGCATCATCACAATTGAAGCATCTGCTAAAAATTCAAGGGCAAAGTCTCTATCGGATACCGAATCAAGCGAATTACGAGTTATTGAGGAGAAATCAAGCTGCTCAGCAACATATTCACGGTCGATCGGGAAGGTTGTTCCGGCCAGCGCACCGGCCCCTAGAGGCATAATATTGACCCGTTTCAGACAATCGTCAAGACGCCCCTTATCGCGCTTGAACATCTCAACATACGCCATCAGGTGGTGGGCGAACAGGATCGGCTGGGCAGTTTGTAGATGGGTGAATCCGGGCATATAGGTATCAATATGTGCCTCTGCCTGAATCAGCAAGGCGTCAATCAATAGGTCAAGATATGTTGTGATCTCAACTATCTCATCTCGAAGGTAAAGTCTGATATCCAACGCGACTTGATCATTTCGTGAACGCCCGGTGTGTAAACGTTTCCCAGCCTCACCAATAGCTGCGGACAGACGCGCTTCAATGTTCATATGTATATCTTCAAGACTTATGGAAAAATCGAAATTGCCAGTCTCAATCTGCAGCAGTATTTTCTGGAGTCCGTGGACAATTTTCTCAACGTCATCAAGTGGAATTATCCCTTGCTTGCCCAGCATACGGGCATGAGCAACTGAACCACGAATATCTTGATGATAGAGACGTTTGTCGAATTGGATAGAGGCTGTGAACTCTTCGACGAACTTATCAGTGGGCTGAGTGAAGCGTCCGCCCCACAATTTATCTTTAGACATATATTCTCCTGATTATTATTTAGATTTATCGTCCTGCCAACCGGTCACTTGTTCATCAACTGCAATTTTATGCCAGACACCAGAATTGTCAACGGCCATAATTGCGTGAACCTTGAGCGGCACTCGCGAAGTTCGCGGGTCATTTTCGTGCTGCGGAGGCAGATTAAAATAAAGCAGTCTTGTTCCAGAGCCGAAACGCAACCGGCAAACAGGAGCACCATCAAAGTCATCCGTGTTAAATTCTGAAAAACATACTTGAGCCAGGCGATGTTTCTGGTTAATAACAACATATGAGCTGCCATACGCGTTCTCTACCGGAGAGCCCTCTATGGTTGTCTCCTCTGAAACGTTTCCGAAAACAGTAACCGTCTCGCGCACACCCGGCATATCCTCCAGGTATTCTCCATAAAATCCACTGATCACATCACGATAGGCTCTGTGTTCAGGCTTTGGATTGCACTGTATAACAAAAAGAGCATCTAATCCCTGACGAGTCGCAAAGAAAAGCTGGTTGGTATATTCAATAATCTGCCTGATATTGGACGAGTACAGGTCACGATACAGGTAATCAAGGCAGATAATTGCCATAAAGTTGAAGCATGACGGACGACAGCGAAACAGATAGAAATGTCTGCCGCGATACAGGTCATGAAATGTGTCGATATATTCCTCACCGTGGTAGGGGTGACTTTTTGCCTCAAGGAAGACCCGCAAGCTGCCATTAGCCTCTTTTATGGCAACGCAGCACCAGTTGACCGGCATATTCAAAACATCGCCGGAATCAATATCATGATCCACAAGTTCAAGCGCCTCGGCGTTATCAGAACGGAAACGCACTAACAGGTCACGGTATTGGCTCAACCGGATATGTTCAACCCCGAATACTGTTATTGTGTTTGGGCGGAAGTGCTGTTCAATTATTGCGAGCATATCATCAAAACGGGAAGCAGGAAGACTCGATTCAGGAAACAGCAGAAAATGCAGTTTCTTTAGGTTCCCCTCCCCAACCGCCACTAAATCAAGTACAGAGCGGATCAAGAGCCACTGTTCTTCAGGATTAACCAGACAAAAACCTACATCAGCCCGTTTAAGATGGATGGGAATCTGGGCAACCATACAGTGCAGGTGGTGTCCCAGGGGAAATTCAAGATTTATTTTTCTATCGATGATTTCAGGCATCGTTGCCACGTGAGACACTGTAAGGAGACATCTCAGGAAATATCTTCCCCAAAATATATTGTGCACCGGCCGGCATCGGGAAATCTGCCAAATCTGTGCTTGGAACCCAGACGGCTTCGGCTACCTCATGCTCGTTATGCACAACATCGCAATGAAGTGGGCGACAGCGGTAATAGAGTATGACGAAGTGGCAATTATCATCACCTGGAGTGAGGTGTTCAAAGACATCTATTAACCCGTCAATTTCAATCTCCAGCCCTACTTCTTCATACACTTCCCGCTTCAAAGCCTCCAGGATAGGTTCGCCCAGATCTATTTTGCCCCCAGGCATCACCCACAAATCCAGAAAGGGAGGAATGCTTCGCCTCGTTAGAAGCACCCTCCCCTCTTCATCCACAATCACCGCAACAACTGAAGTGACTATGTGCTCTTTTTTGTAGCGTTTTTTTGTCAATCCATTACTTCTTTCTATTGGCCTGCATCAGCGAGCGGATACGCAGCCGCAGACTATTGATTTTGATAAAACCTTCTGCATCAGCCTGGTTGAAAACCTGGTCTTTCTCGAAAGTAGCAAAGTCGAGGTTAAAGAGAGAGTCACTTTCCGACTTACGCCCGACTGTGCGACAGAGGCCTTTATACAGCTTGACACGGGCGACTCCGTTAACACATTTTTGTGAATCGTCGATTAGAGTCTGCAACATCAAACGCTCAGGTGAGAACCAGTAACCGGCGTAGATCTGTTTTGCGTATTCGGGAATCAGGCTGTCACGGATACGCATGACTTCACGGTCCATGGTAATCTGCTCGACAGCCGAATGCGCTTCGCGCAGAATCGAGCCACCAGGGGTTTCATAGACACCGCGCGACTTCATGCCAACCGAGCGGTTCTCAAGCAGATCGACACGGCCGACACCATGCTGCCCACCGAGAATATTGAGGTGCGCGAGCAGTCGTGCTGGAGTCATTTCAACTCCATCAACAGCAACAGCATTACCGTTTTTGAATTCGATCTCTACATACTGAGCCTTATCTGGAGCCTCTTCCGGAGGCCTTGTCAGCACGTACATTTCTTCCGGTGCTTCGGCCCAGGTGTCTTCCAGGATGCCACCTTCAAAGGATATATGCAGCAGGTTACGGTCGGACGACCATGGGCGCTTCTGGATCGTCGGAATAGGGATATCATTCTTCTGGGCGTATTCAATTAAAGCCATGCGGCTGTTAAGATCCCACTCACGCCAAGGTGCGATAACTTTGATAGACGGGTCGAAGTGATAGTATGCCAACTCGAACCGAACCTGATCGTTACCCTTACCTGTTGCCCCGTGAGAAACTGCGTCACACCCTTCCAGGGCGGCGATTTCCATCTGGCGCTTGGCTATGAGCGGGCGTGCAATTGAAGTACCAAGCAGGTAGTGCCCTTCATAGATAGCATTGGCGCGGAACATCGGAAATACGAAGTCGCTGACAAATTCTTCTTTCAGGTCATCGATATAGACGGTATCTGCCCCAGTGGCCAGAGCTTTTTCGCGAACCGGATCAAGCTCTTCGCCTTGCCCTAAGTCCGCAGAAAAGGCCACTACCTGACAGCCATATTCGTTTTTAAGCCATTTGAGGATAATAGAAGTGTCTAGTCCGCCAGAATATGCAAGGACGATTTTTTTTATTTCCTGTTTCTTTGCCATTGTGTTGGTCTCCTTTGGGTGTCAGTCAATATTTTCTTGTTGAATGTGCAGCATAAAATGTTTCAAACCAGGGGCATGTACTGTTTATTGAGCTCCAGACGCCCCGCCAATCAAATACGCCATAATTGCCTTCTGAATATGCAAACGGTTCTCAGCCTCATCCCATACAACGGAATGCTTTCCTTCAATAACCGCATCAGATATCTCCTCACCACGATGGGCAGGCAGGCAGTGCAGTACGATACAATCCGGCTGTGCCAAAGCAAGCAGTGCGTCATCAAGACAATAACCGACAAAAGATTTTTCACGCTCTTTCTGTTCCGCTTCTTGCCCCATACTGGCCCAAACATCAGTATTTATTACATCTGCACCGATTACAGCAGCTTTCGGGTCGGCCGTAAGCGTAATAAGGCCGGGAGCTTTTGCCTGAGCCCATGCCATAACAGCTTGATCCGGCTCATAACCGACGGGGCAAGCCAAACGCAATTCAAAACCAAAGATTGCGGCCGCTTCGATCCAGGTATTGGCCATGTTGTTGCCATCACCTATCCAGGCAAATTTCAACCCGGTATAACTTTTTTTGTGCTCGATTACCGTCTGCAGATCAGCCATGATCTGGCATGGGTGAAACAGGTCAGTCAGGCCGTTGATGACCGGTATATCGGAGTGTTTGGCAAATTCGTCAACAATCGCCTGTCCAAAGGTCCTGATCATTACCCCGTCGCAATATCTAGCCATGACACGAGCGCTATCTTTGATCGGTTCACCTCGTCCCATCTGAGACGAACCTGATGGCATGAAAAGGGCATGACCGCCTAACTGAAAAACCCCTACTTCGAAGGAAACTCTCGTGCGGGTGGAAGCCTTTTCAAAAATCAGAGCGACCGTTTTACCGTCCAGTAGCTTGTGAGGGACGCCAGACTTTTGTTTGTTCTTTAACTCGGCGGCAAGTGCCAATAGTCCATCCAGCTCTATTTTAGTATAATCGTGTAACGCTAGAAAATGTCGCGACATCTTTCTCTCCTATACCTGCCCCAAAAAGTGCAGAAAAAGCATATATAGTTTATTCAACTTCGGCAAAAATGCCGTCAAGGATAGCTATCATTGTATCTATTTCCTGCTTAGTCACGACCAACGCAGGCACAAAGCGGAGTACGGTATCATGTGTGACGTTGAGCAGCACACCGCGCTCATGTCCCTTTTTGACAACATCACCGGCCGGAATACTCAGCGCCATGCCGATCATTAGTCCGACACCGCGCACCTCCTTAACAAAGGAGTACTTCTTACCCAGCGATTCCAGTTCACCTGTCAGATATTCGCCGATTTCTTCACAACGATTGAGCAGGCCATCTTCAAGAATCGTCCTGATAGTGGCAATAGCAGCCGCACAGACCAGCGGATTACCGCCGAATGTTGATCCGTGGGTCCCAGGAACAAAGGCTATGGCGAATTTGTCTTTAGCGAGCATAGTGCCGATAGGCGCGCCACCGGCAAGCGCCTTGGCCAGCGTCATAATATCGGGAGTCACACCGAAATGTTCGTACGCGAACATTTTCCCGGTGCGCCCTATTCCGACCTGAACCTCATCAAATATCAGCAGCAGTCCGTGTCGATCGCACAGTTCCCGGACTGCCTCAAAATAACCGTGTGACGGTATGTTAATCCCGCCTTCACCCTGAATTGGTTCGAGCATTATAGCGCAGGTAGTGGCGGTTACAGCCGACTCCAGAGCGGCAACATCGTTAAAAGGAACGTGTTTGAAACCGTGCAGGAGCGGATCAAAGAAGCGTTGCACCTTTTCCTGGCCTGTGGCTGAGACTGTGGCCATAGTGCGTCCGTGAAAAGAGTCCGCTGCGGTGATAATCTCGTAGCGTTCAGGTCCGAATGTATCGCGGCTATATTTACGTGCCAGCTTTATCGCTGCTTCATTTGCTTCGGCACCGCTGTTACAGAAAAAGGCCTTATCGGCAAAAGAGTGATTACAGAGAAGCTCCGCCAGCTCGATTTGTTGTGGAATCTGGTAATAATTTGAACAATGAATCAGTTCAGCTGCCTGCATCTGAAGCGCCGCAACGACTTTAGGGTGGCAATGTCCAAGATTGTTTACTGCGACCCCACCCAGAAAATCAAGATACTCCTTGCCATCAGCATCCCACAACCGGCACCCAGCCCCTTTGACAGGAACAATCGGATAACGGCCATATGTTTTCATGATGTACTTATCTGATTTTTCAATCCATTTTTGACTGTTCATTTTACGATCTCCGTCCCGATGCCGACATCAGTAAATATTTCCAGCAACACCGCATGCTCCATGCGCCCATCGATTATATGTGCTTTCTTAACCCCTTCTTTCAGGGCGTCAGCACAGCAGATGACCTTGGGAATCATGCCCCCGGTGATCGCCTCATCCTCAATCAATCGGTGCAGATCGGCTACGGATATGCTTTCCAGTAGAGTTCCGCTTTTATCCTTCACTCCATTAATATCTGTCAGTAGAATAAGCTTTTCAGCATTAAGAGCAGCCGCAACCCTACCGGCAACAAGATCGGCGTTTATATTGTAGCTTTGCCCATCGAGTCCGACGCCGATCGGTGCGATAACCGGAATATACTTTCCATGCTCTAGAGTGCTAATCAGATCGGTGTTAACCTTGACAACATCACCCACAAAACCGATATCAATCATCTCCACAGTTCCGTCATCGGCCTTGACTTCCTGCAGCAGTTTTTTTGCCAGCAGCAGGGTGCCATCCTTGCCGGAGAGACCAACCGCGCGCCCGCCATGCTGATTGAGATAACCTACGACCTCTTTGTTCACCTGACCTGCTAACACCATTTCAACCACTTGCATAGTCTCAGCGTCGGTGACACGCATACCGCGTACAAACTCCGAGACGATACCGTAACGCTTCAGAGTATCATTAATCTGCGGCCCCCCACCATGAACGATAACCGTGTTGATTCCCAGGGACTTCAGCAAAACTACGTCCAGCGCAAACGACTCTTTTAACTTTTCGTCCGCCATGGCATGTCCGCCATATTTTATGACAAATGTTTTGCCGGAAAAGCGCCGGATATAGGGTAATGCTTCCATCAGAGTATTTGCTTTTTCGATCAGCTGTTTCATTTATATGTCCTCAACAAGATTATTCACTCTTTTATTTCAGAGGTAAGCTTATCGTAACGGTGGTACCTAATCCCGGTTCACTGGCGAGACTGATACTACCTCCATGCTGCCTGATGTAATCGCGCGCATAGAACAGGCCCAAACCGAAACCACGAATCTGCCCTGTGTGATCGGGATCAATCTGATAAAATTTTTCAAACACCTTTGGCCTTTCAGACTCCGGAATTCCTATTCCCGTATCTGAAACTACAATAAAAACATAATCGCAGTGACTCCCGAGTTTTATCGTGACGTTACCGCTCTCCCCGGAGAATTTAAAAGCGTTATCAATTACCTGGTACAGCGCAAAACGTATTTTGGATGCGTCCAGCGGTACAGGAGGCAAAGTTTCCGGAGAGGTTTCAAGCTCAATGTCAAACTTACAATGCTCCTCACGACACCTTATCAGAACATCTGCAACTATCTCATTCAAATCGCAAGAGTGTTTGTTGACATCGGTACTGTTCACCATAACCTTGCTGAATGCCAGCAGATCCGTAACAAGGAGACCGAGATAGCGCACCTCATCACTGGCCAGGACCAGGCTTTGCTGAAAAGCCGGATCCTCCTGATTAAAAACTCCTGTCCGCAGATTTTGTAGAAAGAGGGAAACTCCCGTAATAGGGGTCCGTAACTTATGTGATACCAAGGAGAGAAATGTGTTTTTGAGTTCCTCGGAGCGCTTAATGGTGGCCAACTCATCCTTAAGCGTTTTTCTTATTAAAGCCTTTTCAATAGTGGTTTTCAGTTGCAGAAGATTGAGCGGTTTGTTGATAAAGTCATCAGCATCTTCTTTAAGTGCATTTAGAACAATTTCTTTATCCACAAACCCGGTCATTATAATTACTGTAGCATTCGGGTCGAGCGCTTTAACCTGTCTGAGCAGGTCAATACCAGATCCTCCAGGCATCATAATGTCGGAAAGGATGAGATCGACATGTTCCCTTTCGTATAAGCGGAGAGCTTCTTCACATGTACCTGCTTGTAACACCCGATAATTCCGGAGTGCCAGTTCACATAGTTCACGGATAATTTTTTCGTCATCAACCACTAAAATAGTAGTTTTTGATTCCTTTGTCAGGTGCTCTTTTGCATGAGAAATAGATGCCGACATACTGCACTCCAACAGGATTAAGGCCCCGAAAGTATTTTAGCTACTGCTGCCAGCGCCTCATCCAGCTTATCAGGCAGACTTCCACCGGCTTGAGCCAATTCCGGTTTACCGCCGCCACTACCACCGACAAGCGGAGCTATCTGTTTGACAATTTCGCCGGCTTTTATTGTACTGCTCAGCTCTTTGGTAACAGCTACCAACAGGTTTGCCTTACCTCCAATGTCGGCACCAAGTGCAATCACACCCTCTCCGATACGATCTTTCAGTGTATCAGACAGGTCACGCAGTGCCTTTATGTCCTCTACCTGAACCTTTACCGCCAGAAGTTTGATTCCCTGCACCACGGTTATCTGCGACAGCAGATCCCCTGACGCAACGACATTAAGCCTGGCCTGCAGTGTTTCTATTTCTCGATGCAGCTCTTTTTGGCGTGTCAGCATTTTTTCGAGCCGGTCACGAGAATTACCCGCTTCGGCCTTAAGTAATGTAGCAATCACCCTCTGTTCGTCCTCCATCTGACGTACAAATTCGAGTGCCCCAAAACCGGTCAGAGCCTCAATTCGACGTACCCCGGCAGCAATACCAGCCTCCGAAACCACTTTAAAGAGGCCGATGTCTCCGGCTGCCCGCACATGGGTTCCACCGCACAGCTCCATACTAAAATCCCCAACCCTGACGACACGGACGGAATCACCATACTTTTCATCGAATAGCGCTGTGGCTCCAGCCTCAATTGCCTCTGATATATTCATTTCACGGGTTACGACCTGATCGTTTGCCATTATAAATGTATTAACAATCGTTTCAATGCGGTTCAGCTCCTCGGCTGTCACAGCGGAAAAGTGTGTAAAATCAAACCGCAGGCGGTCTAATGAGACCAGAGATCCTGCCTGCTTGACATGTTCACCCAAAACCTGACGCAGTGCACTCTGCAGTAAATGTGTCGCGGTGTGATTGCGGCAGGTGGCATCACGCTCACTTCGTGAAACTTTTAAATCGGCCGCATCCCCAATTTTCAAAATTCCTTCTGTGACAATTGCGTGGTGCACAATCATGTCAACAAACGGGCGGCTAACTGCAGCAATATTAAGATGTGCATTGCCGGTTGAGAGCGTCCCGCAGTCACCTTTCTGACCGCCTGAATCTCCATAAAAAGGCGTTCTTTCAGTGATAACGGCAACTGAATCACCCGCTACTGCTGATTGAACCTGGACTCCGTCCAGAATTATCGCCAACACCGGAGAGTAGGTTGACATTTCATCGTAGCCGACAAACTGTCCGCGCGTCCCGTTGCTGTGAAGTTCTTTATAGATATGGGCAATTCCCTCTTCACCGGAGCCCTTCCAATGTTCTCTGGCCTGAGCCCGTTGCCGCTCCATACAGATTTCAAAACCGGCTTCATCGATCGAAAAGCCTTCACTTTCGACTATATCGCCAGTCAGGTCAGCCGGAAACCCATAGGTATCATAAAGCTTGAACAGGACATCACCAGGGATGACAAGCTTTCCTGCACTCCGCAATGAGGCAACCTCATCATTTAGGATAGCCAGTCCACGATCCAGGGTTTCGGCAAATCGCTGTTCCTCGCTCAGTACAACTTTCTTTATATACTCCTCACGTTCCTGCAGTTCTGGATATGCATCGCCCATAACCTCGCGAACCGCATCAACCATATTGTAAAGCATCGGGTCAGCACAGCCGAGCATCTTCGCGTGGCGGGCGGCCCGGCGCATGATGCGGCGCAGCACATAGCCGCGTCCTTCATTTGAGGGGAGTGCACCGTCACAGATCAGAAATGTCACCGCACGGGCATGATCGGCAATAACCCGCATTGAGACACTATCTTTCTCATCGGCGCCGTAGCGTTTGCCGGACAAGCGCTCTATATGGCGGATAACCCCCTGGAGGATATCGATGTCGTAATTGGAGCTGACTCCCTGCATAACCGCCGTAACGCGCTCCAATCCCATACCGGTATCAACTGACGGCTTCGGAAGTGGAGTCAGCGTCCCGTCACTTGAGCGATTAAACTGCATGAAGACGTTATTCCAGATTTCCATGTAACGGTCACAATCGCACCCTACGTTGCAATCAGGGCGATCACAGCCGATCTCAGCACCCTGATCATAAAATATTTCGCTGCAGGGACCGCACGGACCGGTATCACCCATTGACCAGAAATTATCTTTCTCTCCAAAACGGAAGATACGATCGCGGGGGACGCCTTCCTGAGTATGCCAGATATCAGCAGCCTCATCATCATCTGTGTAGACAGTCACATAAAGGCGGCTTTTGTCCAGCTTCAACTCTTTAGTCAGGAACTCCCAGGCGTAGGCTATAGCCTCTTTTTTAAAATAATCACCAAAGGAAAAATTCCCCAGCATTTCAAAGAACGTGTGGTGGCGGGCTGTCCGGCCAACATTTTCGAGATCATTATGCTTGCCGCCCGCCCGAACGCATTTCTGTGAACTGACGGCACGGTAATAGCCCCGATCTTCCAGCCCCAAAAAACAGTCCTTGAACTGGTTCATGCCGGCATTGGCAAACATCAGAGTCGGATCGTTCTTGGGGAGGATCCCCGAACTGGTGACTATCACGTGCCCGCGCTCTGCAAAATAGTTAAGAAAACGCGCCCGAATTTCTGTACCTGTCATGACACCCTCGTTTAGGTTAATTATTGAATCTGTAATACAGGAACAACGATTGCGGTACTTTCGCCGTAAGGTGCCGTACAGACTAACAGGAGCTCATTCCTCTGCCCGCAAAGCCTGCATAATTGCAGAAAACCCGTATCCGCGCCGCTGTAAAAACCCTATCAATCTTCGTTTATCGCGATCACTCGCCGTTGAATAGGAAAATCCGGGGTAGCGTCGCTCTGCCGCCGACCTGACCTCGGAAAATTCATCACTTTCTGCCAGCAAAGGTGTAAGTGTTTCATTCACCACATCCGGTGTAAACCCTCTGCGACGCATCTCCAAACGGAGACGGGCTCCATAGAAACGGCCGGACGAAAGCGCCGACTCTGCAAAACGTCCGGCATAGCGTGTATCGTCCAACCATCCCTCACGCTGCAGTCGGAGAATCACCTCTTCGGCATCCTGCTCGGGGACTCCCCGCTTCGCAAGTTTTTCCTTTATTCTACTAACCGTATAATCCCTGCCGGTCAATAGCCGTAAAGCATAAGGGTAGGCCTGGTCCGGCACAAACGGCTCAATATTTTTGGATTTCAAGTGAATCCGGCTCCGCATCAGCGTTATCAGCTTTATTCTCAAACCCTTCCCAAGAGGCATCAGAAGTTGATGAAATGCCTGAAACCTTGAGGGCGAAGTCATCTGGATTAGTACTCTGACGAATAGCCTCATCATAAGTAATCAGCTTATTGGAAAACAACCTCATCAGCGACTGGTCAAAAGTCTGCATGCCATATGAGACATAACCCTGGGAAATGGCATCGTTCAACTGTTTTGTTTTATCTTTATCATCAATACATTCCCTGACGCGGGCTGAAGCGAGCATAACCTCAACCGCCGGAACTCGCCCCTTGCCATCGGATTTCGGCACCAATCGCTGAGAGATGACCGCTTTGATAATACTTGCCAGCTGGATACGAACCTGACGCTGATGATAGGGGGGGAAAACACCTATGATACGGTTAATAGTTTCCGCCGCGTCCATTGTGTGCAGAGTTGACATCACCAGATGACCGGTTTCGGCTGCGGTCATCGCTGTTTCAATTGTTTCATAATCACGCATTTCACCCACAAGAATAACATCAGGGTCCTGCCTCAATGCCCCCTTCAGGGCAGCTGAAAAGGTAGGGGTGTCGGTGCCGACCTCACGCTGGCTGATTATACTCTTGTTGTCACGATGCAGAAACTCGACAGGATCCTCGATCGTTATGATGTTGCAGGTACGCTGACTGTTTATGTAGTCAATCATCGCTGCAAGCGTACTCGACTTACCGGAACCGGTCGTTCCGGTCACCAGGATCAATCCCCGTTCCTCTTTGCAGATTTTCTGCATGATCGGCGGAAGATTAAGCCCATCAAGCGTCGGTATGACGAAAGCAATGGAGCGAAACACCATTGCGACCGTGCCGCGCTGACGGTATATACTGACCCTGAAACGACCTAATCCGGGAACGGCATACGCCAGATCAACTTCATAATTTTCCTCGAACATGCGCCGCTGACGATCATTCATGATCGCATTGGCTGTCTCGGAAACAAAATCCGGCGACAGACGTGCCGCGTTTGGAATCGGGTGCAGGCGGCCATCGATTCTGACGATAGGAGGAAGCCCGGTCTTGATATGAATATCAGAACCCTTGGCTTTAAAAGCAATGGTAAGTATCTCGTTCAGCTCCATAGCTTCTCTCCGCTGCTAGGCAGTTTTTTCTGCCTTGTCTGTCTTGCCGCCCTTATCAGGAACCGGAGTCGGCTTGAGTAGGTCCATTAGCTTGCTCTCAATCTCAGCAAGCGTTTCAGGGTGTTCAGTCAACCAGGTACGGGAATTTTCACGGCCCTGACCGATGCGCTCTTTGCCGTATGAGTACCAGGCGCCACTCTTTTCAACGATATTTTTATCAACCGCCAGATCTAGCACGTCTCCAGTACGCGAGATGCCTTCACCGTAAAGAATATCAAACTCAACCTCTTTGAACGGGGGAGCAACCTTGTTTTTTACTACCTTTACGCGAGTACGGGAACCAATGATCTGATCACCCTGTTTAAGCGTGGCAATCTTGCGGATATCCATACGCACCGAAGCGTAGAATTTGAGAGCGTTTCCGCCTGTGGTCGTCTCAGGGTTACCGAACATTACACCGATCTTCATACGGATCTGATTTATGAAAATTACGCAGCAGTTAGACTTACTGATAATGCCGGTCAGCTTGCGTAAAGCCTGGGACATCAAACGTGCCTGAAGCCCCATATGGGAATCACCCATGTCACCCTCAATCTCGGCCTTGGGTACCAGGGCAGCTACTGAGTCAACGACGAGAATATCAATAGCACCGCTCCTGACCAGGGTTTCGGTAATTTCCAGTGCCTGCTCACCGGTATCCGGCTGGGATACAAGCAGGTCATCAGTCTTGACTCCAAGCTTACGGGCATAACCGATGTCCAACGCATGCTCAGCGTCGATAAAAGCGGCAATGCCTCCGGTTTTTTGTGCTTCAGCCACTATATGCAGTGCCAGCGTTGTCTTACCTGATGATTCAGGGCCATATATTTCAATAACTCTGCCGCGAGGCACACCACCGACTCCGAGGGCCATATCCAGGGAAATGGATCCCGTGGAAATGGCCTCGACCCCTGGAAGCGCCTCGTCATTACCAAGCCGCATGATCGCACCCTTACCAAACTGTTTCTCGATCTGACTTAACGCGAGTTCTATCGCCTTATTTTTCTCAAGCGTGTTGTTTTTTTCAGCCATTAGAAGTATCTCCTGAAGGATAGAAGTGTGCAGAATAAAGGGGTTGAAAATAGCATATCCGACAGTTTTATCGCAAGGTTTTATCTGATTGATTTTTTTGGACTGTTACTCATTTTTGGCAATTGCTGCAAAAAACCGTACTCCTGCTACCGAGCTTGATTTCATCAAGTGAATCACCGCAGACGTAACAGAGTTTTCCTCCCCTTCCATAGACACTGAAAGTCTGAGGATAATAAGCGACGGTTTCCTCAGCTACACAGGATTTACCCCCCTCACTAATCGACTTTTCCAGAACCTTACAGATAATCCCGGCAAGGTCGGTACATTCCAGTGGTGTCAAAGTTTCAGCTGCACGGCTTGGGAGAATACGGGCACGAAACAAAGCTTCGTTGGCGTAGATATTTCCTACTCCCGCCACCACAGAGCTGTTCATTAGCAGCTGTTTTACAGAAACCTTACGTTTTTTCGCAGCAGCATACAGGTAACTGCCATCGAAGGCTGCTGTAAGCGGCTCTGGACCTATTTCAGCCAGCAGCGGGTGTTGTAAAGGATCACCGGTAAACCATGTAATAATGCCGAATTTGCGAGGGTCGTGGTAACGGAGCAGGTGGTCATCGTTAAAAATGAAGTCTACGTGATCGTGTTTTCCCGGTGGTGTGCCACTGCTGATTAGTCGTAAAAAACCGGTCATGCCCAGGTGTATTAGCAGCCAACCTTTGCAGCAATCAAAAAGCAGGTACTTGCCACGCCGTTCGATACCCCGAATCGTCATTCCAGGCAATATTTCTGTGAGCTCTGCCGACACGGGCAACCGGAGCTTGGCAACACGCCGCAATACCTGTGTAACCATCTTACCCACGAGCGCTGACTCCAGTCGGCGGCGGGTTACTTCTACTTCCGGCAGTTCAGGCATTGCGCCTCCGTATAGTATGTTAACGAGCCAGACTGCACTGTCTACACCTTTTTCAGCAGATATCTCCGCAGCCAATCCAGAGACGTCCATGCCGTCATGATGCGTACTTCCTCCCTGCACCCGCTAAATTGAAAACGCTTGGTCCAGCATCCGTCCGGGGCTGCAAGCGAGATAAATACCGTACCGACAGGCTTGTCATCGTTGCCGCCATCAGGTCCGGCAATACCGGTTACCGCCAAACCAAGGTCACTTCCGGAAGCCAGCCTGGCACCTTTGGCCATCGCAGAAGCACATTCAGCACTAACGGCACCGCTGCTGTTAAGGACATCACCGGAAACCCCCAGCAGACGTGTTTTTGCTTCATTAGAATATGTCACTAAACCTTCACAGAAATACTGTGAACTGCCGGGAATATCGGTTATCCGTTTCGCAATAAAACCGCCACTACACGACTCAGCAAGAGAAAGCGTCAGGCAACCGTTGCGAAAGAGCTCGGCTACTGTTTCATCCATGCTGATGTTGCCGGAGGAGAAACAATACTCTTTCAAACGCTCCCGCACCTGAAGAACTGCCGGCGCAAGAAGGTTGGCGGCAGCATCTTCACTGTCAGCTTCAACTCGCAAAGTCACTTTCATCCAGGGGAATGTTACACATATGCCAAGCGTTAAGCCTTGCTCCACTCTGGCGATACCCAGGAGCAATTCATCAACTTCCGCTTCACACGGCCCAAACAGGTTAATGCTGAAAGTGCGAATAATTCGCTTGCGTGGAACCCGCTCCATAACGAATGGGATAACTGTATCACGCAGCATCACAACCATTTCTGAAGGGACACCGGGCATGAAAAACATGAAACAGCCGTTGTGCATAAAATGAAAACCACAGGCGGTTCCATTAGGATTGGGTATCAGCACAGATTTGGTCGGAATCATGGCCTGTTTATCGCTCAAAGGGCATACAATCAGGCTTTGAAGCTTGCCCGACATCAGGCGGACATGGCTGCGAGCCTCTTCATGAATGACCAGTCGCCGCCCCGTAGCACGTGCAGCAGCCCGCGACGTCAGATCATCTGCCGTTGGGCCGAGTCCTCCGGTTACTATGATCGCGTCGCTAATCCTCCCCAGGTCACTCAACGCACCGATAATATCGGGTTCACTGTCACCAACCGTAAGATGCCGTTGAACGCGCAGCCCTTCTGTAAGCAGCCTGGCAGCTATAGTGCCGGCGTTAGTATCAGTCAACTGGCCGCAAATCAGTTCATCGCCGATGCTCAATGTTGAAATTCTCATGTTTCAGATACTCCTTTATACTGCAGGCGCTCCATGACTTCTCTGCAGGGGATACCTTTTTCTCTGGCAATCCGTCGACAATCTTCATATTCAGGAGCAGCACGTAGCACCTTTCCATTATCGTCACGGACCTGTTTAAAGTGTACCGGGCCAAACTCTGTATGTTCTTCCACAATCTGTCTCAGTAAAATCATTCTGTCAGTGCGGTAGTAGCGCAGACCAATCGCCGAAGTTTCGACCAACAACAGCCGGGATAACCGGTCGAAATCCTGCTGGCGGCAGAGAAACGACAACATCACACCTGGACGATTTTTTTTCATCTGTATCGGCGTAAAAAACACATCCAATGCCCCTTCATCAAAAAGACGCTCCATGGCATACCCTAGCAGTTCGGGGGTCGAGTCATCAATATTTGCTTCGACAACAATCACGTCATCAGCCTGTTTTTTAGTGACCGTAGAGTGCCCCATAAAAGCTCTTAGGATGTTAGGGCAATCCGGGAAATCTTTCCCCCCCGCACCAAAACCCGTCTTTTCCAGAACCATTTTCGGCTGTTTACCAAAACCGCTGGCGAGGGCCACCACAATAGCTGCTCCGGTTGGCGTTACCCGCTCACCTGGACCGCATTCACCATGCAGCGGCACTCCTTGAAGAAGGTCCACAGTTGCCGGAGCAGGAACCGGAAGGCGGCCGTGAGCCGTATCTACAAAGCCGCTTCCAAACGGCAGTGCCGAAGCATGGATCTGATCAACCTGGAGAAACTCCAGACAGATAGCAGTGGCTACAATATCAACAATAGAGTCAATCGCTCCAACTTCATGGAAATGGACCTGGTCAATGGGCACTCCATGCACTCTCGCCTCGGCTTCTGCCAGTCGTTGAAATATCCGCCGAGATGTTTTCTTGACGGAATCGGATAGCCCGCTCTCAGCAATCATGGCATCAATACCGGAATAGTGCCGGTGCGTATGCTGGTCATAAACAGTTACGTCAAACTTAAGTGCAGGTAACTGCTGCCGTGCCGTTTGGCTAACGGAGATTTCATAGGAGGCGGGCGGAAGTTCCAGTTTGTCTAGCTCTGTGCGCAGATATTCCAATGGCACACCAAGACCAAGCAGAGCTCCAACTGCCATATCTCCTGAAATGCCAACCTGGCAATCGAAGTAAAGAATTTTCATACCTGTCACACCCTGTTCATTAAACTCGCCGCACAGGCGGCACCGAAACCGTTATCGATGTTGACCACAGTCACCCCGGAGGCACACGAATTCAGCATCCCCAGTAACGCCGCAATACCCCCGAAGGAAGCACCATATCCGACCGAGGTCGGCACGGCAATGACCGGCTTATCCACCAACCCTCCGATAACAGAGGGGAGCGCTCCCTCCATACCGGCCACCACTATGATAACTGATGCGGCGGAAAGTTGGTCATGCCGCGCAAGCAATCGGTGGATACCGGCCACTCCCACATCATAGATCTGCCCGACCTGGTTGCCGAGAAATCGAGCAGTTACGAGCGCTTCAGCAGCCACCGGGATATCAGAGGTGCCGGCTGAAACGACCAGAACAATTCCCTTACCACGCTGTTCCGGTGGCTGATGTTCCAGCGTCAGACAACGTGCTTCGACATGATAGGATGCTTCCGGAATGGCCTGTACAATCAACTCAGCCTTCTCATTATCCAGCCGTGTCACAAGGATGTTGCTCCCCTTATCTGACATAGCCGCCGTAATTGCCAAAATCTGCTCAACTGTCTTACCCTCACCAAAGACCATTTCAGGCATGCCCTGACGTAATTGGCGATGGTGGTCTACCTGAGCACAGCCTATATCCTGAAAGGGAAGCTGACGCAACTGCAGCATTGCTGCATCAACTGATAACGCCCCCTGCTGGACCGAATTGAGCATTGTTTTGAGATATTCCTGATTCATAAATAGAGTCCCTGACGCATCCGATTTGTTGTGCCGTTATACCATGCCTGTAATAGTTTTTCATGGAAAACCTGCCGAATATACAATGTAGGATTATCAAAAAAAAGTTCACCAGTGGATTTTTCAAGATAGTTATGCTACATGTCTGCCAATACTGAATCATGCGAGGTCGAATAATGGGTAAAACAACTTCAGAAAAGATTTTTGATGCTCACCTGGTCAACGAGCCCTTTCCCGGCACCAAAGTGCTCCGCCTGGATGCTGTACTGTGCCACGAAATCACCACACCGATAGCCATAGACGACCTGATCCGGCGCAACAAAGATCGCGTCTTTGATCCTACAAAGATTAAAGCTGTCATCGACCACGTTACACCGAGCAAGGATACAAAAACCGCCACCCAGGCCAAGATACTTCGTGACTGGGCTCGCCGCCACGGGATAAAAGACTTTTTTGATGTCGGAGCCAACGGTGTTTGTCACGCCCTCTTCCCTGAGCGCGGCTTTATCCGTCCCGGATACACCGTCATTATGGGTGACTCCCACACTTGTACCCACGGTGCCTTTGGAGCTTTCGCCGCCGGAATCGGCACGACAGACCTGGAGGTCGGCATCCTGAAGGGCGTCTGTGCCTTCCGCCAGCCAAAAACAATTAAATTCAACGTAACAGGGACTCTGCCTAAAGGCGTCTACGCCAAGGATGTTATCCTGCATATCATCGGCAAAATAGGTGTCAACGGAGCTACTGACCGTGTCATGGAGTTCCACGGTTCTGCTATTGATTCTATGACTATGGAATCACGCATGACGCTCTGTAACATGGCAATTGAAGCGGGTGGAACATCAGGGATCTGTCAGCCGGACATGACAACAGTTGAGTATCTCTGGCCATTCATCCAGGAAGAGTTTGCCACAAAAGAAGCCGCTCTTGCTGATTATTCCCAATGGCGTGCCGATACTGATGCCGAATATGATCAGACCATTGAAATTGATGTTACGCTTCTACAGCCGACGATCACCTTCGGTTACAAACCTGATCAGGTCAAGACCGTATCTGAACTTGCAGGCACTCTGCTTGACCAGGTTTATATCGGCTCCTGCACCAATGGGCGCCTGGAAGACCTGCGCATCGCTGCACAGATTTTGAAAGGGCACAAACTGGCTCCTAACGTACGTGGTATTCTTTCGCCAGCCACCCCTAAAATCCAGCAGGAGGCTATGCGTGAAGGGCTGATTGATATCTTTATGGAAGCCGGGTTTTGCGTCACGAACCCCACCTGCGGTGCCTGTCTCGGCATGAGCAACGGCGTCCTCGCTGACGGTGAAGTATGCGCATCAACCACGAATCGCAATTTCATGGGCCGAATGGGCAAAGGTGGCATGGTTCACCTGATGTCACCTGCTACGGCTGCAGCCAGTGCGATTGAGGGAATGATTGCTGATCCAAGAAAGTATTTATAATCCATATAATACTGAGACGCTGAGATAATCAGGTTTAATTTCTGTTTTAAGGAGAAAATATATATGAAGACTTTCGGAGGCCCTGTCCTCTTTCTCGACCGCAGCGACATCAACACCGACGAGATAATCCCGGCCAAGTACCTGACAGAAATCACAAAGGAAGATCTCAAGCCGTATATACTTGAAGATCTAAAACTTCCCGGATTCGATCCAAATGGGCCTCAGACAAAAAATGCCCGGGTGATCCTCTCGCGCGCCAACTTCGGTTGCGGCTCCTCTCGCGAACATGCTCCATGGGTGTTCGAGGTTAACGGCATCACCGCTGTCATAGCAGAATCTTTTGCACGCATCTTCCGCCAGAACATGTTCAACTGCGGTATGGCGGCCATTGAGCTGCCCGCAGCCGACCTTGATCAGGTTTTTGCTCATGCCGACGACACTGATGCTTCTATGAGTATCGATATTGAATCCGGATCTCTTACCATAAGCGGCGGCGGCACCCAGAGCACTTTCAGCTTTGAGATTTCACCCTTTGATAAAGCCCTGGTTCTGGCCGGTGGCTGGGTTGATTACGCTGATCAAAAATATTAACCCGATACAATCATCGCCGTTACAAATTAAGACCCCGTTTCCGCGGGGCTTTTTGTTTTCCTGACATTTTACTGCATGAATTGCCACTAAATGGTGCGCCATATTCCATTGGGAATAAATATGGTGAGTTCATCGGTAGGTCATTCATCAGTTTCACCAATACTTGATTGCGACTCAAGACAGTGAAACTGGTATATTTGTAAAGAATCTGGTAGCATGGGAGCACATCAAGGGAGGAATGCGGAGGCCGTCATCGTGGACGTATCCACATAAATTTAATTCATATTCCGGTAATCAGAAAGTCAAGAGCAGCGACTATCTCATTGCGGAATTGTTTTAGCGAACATACTTGTTCCCCAATATTTTTTACTGAAACTCCAGCAATTTCGGCAGTGGGCATGAGGTGGGAGACGATCTTTAGTCTGGTAATATATCTGTTTTTGTTAAATATATTGTTTCTTGATATGCGTAATTGCTCATTGAAGGTTTTCAGAAAATCTTACTTAATCCCAAATGGAAGCTCACATCCGGTGCAGTAGCAACCGCCACATCCTCCGCAACACCAATATCAAGCAGATAATCTCCGGGGAACTTCAGTGCTCCACCGAAAATAAGCAGCAGAGGATTTTTTGAGATTTCTTCCAGCGAACTATTACGATAAAGCGGAGTGTTACCGTTAAGTTGCACTTTAAATGATATCCATGAGAAAGGGCCCCAGCCAAAACCGATGTTGCCGATCCCTGCAAGCTGGTTGTGTTGATTACTCAAGACATCGCTCCTGGACATAACAAGGCCACCTACGGATCCATACATACCGAGAGAACCGTGTTCACCATAGCTGTTCATGCTACCGCAAAGCTGCAGCATAACATCGGTGCTGCCGCTTCCGAGGAGATCTGAGCTGTTACCGGCAGGCAGCTTTACCGCCCCTTTGAGCGCCAGCCTATCATGAAATCCCGAACCGTCACTATCATACAGCTTGAATCCACCAGTCAGCGAAATATCTCCGATTCCTGAGGCGGCACGATTTATCTGCAGTTTTTGCTCACCATCCTTACGGTAACTGTAGTTCACCCTGTTTTTGGGTGCACTGTCACGTCCACCCTGCGGCAGGCCAAAGGTGTCGTGCCAATTGATGACAAAATCATCCAGGAAGCCCCCACCCTGTTGGACGTAAGGGATCTCTATTCCAACCTCCCAAAGTGACGCAACTCCGTAACGGGCTGCCAATGTCATGCGATAAAACTCGCCGTCAAGTATTACCTGTTCGCGAGCACTGTTGCTAAAAGTATAGTTGCTGGAGATATCCTGATTCAGGCTGAAATGAACCTTTCCAGGGGGAACGATGTCGGCGCCGGTATCGTGCGGAAGCCCATATATCTGAACAAGAGGGCTTTGATTACCGGTTATAAACGGGGTAATTTCAAAATCAGCAGCTGAGGGGGTAAGTGGTGAAGCAAGTAAACATATCAGTAACAGCAGGCTATTCGTAATTTGCCGAATCATCATTAAGCTCCTGAATCATTCCACCGCGATAATTATCTATCAGGCGTGTTAAGTGGCTTAGAGCATCGGTAGTTCTGCTGCTTTCAAGCGAATTCATCACGATTTGAGCATCAACACCCCTGACAGCTTCAACGGCCTGCGTTGCCAGTGCGATATTCCGGGTCGCCTCGTTTTTCAGCTCTCTTGTCCGGTCATTGTCGTCCATAACACTTTTAAGATAGAGACGATTACCCTTGGCCTGCTCCTGTGCAGACAAATTAATCCGCTGGGCGAGCTCCCGCATCTGTTCAAGATTTTTTACGATCAGCAGGCTCCCCTGCTGTTGATGTTCTGTTGCAAGCGTAACCTGCTGTACCCGTTCCAGGTTTTTCTCTGAATCTTCAGTAATACGTTGAATACTTACAGCCTGCTCCGTTGCTTCAACAGCGATTCTCGACACCATCCTAAAAGCATCTTCTGCACTTTTTTCGATTGCAATGAGTGACTCATTAGCCAGAGCGGAAATTTTCACCCCTTCTTTTATCTTATCTTTTCCCTGGGTCACCGAGCGCTGAACTGAAGAGGTCTCTTTCTGGATATTACGTACCAACTCCTCAATTTCCTTGGTAGAAGCAGAAGTGCGCCTGGCCAGGGAACGCACCTCTTCTGCAACAACGGCAAACGCCCGACCCCGCGTTCCTGCCTGAGCAGCAATAATGGATGCATTAAGAGACAACAGGTTAGTCTGATCGACAACCTCCTGTATAACACTCAGAAATTCTCCGACCCGCGCCGAGTGACGGGATAGGCGGTTGATCGATTCAAAGGATTCATCGCTACTCTTGGCAATCTCATGCATCGCCTTCATCGTTGCGACCATGCTACGCAGCCCGTGCTGAGCCTGTGTTCGCACGTTTTCCGAGACTGACGCACTCCGCTCTGAATTGTCTCGTACGGTGGCTTGTGACGTGCTTATCGTATTAATAGAAGATACAGTCTGCTCTGTGGAGGTGGACAGTGCCCGGATATTTGAGGCCGTTTCCCGGGTTGCGCGGGCCATTTCCTCAATTGAGCTGGATGTCTCAATCACAAAGTTTGAATATTGATTGATATTTTCAGCAATCGCATCGGTGGTAGCGCTCATCTGCGTCGAAATTGACGCCCGTTCTTCTGTACGGCCGGAAAGCTCATCGATTTCAGCTATTACCTTTGAATATCCGTTATTAAGAAGTTCAATTGCCCTTACGGCATCCTGTACTCTGGACGTTTCTTTTTCATCACCGATAGACCAGCCATGCATGGTCAATTTGAGTTTTTCCTGTGCTACAAATATCTGTTCTAGCAATTCCTGGCGTTTTTTCTGTTTGACTTCATAAACGTCTTCAACAAGATCGCGGATTGAAAAAATAGCTATAATATCGTCAGGCTGTGCAGTGGAAGATGTCATTTCCAGTTCGGAAGCCACCCTGGCCAGAACGGCAAACTGTTCCGATCGAATTTCTGACAGTATGCGCTGAATGATTCCGGCACAGAGCAAAGAGCAAAACAGCGCACTAACAATGGTCGCAGTCAAGACGGAGAACGGGCACCCGAGAAAAAAGGCTGTTCCCCCTACCGCTCCTGAAACAGCCAGTGATAAAACGATTATTCTGGTCCGAACCGCCGCAATGTTACTATATGATCTGTTTGACATGCGAGCCCTCGTGATAATGTGATTTAAGTCATTGTTGTACCATGCGTTAAAAACCGTGTCAATGAATCACCGGAGCTGGCAATACAACGCTAACTGCCTGTTTTTAAACTAGTTTTTCATTAATGGTTGAGCAGGCAAGCCAAAATGGATAACTTTGATTAATGTGCAGAGGACTTGATTTTTTTATTGGTCAATGAGATAGTGCAGAGGCACTACACACTCGTTACAGAGGGGGCACAATGTTTGGTTTTGGTATGCCGGAAATGATAATCATACTTGTCATCGTTCTGGTCGTTTTCGGAGCGGGTAAACTGCCTGAAATAGGCGGGGCACTAGGCAAAAGTATCCGTAACTTTAAAAAGGCATCAGATGGTAAAGACGAGATAGAAATCAAGCCCAAGAGCGATGAACCTGAAAAAAAAGTCTGAAAATAAAAAAGTAATCGCTGTAATTGCAGTTTTAGAACTAAAGACATAAGCAAGGCGGCGGGGCACAAAGAAGACAGGAATGAGTCATCAAAGTTTGTGTTTCAGCCTGAAACGGATTAACGCAAAGAGGGGAACGGCATCGGCCGCTCCCCTCTTTGCGTGTTGAAACTGACACTCGTTTTACTGTGATTAAGACGCCAGGTATTCGCCGATTTTTTCTGCCAGAGTTGCGTAAATACGGCGGCACTCATTCTCGTCCTTCTCCAGCAGCGTGACCCTAAAACCCTGCAACGGCGTTGAAAACGATGAAAGCGGCACGATGCAGATACCGGTGGAGGCCAGGATCTGATACACGAATCTTTTATCAGGAGATACTCCCGGCTGGTTAATCAACCCATCAACCAGGTCTCTGATTTCCTGGTTGGCAATAGGGATCGATTGCCGATTGTTCAGCATGCCATCCTTGAACGCCACAGCCATATAAAATGCGCCGTTGGTTCGATTTACCTGCAGCGCAGAAACCTGACTGAGGCAGTCGTAGGTGATGTTACTCATCCGCTCATAACTGGCTATACGCAGCGCCAGATATGTAGAATATTCCGGGTGACGGACGATTTCAGGAATAACCATCTGCGGTAAAGTCGTGGAACAGACTTCGTTCATTTTACCGGTCAGAATCAGGTTGATATATTTCCGGAAACGCTCGTCTTTCTGGCTGTTATATACTTCTATCCAGCCGCAACGCGATCCGGGCCAGGGAAACTCTTTAGAAATCCCCTTCAATGATATCGCAGGAACATCGCCGATTACATCACTGATTGGCACCGTACTTTGTCCGTTATAGACGATGTTGATATAGACTTCATCAGCGATTATAAACAGATCGTTTTCTCGTGCCACCGCAACGATCTCTTCAAGCATCTCACGGGTATATACCATACCGGTTGGATTATCCGGGTTGATTAGCATAATTGCGCAAATATTCGGATTGTATTTGACATGGCTGCGCAGGTCGTCCATATCCGGATACCAGTTATTATCCGGCTTGAGGCAGAATAGCGAAGGAGCTGAGTGAGCGTGCCCTATCTCACCCAACGTGTGAGTGGTGTAAGATGGTGACGGCATAAGTACCCGCGCTTCAGGGCGCAGACATCCGTATATTTTAGCGATTGCATCTCCAAGACCATTAAAGAAAATGATATCATCGGGAGTTATCTGAGCCCCACCGCGACTGTTGGTGGTCTCGCAAATAAATTCGCGTGTTTCAAGGACGCCACGGGTATGACAATAGCCCCAGGTACGGTTATCCATAGCGGCCCTGGCAACTATTTCTTTCATCCACTCAGGAATGATCTCGCCTTTGACAATCGGGTCGCCGATATTTTCCCAATTAATCTTGACCCCGCATTTTTGGAGTTTTTCTGCGACATTGACGATATTTCTGATTTCGTAAGTCAATTCGCCGGTTCCTGGTGGTACCAGTTCGATCCTCATTCTATACCTCACTAATACAAATAATTAAATGGGCAGGCAGGCCCAAAGATGCATAAGCCCGGACAAACATTTCATCTCAGGCCGATGCGAAAATAACTCCCGTATTTACTACTTTTTACCAGTATCTATAGTCAGGCGGCCGTCGTCATCACTCCAACGCACCCATCCGATTTGTGATTGTTCAGTCAGCACCATACTCCAGGCATTCTCCAGCTTCAATACCTTGAACACCTGCTTTGGCGTCAGTGTTCCAAGAGTTTTACCTCCAGGTTGCTGGTAAAGCCGGTAATACAGGGGCTGTAAGCCGGGAAGCATTCGACCGGTCTGCAGTTTTAAAAACTGCTCCCACGATAGAAATCGACCTCTCTTCCGCACATCCATCCAGGCCTCACGACCGGCGTCATCATAATAGACCCGCAACCAGTCGCCTTTACGGGCAGAAACAATAAGCGGCGAATTTTCCGCCGACAGTCCGAAAATCCACTCATTTCCAGAGGTTCCGGAGTTGGTTACTGTTTCAAGCCGCAAAAGTCCGGGTTCCTGGTACAACTGTAACGGCATGACCGCGTTTGCATCATTGCCGGGCTGCGAAAAAATGACCAGTCCGATACCTGTATATGGTCGCATTCGGGGAGGACCGGCAGCAAGTCCAGTAGCCCCGCCCATGACCATGACATAAAAAATCAGAAAAAAAGCAGTGTTTCGGCCTGTCACATTAACTAAACAGGCTCTGCAGTTGCACTTGGAAATCCTTGACATGAGAATCGCCATCTTCAGGGGCCCAAATGGCCGTTTCAGCATCATCCAGCTGTCGGTAAGGACCTGCCTTGGTTTCATAAAATACAGTGCCCGACTCAAGACTTAGCGCGGTATGGTACACTCCATACGGAATATCCACCGCAAGATTACCACCGGCATGCGACAGCAGCACCGTCTCGGCAACCTCACCATCATCGGTAAAGGTAATAACCCCCAATGAACCACTTAACAGGATAAATGCTTCATCTTTTTCCGGGTCAAGATGCCGGTGCGGCCTGATATATGAACCTGGCTCAATTGCATTAAGAAGGCGGTGACAACAGGATTCATCCGACGGGTGAAAGTTGTGGTTCTTGCGTAGTCTCGGGTTTTGTCTGGCTTCAGCAGAGATATCTGCAACCAGTTTACGAGTGACTATTTTCACCTAGCGATCTACCAGAGCAAGCATATTGCCATCGAAGTCTTGAACAACAGCCATTTTACCCCATGGACTGGACTCGAGCGGTTCTACAAAATGTGCACCGCCGTTTTTAAGGCTTTCACAGACCGCAACTATATTTTCCACCTTAAGGGTGATGCCGGTGTGCCTTCCAACCAGGCAGCGGGCATCATCATGCAGAGCGAGTGAAACTCCCAACGTAGCTGTATTTCCGGGGAAAAACTCTATAAGCATCTCGCTCTGACCGGAAACCGGCAGTCCGAGAAGATCAACGTAGAACGACCTTGCCTTAACAAGGTCTGTAACGAACACTACGATATTTTTTAGTGCAATCGACATGGCAGCCTTTTCAGGAATCTTTCAGTATTTTTATTTCTGCGACAGGCGATGCACACACTCAACCATGAATTTGGCATTTTCAGGTGGCACCGTTGGCAGGATTCCGTGTCCCAGGTTAAAAATGTGCCCGGGGCGATCAGCATTCTCGTCAAGAACCCGCTTAACTTCGCGTTCTATTATGTCACGTGTTGCATACAGCACGGTCGGGTCCAGGTTGCCCTGTACCGCCATCTGTGTGCCCAGCAAATCGCGTGCTGCTCCAAGACCCACATGCCAGTCCAACCCCATAACATCACCGCCGGCTTTCTTGACAGTATCAAGCATTGCTCCGGAGCCTTTTACAAAATGGATTACCGGTGTTTCAATGCGATTCAGACCATTAATCAGTCTGACCGTGTACGGAAGGACATATCGCTCGTAATCGGCAGGTGAAAGAATTCCACCCCATGTATCAAATATCTGGATACACTGTGCACCTGCGGCAATCTGTGCGTTCAGGTATTCCATGCTCATGGTAGTGATTTTTTCCATTAAAGCTGCGTAGACTTCCGGTGCAGCATACATCATCCGCTTGATCTGGGCAAAATCCTTGGAGCCTTTACCTTCAACCATGTAACAGGCCAGAGTAAATGGTGCGCCGCCAAAACCGATCAGAGGCACTTTACCAGCCAACTCGCGGCGTAGTATTTTAATTGTTTCAAGGACATAAGGAACATCCTGTTCCATCTGCGGAATGCGCAGTTTTTCCACATCCGCCATGCTGCGAATCGGACTTTCGAATACAGGGCCAGGCACGAAATCCAGCTTCATTCCCATTGGCTCAACCGGAGTCAGGATATCAGAGAACATAATCGCCGCATCAACACCGAGATAGTCAACCGGCTGAATAGTCACCTCAGCGGCCAGTTCAGGAGTTTTACACAATTCCAGAAAAGTACATTTGGAACGAACCGCCATATACTCCGGCAGATAACGACCGGCCTGACGCATAAGCCATACTGGGGTTCGGTCTACCGGCTTGCCCCAACAGGCATCAAGAAATCTCATATTCATTTATCTCTCCTAAATAACGCTCAAGGGCGTGGGATATGGCACATTTAAAGGCGGTATTGTAATTTTAAACTACTGAATAAGTCAAATTATTTGAGCTCTGATTATACCGATTTCAGCCTGAGCACCATTACTTCGGTTGATAAGGCGGGCAAAGAGTAATCATTAATTTACTTGGCGCAGTTCCGGTGACCGGTTTCGTAAAACCTGCTTCGGCCAGTGTAACAGTCATCGGCTGGCTGTCGTTGGCAATAACCAGCGCCACTATCAGACGAAATTCCCGTGTTGAGCAGTTCAGCTCAAAGTGCTGCAGAATATGGTTCTCGGATACGCTTTCAGGGCGTACAGGCTGTGGGTCTTCACGTCTCACCCACACTCTGGTAATTGTGGGAGAAATGTGTTTAACGCTGCGCCGGTCATAATACTGCCGGGCAGAAAGAGGAATCCATTGAACTCCCCGTTTCTCTATCGCCTTGACATCCCATATCCGTGGACAGGCGACAGCATTTCCACCTTGACACGCGGCCGCAAAGTCATCATTTGCCTGACGATATTGTTCGAAATTAAAAAATGCTTCTCCACGCTGATAACGAAGGGTTGCAATCAGGCGACCGGCTTCTGCGGGATTTACTTTACGAGCCAAATTTTTTTTAGATTTTTTTTCCGGGCCGGGACGATAACGCTCAATTGCCTGGTCAAAGCGCGTGATTGCGGTCTTGAAATCATTTTCAGCCAATGCGGTATTGCCTACAATCCGGTGATATTTACTCCGCTCGGCAAAACCGATACCCTCTTCCGGAAGCAATTCAATCGCTTTATCTACCTCACGAATGGCACCGTCATAATCATCCACAAACGCCCGGTCATATGAAGCGAGCAGATGCTTTGAATAGTTCTTGAACTGCAGGCGATATTCGTCCCATGGCTCAGCAGGGACCTCAAGATTGAACGCTGCAATAGCCTGCGAAGTGATCATTAAGGTAAAAAACAAAAAAACGCTGATTAACCGCATACGCACCAAATTCACGTTTATTCGACCGAGAACTTTCTTTTGCCATACACAACTCTGTCTCCGGGATACAATTTGCGACCACGACGAAGTTCTACTTCACCATTTACGGTAATGTATCCTTCTGCGATCATTACTTTCGCCTCACCACCTGAGGAAACTGCATTTTCAGCTTTTAGAAAGCTGTCCAATTTAATAAAAGGTGTTGTTATCTGCATCGCTAATTAGTTCTCCCTGTGAAGCTGCCAGACTGATGTCAGTATAGAATAAATTTGTCCCGGGCTATATCAACCATAAAACGCCATGCCATCGCAGCAGACATCCGACCTTAGGTAAAGATATAAATCTTAAGCTTATTTTTATCTCTTTCCAGTCCTCACTTTAAGTACCGTATCATAAGTTTCAACACCAACATTTATATATAGGTTGCCATCTGTAATGGTGACGTCCCAGTTTATCGTTCGATCCAACTTGGACGTCAGGCAATTGATAAAGGTCTGATCAAAACTTATTACCGTTAAGTTTGGTATGTTTACAAGCTTCGGTAGATGCTGCTGTTCCCAGCTGAGGAACGCCTTGCCGCAGGCGACAAGCGCGGCACGTTCTGTATGACGGCACGCCTTGACTATCCTGTCCGATTCAGGAATGCCCACTTCCATCCAGAGCAGCACTCGACCATCCGGCCCTTTTACCCAGAGATCAGGTTCATCCACTGCACTGATTCCCTTTGTAAAAGCTATGCCTGGTTCAAAGAAGAGTGAGTAGGCCAACAATCGGGCAACAAGTCGCTCTTCGGTTTCAGACGGGTGACGTGCAACGGTAGCCTGGAGTGTTTCATAGATGCCGCGATCAACGTCTGCGAGTTGGATATTTGCACGATATATGGATGATGGCTGAGCCATTTTATTGCATTCACTTTCTACGCAGCAACTACGTGAGCAGGCGGATAAATATAAAGTTTAGCTTTTTAATATACTCGAACTACGGGAACTTTCCAACAGATTATACGACACAGATTATACGCGACTGGCATTTCCGAATTTGACTGTCATAAAATCGGACATAATCTTAACATCCCGCATCTCCCTGAATTCCCTGTAGCTATCAACAGCGTCGGCATCTAAGCCACGATAATAGAGTGGCCTGGAGCTCTTCAGTCCTGAGAGAGCTTTACCGGTAGCATAGCTCGAATCCGTGTGCTTATCCGCCCTGAATTTGAGGCCGAGAATTATACTAAACCCAAGCTGGAACAGGCTTTTCAGGTATTCACCGGCAAGGATTTCCGCCCCCTTAATTTCATCATCTTCGCTCAGATACTCAAGTGCAATGTTCAAATAGCCGTAAACCCTCTCCACTACAGACTTCATCTGTTCCACATCGGCAAGATGAGCCTCATCGGCTACCAGTGCGGTATTAATCAGATAATTAAGTTCCATGCGAAACAATTCCGAATCCACACGGATAATAATCCTTTCCAGAAACGTCTTACCGGTCAAAAATATCTCGGGAAGTGTACCCGTTTCGACCGTCTGCAGGAGCTCTTTGTGTCGACCTGGTGTAAACGTGACCGGGTTGATTCGGGAGTAAATTTCAAGCGCCTCATGGTGCGGGGGAAAACCCAAATCAGCAAGGCGTCCAGATTTTGCCTGATAGCACTCCTCTTCTGATTCTATATCAACTTCACCGCTGACACTTTCCAGGAGTGACGTATACAGGGGATTATCCAAACGGCAGACAAGTTCCAGAAAGGAGCCGATTATGGTGGCGTGCTCCGGGTTCTTGAATTTTATCAAAAACACATCATCAAATGTGTGGTCCCAATCAGTCAGGCGTTCTTCATCCGTATTCAGGTCGCCAATGCCTCCGGCGACAATGAGTTCCCTTCCCAGAAGAAGTGAGAGGAGATTGAAATCGAGATGCGGAAGTAATTCCAGAAAATGCTCCTCACTTCTTTTTAAAATATACCCGAGAAATTCGATCGCATTATCTTCTGAAAACGTCCAGCCCTTCCATAGTTCCATATCCAGAATAAAAAGGAACTGACGGGGACTTGCCATTCCCAGCAATTCCATAGCATCAGGAGCTCCAACTTCCTTGAATAGCCAATAGAGTTCCTGCGGCTGCATGGCTCGCGTCAGTCTCTTATTGTCCAGGTCTCCAGAAATCAGGTCTACTTTCTCCATCGGTGTCATGCTTAAAAGATAGCTGCGTTTGTCTTCAAAGGAAAGCTTACGGAATTCGATTTCATCAACTCTTGTACTGTTTAAAACCGCCGTACCCACGGCTCTATCAGTTATGCTTTTTTCCACTATTTGTATTCTCCTTGGTTAAACGTAATCCTTTAATCATCCTCCATCATAGCATCTTTTTCAGTGAGTACGGCAGAAAGGTAACTGTGTCCGTAAGGTGGCAAAAACAAATTCAAGTTTCAGTCATTTCAGACACCGGAAGGGACAGCTCATAATCATCAAGACGATAAATGCTGCTCCAGACCAAGCTGCACCGCTGGCAAGAGCATTTCTGGACAAGCGATCCTTTGTCGACTGAAACATGACCACTGAAAATATCTTTTGTCGCACATTTCGGACATCTTTCAGCAGCCTGACGGACAAATGTATCCCGAGTGACATACTCCGGCTTATCAAGACCAGCAACTTTCACAGCTGCGGCACCAGCTGCCGCGCCCTCGACTGTGGCAGCCGCCTCGGCTGCGGTCACAGACTCAGCAAGTATCTGCGGAGGAGTTGCGTCCCTGTACTGAAGCTCAACAGTGTAACCGGCATTCAGCCTGGTGGTCTTTATCCCGAATGTAGTATTTCTCAGAGGGCCAAGGTTCAACTCCGTACAGCGGGCTTTCAACGATTTTTCTGTAACTTTCATCCTGTTTCTCCTTGCCGCAGATATTTAATAAAACGTTTACAGCAAACTACTATACTCTCGCGTATTTCTGGCATTTGTGATCCGAGTAAACCTTTTTTCCGGGTTTCATCGACCTGAAGCAATTCGAGCACAGGCGCGACCATATACTATTTTATGATATTTGTGTGGGGAGGGAGTGAAAAAACATTTTGTTGGCAGGCGCATACATAAAAAATCGCCCTTTTGGAATGTTTCCGAAAGGGCGATTGTATATCCATATGTTAATTTCTTTGTTTATCTACTGGCGCAGGAAAAATTGGTTTCAATGCGGCGATTCTTCTGTTTGCCGGCGGCGGTTTTGTTGTCAGCAACCGGTTTAGTAGGGCCGAAGCCCTTGGCAGTGATGCGTCCAGGTGCTATTTTGAAGATTTTAACAAGGTAATTGCGGACACTGTCTGCACGACGCTGAGACAGATTCATGTTGCTGGCCAAATCTCCGGCACTATCAGTGTGTCCTTCGATAACCCCGGTGGCGTCAGGGAACTCTGTAAGGAAGTCAGCCAGTTTTTTTAATTCATCATGGTAGCGTGGCTTCAAGTCGCTTTTTTGGCTGTCAAAATGAACATTTATTACTGTCTGGGTACATAGTTTTGCTGCTGACATTGGCTGAGCAACGGCGACAACGGGAGCAGGTGCAGCGATGACGGCTATTAGTGCGGAGCTCTGGGCTGAACCACCGGCACCGTTACAAACAAGAGTGTAACCCGTATTGTCGGTCGGATTTATTGTTAATGAGCCCTGCGGCTCCACTGAACCAATTCCAGGCTGGATTTCACAGCCAGTGGCGTTTTGTGATGCCCATGTGAGAGTCGCAGATCCGCCCACTGTAATCGACCCCGGAACTATTGTCAGCTTACCTGAAGGTGCCAATGGTGCCGGCTTTGGTGCGGGTTTAGGCTCAAGCACTGGAGTTGGAACTGGTGCCGGCACAACAGCTGGAGGCGCAGCAACAACTGGCACTTCTTTGACGATCTGAGGCGGGCATAGAGCATTCACTTTAGCTGTTACCTGTTTTGCCAGAGCGGCACCCTCCTCGGTGTGACAGGCCCTGAATACATCATAGGCATTTATTTTTGCTTCCTCAGCTACTTTGAATTCAGCCGGGCAAGCCTTGTCCTTTCCTGCCTGACGAGCAGTCTCTACTGCTCTATCCGCTTCTTGCATTTCATAGCGGATATAGTAACCGGGAATTTCACCCCGTTTTGTATTCACCTCATAATTGGCACAGCCGAATAAAGTTCCCGCAGAAGTCGCAGCAATAACTAAAGACACAGTTTTTAATATTTTTGTTATGTCCATTTGTCTCTCCTTTGAATTGAAGCCCAGAAGCACATCACAACAAATATGCTATCGGAAACTTCACTATTTGTCATGGAAATTACTTCACACTGCCGGTCAGTGTCAAGACTAAAATGGTCTTCTTGGATTTTTTTGACTAGAGCTACAAAACGGAATTATTACCAAACGGGGTCGACAGAAAATAGCGGGTGTTGGTGGTGAATTAGTTTGGTTAAGCATAAAAAAAGGCCACATCCAAAGGATGCAGCCCTTTAAGCACTATTAAAAGTGAATTACTTTGCAGCAGGAGCAGCTTCTACAGCAGGAGCAGCTTCTTTCTTAACTGCAGCTTTCTTTACTTTTTTAGCTTTTTTTACTTTCTTTACTTCTTTTTTCTCAGCAACTGCAGCGTGAGTAGCATCGGCAGGTGCAGCAGCAGGAGCAGCATCAGCAGCAAATACTACAGCGGAGAAAGACATAGCAACGAGAGCAGCAACGATTGTGGAAAGAACTTTTTTCATGGGTAAAACCTCCAGGTAATTTCAGCAAATCTGTTTTTACTAAAAGCACATGGCGTGCCAAGTATTATTAATTACGCAACATGCTGATAACTTTCATTATATCAATTTCAGACTTATTACCTGTTCATTTTATGGACCTCATATAATCACAGCCATACCCTATATGAGACATACCAAGCATCTATCGCCATGTAAACGAATTAATTTTGCTTTAGTTAGCTCATCCTTAGGATACTTTGTTTATTCACCTTGCCTATTGGATCCCGGATTAACTTGCCCAACAGCATCAATACTCAGCCATAGGCGGGACATTTGTTTTTATTCTGGCGGTATTGTTTTGTTTTGGTGTCCCATTGTCTGATTTTGATCAATCCATGCAATAAAAAAAAGCACTCAGATATTAACCTAAGTGCCTGATTTTATTATGGCGGAGAAGCAGAGATTCGAACTCTGGGAGCTGTTACACTCGGCGGTTTTCAAGACCGCTGCCTTAAACCACTCGGCCACCTCTCCATATACCTACTTTTTAAGTGTATAGCACACCTGTTTCGTTTTTTCAAATAGTAAGCGTCACCAAGGGCAGAAATTCAGATCATCATTGTTGATTGCTATCAAACTTCCTCTCACTTCGTATTGCCTGAAGCGAATCCTCAACTGATTTCCTCCACAGACCATCTTTAAAAAGCGTACGTAAATTATCAAGTGTCAGGCGCTCCGTCAGGTGAATGACTTTACTGTTTTTGAAATCCCTGTCCTGAAATTTACGCTGAATCTCCTCTAGTTCTTTACCATAATAGCACGAAACATTTTTACCTTTCCTTAGTCGAGTACTGAAAAGCAGGTACAGGTCGAGAAAAAAATTGCTGTTCCCTTCCAGATACACACTTTTCTGAAGGCGTTCCATATTTTCACTTTTCAGCACCATCCCGAGTTGACGGGAAAGATCGCCGACCACATCGTAAAGGTCTTCAATATAAACCTGTTGTTTTTCATAATGCCTCTGGAACCAATCAAGCTTATCCTGCTGCAGCTTTATTTTGGCCTCTGCCTCTTCCAGCAATAACGCATTTTTTTTGCCAAACATCAGACACCCCCGCTACATCAGCTTCTCAGCGATTGACTACAACTACAAAGCCTACACCTAGCGCGCAATTCGCTCCAAACCGCCCATATATGGACGTAACACCGATGGGACAAGCACCGAGCCGTCTTCCTGCTGATAGTTCTCAAGAATTGCCACCAACGTGCGCCCCGCAGCAAGTCCGGAGCCGTTAAGTGTATGAACAAATTCAGGCTTACCCTTTTCATCCTCACGGAAGCGAATAGATGCCCGGCGGGCTTGGAAATCGCCGAAATTACTGCAAGATGATATTTCCCGATAGCAGCTCTGCCCTGGCAACCAGACTTCAAGATCATAGGTTTTTGCAGACGAGAAACCGATGTCACCGCTACAGAGAGCCATGACACGATAAGGCAGCTCCAGTAGCTGCAGTACTTTTTCGGCATGCCCTGTCAACAGCTCCATCTCAGCGTCAGATTCAGAAGGATGTACAAACTTCACCAGCTCCACCTTATTAAATTGATGCTGACGTATCAAGCCCCTGGTGTCTTTGCCGTAAGAACCGGCTTCACGACGAAAACAGGGAGTGTAGGCACAATAGCTGATCGGCAGATCATTTTTTTTCAGGATCTCACCGCGATGAATATTGGTTACCGGAACCTCCGCAGTTGGAATCAGGAAAAAGTCGGGATCAACCAGCTTAAAAAGATCCTCTTCAAACTTGGGAAGCTGACCGGTACCCTGCATCGAATCGCGATTAACCATAAAGGGTGGTAATACTTCCTGGTAACCATGCTGATCGGTGTGTAGATCAAGCATCAAATTGATCAGAGCCCTCTCCAAACGTGCACCGGCCCCACGATAAAGAGTAAAGCGTGCACCGGTAATTTTTGCTCCACGCTCAAAATCAAGAATGCCCAGCTCTTCTCCGAGATCCCAGTGAGCTTTGGCCTTGAAAGGTAACTCAAGTGGATTCCCCCAGCTTCTGACCAGTACGTTGTCGTTTTCACTCGTACCGATAGGTGTCATGATGTGCGGCAGATTCGGCACTGTCAAAATAAATACGTTAAGCTGTTCATCAACCAGATTAAGCTCTTCGTCCAGCACCTTTATTTTCCGGGACACCTCACGCATCTCCAGAATCTTGTCCTGAACCTGGCTTTTGTCCTTCGTGCAGCCGATCAGATCCGAAACGGAATTGCGCAACGCCTTAAGTACCTCGCCCTCTTTCAGTACAGTACGCCGTCTTTCATCAAGCTCACGGAAGCCGTCAAGATAGGAGCTGCCTCCTCGGGTGCGGAGTCGGCACTCGGCCTCATCCATATTTTCACGGATATATTTCATGTCAAGCATAGGGAAACACCTTTATTTTTCAGTAGTAAGCGTGTATTTATTAGCACTTGCGTCTATATACGTCAATGCAAAAGAGCCCGATGAAATCATTAATTACCAATATGTTAGTTGCCATCTTACTTCTCTGCCAGCCGCTACAGCTGTATGCCGCAGAGATTATTATCAACGCTGTCGGCGACATAATGCTGGCCGGTAGATGGGCACCTCTGCTACGACAAAAAGGTTATGACTACCCGTTTGCCGGCGTGAGAAAAGAGCTGCTATCAAGTGACATCAATATCGCAAATTTGGAGTCACCCATAGCTGAGGGGGGACAGGAGTTTTCAGAAAAAAAATTTCGCTTCCGGGCAGAACCACCAGTTGCAAAGGCAATTCGTAGCGCCGGCTTTAACCTGGTAACACTCGCGAACAACCATAGCATGGATTTTGGTGGCGGGGCGCTATCAGAAACACTCCAGAATCTTAGCGAAAACGGGATCGCCTGGATTGGTGCCGGCAATGACCTGGCTGAAGCGAGAAAAATGGCTCTTTACACAATCAAAGGAAAAAAAGTTGCCTTCCTTAGTTATTCTTTGACCCAGCCGATCGAGTTTTTTGCAGGACAGAATCGCCCTGGAACTGCTCCAGGTTACGAAAAACTGGTGACAGCCGATATAGCCAGCGCCCGCAAACAGGCAGACTATGTTATCGTCTCGTTTCACTGGGGGAAAGAGGCTACCGGCACCGTACAGCAGTATCAACGTGCCGCCGCCCGCAAAGCCATTGATGCCGGTGCTGATGTCATTATCGGCCACCACCCACATGTTTTGCAGGGGATCGAAAGGTACAAAAACGGCATCATTTTTTACAGTCTGGGCAACTTTACATTTGCCAGCAAAAGTGCAACAGCTGACGTGAGTGCGATAATACGCCTGAGGTTGACTGAGGATCGGCGTGAGGCCGAAATTGTGCCGCTTGATGTCCTCCATCGGAGGGTCGGTTTTCAGCCGCAAATTTTAACAGGAGAAAGGAGCACCGCCGTCATCGAAAAGCTGAATTTCCTTTCAGAACCATTTAAGACGACGATTGAAAGTAAAAATGGCATACACACGATACCATTTTGAAATCAGTACCAATTCCCCCATACATCTCTTTTTACAGGTATGTCCACTAATCTATGAAAATACTTCTTACAACACTGCATGCCAAATATTCTCACGCATCACTTGCGCTCCCATGCCTGGCGGCTTATTGCCAAAACATCCCGAATATCAATGTAACAATCCGCGAATGGACTGTTAATGAGCCACGCGAACATATCCTGAAACTTGTCATGGCCGAGCAGGCCGACATGGTCGCCTTCTCCTGCTATATCTGGAACATTGAGCAGACGTTACGGATTATTTCAGACATCAAAAAAATATCCCCGCTGACTCGTATTATACTGGGTGGGCCGGAAGTATCCTTCGGGATTTTTGATCTCATGAACGGGAACCCGGCAATAGACTTCGTCATTAAAGGTGAGGGGGAAGAACCTTTCAAACAACTGATTGAAGCGTTGCTGCGGGAAAAGAGCAGAGAAAGGCAGGAAAGCCTCGCGGATATCGATAATCTGTTTTTCCGTGATGGCGGCGACATAGTATCAGGACCGCTGAGCCAAAACAACCTGACACTGGATTCGCTTCCATCGCCCTTTTCAGCCGGATTGGTGGACCTGTCAAAACCGCTTATCTATTACGAAACTTCTCGCGGCTGTCCGTTTTCCTGTGCTTTCTGCCTTTCATCTGTTGAGGGCTCGGTACGTTCCTTCAGTATGGATAGAATTAAAAAAGATCTGCTTTACTTGATGAGCAACAATGTCCCACAGATAAAACTTGTAGACCGTACCTTTAATTATGACTCAGCTCGAGCGGATCTGATCTGGAAATTTATTCTGGAGAACAACCGGAGCAGTCACTTTCACTTTGAAATTGCCGCTGACCTGCTGAACAAAAATAATTTTATCACCCTGGCACAGGTACCGGAGAAAACCTTCCGCTTCGAAATAGGAATCCAGTCTTCATCTAAAGAGACGCTCGAACAGGTGGGACGAACGTCGGATCTGCCCCATATTTTTAAAAATGTCCACCAGCTTAAAACGGTGACTAGCATTGAACTTCATCTTGATTTAGTGGCCGGATTGCCGGGTGAGGATTACAGCGCGTTTCTCAAATCATTACAGGCGGTAGCAGAACTGGCTCCGGACATGCTTCAAATCGAGCCGCTTAAAGTACTTAAAGGTGCACCGATGAGAGCAATCGCCAACCGGGAAGGGTATGGTTTTTCAGAATCACCACCCTACACGATCCTGGGTAATCCTTGGCTTTCATATGAAGATATCTGCCGTATAGAAACTATCGGGCGCCTCCTGGATCTGATACACAAGCATGGCGGCTTTACAGCGGCACTTCGTACTCTTCAGCACTACAGGTCTTTTTCTGGCATTCTCGATATCATGGCTCGTCAGGCCGGAAATGAAAATCTCTCCAGCCTTTCGTGCCGAAGTTTTTTTGAGCTTTTTGCCCGATTGGCAGAACCGTTAATCGATTTTGACTCAAGACAACTGCTGTATGACGCTCTCTTTTTCGATTTCTGCAGGCGTGAGATGCCGCTGATGGGAAAACTCCCCGCCTTTGTCGCCGCAAAACAATTCAACTGTTCCTGGCCAAAACTCCGTGATCTACCGAGTGATCTGAACCTGAGAACCGACAGCAGAGTTAAGTGCTTCTGTTATCAGTTTATGGTGGATTATCGAACCGGCTGGGTGACTCAAGAGGCTGTTTCAATAACATTTGTCTACGTTTCAGGAGAAGGGCGCGGCCTGCAAATACATATTATATGAAGCGTCAATCATCCGCAGCACGCTGATCGGCCTCCACGAAGTGCCTTCCACGATAGGCAAAGAATGCAGCAAGCAGAACAGCCAGCGGAGTTATTAACAGCGCCGATGGCAGTCCCCACCTATCAGACAGGGAGCCGATAATAGCAGGTGATATGGCATCGCCCAAGGCATGAATAGTAAAGATGTTAATGGCAAAACACATGGCTCTGCGACCAGGCGCAACAACATTTACTAGAACGGTATTAAGCGGGCCTGTATTTAGAAACAAAAATAGTTCGGCACCAAAAATAGCAGACAGGCAGATGGTGAGATTGGAAGTCAGCAGTGCCAGGATCATAAGAGGCGCCCCCAGCAGGAAACCGACTGAAGAAACATACAAATAGCCTGCAGGACTGCGTCGCTGAAAACGATCCCCCAGCCATCCGCCGGCAAGAGTGCCGACGATTCCTGAAACTACTGTAATAGCGCCAAAGATTGTGTTGCCACGGGCCACCTCCAGGCCAAACGAGCGTTGAAGAAATGATGGCGCCCACTGAGCAAGGCCGCCCAGCGCAAAAGTCATTGCCGCCATTGAAAGTGTGGCGTTAACATAGGTGCGATTCTGCAAAAATCGCCGTAGTTCCGGTAAAAACTTTTCGACGGGAAGGCTTTTGCTATTAGGGATATTCTGACGCGGGTCATTAAGAAAATAAAGCGGCAGGGCAAAAAGTAACCCAGGTAGTCCTACAAGCAAAAAGGCCGCATGCCAACCGAATGCCTGACCAAGCTGTCCGCCAAGAATATATCCCAGAGCACTCCCGACCGGGATGGCGAGAAAAAAGAGCGACAAGATTCGGCCACGACGTTCGCGTGGAAAACAGTCCGATAACAGACCGGGTGAAACCGTACCGAAACTTGCCTCTCCCACCCCCACTAACGAACGTGCCGCCAGCAGCAACCGATAAGAGCCGGCCACTCCAGAGAGCATTGTCGCCAGGCTCCAGACAGCAAGACCACCGGCAGCAAGGTGTGCGCGATTGACTCTATCTCCTAACCGGCCAAAAACCGGTGCGGCGGACATATAGCAGAGCATAAAGGCACTGCCCAAAAAGCCAAGTGCGGTGTCGGAGAGTTTCAGATCCGCTTTTATAAGGGGAAATACTGCGTAGAGCGCTTGGCGATCTACGTAATTGAGCAGATTGACCGCCAGCAACAGGGCCAGGGCATAACGTCCGCCGCTTGGAATGGCGTCAGAATGTACATGGTTCATGTTGCCACTCGACGGGTTCCATATTTACCTGTTTTCCCAACTCGGCCAGAACACCATCAATATCATCAACAAAGCCGGGCATGATCGCAACACGTATGATACCGATCTTGTTATCAACAGTGCTCATGACATTCATCCCTTCGTATGCTTCCAGAATAAACTTGAGGAAGACCATATCGCGGTGGGCTACTTTGAAATAGCGGCAAACCATAAGTTCCGTAGATATGGCGCTAGCTCCGTTTATACTTAAGTGATTTATCGTGCCTGTATTACTGCGGACTGCCATGAATCCCCCCCTGGCCTGCTTTGGCAGCGCAAGTGTAACAACTTTGGCGTCACTGTAAAGCATTATTACGTATGGCCATGCAGCGCCAAGCACCCATTTTATATTGTTTCACCAGTCCCGTGATGATATAGAAGGGACCTTAGATTTACCGGAGGTCTACAATGAAACATGATGAAACCGACTCTTACTGGGGCGGCATCATAAAGTCCATGGGCCTGGTGTTCGGCGACATCGGCACCAGTCCGATCTATACATTAACCGTCATTATAGCTCTGACCAAACCGACCCAGGAAAATGTATTCGGAATAATATCACTGATTGTCTGGACCTTGATGATCCTGGTCAACATTGAATATGCACTGCTCGCCATGAGTCTTTCCCGTAAAGGTGAAGGCGGTACAATTGTACTGCGGGAAATCCTGGTGAGGATGATAAAACCAGGGCGGCAGATGGTTTTTGTTACCTTTCTTTCCTATCTAGGCGTTGCGTTGCTGTTGGGTGATGGCGTCATAACTCCTGCAATTTCAATACTGTCGGCAGTGGAAGGTGCTCTGCTAATACCATCTTTAAGCGGCCTCAGCCAGTCAATGCTGATCCTGATCGCAGCTATTATTGCCGTGTTCCTGTTTGTTTTTCAGTTCAAAGGCACGGATAAGGTCGCAAAAGCATTCGGACCGATTATGGTTGTCTGGTTTGCAGCCTTAACTATATCAGGTGTCATCGCCCTGTTCTCGTTTCCCGGTATTGTTGCAGCCATTAGTCCCCATTATGCTATTGGTTTCCTGGCAAAAAACGGTATGGCCGGATTTTTCGTACTTTCCGAGGTAATACTCTGTGCTACCGGCGGTGAGGCACTATATGCGGACATGGGACACCTTGGGCGCAAGCCTGTTAAACGCGCATGGTATCTGGTTTTTGTCGCACTTGTTATCAACTATTTGGGACAGGGTGCGTTCATAATCACACACCCGGATGCAAAAAACATTCTTTTCGGTATGGTACAATCACAGTCAGCAATGTTTTATATTCCCTTCCTTATCCTGACGGTCATGGCCACCGTCATCGCCTCCCAGGCGCTTATAAGCGGTGTGTTTTCAATAGTGTATCAGGGGATCACCACACGTATACTGCCGCTTTTGAAGGTAGATTATACGTCCCATCAGCTCAAATCACAGATTTATATCGGTGCAGTTAACTGGATACTGCTTGCTCTCGTAATAATGATCATGCTGATCTTCCAAAAATCCGAGAATCTTGCGGCCGCTTACGGGCTGGCGGTTACCGGCACAATGACCATAACCGGCATTATGATGGTGATGATATTTTCCCGCACAAAGAAAAAATGGAAGGTACCGGTAGCCCTGTTTGTTACACTGGTTGATTTTGCTTTCCTGATATCCAATCTGTACAAACTTCCTCACGGCGGTTACTGGTCACTGATTCTTGCTTCTATCCCGCTCACAGCTATCCTCATCTGGACAAAAGGTCAACGAGCTTTATACAAAGCGCTTAGGCCACTTGATATGGAAACCTATTTGATAAGTTACGAACAGATTTATCGTAAAGGGCACATCTCCGGCACCGGCCTGTTTTTTGTCAAGGAATGGAACACTATCCCCCCCTATCTGGTTCATTGCACCATCCGCTCAAATATAATTTACGAGCGTAACGTACTGATTTCTATTATCCGTACTGACGAACCTTACGGATTGGAAAGCTGCCTTACGGCTCACCTTGGAACCGGACTGGATGCCTTTGTTATCAAAGCCGGCTACATGGAAATGTTTGATATTGAACAGCTCCTTAAAGACAATGGTATTGTAGAAAAGGTCATTTTTTACGGTATCGAGGATATTGCGACAAGCAACCCTGCGTGGAAAATTTTCTCCAGCATCAAAAAGCTCACCCCTAATTTCGTGCAGTTTAACAAACTCCCTGCGGCTAAACTGCAGGGGGTAGTGACTCGGGTGGAGATGTAATTATGATGAACTGGATATTATTACTTGTTGCGCTGGCGATTATTCTGTTGGGTGCAACGGTCTTTACTAACGGCCTTGAATGGTTCGGAAAAAAGATGAAGCTGTCAGACGGCGCTGTAGGAAGTATTTTTGCTGCCGTTGGCACCGCTTTGCCGGAAACACTGGTACCGATTGTAGCCATTATGTTCGGCACGGTAGAATCAGGGCATAAAATAGGGGTAGGAGCCATCATCGGTGCGCCGTTCATGCTCGGCACGCTTGCATTCTTTATTAGCGGCCTGGCGGTAATATGGAACCGGAAAAAACGTAGCGATTATCCGGTAATGCGTGTTGATACTGTCGTTATGCGCCGCGACATGGAATATTTTATGATACTGTATGCTGTAGCTATTACAGCATCGTTCCTGGGAAACCACCCTGTGGTAAAGACCTTTATCGCGATGTCACTGATTCTGACTTACGCCGGTTATGTACTTAAAACCCTAAAAGGTGGCGGCGAACCGGAAGCTCATGAGATTGAGGAGTCAGAGATAGATCCCTGCTATTTTGCCCCTAAATCACACGACCCGCACATGTCGGTTATCGGAACCCAGGTATTGAGCGCTCTGCTGCTGATTGTGTGGGGATCATATATTTTTGTAGAGAAGGTGCAGATTATCTCCGTGCAGTTGGGGATCTCACCATTTATTCTGGCTTTGATCATCGCTCCGATTGCAACCGAGTTGCCGGAAAAGTTTAACAGTGTGATATGGATAAACAAGGGAAAGGACACCCTGGCAATCGGCAATGTTACCGGTGCTATGGTCTTTCAAGGGTCGATAATCACCGCAATCGGCATTATGATGACAAATTGGGAGCTTAATACCGCCGCGCTGCTGACGGTTGCTCTAACCTTTGCTTCGGTCGGCATGGCCTATTTACAGATCCGCTGGAAAAAGCATCTGACTCCAGGGACTTTGCTGGCTGGCGGGTTTTTCTACTTTGTCTTTCTGGTTTTGATTTTTATGGGAAAAATCTAAATCCCTGTCTTGTACTGCGCCGTGCCAGTTCGGAGTCGATCAAGTTGAGTATTTCGAATTTTTTCAGCGACCAGAGTGGCGCAACCAAACTGTCATGCCCACCGTCACCGGTCAGGCGGTGGATCAGAATTTTTGGGTCAAGCCGCTCCAGAAAATCGCACACCAGACCGGCGTATTCATCTCTTCCCATAACTGTTATCTCGCCCCTCTCGTACATTTCCGCTAACTTCGTACCCATCATAACATGAAGCAGATGCAGCTTAATTCCACTTACACCCATCCGGTTCATTTCATCAGCTATTGCCAGCATATCGTCCCGGGTTTCACCTGGCAAACCCAGAATAACGTGGACGCAGACTCGTAATCCTCTAGACCTGGCATGTTTAACCGCTTCCATAGAACAGGCGTGGTCATGACGTCGATTGATAAATGACAGGCTGGAGTCATGGATTGACTGGATTCCCAGCTCTAACCAAAAGTATGTTTTGCTGGATATATTCTGAAGACAATCAAGAATATCGTTCGCCAGGCAATCCGGTCGCGTTGCAACAATCAGCCCGACTACGTCGGATACATTGATTGCCTCAGTGTAAAGTCCCTGTAAATGTTCTACTGTGGCGTACGTGTTGGAATATGCCTGAAAATAGGCCATGAACTTCACAGCGCGGTATTTACGACGCATGACATCTTTGCCGTCTTCCAGCTGATCAGATATTCCGAGGTCACGGCGGATGCCGAATGATCCAGATCCGTGACCACCGCAGAAAATACAGCCATCCGAACCAAGGGAACCGTCACGATTGGGACAGGTAAAACCGGCGTCTACTGAAATGCGTTGAACTTTACAGCCGAATATCAGCTTCAGCTCTTCCGAGAATGTATTATAACGCTTGGCTGAAGACATCACCCTCCTGTTACACGACGGTCGGGCGGAGTTGATGCTTCGCACGGGACTTTAGTTTGGCACAAACCACAGCCGGTCTGCGGTACTCCATATAATTCTGAAAGGGCTGCCGGTGCGGTCCCGTATACCAGCTCACGGCAACGAAATTTGTCATGTCCGCTCCGTGAGATCGCACCTACAGGACAACGGGCAATACATGCACCGCAGCTCCCATCTCGATAATAAAGACAGTTTGAATTATGAGTTGATGAAATGCGCGGAGTTGGATTCAGTGCTGCGGAGGTAATGACACTGCCACAGCGGTGAGCAATGCCGCGGGAGGTTATAAAACCGTCGCTCAAGCTGAACGTGCCTAATCCTGCAACATACGCAGCGTGGCGCTCAGACCAGCAGGAAGCTATACCAACCGGAGTGTCGCTAAACTCTTTCCATTGAGGCGAATATTGTGGTGCAACGGCTCCATGACCTTTCTCCGCAAACCAGGAGACAAGATGGCGACGCAGTTCTCCATTCACATTTTCCCCGTTACTACGGGTCAGTGCCCATTCACGAGATGGAAGCTCTTTCTGCTTACGGTTACTTTCACATACAGCTCTACTTATGGGAAGTATCCAGCTGACAATGGATACCGCTCCAGAGAGTAGTTCGCATGGCAGGAGATGGAACTGACCAATAATCGTCTTATAATCACTAAAAAGCGGATCATTTGCCGATGAAAAACCGACCAATGGCTCATCAAAGTAACGGTTTATGCTATCCGGCAGATAATTACCGGAATGACTGCCTATATAACGAATAATTTCACTTCGCAGCTGTTCTTCCATAATGGTCACAACTCCCTGTCTAAAAGCTAAACCTTACGGCCTCTTATTACCCCGGCTCCATTCGGAAGCTTTAAAACAAGCCTGTTAACATCGGACAATCCGGCTTCGGTCATCATTCCTGATATTTCACTCTCCGAATATGCCTGCCCTGCCGAAGTTCCCAGCAGCATATTCAGTGAAAACAGTGCAGGGAAAGCGGGACCATCCTTAGCATCGTCGAGTATAAATTCCTGAACCATCAGAACGCCACCAGGGTTTAATGATGCAACAGCTTTACGCAGCAATGCAGCACATGCCTCTGGGCCATCAGAATGCAGGATGTGTGATAGCCAGGCAGCGTCGAAGCCATTAGGTATCGGGTCTGAGTGATAGTCACCAGGTATGAAGGCGATTCTTTGCGAAAGATCGAAACCGGCAATGGTTTTTTCAGCAAAAGTTCGTGTTGTGGGTAGATCGTAGACAACTGCAGTGAGTTCCGGGTTGGCCAGACAAAAATGGATCGCATAGGTACCCGGTCCACCGCCGAGATCAAGCACCCGGCGCCAACCGGAAAGGCGCAAAGACTGTGCTACTCGCGGTGCCAAAAGACTTGCGAGGTTAAACATTCCCATCAGAAAACTTTCTCTGACAGTCTCATCAGCACCATGTGAGACACTATCCCTGATCGGTCCGCCAGTTATTACCGCCTCATCCAACTGTGCCCAGGCCGGCATGAGATGGTGGTGATGCATAATAATATGTCCCAAATAACCTGGCGACGACTTAGAGAGATTTTCGGTCGCAAACGGCGAATTTACAAAAGTGTTCTCCAGTTTTATTAGAAGCCCAAGAGCGGTTAATGAATCCATCAGCATAGCGGTCGCACGCGGGTTTGCACCGGAAAGTTCAGCAATTTCATCGGCACTCCTCGCGGTGCCAACCAAAGCAGTAAAAACATCCAGTTTAATGCCGGCATGCAGAGCACAGGTGCTCCAGTAACCACCTGACAGCTGCAGTAGATCAGGAATTGTCCATTCAGTCGCTTCCATACTTTCACCTCCGGATGTAGATCTAATGGCTTATTTTTTCTTTTCGTATCTTTCAACCCAGCATTGTTCCGTCGAGAGAAACCTTAGAAATTCAGCAGCTAAGAGAAACTTGGTAAGAGGTACCGGTACACGAATGAAATTTTTGCCGCGTTCCACTGCTAATGCATAACCACTCTTGACTCCACGCTCCCACTTTTCCACCGCGACTGTCGTAATAGTCTCTTCTAAATGAAGCGGAACAGAGAACTTGTGAGGATTAAGTTTTTCCTTGCAGGGTATTAAAGAGTTTACAACCTGATTTATCATCAGAGACAGACTAAATGCCTCATAAGGTTCACAGATAAAGCGAATCTGAGTAACATCGTCCGGCTTGGTTTTTGGAGTCAGCTTAAAGAAGCCAGGTGTATCCTACCGCTCCTCTCCGTCACTTCCCCATGTTCTTCGCATTTTTTAGTGGCAGCGCTGATTTCAACACCGGTTGCTTGAGAAAACTCTCATAACAGCTGTATTTTTTCATTTCATGAATCTGAGACAGATTCGCCTCCATATAACAGTAGAACAATGCACTTTGTAGCAAACCCTATTCACAATATCCATCAAATAAAAAAGAGCGACATCGCTGTCGCTCTTTTAATTGGTATCGTTTGTATTAAGAAGATTCTACTTGCGGACGTTTTTGCCTGCAACCTGCATGCGGATGATCGCTCTTTCCAAAGCAGCTTCCTGGATTTTATGCTCTTTGTCCTCAGAAGTAAGTTTCTTGAGAGCCTCTTCAGCGCGGCCAAGTGCTGCTTTAGCGCGCTCAACATCAATCTCTGCGGCAGTCTCAGCCGTTTCAACAAGAACAATGATTTTGTCATCCTGAACTTCAAAATAACCCCAGTTCAATGACATATGCTCGGTTATCCCGTCGTTCTTATAAGCAAGTTCACCTATCTTCAGCGAGGTCAGAAATGGTGCATGACCTGGCAACACGCCAAATTCGCCGAGCTTACCAGTTGCTGTTACTTCCTCTACTTCGGTTTCTACAACCTTTTTGTAGGGAGTAACTATTTCAAGTTTCATCTTTTCAGCCATATATCATTCCTTGTTAACTCCTCCAGCCCTTTACTTAAAAAGAAAAGGATAGGAGTTTTTCAGAATCTCCCCCCGCTAAGGAGGGATCAAGGGAGTTTAAATTGCGGCCAGCTTAGCAGCCTTTTCAATTGCTTCTTCGATTGTACCAACCATGTAGAAAGCCTGTTCAGGCATACTGTCATGTTTACCGGCAACGATTTCCTGGAAACCTTTGATGGTATCTTTCAGTTCAACGTACTTACCAGGTGAACCGGTAAATGCCTCGGCAACAAAGAATGGCTGGGAAAGGAAACGTTGGATCTTACGTGCACGGGCAACAACGAGCTTATCTTCCTCGGAAAGCTCATCCATGCCGAGAATGGCGATGATATCCTGAAGATCCTTATACTTCTGAAGAACGTACTGAACTGAACGAGCAATTGCGTAGTGCTCTTCACCAATAACCTGTGGATCGAGAATACGTGATGATGAGTCAAGTGGGTCAACAGCAGGGTAAATACCAAGCTCGGCAATCTGACGTGAAAGAACCGTTGTTGCGTCCAAGTGAGCAAATGCTGTGGCAGGTGCCGGGTCAGTCAAGTCATCGGCAGGTACGTAGATAGCCTGAACCGAAGTAATGGAACCCTTTTTTGTGGAAGTAATACGTTCCTGAAGTTCACCCATTTCTGTGGCCAACGTAGGCTGATAGCCAACAGCTGAAGGAATACGACCAAGAAGAGCTGAAACTTCGGAACCTGCCTGTGTAAAGCGGAAAATATTATCAATGAAAAGCAAAACATCCAAGCCATCTTCGTCACGGAAGTACTCAGCAATGGAAAGCGCGGTCAAGGCAACTCGGGCACGGGCACCTGGAGGCTCGTTCATCTGACCGTAAACCAGCGCGGTTTTTTCCAGAACGCCGGTTTCTTTCATTTCCATCCAAAGGTCATTACCCTCACGAGTACGCTCGCCAACACCGGCGAAAACGGAGTAACCGCCATGCTGACGGGCAATATTGTTGATCAGTTCCATAATTAGAACCGTCTTGCCAACGCCTGCGCCACCAAACAGACCGATCTTGCCGCCTCGGGCATACGGTGCAAGAAGGTCAACAACCTTGATACCGGTTGTAAATGCTTCTACTTTGGTAGACTGGTCTTCAAAAGAAGGCGCCTCACGGTGAATAACATACTCTTTCTCGTTGCCAATCGGCCCCATTTCGTCAACAGGCTCACCAATAACATTCATAATACGGCCGAGAGTTTTTGCACCAACCGGAGCACAAATCTGCTTGCCGGTATTGATAACGATCTGGCCACGCTTGAGACCGTCAGTGGAGTCCATAGCAATCGTACGCACGGAGTTTTCACCAAGATGCTGGGCTACTTCCAATACCAGATTGTTTTCACGGTCATCAATGGCCGGATTTGTCACGCGTAGTGCGTGGTAGATCTCCGGCAGTTTGCCGGGCTCAAATTCAACGTCGATAACGGCGCCGATGACCTGCGAAATTTTACCTGTATTCTGACTCATGGAACGGTGTCCTCCTGCGGCCGTGCGGCCTCATATAGTGTTACGTTAGTATGTAGTATTAACCCTTGATCGATTCTGAACCGGAGATAATTTCCATCAACTCCGTAGTAATAGCTGCCTGACGTGCCCGGTTGTACTGGAGAGTAAGCTTGCCGATCATTTCGTTGGCATTCTTTGATGCACTGTCCATGGCGGTCATACGAGCACCATGTTCACCGGCAACAGTTTCCAGCATCGCCTTGAAAATCTGTACTTCGATATTCTTTGGCAGTATCTCAGCCAGTAGTTCACTAACAGAAGGCTCATAAATAAACTCGACAGGAGTTTCGTCCGACGCAACAGCAGCTTCCGGAGCGACCGGCAGCATCTGCTCGAAGGTAATGTCCTGTGTCATAACAGTGCGGAAAGAGTTATACAGCAGTTCAACTTTGTCATATTCCTCAGCCACAAAACCATCAATAACTTCCTGTGCCAGCATTGCGGCAGTCTGGTAGTTTGGTTTTGCCAGAACATTGGCAAAGTTTTTATAAACCGTGTAGCGGCTTTTCAGGAATTCATAACCTTTACGGCCTACGGTCATGACGCTGATCTGCTCGTATGTTGAAGCATTTTCCTTGATGTAACGATCAGCTGCTTTGCATAGGTTAGTATTAAAACCACCGCACAGACCACGATCTGAAGTAATTACTATCAGAAGCAGTTTCTTGGCATCACGCTTCTCTAGTAGCGGATGGAGATCACCCTCAATGTTTGCCGACAGACTCTGCAGTACTTCGCCCAGTTTTTTTGCATATGGACGGGCAGCTACAACATTTTCCTGAGCGCGACGCAGTTTAGCAGCCGAAACCATTTTCATGGCTTTGGTTATCTGGCGAGTATTTTTTACGGATACGATCCGTTTTTTAATGCTTTTTAGGCTTGCCATATCTCAAACCGTCCTTGATTACGCGGTAAATTCTTTTTTCAACTGGCCCATAGCGGCAATAATTCTGCCTTTCATATCGTCATCAATGGCTTTTTTGTCGCGCAGTTCAGCAAGCAGTTCGGCCTGGCGGTTATCAAAGAATGCGTACAGCTCAATCTCGTATTTCTTGAGTGCGGAAACCGGATACTCATCAAGAAAGCCATTGTTGGCAGCAAAGATAATCAGAACCTGCTTTTCATTTGGAACCGGACGATACTGTGGTTGCTTGAGAATTTCAACGAGGCGTACACCACGCTCAAGCTGCATCTGTGTTGCACGGTCAAGGTCAGAACCGAACTGGGCAAAAGCAGCCATTTCACGATACTGAGCAAGGTCAAGACGGAGTGTACCGGCAACCTGCTTCATCGATTTTGTCTGAGCGGAACCACCAACTCGGGAAACCGAGAGACCAACGTTGATTGCTGGACGTACACCGGAGAAGAACAGGTCGGATTCAAGATAAATCTGGCCATCGGTAATTGAAATAACGTTAGTCGGAATGTACGCAGAAACGTCACCGGCCTGAGTCTCAATAATCGGCAGTGCGGTCAGCGAACCTGCGCCACGGGCGTCGGAAAGCTTACAGGCACGCTCCAGCAAACGGCTGTGAAGATAGAAAACGTCTCCCGGATATGCTTCACGTCCTGGTGGGCGACGAAGCAACAATGAAAGCTGACGATAGGCAACAGCCTGCTTGGAAAGGTCATCATAAATAATCAGGGCATGCTTACCGCTGTCGCGGAAAAACTCACCCATGGTTACGCCGGTATATGGGGCAATGAACTGAAGCGGTGCGGACTCGGAAGCAGTTGCAGCAACAACGATGGTGTAATCCATAGCGCCGTGCTCAGTCAGCTTGGAAACAACCTGTGCTACAGTTGAGCGCTTCTGGCCGATAGCGACATAAATACAGACGACATCGCCACCCTTCTGGTTGATGATCGTGTCAATGGCAACGGCTGTTTTACCGGTCTGACGGTCACCAATGATCAGCTCGCGCTGACCACGCCCGATTGGAACCATAGAGTCAATAGCTTTCAGGCCGGTAGCCATTGGCTGATGAACCGATTTACGGTCAACAATGCCAGGAGCTTTAATCTCAACCTTACTGAAGCTGGTAGTGTTGATGGCACCCTTACCGTCAATAGGCTGTCCGATAGCGTTAACAACACGTCCGATCAGAGCATCACCAACAGGTACTTCGGTAATACGACCGGTACGCTTAACGGTGTCACCTTCTTTAATCTCGGAAAATTCACCGAGAATAGCGGCGCCGACGTTATCTTCTTCAAGGTTGAGAACCATACCGGTTACGCCGCCTGGAAACTCCAGCAGCTCTCCTGACATGGCACCAGCCAGGCCGTGAATACGGGCAATACCGTCACCGATGGAGATGATTGTGCCGGTTTCGGACACTTCAACCTCTTTGCCATACTCTTTGATCTGTTTTTTGATGATCTCGCTGATCTCTTCGGCTCTGATTTCCATGGATGCTCCTACCCCTTCTGTAATATATCTTTAATCTGTTTAAGCTGAGTCTTGACACTGTTATCATACGCAATATCACCTATCTGGGTAACTACTCCACCAAGCAGGGACGCGTCTACAACCATCTGCGGCACAACCTTCTTGCCGGTTTTTTTCTCAAGCGCACTCTGAATAGCCACTACCTGACTATCGTCCAGCGCAAATGCTGTCTTGATAATCGGGCGGATAACACCGGAAAACTCATCGGCCAGTTTTTCATACGTCTGGACGATCTGACCTAGAAAGGCAACCCGGTTTTTGTCAACTAAAAGCATTAAGAAATTTCCTACCAATTCGGAGCAGGCCGTTTTACCTGCCAAATCCTTCATGATGGCTTTTTTCTGTACCAGAGTAAGAGACGGATCAGCAAAAGCAGCCCGTAGATCACTATTGGCATTGAAAAGACCGCTTACGACAGAGAGCTCATTACGGAAAACGTCGATCAGACCACCTTCCGAACCAAGCTGTACAAGTGCTTTGGCATATCGTTTTGCAAGCGCGTTATTGATCACTGGATCTGTACCACCTTGTCAAGATATTCGCCGACAAATCGGTCGTGGTCGCTCTTTTGAATAGCGCCGGTCAGCCTGCCGGTTGCAATTTCCACTGCAAGGCGGGCAGCTTCAGCACGCAGCTCATTGCGGGCCTTCACTGTTTCCTGCTCGGCAGACAACGCGGCCTGTGCAACTATTTTTTCAGCAGCGATATTAGCTTCGGCGATAATGCGGATTTTTTCCTGCTCACCCTCACGAACGATTGCAGCGTGAAGTTCATCAATTTCTTTAGATGCATGGTCGAGCTTTACGCCGTATTCACGCAGTTTTGCTTCAGCTGTGTCACGTGCTGTTTCAGCATCTTTAAGGCTCGTCTCGATATCAGCCTGGCGCGCAGCCAGTGAACCTTTAACATCAGCCTTCTTGAGCGCCCAAATAATGATGCCGAGCAGAACGGCAAAATTGAGGACTCTCCAGCCAAAGTCTTTCATCTGAGCACCGCTATCAGCGTGATGAGCTGCTCCGGCTCCTTCAGATGCAAATCCTACAGAAGCGGACAGAACAATCAGTGAGATGTAGACCAGAACAAAAATTATTTTTTTGGAGCGATCGGTTACCGTATTCATAACTACAAGCTCCTCCCGAGGATTTTTTCACAAATATCGCCGGACAGAAGCTCTGCCTGCTTTTTCAGCAGTTCACGTGCTTCGCCAGCCTCTTTGGCAACTCTGTCGCGTATTGAAGCAAGTGATTCTGAAGCCTGCTTGCGGGCTTTCTCAAGTACTGCGGCTTCCTCTGCCTGAGCAACTTTCATAGCTTCAGCGCGACTGGCACCAGCCTCTGTTTTTGCAGCATGAAGACGGGCTTCATACTGAGCCATCTTGCTCTGAACTTCTGCGTCAACCGAAACGGTTTTCTCGCGAGCCGAGTCGATGACCTGACGACGATCTGCCAGAACCTTGCGGATCGGTTTGTACAGGAAAACGTTAAGGACAAGAACCAGGATGCCGAAATTGATCAGCTGGATAACGAATGATAAATTTAATTCAATCACGACCAACCCCTTGCAGGTAAGCTAAGCTGTATACTGTATCCCAGAGACGGGTGTAAAACAGAGGCTAAATATCATTATTTACGAACTGATGTCAAGACAATTGAACGACAATGGATATTTTCTGTGTATTTTAAATATCCAGCATATCGATAATCCGCGTCAATTCATCTGAATCACTGAAATGGATTTCCAGCCTGCCGCCTTTAGTACCGACTTTGCGAATTGCAACTTTCGACTGGAAGCGTTTTTGAAGCTGATCTTCCAGAGACGACATCAACAGGTCCGGTTGCTGCAGTCGCTTGACCGGAAGCGGATGAGGATTGACTTTAAGACGGCGTACGAGCTCTTCTGTCGCCCGGACACTTAACTGTCGATGCAGTATCTCGTGCCGCGCTTTTTCGATAAGCTCAGTACTTTCCAGCGCCAGCAAGGCTCGTGCGTGCCCCATACTGAGTCGTTCTTCAACGATATCTTTTTGTATGTCATCAGGCAGCTTAAGCAGGCGCAGCGCATTAGTGACAGTTGTCCGGTTTTTGCCGACACGCCGTGCCACATCCTCCTGAGAAATGCTGAAATGTTCTACTAGCGAGCGGTATGCAAGTGCTTCTTCGATGGCATTCAGATCCTGTCGCTGAATATTCTCTATAAGAGCAAGTTCCATAACGGCATCCGGAGTGGCCTCACGAATGACTATCGGAATTTCGTGAAGTCCGGCTTTCTGAGCCGCTCTCCATCGACGTTCACCGGCAATAATCTCATAGTAGTCATCTTTTCTGGTAACAACCAGTGGCTGAATAATCCCTTTTTCACGAATAGATGCGGCCAACTCTTCCAGCTTATCAGTAGCGAAATGTTTGCGCGGCTGGTTGCGGTTGGGGCGGATCTTCTCGATAGGGCAGATAAAATAGTTCTTCGATTCGTCAAGCGTCTCTGTTACCTGTAACAGCGCAGCCATACCTTTACCAAGGCCGCCAATTCTAGCCATTCCGGTTCTCCCTCTGGATGATCTCGCGCGCCAACTGCAGATAACTGGCAGCGCCGCGCGAAGTGATATCATAATAAATGATCGGCTTGCCGTGACTCGGTGCCTCTGCTAAACGGACATTCCTTGGGATTACTGACTCAAAAACCTGGCCGGGAAAATGTGACCGGACTTCTGTTGCCACCTCTTTTCCCAAATTGCCACGAGCATCAAACATCGTCAGCAATATACCTTCTATAGTCAGCACCTTATTAAGGTTTTTCTGAATAAGGCTGATTGTCTGCAGTATCTGCGAAAGCCCCTCCATTGCATAGTATTCACACTGTAGTGGTATCAGTACGGAATCGGCTGCGGTTAAGGCATTAATCGTCAGCAGGTTCAGTGACGGAGGGCAATCTATAATAATGTAGCGATATTGTTCCCCTAAGGAGGTCAAAGCGGATTTAAGCTTCTGTTCCCGCCCACTCAGGGTTGCCAGCTCCAGATCAGCCCCCGCCAGATCAGAATTGGCCGGCAGTATATGCAGATATGGCTGACCGGTATCGACTATCAGTCCGCGGACATCAGCTTCATTGATAAGGGCGTCATAGATGGTGCGCTGGAGCAAACCTTTATCAATACCTACACCACTGGTAGCATTGCCCTGTGGATCAATATCGACCAGCAGCGTCGGGCGCTCGGCAGCTGCCAACGAAGCTGCAAGATTTACCGCTGTTGTCGTCTTGCCGACACCGCCCTTCTGGTTGGCGATACATATTATTTTTGCATTAGATTTCAATGGGATTATGCTCTTTCCAGTGAGGGCTTTAATTGTAGTTGGCATATCTGTACCTTGACGGTTTTTGTACCGCGCGAATGTAACACAGCTCTTGGCAATCGTCAAAGAAAACGCAAAAAAAGCGGGATCGCTCCCGCCTCTCACTTTTCTTATGTACGCAGCGATTACTCGGCTTTTTTGATTGAAAGCGAAGACGCTCCACGACTGGCTAGACCTGGACGCTGCACGGTCTGCAGAATCAGCAGTTCGTTACGCGATTCGTTATAAAGGTAATCAGGCATATAATTCTGCGTCTCTCGCGTCCGCCATTTTTCGTCCAGGCTTGAACCGTTCCAGATCATATTATAGACTGCGCCACGCTTGTATGATCGAGCATTCCCCATCACCCAGAACCCGTCGTTTTTGCCGATGAGAATCTCTCCCTTCGAAGTGACCTGGATCCGCTGATTCAAGAAAGTCCAGCGGTATTTGTCTCCGGATACTCGGATATTGTTGGAATCTTCTTTTTGAAAATAAAGCTCTGAACCGCCAAATTTATCGTTACTCCGCCACAGTTCATTTAATTGTTGGTCATACACGATCAGATATCCGTCAGGATTTAGTACAATAGTGAACGTCTTGCCGTTAATATTACGGAACTGGTTAAAGCTGTAAATGTTGCCATAACGAGGCATCTTGATCGGATTGCTCAGCGTTATTGCAGAACCAATACGGCTCGCCTCTGCAACATCTCCGTAAAAATCATCGCCTCGACCCATGGACTGGGCATACAGTTTTGTCGCTCCACCGAAGAGATTGGCGCAACGGAAGAAGTATGGAAGTTTTTCAGCGACAAGTTGCAGCGTATCCCCTTTCACCTGCCAAACCTGTGAGGCCAGTTCGTCAGCACGAATGATTGTCACGTAAATATCAAAGTTGCCATCATTCCCCGCAATAGTATCCAAAGATAATATTTTTTCTGTCGGTTTTAATATGACCTCGGCAATCAGCTTCATATCTATTCCCTGACGGTAATAGGCAAGTTGCTGCTCTTCAGCCAGAAAGATTTCACGATTACCGTCCGGCAATGTGCGGCCAGTTGCTATAAGATTGGCTGCACCTGTTAATCTTGGACTCATCCAACCTGAAGCAGCCGCCGTTTCCTGAGCTTTTGGCTTTACAATCTCAGTTTCACTAACCGCGGTCAACAGCAGCGGAGCGGTAACGACTACACCGCTGGCGGTGTTTGACTTTGTAAGCTCTGCCGTGAGTTTCCCGGCGAGGATACCGATGGCTGGGATCAACTCATCCCCGGTTGCCCCCTGAACAAATGCTTGAGAGATTGTTTTTCCGGCAGGAGTTTTGGCAATAGTATCAATGCTGAAGATCTTGCCGAAAGAAACGTATGTACCGCTTACAACAACATCAGCTTCGGCGGCACTTGCCACTGTTACAATTTTATCACCATTAAGGCGTGATGTCAGCAACACCTGTAGCGCACGCTTCATCTCGGCACTGTCCTGCCCGCCGGTCACGTTTATATCGGCGACAAACAAGCGCATCTGAGCCGCAAAAGCAGTGACCGCAAACAGCTGAGTCAGTAGAGCAATTAATATCAAGATACTTTTTTTCATATTTCCTCCAGATAGAGTTTCAGTTCGCGGAGTATCGCACAAACCCTTTGTCAGGTCAAAAAAAAGAGCACATTGCTCTTCTGCACCAACTCAATGACGGTAATTGGATGCTTACACAACCTCGAAGACAACGCCTTTAGTATAAGTTCTTAGAAAGGAGGTTCAATATTTACCGATTGCACAAACGCAAAAAGGGCGGGATTTCTCCCGCCCTTCAGGACTACTTGTGAAACGCTGATTAGAATGTGTAGTTAAACATTACTGATGTCAGGTAAGGATTGTCGTTTTTAACAGTAGCGGCAGCATTTGCATACTTTTTGCCGTCGCCGAGAATAACATATGCGCCAGTTAAGCTGGTGGTCAAGTTACTGAACATTTTGTAGTCGATCTGAGCGTTAATCTCGGTACCGAGTGCGGTGGATTTATCGGACAGAGCAGCTGTAGCACCAACCTGCTTCTGGCTGGCCATTGCATAGCCAATGTTGGCTGATGCACCTAATTTATCGGAAATCGTAGCATCATAACCAACGGTCAGAAGCGTAACGCCTCTATTACCATTGTTGATTGTCTGAACGATTGCCTTATCTGTATCCATATTAACAACATTTCTCATCATGAGAACCATTTTGGAGTCATAAAAAGTGTTTGAAGATGTTGCCAGTGTATCGCCGCTGGTTGTGTTCTGCCATGCTTTAGCTTTAGTGTCGCTTGATTTGCCACCGGAAGCATAAAGCACGTTAGCACGGACAACTCCTGCTTTGTCAAGATTAGCCTTAACACCGACCTGTGCAGCATACGCAGCTAAATCTCTACCTGTAGCTGCAAGTTCACTGCCTCCCTGATATGCCAGGAAAGCGTCCGCTGTAACAATACCCAATTTAGCAGAAGCGTTGGCACCAACCATGTGAAGATCCATAGTATCGCCGCGGCTTAAAGTAAGATTGTTGCGGAGGAGGTAGTATGAACCGCCAACTGTAAGGTCTTTTGAAACAGCAAATTTGCCATCAAGTACATAAAGGTCAAGAGTATTCTTGCCAGTTGGGTTGGCTGTTTCAAATGCAACTCCGCCAGCTGTTGTAGGAGCTGAAGTCGTACGGTTAGCATCCTGCAGGCGTGAGAAACCGGCAGTTGCGGTAACTGCACCGATTTTTTTAGACGCAAAAATACCAGCAACGTCGTCATTGATGAATATACCCTTGTATGCGTCAACTATCGGCTGGATACCGGCTTTAACATTAGCACCGGTCAGTGGGCAGTTCCAATCAAGATAGACATGCTTTGTCTCTATGTTGACTGTATCAGCACCCTGTCCACCACCGAAGCCACGGCCGTTGTTGTAGGCTGTATCGCCCCAACTGGAGTCAATTTCAAAGTGGGTAACAAGTTTCAGGTCATCACTGGCTTTCGCAGTATACTGCAGACGTGCGCGCTGCTCGAAAACTGAAGCGGTAGGTGCGTCTTTGGCCAGCACAACACCAGCATTTGCGTTTTCAAAGTTTGACATGATTGCACGCAGGCGGTACATACCGTGGAACTCGTTCTCAAATGCCATTGCCGGTACGGAAACTGCTGCGAGAGCACCTGCTGCTGCTGCGATTGCTACTGTTTTTTTAAAATTCATGTGTGTTCCTCCCATTTTTATGTTTAGTTGCTTGTACAACTGCGGTTAACGTACTGTCAGATAAGCTTGATGCCGTTGATCACCACCTTTCGTAGTAAATTTGGCCTGAACCTCTCAAACAACTTCGCCATCAGATTCAAATGTTCATTAAACACAAATACCTTTAAGCATCCCGTCAATCACGGATGCCTAAAGGTATAATTATAACTACGCATGTAATTTTGTTTTCTGAAACGTTCACAGTTTGTTCGCTCCCGGTCTTTGCTGCCAGCAATGCTGGTTCTCAGTAATACTAATCGGTTAGCTACTTCTAGGTTCGTTAGTCTCAGCTCGTTCTATTTGAATGGGTGGAATATACAACAAATAAAACATATGTCAACACAAAATTCACATTAAGATTGTAACCCTGCGTTTATGAAGGGTAATCACGTGTTTACAACGTTTTTTATTTTAGTGACCCACCTGGCATAGCTCGGTCAACACACCTCCACTGCTCTTAGGGTGAATAAAAGCAATGCGTGCCCCATGTGCACCACCACGGGGCTTTTCGTCTATCATACGGGCCCCGCCTGCAAGGAGAGCAGCTATTGCCGCTTCAATATCGACAACCTCATAAGCGATGTGGTGAATACCGGAGCCGTTCTTCTCGATGAATTTTGCGACAGGACTTTCCTCGGAGGTCGGCTCCAATAGTTCTATTTTAGATTCACCGATTTCCAGCATGGCGACACGTACTTTCTGTTCGGCAACTTCTTCGATACCGGCAAAAGCCATACGGAGGTTATCGCGATAAAACGGGATGGCATCGTCTAGTGACTTTACAGCGATGCCTATGTGATTGATTTTAGTAAGCATTTCATATCCTTTTTTAATAACACGGAGGAACGGAGTACACAGAGAAGTCAAAATCAAAAACAGATGTAACTTCCAAAACATAAGAAACAACTGGAACTGCAGTCATTATCTCACTTAAACAAGAAGCATATTAACTTATAAACAGGTCATGCTGAAATATACGAGAATATGGATTTTATCCGCTAATTCCATATTATTTTTTACATATTCAACTTACCTGCCTCTGCTCATCCTAGTTATTACAGTATTTTACTGAATTACATCACCATTCTTTTCATACCGTCTTTGAGGTGCCTGGTGTAAAAATTAAAAATGAAACCCACCCTATGTCCTGAAAGTTTGAGTTAGGTATATAGTTGGGCCTCGTGAACAGGCATACTTTTTTCAACACACTTCAACTCAACAACTACCCTGTTTTCTATAACCATATCCATTTTAAGGCCATTATCAAGAATAATTGCTTTGTATTTGACTGGCAATATTTTCTGCCGTTCTACATTCAGACCGGCTTCTTTTAATTCATAGGCTAGACAAGTTTCATACACAGATTCAAGTAGGCCTGGACCGAGATAGCTATGGACAATCATGGCTTTGCCTATGATCAAATCAGTAAGATCTGCGTCTATAAGTTGTTCTCTGTGCTCTCCGTTCCTCCGTGTTATTACGCTCATTACAAAACTACTGTCTCCGTATGTTTGCCGAACACAACTCTAAAAACATCGGCAATCTCGCCCAGTGTTGCATAGGTATTGACCGCTGCCAGAATGTGCGGCATCAGGTTCTCTGTGCTTCTTGCTGCTGCTTCAAGCGACGCCAGCGATGCGGTGACCGCTGTATTGTCACGTCCGGACTTCAAGGCGGCCAGTGATGCTTTCTGGGATATCTCCACCTCTTCCTTAACTCTCAACAGGCCGGTCGGAGCTGCTTCCTTGACGGTAAACTTGTTGACACCAACGATGATCAACTGATCCTTTTCGATGGCTTTCTGATATGCGTAGGCTGAGTCCTGAATCTCTTTCTGCTGAAAACCGCGTGAGATCGCTTCTACAGCGCCACCAAGTTTGTCTATTTTTTCAATATATGCTAGCGCTTCCTTTTCGATCTGATCGGTCAATGACTCAACCAGGAATGATCCGGCCAGCGGGTCGATACTGTCTGCCGCACCTGATTCATAGGCGATTACCTGCTGGGTACGCAGAGCAATACGGACTGAATCCTCTGTCGGCAATGCCAGTGCTTCGTCACGGGAGTTGGTGTGCAGCGACTGGGTGCCGCCAAGCACAGCGGATAGTGCCTGGATGGTGACGCGCATGATGTTGTTGTCCGGCTGCTGGGCTGTCAATGTGCAACCGGCTGTCTGGGTATGGAAGCGCAGCATCTGTGATTTTGGATCTTTGGCGCCAAAGCGCTCCTTCATGATTTTACCCCAGATTCGGCGGGCGGCGCGGAACTTGGCGACCTCTTCAAAGAGGTTGTTATGGGCATTGAAAAAGAATGCCAGACGCGGGGCGAATTCATCAACATCCATGCCGACTTTAATAGCCGCCTCAACGTATGCGATGCCGTCAGCCAGGGTAAAGGCTACTTCCTGTACTGCGCTGGAACCGGCTTCACGGATATGGTAGCCGGAGATGGATATGGTGTTCCACTTGGGGACATTGTCTTTACAGTAAGCAAAGATGTCGGTGATGATCCTCATGGATTCTTTTGGCGGATAAATGTATGTACCGCGGGCCATGTACTCTTTGAGGATGTCATTCTGGATCGTGCCTGAAATTTTGTCGGCGGACACACCCTGTTTTTCTGCAACGGCTATATACATGCAGAGCAGGATGGCGGCAGTTGAGTTGATCGTCATGGAGGTGGAAACCTTGTCGAGCGGAATGCCGTCAAAAAGGATTTCCATATCAGCCAATGAATCAATCGCGACACCGACTTTACCGACTTCACCAAGGCTCATGCCGGCGTCGGAGTCATAGCCCATCTGGGTTGGCAGGTCAAAGGCGATTGAAAGCCCGGTCTGTCCGGCAGAGAGGAGGTATTTGTAGCGCTCGTTGGATTCTTTGGCCGTACCGAAACCGGCGTACTGACGCATAGTCCAGAAACGACCTCGGTACATGGTCGGCTGCACGCCACGGGTGTAAGGGTATTCGCCCGGCAGTCCCAGCTGTTCTTCATAACCGGGATAATCGAAACCGGGGGTAAAGCAACGTTCCATCTCGATATTGGAAGTCGTCAGGAACGGATCCATACGCTCTGGTGATTTGGCGATGCTTTTGGCAACTTTTTCGTCCCACTTCTGCTTGCTGTCGTCGATGCTCATATAAGTGTCCCCTTTTACTGGTATTGTAATTATTTTAAAGAATTTATTAACACAGAGACACTGAGTCTCTGAGAAAGACAACACTAAAAAAGTTAATTAATAGGTTAATCCAGAAAGGTTTCATTTTTGAACTTCTCTGTGTCCCCGGGTCTCTGTGTTTATAACTGCCGTTTTCAAATCCAAAAAAAGCCAGGGGAGAAGTTGCACTCCCCGCCCTGGCCTAAACTTCTAAATTACATGATACTATCGCCTATAAAGTATTATGCAGCACAGCTTTCAGATACTTGGCTGTACACTCACGTCTTTCACGATCAACCTCTTTCTGATCAACTTCAACGAATTTTTCGTCAGGAGTGATTTTGAAGAGCGGCTGTCCTTTCTGGACAATAGTGCCATTGCCCCCTTCCATGGTAATCTTGTCGATTGTTCCAGAGAAGGTCGCCCGAATGGTATTAAACATTTTCATAACTTCAATTATGTAGAGTGGCTGATCTTTTTCAAAATGCATCCCCTCCTGAACGAACGTCGGCAGGCCGGGTGCTTCCTGACCGTAATACATCCCGCCGCAGACAGCGACGATTTCGTCAGCTTTGGTTGCCGGTGGCGGTACCAGAATTTTTTTCATCCGGGCCTGTAGATCAAGATCTGTCAGGTAATCGGGGATTACAACTTCAAGATCATCCTGAACCTTCATATCCCAGAATTTAGTATTTTCACCGATCAGGAATAACATCCCGAGCATTTCAAGTCCGGCCTCATAACCATAGTGTGCGGAACGGATCTGCTCCCATGTTTCTGCGTCAAAGCCCGCCTGTGGCTTGGTCTTCTTGACCAGTTCGTTAAGCTTAAAATACTCATCCCGCTCTAAACCGAGTTTTTCACGCAGGGTACGGTAAAAGTGCAAGGACTGCTGTAGCAGTTCATTGTCGTGGTCCCAGATAATTTCTGCCGCAGGTTTGTGCGGGCGATAATTCATATGCAGATATTCGTAGGTTTCACTGAGAACACCGAGAGGATTTCTCAACCAGACAACCCTGCCCTTGTCGATGCGGAAGTTTTTCGTATTCATACTCAACCAGCCGGAGAGAAGATGCGGATCACCAAGAAGGCGTTCCATAGGGCGGGTGATAAGAGTTCCCTTGCGATCAAGCAGCGAAGACATATTTTTCAGCTCTTTGGCGCAAAGATCCGGCTGATCTGCATACTGATCTGCTACATGCTTGGCATAGTGTTTTTTCATCTGGAAGAAGGCATACACAACATCAAGGCGGTTGGCCTCCTCTTTGAGAGTACCGACCAGCGCCAGGTAAGGGACAACAAAGCGTGTCGTCGGCTTGGCCATTACGTTTCTACCCAGAAACCAGTTTACCAGTCCATAGTGGAATTCAAGATTAGTTGCCAGTGCACTGCCGCGCAGTGTGGTACTGCACAAAACATCAGAGAGGCGTTCATAACTGGCAAGGCGGTCATCACCTTTGGTAAGTAGCAGGGCAATATTGGAATCGTAGGCGCCGGCTACTTTATATTTCATAAAAATTCCGGTATCGGGGTTAAGCATGCTGATGCCCTGATCATCACGGACTTCGCCTTTAATCGGCTTAGACCAGTAGCGAATCATACCACCGGCATGTGGCGACAGGGAGGCATCGGTTGCATTGAGGCGGGCCTCAACCGAGGCGTTGAAGCGAACAATGCGCTCCGGCTTGGGGAGTCTTTCCTTGTGACGTGCCAACAGCGCCATGGCCTCAACCAGCGATTCGACGATAAAGAAATCCTTACTGTCGTTTGGATTGGTAAATTTGAGGCTGTAGCAGAGCTCAGTTACGCGATGCTCAACCTGGATACGGGTGTTCACCTCCATGAAGAAGTGACGATCACGGTCAACGATACATTCGAAGGTTGACGCGGAATCCAGCTTTACAGCCTGCCCAAAACGGGCTGACTCCTCTTCCATTCGTGCGAGAACCTTCAGATCGCTTTCCAAAGCGGTGACTTCTGCGTCACGACCGGCGACTCTGGCCTTCTCGATGGCTGTCATCAGACCTTCCTGAGTAACAGAAACCTCCAGAAGTTTCTGCTCATGCATCTGCAAAGAGCAATCGCGTCCACCAAGAGATACGCACCAGTCGCCGTTACCCAGAAGCTGAATCTCGTTGTGACGAGTCTGTTCAATGTTCAATTCGATCAGAACGTTTTTGTTATCGCCAACACCATTGGCCTTAACTTCGTTCAGAACCTCACGCACCATAGCAGGAGCTTCGGCAGCAGCTTTGGCAATCGCTTTTTCATCAGCTTTTTTAATGCCGAGCAGTGCCGCTCCAAGAAGGCGCTGTCCCTTGCCTCCTCCTCCGCCAATTGCCTTGATACGGAAGCGACTCTGCGGATATTTGCGGAACAGTTCAATTGCTTCTGCCTGCACCTGGGCGCAGAGCTCTTCAATAGAGAACAGGTCGATACCTTTACTGTAGGATGCCATCAGGATATGATCGGCAAGAAGTTCTACAGCAAGCTTTTTGTCTGCTAAAACTTTTTTATCACACGTCAGACCTTCGGCTTCGACCAGAGCAATCAGCTTTTCGCGGGAAGGAAACTTTTTGATCAGAGTACGGGCGGTGACATTGTCGACACCGGGGGTAACACTGACGTTAACCAGCAGGGCTGTACGCTTGGCCTCGTCCTTTTTACCTGCTTTGGCCTGGGTTGCAGCACATGGTCCGATAAATTTGAGGCCGGCTTTTTCAATAGCAGCAACAAACTCTTCATCTTCGGCCATGAAGCCGTAGCCTGCGAAAATGGCATCGTATCCATTATCCTTGGCCATCAGGATAATCTGGTTAATACGCTCGACGCGCTCTTCTTTACTGGCCCCGCTGTAATCGGGAACCCTGTGGACACGACGCGAATCGGTCAACTGACGCAGTTCGGGTGCAAGTGCGTTCGGGTAAATAATTGAGTCCTTCTCTGAAAGCAGGATGCCGTAATGGGAAATCCCCATCTCTTCATACACATCCATGGCCTCCTTACGGATCGGGCCACGACAGACAATCAGCGGCTTGAGATCTTCACAGGAAAAGGAACGTACCCACTCTGAAGTCGACTTGCTTAATTTGCGGTTCCGGTGAACCAGGGGGTTATACTTGTAATAATCGGTCTGTGGCATGGTCTCAATATCTCCAATCTTGTCGGATAGTTATTAACTCAATTAACACGGCGACACTGAGGAAACCAGGGCTAAAAAGCATGAAGTTTTTTTGGATAGCCCAAAAAGCATTTTGCGTTTCTCCGTGTCTCTGTGCCTCTCTGTTTGCAGGCTGTTCTGTTTAATGAAATTCGCGTTGAACTGCCTGCATCGGTCCGGCTTTGTAATGACGCAGGAAGAAGTTCATATTCTCGCCTAACACCTTGCGCAGGTCGGTAGGCATTACAAGAGATGAGATAGAGCCAAGTGCCAGACCCTCTTTCGGGTTCATAAGCTCTTTTTCATAGCGCATATTCAATGCGGCATCCTCGATTTTCAGCCAGTCGGCAGCATCCTTTTCGGCATCTATCTTCGCCTCACCAGGCGACATACCAGCCGCAACACGTTCTTGAACGCCATGCTTTATACGATCGTTAACGGCAGCACGCATTTTGCGAACTTCGTCCTTATAAACAAACTCTTTACCAGCAGGCCCCATAACGGCAAGGCGTGTTGTTGGAAGCGCCAGTACCAGATCCGCTCCGGTAGGGTAGTTGTTGTAAGATGCATATGCACCGCCGTATGCATTACGGATGATTAACAGGATACGCGGAGTTCTGATGTCTACGATGGAATCAAGCATTGCCCGACCCGCCTGAACAATGCCGCGACCTTCCTGCTCGCGACCAGGCAGGAATCCGGTGGTGTCTTCCATGAATATCATCGGAATATTGTAGATATTGCAGAATCGGTTGAAACGGGCAATTTTGTAAGCGGAGTCTACTGTAATCTGACCGGATGAAACAGCGCTATTGTTAGCAACAAAACCGACAACATTGCCTCCGAGACGCCCTAGTGCGGTAACGGCCTCACGAGCGCGGTCACGTTGCAGTTCAAAGTAATCACCATGATCACATATCTGCTGAATCATGATGGATACATCGAAAGGCGTATTAAAACCTGTCGGAGAATTGAACGCTTTTTTCAGCAGAGTGTTGATTTCCCAGGTTTTGCGATCCAAAGGATCAGTGGTTTCCCTGAAGCGTGACATAACGCTGTTATTGTCAGGGAGATAGGAAAGCAGCTGCAGTGCAGTACGCAGAGCATCTACCTCGTCTTCGGCCGTTATATCGGCAACACCTGACTGGCTATGAACTTTAGGGCCACCCAGATCTTCAGGAGTCACGTCCTCACCCAGAACAGACTTGACTACACCAGGTCCGGTCAAGCCAAAAAAAGTATCCTGCGGCTGGATCAGAAAACTACCCTGACGGGGAAGATAACTGCCGCCGCCGGCATTGAATCCGAACATGCACATAATAGAGGGGACAACTCCGCTAATTTTGCGCAGTGCGGTGAAAGCCTCGGCATAACCATCCAGACCACCGACACCGGCAGGAACAAACGCTCCGGCAGAGTCATTCATACCGATCAGCGGAATGCCTTTTTCTCCGGCCATCTGAAAAAGCAAAGCAAGCTTGCGACCATTGGTAGCATCGATGGAACCGGCGCGAACTGTAAAATCGTGACCATAAACGGCTACATCACGGCCATTCACATTGAGTATTCCGGTTACAAGTGAAGCTCCGTCCAGGTTTTTACCCCAGTTCTGGAACAGGACATTGGGCTCGTTTTCCGTTAATACACGGAGACGTTCCCATACTGTCATACGCTTTTTGAAGTGCTGTTTTTCGATCTGAGCGATACTGACCGACTTGATGGGGCGCTGAATCAGGTCGTGACCTGCGTGCATAGCCTCTTCGTAGCCACCCTTTTTTCCAGGTATTTCACCTGGAATCATAAATTCAAGAGTTTCAGCCGGCGCGAACGGGTTTTTCAGTGATGGTTTAATTGCAGTTTTTGACATCTTCGCCATCCTTCCAGTTATTTTGATTATCGTGCTGCAGTGAGAAAAGTACGTTTAGAATCAGCATATATTTGCAATACTCTATTTTATTGGAGCAGAAAGAGACATGACCCCGGATTCAAAGGTTCAGGGTCATGAATTTGGAGCTTTTCAGCTGCCTTGTTTCCAAAATCAGCGAGTGACAACAGCCAGTACTTTTACCTCGCTACCATCCTTTGAAAGCAGGCGGTGCTTTAATGATGAATCAAAATAAACGCAGTCCCCCTCCTCCAGAACGATACGCTTGTCGTCGAGTACTAACTCTGCAGCCCCTTTCATGACAAAAAGGAATTCTTCTCCGTCGTGGCTGTAGGTGTTCTCTTCAAGTGCTTTTTCGGTAATGGAGAGCAGGAATGGTTCCATCTTTTTATTTTGCTTGTGAAATGAAAGTGATTCGTAGGAATAGCCCTGACTGGTACCGGCTTTGGATATGACGCGATGGATTGTTTTACGTTCGTGAGAGCGGACGACTTCAAAACGACATTCTTCCTCATCTTCAGTGAAGAAAACACCTATTTTTACATCAAAAAACTTTGCAATTCTGGAAAGGGTAGCTATAGGAGGAGAAACATTATTATTCTCGATCTGGGAAATGAGAGCAGGAGAAAAACCAGTCTCTTTGGCGACGGCCTGGAGGGTCAGTTTTTTTGAAAGGCGGAGCTTCTTTATTTTAGCCCCGATGTTGAATTCGCGCATTCAAACCCCTGACAATTAAAAGTAAAACTCGGTTTCAGTGCGGGTTTTGTATACAATTTGTTTTATAATGTCAATAAAATTCCTTCACCGCAAACAAAAAACAACAGTGCGGGTAAAATACTGTTTACTTTGGCTGAACAACTTAGCGCGGTTTGATTCTACGCGCCAGCAGCTGTAATATATGCACCACCTCAACATTCGAGCCATGCTGCTTTAACCCGTCAGACAACTGCATCATACAGCCGGGGCATCCGGTTGCAACGGCCTCTGCTCCGGTGGCCACGATTGCTTCACTCTTCCCGTTATTGATGTCCATGGAGGAGTCATAGTGATACACATTGAAGGTACCTCCAAGACCGCAGCATTTGTCTGCCCCCTCCATCTCTACAAGTTCAACCCCTGGTGTCGCCTGTAGCAGTTCCCGCGGCTGTTTAGCTACGCCGCGCGTACGCAAGTGGCACGGGTCGTGATAGGTGATGCGAATTCCTTCGCCGCCACCGGTCTCTGTCGGATCAAGTCCCAACTGGCGCAGCAACTGTGATGCGTCCACGGTCTTTTTCGCCAGCGCGTCAAGACGTTCACGCAGCTCCGGATTACGTTTCCCAACGACAAGCGGATAAAGGCGATGCAGAGCACCGCCGCAGGTAGCGCATGCACTCATGACATAATCTACTTCGTATTTTTCAAATTCCTTCAGGTTTTTTTCGGCCAGATCACGCACCGTGGCAAGATCACCGCCGGACATTCCCGGCAGTCCGCAGCACTGCTGCCCTTTAGGGATAATTATCGTACAGCCAAGATGCCGAAACAGCGCCAGGGTCGCCTCGCCAACATCCGTGTACACAAAGTTGGTCATGCAGCCGACAAAAAATGCGATGCGCGGCTTACCCGGTTCTCCCGGTATTACTTCAGGATGCTGATCAATAAAACTGTTTTTGGCAATGGCGGGAATGAAGCGCTTAGTTCCGACAAAAGGCGCAGGAAAACGCAAGCGAAGGCCGGAGGTTTCCGGAACTTTTTTAAAGAAGAGCGGACCCAGAATTGAAGCCACTTTAGCCCCCATCTTCATGCGGGCTCTGCTCTTGATCACCTGACCGACAGCGGCATGGAATGTAGTCAGGCCACGTTTTTGCGCTAGAGATTCTCTTGCAGCTATTACGATTTCATCAGTCGGCACATCGTTGGGACATTTATCAACGCAACTGCCGCAGAGAAGGCACTTAGACATGGCCAGATAAGTCTGGTCGTCCAGAGCAATATCATCCGCCAGGACATGCTGGGCAAGTGCCACTTTGCCGCGAGCTACCGCTGGTTCTCGCTGAAACGCCGTAAAAGCCGGGCAGTTCTGTCGGCAGGCACCGCACTTGACACATTTTTTAAGTTGATCTTCAACCCGTTTGAGTGGATCGATATTTTGGTCAGACATTTGAAGGCCTTCCTTCTTTAACACAGAGACTCTGAGACACAGAGAAATGCAAGCATAAATCAATGGTAAACAAAACAACTTCCGATTACAAACTGTTTTAGTAGTGTTCCAAAGTTTTCTGTGTCTTTTTAGTGCCTCTGTGTCTCAGTGTTTATACCGTTTTTCCACTCATCCAATGCCACCAGTGCCCGCTCTGCCAACTTCTGGCGACGTTCCTTCTTCTTGATCCTCCCCGGCAGTTCCGGAAAGAGCCCGTAATTGACATTCATCGGCTGAAAATGTTTTGTATCGGCGTTGGTAATATGATGCATCAGGGCCCCCAGCGCCGTCTCCGCAGGCGGCACCGAAATCGGCAGCTCCTGAATGAGATTCACAGCAGCCATTCCGGCCAGAAAACCACTGGCAGCCGATTCCACATACCCTTCCACGCCGGTAATCTGTCCGGCAAAGAAAATACGCGGGTCGCTTTTCAGCTGCTGAGTTACATCCAGTAGAGCTGGTGAATTGATGAACGTATTGCGATGCATTGAACCAAGACGAACAAATTCAGCGCCCTCCAACCCTGGAATCAGACGAAAAACCCGCCGTTGTTCAGGCCAGGTCAGCTTAGTTTGAAAGCCGACAAGGTTATACATTGTTTTTTCGCGATTTTCAGCACGCAGCTGTATAACTGCATGGGCTTCATGACCAGTGTTCGGATCGGTAAGCCCGACCGGCTTCATCGAACCGAAACGGAGGGTTTCAACACCTCGCGACGCAAGCTCCTCAACCGGCATACACCCTTCAAAGTGAACAACTTTCTCAAAATCACGTGCTGGAACTTTTTCGCCACGATTTAACTCATCAACAAATTTCAAATATTCTTCCTCGTTTAGCGGACAGTTGAGATAGTCATCGCCATCCCCCTTGCCATAGCGCGACGCGGCAAAAACCTTAGTCATGTCAAGTGAATCTGCAGCAACAATCGGAGCAATCGCATCGTAGAAGTACAATCGGTCACCGGTCAAGTCCGCGAGCGAAACCGCCAGCGCATCGCTGGTGAGCGGACCTGAAGCGATGATGACTATTCCCTCTGCCGGAATAGCAGTTGATTCAGTCCGTTCAATCCGGATCAGTGGATGATCTTCAATTTTGGCGGTAACGTATGCGGAGAAGAGCTGACGATCAACCGCGAGAGCGCCCCCAGCCGGAACGCTGGTCGCTTCGGCAGCCTCCATTGTCAGGGAACCACAGCGGCGTAATTCCTCTTTGAGCAAGCCCACGGCATTATCAAGCGAAATGCCGCGCAAAGAGTTGGAGCAGACCAGTTCTGCCAGACCCGGCAGTTCGTGGGCGGGGGAAAAACGCTGCGGCTTCATCTCATGCAGAACAACTGAAACCCCGCGCTGTGCGGCCTGCCAGGCGGCTTCACAACCGGCAAGGCCTCCGCCGATAATATTGATGTTTTTCTCAGACATTTTTATTGAATTCCTTCGGACTTGAAACACAGAGGCACTAAGACACGGAGGCTAAAAAAAAACCTCAATGCCCCAGTGCCCCGGAGTTTCAAAATAATAGTTTATTCGCTGGTATTGTAATCACAGCCTTCTTTGGGACACTTCAAAAATTCACCTTTGCGCTTATAAACCTTTTTCACCAGCAGCGGGAAACCGCATTTGGGACAGGGGCTTTCGACTGGCAGATCCCACAGGGCGAACTTGCATTTCGGATACTGGTTACAAGAGTAGAACAACTTGCCGAAGCGGGATTTTTTCTCTATAAGCTGCCCTTCTTTGCATTCCGGACAGACCACACCGGTGTTAAGCGGCTTAACCAGCGGCTGGATATTCTTACAGGCTGGGTAACCGGAGCAGGCCAGATATTTACCAAAACGACCATCCTTGATGAGCATCGGCTGGCTGCATTTTTCGCATTTTTCGTCTGAGACAACTGGCTCGGCAACCTCAACCCCATCCTGATCGACATTACGGGTATATTTACACCCTTCCTGAAAACCGGAACAGGCGATAAATTTACCCCGCTTACCGAGTTTTACGACCAGCAATTTACCACATTCCGGACAGACCTCTTCAGTCACCTCTGTGGTCAGATCTGACTTGTTAACCTCACCCTCTTTCTGTTTCAGAAGTGCAATAAACGGCTCCCAGAATTCCTTCAGAAGGGGCTTCCACTCTTTTTCACCGCGCGAAACCTGATCAAGCTCCTCTTCAAGGCCGGCAGTAAAGTTATAATCCACATACTGAGCAAAATGTGCTGTCAACAGGTCGCTGACCACCATGCCGACATCCTCAGGGAAGAAGCGTTTCTTATCGAGACGGGCGTACTTTCTCTCTACCAGGGTGTTCATGATGGATGCAAAAGTCGAAGGGCGACCGATGCCGTACTCCTCCAATGTTTTGACCAGAGTCGCCTCGGAATAGCGTGGCGGCGGTTGCGTAAAGTGCTGCTCAGGAAGGACCTCGTGAAGTTTCAGCGCGGCTCCTTTGGTCATGGCAGGCAACAGCCCTTCTTTTTCCTCATCCTGATCATCAAGCCCTTCGATGTACAACTTCATAAAACCCGGGAAACGGATAATTGTGCCGGCGGCGCGCAGTCCCGCTCTGGCTGAACCGGCAAAAGGGCCGGCAGCAGGCGGCACGGAGAGCTCTGCACTGATATCAACTGACGTCTGGTCCAGAAGTGCTTCGGCCATCTGGCAGGCAACTGTACGCTTCCAGATTAGTTCATACAGCTTATACAGGTCAGGTGTCAGAAACTTCTTCAGCTCAATCGGCGTTTTTGCAATATAGGTCGGCCGGACAGCTTCGTGGGCTTCCTGGGCGTTTTTTGATTTGGTTTTAAATATACGCGGCTTGGTAAGAGCGTATTCTTTGCCGTATGCTGCGGAGATAACATCATGGGCATCTTTCAGGGCAAGCGTTGAAAGGTTAACACTGTCCGTACGCATATAGGTAATCAGGCCGACTGTCCCCTCGGCTCCGATATCAATCCCCTCATAGAGCTTCTGTGCGGTGGACATGGTCTTTTTGGCAGAAAAACCGAGCTTGCGCGACGCCTCCTGCTGGAGTGTTGATGTAGTAAAAGGTGGTGACGGATTCCGTTTTTTTTCGGTCTTGGTAATTTTTTCGACCTTGTAGCTGCCAGATTGCAGGGCTGCTTTCAGCGCAAACGCGACATCTTCCCCCGGAATATCGAACTTACCGAGTTTTTTGCCGCCGACATCCACCAAGCCGGCCTTGAACTCCAGCCCCGGGGCAACACCAAGACGGGCGGCAATCGTCCAATATTCCTGCTCTTTGAAAGCCAGGATTTCTTTTTCACGTTCGCAGACCAGCCGCAGCGCCACGGATTGAACCCGTCCGGCAGAAAGGCCATAGCGGATTTTTTTCCAGAGAAACGGCGAAAGGTTAAAGCCGACCAGGTAATCGAGAATAGAGCGGGCCTGCTGAGCGTCCACCAGATCCAGTGCAATATCACGGGGATTTTTTACAGCATGCAGGATGGCATCTTTCGTGATTTCGTGAAACTCAACCCGCTGGATTTTGACACCGGGATTTTTTTTATCCAGGCCAAGGGCAGCCAGAAGATGCCAGGAGATCGCTTCCCCTTCACGGTCGGGGTCAGTTGCAAGCAACAGTGTGTCTGCCTCTTTGAGAGCCGACTTGATTGCGTCAAGATGTTTTTTGCTTTCCGGAAGCACATGATACTTGGGCTCAAAGCCTTTCTCGATATCCACTGAGCCCTGTTTACTCGGCAGTGCACGAACGTGACCGAACGAGGCAAGTACCTTAAAATCGGGCCCCAGAAATTTTTCTATTGTTTTACCCTTGGCAGGAGATTCAACGATGACAAGATTTTTCGACATAAGTAAAAGGGTCCTTATCTAAGTGATAGCGTAATGTGTACCGGGCAGCGGTGTAACCGCCCCCTTGAGTTCAAGGTGCAGTAACATAGAGGAAACCTCTCCGGCTGTCAATTCAGTTTGGGAGATGATGTCATCTATATGCAGCGGTGAGCGGGCCAGCAGTTCGTAAATAGCAGCTTCTTTCGGCGTCAGGGCAAAAGTGCGCGGGGGTTGTTGAAACAAGGGGGCATCGGCGGCGGCTCGAGCATATTCCGGCAATTCCTCCAGAATGTCCTCGACACAGTCAACCAGCTTCGCCCCCTGCTTGATCAGACGGTTACAGCCGCGACTGGTAACAAATGAAATATTCCCCGGGACGGCAAAAACATCACGTCCATGCTCAAGAGCATACTGGGCGGTTATTAACGAACCGCTTTTCTCTGCAGCCTCAACAACCAGCACACCACTTGATAGCCCGCTGATAATCCGGTTGCGGCGTGGAAAATTTTCGGCGAGCGGCAAGGTTCCCAACGGGAATTCAGAGACAAGACATCCTTTGTCTGCCATTTGTGCGTAGAGGGCACGATTTTCCGGCGGGTATATTTTGTCTACGCCACACCCCAAAACACCGATACTTCTTCCACCCATCTGCAGAGCCCCTTTGTGGGCGGCGGTATCAACACCACGCGCCATTCCCGAAACGACGCAGACACCATGACTGGCTAGCGCCTCGGCCAGCTTTGCCGTTGTCATCAATCCATAGGATGTCGCCCGGCGAGAACCAACTATGGCAATTGAAAGCTCACTCGAGCGCAGTTCCCCTTTAATATACAGAAAAGGGGGTGGATCAGGAATTTCGAACAGTGACTTCGGGTAGTCCCGCGACACATACGTCACCAGACGCGCAGCGCTTACCTCAAGGCGTCGGCACTCCTCTTCCGCAAAACGGCGCCATTCACCATTTTTGATTCCCTCGATAGTGGCAGCCGTCATTCCCCTGATGCCGGCAAGTGATGCGGGAGAAGCCTGCAGTACGGATTCAGGTGTGTCAAACCGCTCCAATAGGCGCCGGAAGGCAACATTACCAATACCTGGAACCGCTTTAAGACCTATCCAGTAAAAATGTTCCATATCTGATATATTCCACCTGATACCATAAAAAAACCGGCCAGAAGCCGGTTTTAACGGGGGGACTGACCCGCGCTACTTTGTTTGACTGACGAGCCGGTCACCTTTGTAGATAGTTTCGATACTTTTGACAACCAGCGCTGTAGAAGTTTTCTTGCCGGTTTCGAGAATCACCAGCGCTCCAAGTAACTCCTGCGGCAGCTTATCTACCCGCCCCTGAACATAACGTTGATCGATCGCCACATCACGGATAATGTAGAGCATATTGCCGACCTCTGCCCCCTGACTGGAGCCGAGATCAATATAAACTACGTCCCCCGCTGCAATGACACTTATGCCGCTGTAGCTCTCGAGTATATATCCCTTGAGATCACTGGCGGTACTCTTCAGTGCTATTTCCCGGCGACGGATTTCTTTATAAGGCCGCAGATAGGAACCTGGGCTGACTTCTCGGGATGATGCGGTAATAATTGCCCGCGATGATTTTTGTACTACATCGGTCAACTGTAATGTGCCGAGCGGGATTATTTTATATCCCATCTCCTCGCTGTTAAGCGGGTGTTTAACTGGTACATCTTTGCGAAATATGGAGAACTTGTCCCCACTGGCCGCTTGCTGATCGAGGCCGATATCGGTATAGACGATATCATCAACGCCTGCTACCGTCCGATCATTCTGAGAACCGATGACCAGGCCGTACGGTTTGAAATCCTTATCGGCCAGAAAACCTTCTGTCCCGTAAACGCTGTAGCTTTTTTCGGCAGCAACTTCTTTGAATGATTCGGCGATCGTTGTAGCTGAAGCTATTGCGGAAGCGGGTGACGCACTCTGTCTCACTGCTATTGCCTCTTCCGCTTTATCAACTAGCTCCAGCCGATCGGGGAAGATTCGCAATTTCTGTCCGGGATTAATAAAATGGGGATTGGTAATCTGGCCGTTTTTTGACCACATATTCGGCCAGTGTTTCGGATCTTTTATGAATCGCTCAGAGAGCCCCCAGAGCGTATCACCTTTTTTTATGACATAAATGGCAGGCTCATCCTGTCCGGCGGCATGTACTATTAATGGTGTTGACATAAGTGCCGCCAGCAGCAGCAATTTGATCTTCATAGGTTATTCCTCATTCGCTTTCGGGTGATGGAGAGCGGGGTAGATCAGTGTGCACTCAAACGTTCACGAGCCTTAATTGCAGCGGAGCTGCTAGGGAATTCGGTAATAATTCTTTCAAATATCCCCGTCGCACGTTCTTTTTCCTTCAATGCTGACAGTGTAAAACCAAGCTTCAATAGTGCATCCGGGGCCTTGGAGCTTTTCGGGTAATTATCAGCAACTTTCAAAAAAGTTTCTTTGGCCCTGGGCAGATCAGAGAGGCTATAGTGACACTCGCCAACCCAGTACAGGGCATTGGGAGCGTAGTCACTCTGAGGGTTAATCTTGATAAACGACTCAAAAGATTCAATAGCAGACGGAAAATTGTTCGCGCTGTACAGACCGAAGGCCTTGAGATACTCCGCAGGCGGGCCGGACTCTTTGGCCGTTTTGGGAGGTGACAGCTGATTCACAATCTCTACTTTCGGGGTTTGAGAGTGTGCAGCGAGGCTTGCAACTTTTGCCGAAAGCTCGTCGCGGGAAGTTCGCATAAGGTTATTTTCATCCTTCAGCTGCTTTATCTCAACAGCTACCGCCTGAAGACGCTCATCCTGAACCTGCAGTAGACCGGCAAATTGAGTGTGACGTTGTTCCACTTTTTTTGAAGTCTGAATTAGAAACTCAATTTTTGCTTCGGACTCTGCCTGACGTTTTATCATCAGGTCATTGGCAGCGCAGCCCGACAGAAAAAGAGACAAAAACAGATATGGTACAATTTGGCTGCCTGACGGCATAATACCCCCATTTAACGGACGTTTTTCATAATTAAAGCGATATCACCATCTTTGTCAAGCGAATAGGTTCCTTTTCAGTTTTATTGACTGACTGATTATGCTAGCATCAAACCCCCGCGAATCATTAAACCGCCACCACATTTATTTAATACTGGAAATTCCTATGCAGACACCTGAATTGCTGGCTCCGGCCGGTAATATGGAAAAACTTAAAATAGCGATTCATTACGGTGCGGACGCTGTTTATCTGGGCGGCCAGGCTTTTGGCCTGCGCAACAAGGCCGATAATTTTTCTGTCGAGGAGATGAAGAGTGCGCTGGATTTCTGCCATTCAAAGGGCGTAAAAGCGTATCTGACCATCAACAGCTATCCACGCAATGAAGCACTTTCTGAGTTGGATGAATATCTGACGCAGATTGCCCCGCTCCCGTTCGATGCCTATATTGTTGCCGATCCCGGGGTTATAGACGCGGTACGGCAGATATCGCCGGAGCGCGAACTGCATCTTTCAACCCAGGCGAACACTATAAACTGGCGCTCTGCACGATTCTGGCAGCAGCAGGGTGTCCGCCGGATCAATCTTGCCCGCGAAATGAGTCTTGAAAATATTCGTGAAACAGTGATTGCAGTTCCGGGAATGGAATTTGAGGCTTTCGTGCATGGCGCACTCTGCATCTCCTATTCCGGACGCTGCCTTATTTCCAGCATGCTGACAGGCCGTGATGCCAATCAGGGTGAATGTACCCATCCTTGCCGCTGGAGCTATCACCTGGTGGAGGAGTCACGACCGGGTGAGTATTTCCCCGTAGTAGAAGACGAAAACGGCACCTTTATCTTTAACTCCCGCGATCTCTGCCTGGTGGAGCATATTCCTGCCATTGTCACAAGCGGAGTGAAGGCCCTCAAGATAGAAGGGCGCATGAAGGGCATAAACTACGTTGCTTCAGTGCTGCGTGTATATCGCCGGGCGCTGGACGAATATCTGGCAAATCCTGACGGTTGGAAATGCCGCACCGAATGGATGGAGGAACTTGCTAAGCTGAGCCATCGCGGCTACACAACCGGATTCCTCTTCGGACAGCCGCAGAACGTCGGCCAGGAGTACGAATCTGCCTACATCCGCAGCCACGACTTTGTCGGAGTTGTTGATGAGGTGAGGGACGACGGCACACTCCTTATAAGCGTAAGAAACAGGATCAAGACGGCTGATATTATAGAATTCATAGGCCCTGGCATGCGCAGCGACACACTGATCCTACAGAGTTTTTTCACTGTTCCGGAACGCGGAGCAGCTGTTCAGGTGGAGACTGCAAACCCCAACTCACGGATACTTCTTACAGTACCGTTTAAGGTGCAGGCCGGAGATCTCCTGCGCCGGGAAAAAATTGAAACTGCGTAACAAACTAAAACCTAAACACGCCAAGGAACTACGTGCATGATTGACCCAAAACTCCCCCCCCAGAACCTTGATGCCGAAATGTCTATCCTGGGTGGTATTCTGATTCACAATGAGGCCATTAACACGGTTCTGGAAAGCATCGTGCCGGAAGATTTCTATCGTGAGGCGCATCGCAAGATTTTTCTTGCAATGATGCAGCTGTCTGACAGACGTGAGCCATGCGACCTGGTCACACTGACCGAAACCCTGAAAAAGAGGGGGGAACTGGATGAAATAGGCGGGGCAGCCTACCTGCTGATGCTGGTAGATTATGTTCCGACTGCGGCCAATGTCACCTATTACTGTAAAATAGTTAAAGAAAAGTCCGTCAACCGCAAGCTGATTTCCATTGCAACCGGCATTGTCACCCGGAGTTATGAAGACCAGACCGATGTCAATGAACTGCTGGATAAAGCCCAGAAAGACCTTTATGAAATCGGGGAGAACAAGCTTCGTCCCCAGTATGTACCGATCCAGCCGCTTATCAAGGATGCCTTCAAACTCCTCAAGTCACTCAATGATCGCAAAGAACACATCACAGGTGTGCCGACCGGTTACGCTGATCTTGACCAGATGACCGCCGGCTTCCAGCCTGGCAACCTGATCATTATCGCCGCCCGACCGTCTATGGGAAAAACAACCCTGGCACTCAATATTGCCCAGCATGCCAGCGCCGAGAGCAAGAAGAAGACTCCTGCCGTCATCTTTTCACTGGAGATGGGCAAAGAGGATCTTGTCATGCGTTTCCTGGCTTCCATTGCCCGTGTTGATTTAAGCCGGATGCGCACCGGTCACTTTCTTGACAGTGACTGGCCGCGTTTGACCAGAGCTGCCGGAGTGCTCCATGACGCCAAGATTTTTATTGATGACACTCCGGCCATCAGCGTCCTGGAACTCCGTTCCAAAGCCCGCCGACTAAAGACCGAGCATGATATCGGGCTGATCATAATTGATTATCTGCAACTGATGAAATCAGGGACTAAAATCGAATCGCGTCAGCAGGAAATTTCCGAGATTTCACAGGCGCTGAAGGCGCTCTCAAAAGAGCTTGGCGTGCCGGTAGTTGCACTCTCTCAGCTCAACCGCGAGTTGGAAAAACGCGCCGACAAACGCCCGATGATGAGTGACCTGCGCGAATCCGGAGCCATCGAGCAGGATGCCGACGTAATCATGTTCGTCTACCGTGAGGCGGTTTACTGTGAACAGTGCCGCAAGCGTGATGGATCCTGTACTCAGGGCCATGATCGCACCGCCGAACTGATCATAGGGAAACAACGTAACGGCGCGATAGGTACGGTCAGTCTCGCCTTTTTTGGTGAACATACTCGTTTTGAGAACCTGACTGACCGCAGCGAATAGATTTTAAACTACGGAGGTCTGCCATGTCAGCGCAGATAAAAAGCGGTTCCCTGGGTACAATTCTCTCCTCCTATAACATCATCAGCGATCTTGATATAACCGCGGCCCTTGAAGAGCAGGGGCGCAGCGGTGCCCGCTTCGGTGAGGCGCTGATAAACCTTGGAATAGTCACTCAGGAGGATATCGACTGGGCCCTGTCCACACAGCTGTCTCTCCCGTACATTCGTCTCAAGAGCGACATGATCGACCCTGAGGCGTTGCAGCTCGTTCCAGCTGCAACAGCGAGAAAATTCAACCTGATTCCGCTCATAAAGGCCGGCAATGAGTTGAGCATCGCTATTTCCGACCCTCTGAACAAGGCCGCAATTGCGGCGGTTGAGCAGCTGTCCGGCTGTCAGGTCAACGTCTCGGTGGCCTTAATCCGCGAAATCCGTGAAATGATCGAAGCCTGCTACGGCGGTAGCGGACAGGAAACCCTGGGTTTTGATTCCAGCGCCTTTTCCGAAAAAGTTCTGGAAAAAATTAATTCTGATCTGCACGGAGGCAAGCTGCTTGACTATCTGTTGATTTTTATTATGCAGAATAGACTTTCTTCACTTTCCCTGCAGCCAATGGGGGAAACCGTGTTGATCAGCGGCAGACGGAGTGGCGTTTCACGCCCTATCGGCTCGTTAGCCACAACCTACTACCCTGATATCACACTTAAAATCCGAAAAAGTATCGACAACACTGTTCAAAGTGAGCCGAATTCCTCCGGCCTGCTTACTTTCATTTACCGTTCACATCCGATCTCTTTCCTGATAGCGTCTATGGCCGGTTATGGCGGCGACTACATTACAATCCGTCCACATGTGTCAGCCACTGTTCCTGACCGCCTTGCCGATCTCCAGCTCCCGCCACGGCAGGAAGCAGATTTCATCCTGTTGTCACGCAAGCAGCAGGGTATTACTTTCTTTGCTTCACGCAACACTCAGGAACGTGATCGCTTTATGGATCTTATGCTGGAGGAGATTGACACCGTCGGTAAAAATGTGATCATTCTCGGCGAAGGACCAGGGCGGACGACCAAGCACTTCCCAAGGATACTACTTCCGCGCAGCGATTCCGAGCGTGCTGCTGCCATCATGAACGCCCTGGATCACGCTCCGGACATACTGGTTATCGAGGACGCTACAGAGAGCATGCCCTTCACTGCAGCCTGCCGGGCTGCCATGCGCGGCACCGTTGTCCTCGCCGGACTGGAAATACGCGGGACCGGCAATGTCCTGCGGCAACTGCTGCTGTATCAGCAGCAGAATTATTTCCTGCCGTTTTTTGTCAATGGCCTGGTTTCGTTTAAAGGAATCCAGCTTCTTTGCCCCGACTGTCGAACTGACTGCATCCCTCCCGCCGGAGAGTTGACTGCGATGAACCTTTGTGAACTGCCTGAGTCGTTTCACCGTACAACAGGCTGCCTTACCTGCGGTCATAGCGGCTACAGTACGAGAAGATTTCTGACTGACGTCATTATCTTCACTGAAGAATTTCTGCGGATTTTTGAGCAGTCAAGCGATGTCGCTGCTGTCGAAAATTATCTCACCACGGCCGGTTATCATGGTCTGGAGGATGAGGGGTTACGGCTCCTGATGGCTGGAGCTGTTTCGTCAGAAGAATATATTGCATCCGTTGTTCTTTAAGAGAGGAGGAATCTCATGGCACGCATAGATGCACTCTTTAACATGATGAAAGAGCAGGGAGCGTCCGACCTGCACCTTTCCACCGGTAATCCGCCAATTTTCCGCCATCACGGGGAAATGGTTCGCCTTAATTTCAAGGCACTTGGTCACGATGAACTGAAAGCGATTCTGTTCGAAATTCTCAGTGAGAAACAACAGGCTCAGTTCAACGAAACCAAAGATCTTGACTTTGCCTATGAAGTCGCAGGTCTTGCCCGTTTTCGTGGCAACATTATGATGCAGTATCGCGGCATTGCTGCCGTTTTCCGTATTATACCCTCCAAGATCCTTTCTGCTGACGATCTTGGCCTGCCGGAAGGCGTAAGACGCATGACAAACTTCAAAAAAGGTCTGGTTCTGGTAACAGGACCGACCGGCTCCGGCAAGTCAACGACTCTTGCCGGCATGATCGACCTGATCAACTCAACCCGTAAGGAACATATCCTGACCTTTGAAGATCCTCTCGAATTTATTCATGAAAACAAAATGTCACTTATGAACCAGCGACAGATAGGCGAGCATACCGAAAGTTTTGCTTCGGCACTGCGGGCGGCACTGCGAGAAGACCCGGATGTCATTATGGTAGGAGAAATGCGCGACCTGACAACTATTCAGCTCGCCATGAGTGCCGCCGAAACCGGGCATCTTGTGTTTGGCACCCTGCATACGAGCACCGCCGCAAAGACGGTTGACCGGATTATCGATGTGTTCCCGACCGATCAGCAGGAGCAGGTACGTGCCATGCTGTCTGAATCACTCAAAGGGGTTATCTGCCAGCAGCTTTTGAAAACAGCCGACGGAAAAGGGCGTGCTGCTGCGCTTGAAATCATGCTCGGCACCCCGGCTATCGGCAACCTGATCCGCGAAGGGAAAACATTCCAGATCCCCTCTATCATGCAGACTGCCAAAAAAGATGGCATGCAGCTTATGGATCAACACCTGCTTGATCTGCTGAAAACTAAAAAAGTCAATCCGGATGAAGCATATCGCTGTGCCGTCGACAAAAAACAGTTTGAACAGTATTTGACACCGGCATAGTTTAGTTTCGTGTAATTGCTTCTGCAAGTGGCGTGGACAGCAGTTAAGGAGATGTAACCATGGACTTTAATCATTTTGACGAAAGCGGCCATGCCATTATGGTCGATGTCAGCGCCAAGCAACCGACCATGCGGACCGCGGTTGCGGCTGCCGAAGTAAGGCTCTCCCCAGAACTACTGGCTGCGGTCAAAAGCGGCTCTGTTGCCAAGGGCGACGTGCTGGGGGTTGCTCGTCTGGCCGGAATTATGGCGGCCAAGCGGACATCGGATCTGATTCCCCTTTCACATCCGTTGGCAATACATAACGTCACAGTCGATTTTGACTTTAATGAACAGGCCGGAACAATCACGGCACGCTGTACTGTGCGGGCTTTCGAACGCACCGGCGTGGAAATGGAGGCTATGACCGGTGCCAGTCTGGCCGCTCTGACGATTTATGACATGTGCAAGGGAAGCGATAAATCGATTACGATCGGAACGATAAGACTGCTTTTCAAGGAAGGCGGCAAGAGCGGCGTTTACCGCCGGGATATGGAAAATACCGGCTAATCGGGTGACAGTATGCAGAATGAACAGCTAATGCGGCTTTCCCTTTTTGCAGGTGTTCTTCTGCTGGTTGCTCTATGGGAGCTTGTCGCACCGCGCCGACCTCTGCATAACGGCAAGGGAAAGCGCTGGTTTACTAATCTTGCACTGGTAGCTATTGATACAGCAGTGGTCAGATTCCTGTTTCCGATCCTACCTGTAGCGCTGGCACTGACGGCTGAAGAGCGCGGATGGGGCCTCTTCAATATGCTGCCGATAACACACTGGTTCAAAATACTTTTGAGCTTACTTCTTCTCGATTTAATCATCTATCTTCAGCACTTCCTGTTTCATCATATTCCACTCTTATGGCGTCTGCACCGTATGCATCACTCCGACCTTGATCTTGACGTTACCAGCGGCAATCGCTTCCATCCTCTGGAAATGGTCATCTCGATGTTGATCAAAATGGCGGCGGTGATAGCTCTTGGTGCTCCGGCAAAAGCGGTACTGGCTTTTGAGGTTGTCCTGAATGCGTCCGCCATGTTCAACCATGGCAATATAAAACTTCCAGGCTCACTTGACCGCCTGTTGCGACTGTTCCTTGTTACACCGGACATGCACCGCGTCCATCATTCGACTCTTGTGCGCGAAACCAACAGCAATTTCGGTTTCAACCTTCCCTGGTGGGATCGTCTTTGTGGTACCTATCGCTCTCAACCCGAAAAAGGGCATCTGGAGATGACCATCGGCCTTAAAGAATACCGCCGGCAGGAAGAGTTGAGTTTACTGCAGCTTCTTCTTCAGCCGTTTAAAGGATAGATTTTAAGAGGAATCCGGCCGGCCTGATTCTGCGACAATTAATTGACCCGCTTGAAAGTTGATCGAAAAATTTTCCCGATACCAATATATTGCTGGCGCAGGAACCGCACAATTATATTGACATCCATATACTTCAATACTATTTTTTCATGCACAAACAGAGGTGAGTTGTCATGAAGGATTTACTGGAGTACAAATTTTTGATCCCGCTGGTTCTGCTGCTCGGATTTGCCCCGTTTTTCCCCCAGCCTCACATAGTGGAAAAGATCAGGATGCTGATGGCCGGTACCCTGAGACGACCGCTTGATATTTTTGACCTGGCCTGGCACGCCTGGCCGTTTTTACTGCTTGGCTATCGTGTTGTTCGCGGCATTACAGCCAGATAGTCATTTCAAAGGAGTTATCATGTATGCAAAGGAATTAGTACGACGTATGAAATCAGCACTTTCACCTGTTGTGGTAGATGTCCGCAGCGGTTATGAATTTAACAGCGGCCACATTGTTGGCGCTGTTCACGCCCCAAGTTGGAAAATATTGCTTAAACTGGCAAAGTTGCCAACGGATAAAAACTCCGAACTGGTAATCACCTGCGAGCACGGACCACGCGCTCAGATGGCTCAGGGACTTTTGGGCCTGTACGGTTATCGTAATGTAACTCTCCTGGACAGACACATGGCGGGGTGGCGAAGTGCCGGACTCCCTGTGGAAAAGTAGGAGATTGCCTGCTTGACACTACTCTTTAAAAACTGGTATGGTGAAACATTACAATTGTTGTACCGGATAGCACGTCATCGCAAGCCCCGGAAATTTCCGGGGCTTTTTTCGTACCATCAGAACAACCAGAAAGAAGGAGAATCATGGAGTTTCAAGAGTTTAATTTTCACACTGTCATTGCCGCATCTATAAAAGAAGCAGGCTATGTCACACCAACCCCCATCCAGCAGCAGGCTATACCGACAGTCATGCTGGGTCGCGATGTCATGGGGCTGGCCCAGACCGGAACCGGCAAGACAGCTGCTTTTGCGTTGCCGATCCTGAATCGCCTTATGGATGGACCGCGCGGTTGCGTACGTGCTTTGATTGTGGCACCTACCCGCGAACTTGCCGAGCAAATTCATGAGTCATTCGTTACGCTGGGTAAACAGACCCGACTGAGAAGCGTTACCGTGTACGGCGGAGTCAACGTTAATCCACAAATTCAGGCACTCAAAAACGGAGTTGAAATTGTTGTAGCCTGCCCGGGGCGACTTCTTGACCATATCGGTCAGGGCACTATCAATCTGTCACACCTTGAAGTGCTGGTTTTGGACGAGGCCGATCAGATGTTTGACATGGGATTCCTACCCGATATCCGCCGGATTCTTGGTCACATCCCAGCAAAACGCCAAACTTTACTTTTTTCGGCGACTATGCCGCCCAGTATCAACAAACTGGCTCATGACATCCTGAGCGACCCGGTTACTGTACAGGTAGGCAATACTGCCCCTCCGGTCACCGTTTCCCACGCTCTTTATCCGGTGGAACAACATCTAAAAACAGCTCTGCTGCTGGAACTGCTGAAGCATACTGATACCGATTCGGTACTGATTTTTACCCGAACCAAACATCGCGCAAAACGATTGGGTGAGCAACTGGAGAAGGCCGAATATAAAGCGGCCTCACTGCAGGGAAATCTGTCACAGAATCGCCGTCAGGCCGCGCTGGACGGATTCCGTGACGGCACATATCAGATTCTGGTTGCAACTGACATTGCCGCCCGCGGCATTGATGTTTCCCAGATATCGCACGTTATCAATTATGACATTCCGGACACCCCGGAAGCTTACGTCCACCGCATCGGACGTACCGGGCGTGCGGCAAAAAGCGGCGATGCCTTTACCATGGTCTGCAGCGAAGACACACTTATGGTGCGGACGATTGAGAAAAAGCTTGGTGCCCCGCTGGAGCGGCGCACGTTAGCAGATTTTGACTACACCGTACCTGCACCCAAAAAAGACGCCGAATTCGCCCGTCCGCCACGCGAACCCAGACCGACACGCAAGCCGGCCGATGTCAAAAAAGGATCCGGCGGATCGATCAATCCATTTAAGAGTGATCATCCCGGCAATAAGCCATCAGGACGTCCGCAGCAGACACGACCTGGAGCGGCAGGCGGAGCACCCAAAACTGTATTTAACAGCTCACGGCGCGGCAAATAAACAAGAATGAAATAAGTGGTATCCGTTAGCTTAGGGCATTTAGCCCACCTTTCTTTTAAGGAGGAGGGTGGGCTAAAGACTTTCTTCAAGAGAGTTATTCCTGGCCATCCTTTTCCCTGAATTGGTTATGGAGGAGACTTCCCATGGGTATTTCGAAACACCCCTCTGTTGTCACCATGCCTAAAACTGAAAAGCCATACCCGTCCATCCTCGCATTCCTATGCAGAAGATTTCCCGCAATTTCTGAAGAGACATGGCTGGAACGCATTTCCAACGATAAGGTCCTTGATGAAAAGTCGCGCCCGATAACGCTGGACACTCCCTACGCACCCTTGATGCGAATTTTCTATTTCCGCGAAGTTTGCATCGAACAGGTTATTCCTTTTGCCGAAAAAGTCCTTTTTATAGATGATGATATACTGGTCGCCTGCAAACCGCATTTTCTTCCTGTGACACCTGGTGGTAAATATGTAGACGAATGTCTGCTGAACCGCTTGCGACGTAGCACCGGAATTGACGACCTTGCGCCGCTGCATCGTATTGATCGTGAAACGGCGGGGATTGTGCTCTTTTCCGTCAACAAAAAGAGCAGAGGACTCTATAGCTCTCTCTTCATGAACGGCCTTGTTGAAAAGACCTATCACGCTGTCTCGCACTGTCGGCAATATCAAAAAAAGGCTTCATGGAATGTAGAGGATAGAATCGAGAGGGGAGAGCCTGGGTTCCGGATGAAGACGGCATCCGGCAATGTAAATGCAAGGTCCGTCATTCATCTTGTTGAGGTAAAAGAAGAGGTGGCCCGTTTCGTCCTGCATCCGCTTACTGGTAAAACACATCAATTACGGATTCACATGAGCGGACTCGGGTTCGGCATATTAAACGACCGCTATTATCCTGAACTACAGGCCGAAAGTCCGGATAACTTCAGCATTCCCCTTCAACTTGTAGCACGAAAACTTTGCTTTAAAGATCCGCTCACCGGCAAGATCAGGCAATATGAATCAGAGCGCGGGCTCCTCTGGTAAAAAGCCGCTGAAAGCCCAAACAGTCAGGTATTGGCGGATTCGATGTTATAACGAATAGCCAGCTCAACAAGATTTTCATCAACATCTTTTTTAATGTATGCCAAAGCAGGATATTCCCGAAAAAACTGCGCCAGAGTGCGGGCTGCCTCATTTTGGAAGCCTGCACTGAAATAGGCCTGAGACAACCAGAACAGGGCCATATCTCGCAGAACCGTATCGGGACATCTCTGCATAAGGCCGTCCATGTAACTGATCGCGGTGATATAGTCCTTTTGCTGAAAAGCGTAGAAACCGGTACTGAAGAGCTTAAGATCATCCGTATCGGAGACCGCTAAAGGTCTAACCTGTTGTCGATAATCCCGCATATTAGTATCCTTCCCTGTCAACGGACACGCTACATCTCATCTTGAAAACTGTCGGCAGTAGTCATACCGCCGTTATTCAAAGAACAAAAATCTTCCCGACAGGCATATAACTTATTACCCTGACTGCTGCGGATCGGTGCTACGCGCATACATATCGCGACAATTCCGATCACACCACCCAATATCATCCCGACAAAAAAGGCAACCCAGACAGTCTGCATAACCCACCTCGCTTACTTTTGATAAAATGCAAACTGTTTTCGCCAGCAGTAACTGTATGTACTTATATAGCTATACAAATTAGGTGCCATGTTCCAGATCGTATTAATTACAACAACTTCAGCAGCTTACAATAGCGACGGGAAGGAGGCGTATAAAAACATAAAAGCAACTTCTATTGACGCGCTGCTGCCATGACAGGGTATCTGCCTATTATACAATGTTTTTTTATCATGCAACCAAGATTGACGCTGCAACTATTGTCTACAGAGTACCTGTATCCGCGTTGCTCATAATTGTCGATCAGACTCTGCTGAACGTGCCGCCATACGCAACAGGTCTTCACCATCAAGAATCAGTACTACTCGACCATTTCCTAGAATGGAAGCACCGCCCACCCCTGGGAGCGCCGCAACCGACGAGTGAATATCCTTAACGAACAGCTCTTGACGACGTACGACTCTGTCAACTTCAAGGCCGATTGTCTGGAGGCCGTTGCTCAGCACTACTGCAATACGGTCACTTCGTACACGCGGAGGGACCTGATAACCGAGCAAGGCTCCCAAACGATGCAGCGCCAGATACGCGCCTCGCAGCAGAACACCCTGTTCCCCGCGAACCGTCTGGAGCTCGTCTGCAGTAATGTCCACGACTTCAGCTACATAACGACAGGGGAGTGCCAGCGTATGCCCGGACACTTCAACTATCAGCACATTTTGAACGGCCACAGAAAGCGGCATACGCAGGGTAAACGTAGTGCCATGGCCAGGCGTGGAAGCAACGTCTATAGTCCCTCCCATGCTCATCACATTGGTCATAACCACATCCATGCCGACACCGCGGCCAGATGTTTCCGTCACAACAGCTGCTGTTGAAAATCCAGGTTGGAAGACAAATCGAAGGATCTCCTCACGCGGCAGAGCGGCACCTGCATCCTCAGTCACCAGACCTCGCTCTACGGCCTTAAGCAGCACTTTGTCTGTATCAATGCCAGCGCCGTCGTCGTATATTTCCAAGACAATACTGTTACTGCGCTGAACTGCCGATACCCTTATAACGGCCTCTACTGATTTACCGGCAGCCGTTCTCGCATCCGGTGCTTCAATACCATGATCGACGCTATTACGAACCATATGCAGCAGTGGATCAGCGAGAATTTCCACCATAGCCTTATCAATCCTTACCTCCTGGCCGTTCATCTCAAGGCGGATTTTCTTTCCGTGACTCCGGCCCAGATCACGCACAACTCGCGGCAGTCGCTTAAAAACGATTTCAACCGGCACCACTCGCAGGCCGATGGCACTTTCCTGCAGTCGCCCGATAGAATTGTGTAACAGATGGTCTGTTTCAAGCAAATCGCGTCGGTGCTCTTCAACCAAATCCAGTAGCGCAACAGAGTCGAGGCAATCTCCGTTTGTCTGCTGTTTGAGACGGGCAATCACCATATTCAGGCGTTCATCGTGAATAATATGATGCAGTCGGCTTTGCACCAGCACCATTTCACCAGCTCCCAAACTCTCTTCAGAACTTGCCGAGAAAGCGCAGCACCTAGCGCTATCAATTGCGAACGACCTTGCCTTAATTGGAGTTATGGCAGTTGAGATCTTTGTTCAGGGCGAACAATTGTTTATTAACGAACTTGCCATGCGTCCACATAACTCTGG